>DASSSJ010000074.1:0-5141 GCA_035708485.1 Anaeromyxobacter sp. | reverse complement strand
CCGCAGGCGGTGGTGGACGTCTTCCCGTTCTCCACCGCGCGGGCGATGCACACGAACCTGCTCGTGCTCTGGCTCCTGCTCGGGTTCATGGGCGCCACCTTCTACCTCGTGCCGGACGAGGCGCAGACCGAGCTCGCCTGGCCGAAGCTGGCGGTGGTCCAGCTCGTCGTGCTCGCCGCGACCGGCGTCACCGCCCTGGTCGGCTTCTTCTTCGGCTGGACCCAGGGCCGGCCGCTCCTCGAGATCCCGACCGCGCTCGACTTCGTCGTCGTCGCGGGCGCGCTCATGTTCCTCGCCAACGTCGGCGTGACGCTCCTGCGCGCGCGGCGCTGGAACGCGGTGCAGGGCACGCTCCTCGGCGGGCTCGTCTTCCTCGCCGGGATGTACCTGTTCGGCATGCCCTTCTACCGGAACCTCGCCGTCGACTGGTACTACTGGTGGTGGGTCATCCACCTGTGGGTCGAGGGGGCGTGGGAGCTCATCACCGCGGCGATGGCCGCGTACATGCTCATCCGGCTCACCGGCGTCGACCGCAAGGTCGTCGAGAAGTGGCTGTACGTCGAGCTCGGGCTGTTCCTCTTCACCGGCATCGCCGGGACGGGCCACCACTACTACTGGCTCGGCGCGCCCAAGGCGTGGCTGTGGATCGGCGGGATCTTCTCGGCGCTCGAGCCGTTCCCGATCCTGCTCATGGTCTGGGACACCTGGCGCGCGGTGAAGGAGCAGAAGGGCGAGCTCCGGCCGCGGCTCACCTGGATCTACGTGGGCGCGATGGCGATCCTGCACTTCCTGGGCGCCGGCCTGTTCGGCTTCGCCCACACGCTCCCGCAGATCAACTACTACACGCACGGGAGCCAGGTGACGACCTCGCACGGCCACCTCGCCTTCTACGGCGCGTACGCGCTCCTCAACCTGTCCTTCTTCTACTTCGCGATCCCGCGCATCAAGGGGCTGCCCGGCGGCCGCTACGACGACCGCGCCGGCCACTGGGGCTTCTGGCTCACCTCGCTCGGCGTCCTCGGCATGAGCCTCGCCTTCGCGGTGGCGGGCGTGCTGCAGACGTACCTCGAGCGCGTTCGCGGCGAGCCGTACATGATCGCCCAGCAGCCGATGCGCTTCTGGATGCTCCTCGTGGTCGCCCACGGCGTCGTCGTCCTCGCCGGCGTCGTCGTCACGGTGAAGCACCTCCTCACGCTGAAGCCGGAGCGCGCCGCGCAGGTCGTGCCGCTCGACGTCGGGTCGTCGCCGCCGAAGCGCGCGGTGGGCACCGCCTAGGGTCCAGGGAGGGGGCCGCAGCGCCGCACGCGCGTGGGAAGCCCGCGCGTGCGTCGGCGGGCTCCGCGACCGCCGTTCGGGTCCCGCCTCCTCGCGAGGCGCCGCCTCGGGCATGATGGCCCCGGAGGCGCCGCCATGCTGAAGGGATTCACCCCGCCGTTCACGCCGCGAGGCTCGGCCTCGCTGCTCCCGCCGCCGCCGTGGCACTACGCCGGCTGGCTCCTCTCGGTCGAGTTCGAGTGCGACCGCGCGCGCCCCTTCGTCCCCGCCGCCCTCGGGCCGGCGACGGGGCGCGGCGTCGTCCACTTCGCCGACTGGCAGTCGACGACCGACGGCTCCGAGCTCCTCGATCCCGTCGTCGCCCAGTACCGCGAGACGATCGTGGTGCTCGAGCTCGAGCGCCCCGGCGCCGGGCTCGCGAACTTCTGCCCGTTCATCTACGTGGACCAGGACGTCTCGATGCTGCGCGGCCTCCTCCAGGGCTGGCCGAAGAAGATGGGCTCGACCTGGCTCACCCGCACGCTCCCGCTCGATCACCCCGCCGCGGCGCCGCTCCGCAAGGGGACCCGCCTCGGCGCCACGCTCGCGGTGAAGGACCGCCGCCTCGTCGAGGCGCGCCTCGAGCTCACCGGCCGCCCGGGCGAGCCGCTCGGCTTCGCCGCCCGCCCGAGCTACGGGACGGTGGGGTTCGCCGATCTCACCCGCCCCTCCGAGGCGCCGGCGCTCCGCCACCTGCGCTCGCTCGTCACCGACAAGGTCGCGGGCGGCTGGCACGAGGCGGAGGCGGAGCTCGCCTTCCTCGACGTGCCGCGGGAGGAGCTCGTCGACCTCGGGCTCCGCCGCACGCTGCGCGCGTCGGCCGGGTGGCTCGGGATCACCATCACCGGGGCGGCGGAGCCTTGACACGCCTCGCGCGGACGAGACGATCGCAGCGAAGGGAGCGTACGGCGTAGCCCGCAGGGGGCGGGCCGGCGCACGTCGCTCCGCGACGTGACACCTGGCCCGGAGATCGGAGCGGGCTAGTCCGACGCGCTCCGCCACTCCGGCGAGTCGGAGAGCATGAGCTCCAGCCAGGCGGCGAGCCCGGGCGAGGGCGTCGCGATCGCGGGCGGATCGTCGAGCGTGGGGTGGCCGCTCCCTGCGGTGAAGAACCAGCGGCCGTTCGGCGTCGCCGGGTCGAGGACGGTCGTGCCGAGGCGGTGCAGCTCCGCCGCGAACTCGTCGGCGGGCATGGGGACGAGGTCGGGGCGCGGGGCGACCACGATCGAGCCGTAGAAGCCGCGGATCACCTCGTCGGCGAGGTGCGAGACGAGCGCGATCCGGTCGGCCGGGTGGCGCCGGGCGAGCTCGCGCAGGGCGGCGGAGAGATCGCTCCGGCAGGCGGGGCAGAACGGGTCGAGCGACGCGCCCAGGTTCCAGCTCGAGTACCAGGCCGAGCGCGTCGCGGGCGGGATCGCGTCGCCCACGAGCGGCGGCGCCGAGTCGTCGACGAGGTAGCCGCGCGCCGCGGGCCACCGGGCGCGGAACCGCTCGTAGTTCGCGAGCGTGCCGAAGCCGCCGCCCGACGCGCCGGCGACGACGAGCTTGCGCGGCGCGGGGAAGGTCGGCCCGAGGCGGCGCAGGAACGCGGTCACGTTGGCGCGGCCGGCGTGGTGCCAGGTCGGCGCCGGGCCGCCCGGGAGGATCCGGGGGTACGTCTGCACGCGATCGCCGCCGTGCACGTCGCCCGTGCAGTACGGGACGAACACGACGGTCGCGTCGCGGATCGCGGGCGGCAGGTTCTCGCGCCGCAGCCACGAGCGCGGGTAGCGGTCGAACACGTCCCGCGCGAACTCCGCCGGCCCGAAGGGGCCCGCGCTCGCGGTCTTGTCGAGGAGCGGGGCGGCGCCGCCGCAGGTCACCGACTCCCAGCACGCGCCGCCGCCCTGGAGGAACACGACGAGATCGCGGCTCCCCGCCGGGCCCCAGCTGACGGCGAGCCCGGTGGTGCTCGTCCCGAACCGGTAGCGGCCGAGCTCGTCCGGGATCGCGTCGGTGCAGACCGAGTCCGGGAAGGGCACCCAGCGCCAGCCCGGCGCGCCCGGGACGTCCGCGCCCTCGGTGCGCGAGATGGCGAGGTCCGTCGGCGAGGCGGGCGAGCCGTCGCCCGCGTCGCCGCAGGCGGCGAGCGCGACCGCGAGGGCGGCGACGGACGTGAGGAGGCGCGGCGGCATCCTCAGGAAATGGTCATCCGCGGTACTCGAAGCAGGCCGCAGGGAGCGGGCCGCACGTCGCTTCGCGACGACGCGCCTGGCCCGGAGATCGGAGCGGCCTAGTGCACCGTCCGCTCCCCCTCCGTCTTCAGCTCGTCCCACAGCGCCTGGAACCGGGAGTTCAGCGCAGCCGCGCGATCGGCGCGGGCGCTGGCGATCTCGTCCAGGATCCGGAACATCTCGGCGCGAAGCTCCTCCTTCGACCGAGCCGGAGTGACGTCCACGTGGGTCTCCATGGCCGCTCCTTCCCGCCAGCCCTACCCGGACGAAGCATGCGCGCGCCGCGCGCACCGGGCACGCGCCATGTGGGATGACGCGAACGTGGGACCGCGGCCGGTGCGCGCGCTATCCGAGCGTCGCCGGCGCGCCGCGGCTCTCGCCGTGGCGCTCTCCGCTGCGAGAGGCCACCACCACCGGGCGCGGCGCCGCCGCGGGCGCGCCGTCCACCGGCATGGTCGACTGGCCCTGGAACACGACGCCTTTCTCCATCGAGAACGAGGGCGTCTCGACGTCGCCGCGGACCTTCGCGGGCGCGTGCAGCTCCACCGCGGTCTTCGCCTTGATGTTCCCGTTCACCTCGCCGTAGACGATCACGGTCCCGCAGGTGATGTCCGCGTCGATCCGCGCGCGGTCGCCGACGACGAGCACGTCGTTCGTCACGATCGAGCCCTTGAACTTGGCGTCGATCCGGACCGTCCCGGCGAAGGTGAGCTTGCCCTCGAACTCCGCGCCCACCCCGAGGAGGAGATCGCCGCTCCCGGCCGCGGGGGTCGTCGGGTCTTCACGCTTGGAGATGCCCATGGGGTTCCCTTCCTGCCGAGCCGGCGGCTCGTCTTGCCTGTTCCAGAACGGCATCGTTCTCTCTCGCGTCGGGCGGAGCGCCCGGTCCGCGGGACGTTGCCCATCGTGCGCGCCGCGAGCATCCACAGGATGGGGAGGCGGTCGCGCGGGGCGCGGGTGCGCCCGTGCCCACAGCCCTCGCCGGAGGGCGCGCGAGCGCGTCCGCCTGGACTTTGCGGCGCGTCCGTCGTATAGACCGCCCTCCCCTCCACATTCGGACGGGCAGGCCGGCACATCTCGCCGAGCCTCAACGAGTAGAAAAGAGCAAGACAGTAATGGCTACCGGTACCGTGAAGTGGTTCAACGACGCGAAGGGCTTCGGCTTCATCACGCAGGACGGCGGCGGCGACGACGTCTTCTGCCACCACACCGCCATCCAGGCGCAGGGGTTCCGCACCCTCGCCGAGGGCCAGAAGGTCGAGTTCGACGTCACGAAGGGCCCGAAGGGCCTCCAGGCGGCGAACGTCCGCGCGATCTGAACCGCCTCGCGCAGCGAACGAAGCCCGGCCTCGACGAGGCCGGGCTTCTCGTTTTTTCGGGCCGCGCCCGCTAGCGCGTGATCGTCCCGCGCTGGCGCCGCCGCGTGAGCAGGTAGACCACCGCGGCGATCGCGAGGATCACCAGGATCCACCCGAGGCCGCGCCCGCCGCCGCCCCCGCCTCCCCCGCCGCCCGGGCCGGGGCCGCCGCCCGCCGGCCCGCCCGCGCCGGTGCCGCCGCCCCCCGCACCGCCCGCGCCGCCGCCGCCCCCGCCGCCCTGCTGCTGCGCGAACGC
>DASSSJ010000073.1:0-34420 GCA_035708485.1 Anaeromyxobacter sp. | reverse complement strand
TCTTGAGCAGGGCGCCGCCGCCGGCGAGGACGATGCCGCGGTCGGCGATGTCGCCGGCGAGCTCGGGCGGCGTGCGCTCGAGCGTGACCTTCACCGCCTCGACGATGCCGTTGATCGGCTCGGAGAGCGCCTCGCGGATCTCGGAGGACGTGACGGTGAGCGTGCGCGGGACGCCGGCGACGAGGTCGCGCCCCTTGATGTCCATCGTGAGCTCCTCCTCCGTCGGGTACGCGGTGCCGATGCCCATCTTGATGAGCTCGGCGGTGCGCTCGCCGATGAGGAGGTTGTACTTGCGCTTGATGTGCTGGATGATCGCCTCGTCCATCTTGTCGCCGGCGATCCGCACCGAGCGGCTGTAGACGATGCCGCCGAGCGAGATCACCGCGACGTCGGACGTCCCGCCGCCGATGTCCACGATCATGTTGCCGGACGGCTCGGTGATCGGCAGGCCCGCGCCGATCGCCGCGGCCATGGGCTGCTCGATCAGGTAGACCTCGCGCGCGCCTGCGCTCTCGGCGGCCTCGCGCACCGCGCGCTTCTCCACCTCGGTGATCCCCGACGGGATCCCGATGATGATGCGCGGCTTCACGAAGCTCTTCCGGTTGTGCGCGGACTGGATGAAGTACTTGAGCATCGCCGCCGTGACCTCGAAGTCGGCGATGACCCCGTCCTTCATCGGGCGGATGGCGACGATGTTGCCCGGGGTGCGCCCGAGCATCTCCTTCGCCTCCTTGCCCACGGCGAGGACCTTGCGACCCCCGCGCGCGTCCTGCTGGACCGCGACGACGCTGGGCTCGTTCGAGACGATGCCCATGCCGCGGATGTAGATGAGGGTGTTGGCGGTCCCGAGGTCGATCGCGAGATCGCGGGACAGGATGTTGTGAAGCCAGTTGAACACGGCGCGCGGACTATAGCAGGGAAGGGTCGAGGTACAAGGGGCGTCGGGGGGTTACGGCGCCTCCGCGCTCGCGCCCGCCGCCGCGCCGAGGTGCTCGGCGACCACCCGGGACAACATCGTACAGGGCCTCCGAATTCTCGGCCGCGGCGCGTGCCCTCGCCGGGGGAGGCGAGCCGCCTCGCCGCGATCCCGCGGCGCGGGCACGCGGCGACGGCGGCGCGGCGCACGGGTACGTCGGGGCGACTCCGCGCGGCGGCGGTCGCTCGCCCGCCCGGCAGCGCGCGCGAGGCCGCGCGGCGGACGCCGGCGGCCGCCGCCCGGGCGACGCCCGACGCGCCCGCGGGGCACGCGCGCCGGCCGCCCCCTTGCGGCCTCGCGCGCGCGCGGTAGTCTCGACGCGACGATGGCTCGCAAGAAGGCCGCCCCGAGCGCCACCGTGTCGTGCCCGAGGTGCGGCCACGCCGCCGCTCCGGACGCGGGGCCGCTCAACTTCTGCCCCGAGTGCGGGACGGATCTGCGCAGCGCGGTGCCCGCGTCCCCCGCCACCGCGCTCGTCGGCAAGGTGATCGCCGATCGCTACCGGCTCCTGTCCGTGCTCGGCCAGGGCGGGATGGGCTCGGTCTACAAGGCCGAGCACATCCGCATGGGCAAGGCCCTCGCCCTCAAGATCCTGCGCGGCGACTTCGCGCAGGAGGACGGGGCGGTGGAGCGGTTCCGCGACGAGGCGCAGATCGTCTCGCGCCTCTCGCACCCGCACACCATCGCGGTGTTCGACTTCGGCGAGATCGACGACGGCTCGGGCTTCTACCTCGCGATGGAGTACGTGCCGGGGAAGGACCTCTCGGTCGTGCTGCGCGAGTCGGGCGGGCTCTCCGAGGCGCGCGTCGTCGACATCGGCGGGCAGATCCTCGGCTCGCTCGCCGAGGCGCACGACGCGGGCGTCGTCCACCGAGACATCAAGCCCGGGAACGTCATGCTCATGCAGACGCGCTCGGGCGAGGACTGGGTGAAGGTCCTCGACTTCGGGATCGCGAAGCTGCGCGAGGACGGCGGCGCGGCGAGGGCCTCGGCCTCGACGACGAGCGCGGGCGCGATCGTCGGCACCCCGAACTACCTCGCCCCGGAGCAGGCCCGCGGCGACGCGGTGGACGGTCGCGCCGACCTCTACGCGGTGGGGTGCCTGCTCCACGAGCTCGCCACCGGCCACCCTCCCTTCCAGGCCACCTCGCCGATGGCGGTGGTGACGGCGCACCTGCAGCAGCCGCCGCCGCGCGCGGACGGGGCGCCCGGGGTGACGCGCCGCCTCGCCGACGTGCTGCAGCGCGCGCTCGCGAAGCGTCCCGAGGAGCGGTTCTCCTCGGCGGACGCGATGCGCGACGCGCTCCTCGCCGCCGAGCGCGAGGCCGCCGCGCCTGCACGCCGCCCCGCGTCGCCCAACGTCACCGGCGAGCTGGAGATCGCGCGGCGGGAGGACTTCCGCGACTTCGAGCGGCAGGTGCGCGCGCTGCGCCGCAGCCGCGTGCTCGGGCCGGTGACGGCCCTCGCCGTCGTCGCCGTCGCGGCCGCCGCGGCCTGGCGCTGGGACGACGTGTACGGGTTCCTCGCGCGGCGCGCCCCCTCCGTCGCGGCGCGCGTCCCCGCGTCGCTCCGGCCGAGCGGCCTGTACGACGGCGCCGAGCACGAGCCCAACGACGTCCCGGCGCGGGCGAACCCGCTGCCGATCCCGCCCGGCCCGGACGGGCGCGCCGCCGGCGGGATCGCGGTCGTCCGCGGCCACGTCGGCGCGAAGCTCTCGGACCGCACCGGCGACGTGGACCTGTACCGGGTCGAGGTGCCCGCCGGCGTGGGCCGTAAGGTGCTCGTCGCGCAGTGGCGCGCCGAGCGCGACGCCGACGGGATCCGCGGGCTCGACGTGGTGCTCGCGCTCAACCGCGAGCGCAGGGTCGACGACGCCCGGATCTCCGCGCCGCTCGTCGCCTCGGTGAACCGCGGCGGCGCGGGCCGGCCCGAGGCGCTCGTCGCGGCGGTCGAGCCCGGCGTCCACTACCTCTCCGTCCGGGAGCAGCACGACGACGCGACCGGCCCGGTCGAGAAGCCGTCCGACGGCTACGTCCTGGAGGTGCGGCTCGCGGATCCCGAGCCGGGGCAGGAGGTCGAGCCGAACGACGAGCCCGACCGCGTGAACGCGCGGTACGAGCGCTACCCGGAGTGGCGCGCGCTCGCGGCGAGGAACCCGCTCGCGGAGGGCGCCGTGATCCACGGCGACACGTCCCCCGGCGACGCCGACGTGTACGCGGCCGAGGCGCCGGCGGCTCCCGGGCGCGCGCTCGTCGCCGCCGTCCCGGCGGCGGGGCTCGCGCTCTCGGCGCGCCGGTGGGCGCCCGACGCGGAGGACCTCGGCGCGCCGCGGCCGCAGGACCGCGTCCGCTTCGAGGACGCCGTCGCGGGCGGGCCGGGCGAGGTGCTCGTCGTGGAGATCCCGGCGGCGGCCGCGCCGGTGCTGGTGGAGCTCCGCGCGGCGGAGGGCGAGGGGCGCTACGACCTCGTCGCGCTCGGCGAGGGCGCCGCCGCCGGGGACGCGGCGCTCGCGCTCGTGGGCGGCCTCGCGGA
Source organism: Anaeromyxobacter sp. (assembly GCA_035708485.1). Taxonomy (GTDB): domain Bacteria; phylum Myxococcota; class Myxococcia; order Myxococcales; family Anaeromyxobacteraceae; genus Anaeromyxobacter. The sequence continues at coordinate 30,912 of DASSSJ010000073.1, read as the reverse complement.
CGGCGGCCGCCGGGCGCCCGCCCTCGAGCTCGCCGCCGCGTACGCGACGCGCCTCCCCCGCGCCGCCCGCCGGGGCGAGGTGCTGCGCGCCGCCGGCCGCGTCGCGATGGCGGCCGCGCCCGGGCTCGCGCCCGAGGGAGCCCACGCCTTCGATCGCGCGGCGCAGCTCCTCGGCACCGCGGTGTTCCAGGCGGGCGACGAGGGACGCGTGAGCTACACGGGGGCGTTCGAGGCGCTCGCGACGGGCGGCGAGGGCCCGGGTCGTCGCTGAAGGCGGGCGATGACGCGACCCGACCGCGACCCCGACCGCGACCCCGACCCCGACCGCGACCCCGACCGCGACCCCGACCCCGATCCCCCTCATCGGAAGAGGAGAGGGCCGCCCCCCGGGGGGGAGCGGCCCTCGGATCCTGCGGCGCGGCGCCTGCGCTACGCCTCCGCCTCGACCTTCACCTTGGCCTTGCCGACGACCTCGCTGTGGAGCTTCACGGGGACCTCGAAGTCGCCCGTGGTCTTGATCGGCTCGGCGAGGTCGATCGAGCGGCGGTCGATCTGGAGCCCGCGCGCGGCGAGCGCCTCGGCGACGTCCATCGCCGTGACCGAGCCGTAGAGCTTCTCCTGCTCGCCCACCTTGCGCTTCAGGGTGACCGGGGTCTCGGCGAGCCGCCTCGCGACCGCCTCGGCGGACGCCTTCATCTTGGCGGCCTTGGCCTGCGCGATCTGGCGCTGGTGCTCGAGCTCGCGGACGTTCTTCGGGTTCGCCGCCACGGCGAGGCCGCGCGGGAGGAGGAAGTTGCGCCCGTAGCCGGGCTTCACGTCCACCACCTCGCCGCCCTTCCCCAGGTTCTCGACGTCTTCTCGGAGGATGACCTTCATGGCGGGCTCCTCTACATCTGCCCCACGGTGTAGGGCAGGATGGCGAGCATCCGCGCCCGCTTCACCGCGGTCGCGACCTCGCGCTGGTGCTTCGCGCAGTTCCCGCTGATGCGGCGGGGGATGATCTTGCCGCGCTCGGTCAGGAAGTACTTGAGCTGACCCTGGTCCTTGTAGTCGACCTTGAGGTTCTTGTCGGCGCAGAACCGGCAGACCTTGCGCCGGCCGAAGCCGCGCCGCCCGCCGCCCTCCTCGCCGCCGCGCTCGTCGCGGTCGCCCCGGTCCTCGCGGCCGCCGCCGCGGCCGTAGCCGCCGCCGCCGCCACCGCCGCCGCCGAAGCCGCCGCCGAACCCGCCGCGCGGGCCGAACGAACCGTTGCCCATCTTCGGACCGCCCATGTCAGGACGCGCCATGGCCTAGACCTCCTGCCCTTCGGCCGGCTCGGCCTCGAACGGCTCGTCGCCGGGGGCGAACTCGCGCTCCTCGCGCGGCTTCTCGTCCTCGACCGGCGCGATCTTCACGTCGGCCTCGACCGCGCGAGCGTCGAAGTCGACGTCCTCGGCAATCTTGACCGACTGGAACTTCGTCACCGAGTCGATCATCTTGAGGTTGCGCTCGAACTCGGCCACGAGCCCGGGCTTGCCCACGTACAGGCAGTGCATGTACAGCGCCTTCGCGTTCTTCGCGACCGGGAAGGCGGTCTTGCGCTTGCCCTGGTTCGTGAAGCGGATCACCTTGCCGCCCTGCCGCGAGACCACCCCGCGCAGGCGCTCCTTGATCTCCTCCACCTGGTCGTCGGGCGTCTCCGCCCTGAGCAGGTAGATCGTCTCGTACTCGCGCACGAGGTGCTGCTTCGTCTCCGCCATCGTCACTCCCCTCGGGTCGTTGGAGCGGCGGTTCGCCCGCCGCGAGGAGTACTCGTCCCGCCCGCCGGCCCCATGCCGGCGCGCGTCCTACTCCGCCGCGCGACCGCGGCGGTTCACCTGGTTCATCGCCTTCGTGGCGCCGACCTCGACGCACAGCCGCGCCGCCTCGGTCGCCCGCTCGACGCAGTCCTCGAGGTCCCGGTCGGCCGCCCTCGGCCACCTGCCGAGCACGTAGTCCGCCGGGTCCATCGCCGGCGGCGGCCTGCCGACGCCGACGCGGACGCGCGCGTACTCCGGGCTGCCCACGTGCGCGTTCACGCTCTTCACGCCGTTGTTGCCGCCGTGGCCGCCGCCGACCTTCACCTGCACCCGGAAGGTCTCGAGCTCGAGGTCGTCGTGCACCACCAGCAGGTCCGGGAGCTCGAGCTTCCAGAAGCGCAGCGCGGCGCCGACCGCCTCGCCGGAGTGGTTCATGAAGGTCTGCGGCTTCATGATCCAGACCCGCTCGGCCCCGATCCGGCCCTCCGCCAGCTCGGCGGCGAACTTCTTCGTGTCGAACGCGGAGCGGAGCGCGTGCGCGAGCCGGTCGGCCACGAGGAAGCCGACGTTGTGGCGCGTGCGCGCGTACTCCGGGCCGGGGTTGCCAAGGCCGACGACGAGCTTCAAGAGGGCCCCTACTTCTTGCCCTTGTCGGCGCCCTTCGCCGCCGGAGCCGCGCCCTTCGCCGGGGCGGCGCCGGCCGCCGGAGCGGCCGCGCCCGCCGCGGCGGGAGCGGCACCGGCCGCGGGGGCCGCGCCGGGCGCCGGGGCCGCGCCGGGAGCGGCAGGCGCCGCGCCCTCCACGCCGGGCAGCGCGCCGGGCACCGCGACGGGAGCGACGACCTCCTCCTTCTCCGGGATCGCGACGAACGCGACGACGTAGTCGGTCGCGAACCTGAACTTGCAGCCCTCGGGCGGCTTCAGCTCCGAGACGTGGACGGACTGGCCGATCTTGAGGTTCGTGACGTCCACCTCGATCTGGACGGGGATCCTCGCCGGGAGCGCCTCGAGCACGATCTCGTGCGCGGAGATCGAGAGGATGCCGCCGTCGATGACGCCCTGCGCCTTGCCCGTCGTGACGACCGGCACCTCGACCTTCACCGGCTCGTCGAGCCTCACCTCGAGGAAGTCGGCGTGGAGGAGCTTCCGGCTGACCGGGTCGACCGTGTAGTCCTTGAACAGGACGTGCTTCTCCGCCCCGTCCATCTGGAGCTTCAGCACGGTGTTGAAGCGGTGCGGGGTCTCGATCGCCTTGAGGAGCAGCGCGGGATCCACCGCGAGGTGGGTCGGCTCGCTCTTGCGTCCGTAGACGACGGCGGGGATGAGGCCCTTCTGGCGCAGCCGGCGGGCGGGACCCTTGCCCTTCTCCTCGCGGCGCTGTGCGGTGACGACGTTCTCGGCCATCTCGTCCTCCCAGTGGACTCGCCGCGCTGCGCGGACGAGGGGCCGGCTTCGGATGAGCGATCCGGCCCTGGGTGTCTTCGGGGGGGCTCCCCTGCCGCGGGAACCCTCGGGAACGCGGGTGTTTAGCGGAAATCACCGGGCGCGTCAAGCGACCCGGCCAGGCCGCTCCTGCGCGCCGCGAAGACGTGCCGGCGAGCCCGACCGGATGCGCGCGGAGCTCGGGCTCGGGCGCGTCCACCACCGCGTCCTCTACTGCGTGGGCCGGCGGAGCGCCGCGGCCCGGGCCTCGCGCTAGACGAACAGGGACGAGAGCGAGTCCGCCGAGTGGATGCGGCGGATCGCCTCGGCGAGCAGCCCCGCGACCGACAGCGACTTGATCTTCGGGCAGGCCGCGGCGTGCGGCGGCAGCGCGATCGTGTCGGTGACGACGACCTCCTCGATCGGGCTCCTCGTGATCCGGTCGACGGCGGGGCCGGAGAGCACCGCGTGAGAGGCGTAGGCGTAGACGCGCGTCGCGCCCTTGTCCACGAGCGCGTTCGCCGCCTGGGTGAGCGTGCCGGCGGTGTCGATCATGTCGTCGAGGAGCACGGCGGTCTTCCCCTGCACCTCGCCGATCACGTTCATGATCTCCGCGACGTTGGGCTTCGTCCGGCGCTTGTCCACGATGCCGAGGGTGGACCCGAGCCGCTTCGAGTAGGCGCGGGCTCGCTCCACCCCCCCCGCGTCCGGGGAGACGATGACCACGTTCTGCGCGTCGCCGTCGAAGCGGCGGCGCATGTGCTCGAGGAGCACGGGCGCGGCGTAGAGGTGGTCGAACGGGATGTTGAAGAACCCCTGGATCTGGCCGGCGTGCATGTCCATCGACACGACGCGCGTGACGCCGGCCGCCTCGATGAGATCGGCCACGAGCTTCGCCGTGATCGGCGTGCGCGGGGCGACCTTCCGGTCCTGCCGCGCGTACCCGTAGTACGGGATCACCGCGACGATGGAGTGCGCGGACGCCCGCTTCAGCGCGTCCGCCATGATGAGCAGCTCCATCAGGTTCGTGTTCGCGTCCGGGGACGTGGACTGGACGACGAAGGAGTCCATCCCCCGGACGTTCTCGCCGATCTCGACCTGGATCTCGCCGTCGGAGAACCGGCCGACCGTGCACGCGGCGAGCGGGCGGCCGAGCTCGCGCGCGATCGCGTCGGCGAGCTTCCGGTTCGAGTTGCCGGCGAAGACGCGATAGTCCGACGCGTGTCCGTTCGTGGTCATCGGGTAACCTGGCGGTTCTGCTCCGACATAGATGGCGACGGGGAACCCCGCGCGGGACCGTCGCGAGCCGGCGCGGTTATACCGGACGCGTCCGACGACGGCGAGGGGGGGCGGCCCGAAGGGCGGGCGCTACTCCTCGCGCGCGTCCGTGCCGGTCGGGCGCGGCGCGCCCTTGCGGAGCTCCCGCTCGTACTCGGCGAGGATGGCGCGCTCCATCCGCTCGCGCGTCTCGGAGTTGAGCGGGTGGGCGATGTCCTTGAAGGTGCCGTCCTTGCGGCGCTTCGCGGGCATCGCGACGAAGAGCCCGGTGTTGCCGTGGATGACCTTCAGGTCCCGGATCACGAAGCAGCCGTCCAGCGTGATCGTGACGTAGGCCTTCAGCTTGTCCTCGTTGACGGGGAAGACGCGGACCTCGGTGATCTCCATGGCGTAACCCTCGGTTGCCGTCGCACCGTCCGCACGGCGATGACCTGCACCTCCGGTCCCACGCCCTTCTCGATCGCGCGAGCCGCCCCTCGCGCCGCCCGCCGGTCGGAGAAGACCCCGAACACGGTCGGGCCGCTGCCCGACATTATAGCTTTCGTCGCCCCTCGCCCCACAAGCCGCCCCAAGAGCGGCACCAGCGCCGGCCGGCGCGCGAGGCAGGGCGGCTCGAGATCATTCCCCAGCAGATCGGGGCGGTAGCGCGTGGCGCGACGCGGCAGGGGGGGCGCCGCCGGGCCGCGCGCCTCGTCGAGCCAGCGGTAGGCGTCCGCCGCGCGGATCGCCAGCGCGGGGTCGCGCGGGTAGAGGAGGACGAGGTCGAGCGGCGGGACCCGCGCGGGCGAGAGGACCTCGCCGCGCCCGCGCGCCCAGGCCGGGCCGTCGCCGAGGAAGAACGGGACGTCCGAGCCCACCGCGAGCGCGATCTCCGCGAGCGCGGCGCGATCGCGGAGCCGGAAGGCGCGGGCGAGCGCGCGGATCACCGCGGCGGCGTCGGACGACCCGCCGCCGAGCCCGGCGGTGACCGGGATCCGCTTCGCGATCCGGATCGCGACCCGCTCGCGGCGGCCGAACCGCTGCTTCACGAGGGCGGCGGCGCGCGCGGCCAGGTTCGCCGGCCCGTCGAGCTCGGGAAGGCCCGGGACGCGGCAGTCGACGCCGCCCGGCCGCGCCGACACCGTCACGTCGACGACGTCTGCGAGGTCGAGCGGCACGACGAGCGAGAGGAGGTCGTGGTAGCCGTCGGGCCGCGGTGGACCGACGCGGAGCACGAGGTTCACCTTCGCCGGCGCGGGCGTGACGAGGCGCACGGCCGCACCGTGTACCACACCGGGCGCGAGGCGGCGCTTGTCCGGGGCGCGCCGGTCGTGGTCTCGTTCGCGCAGCGCGCCCGCGCGAGCGGGCGCCGGAGGTCCGCCATGCGCCGCCCCGCCCTCGCCCCCATCGCGCTCGCCGCCGCCGTCGCGGGCTGCGCCACGGCCGCGCCCAGGCCGCCGCCCGCGCAGCCGGGCGCGACGCCGCCCCAGGGCGGCGTGCAGCAGGGGACCCTCGCGGGCGGCGCCGAGGGCTTCGAGACCGGCCGGCTCACGACCACGGATCAGGTGGTGGCCGGCCCGTTCGTGCTCACCTACCTCTCGCCCGGCGCCGAGCTCGAGGTCACCTCGGCGAAGGCGGGCGGCGCCGCCGTCGGCCGCGTGCTCGGGCCCCTCGGGCAGCCGCTCCACGTCGCGCGCGGCATGCTCGTCCGGCTCCCCACGCCGGGCGACGCGGTCTACGCCGGGTACCGCCCCCTGCCGATCACGCGGCCGCTCGAGGCGTGGGCGGGCCGCGCCGTGCTCGTCGGCGTGACCGGCGCGGCGCCGGAGCCGTGGACGCTGCGCGAGATCGCGGGCGACCACGTGACGATCGAGCGGAGCCGGACCTACCGCGTCATCCCGGTGCGCCGCATCGCCGAGATCACCTGGACCGACCTCACCGGCATCGACCCGACGCCGCGCCTCGTGCTGGCGCCGGAGTAGGGCCGCGGAGGGCGCGCCCCCACCGGGCGCGGCGGATTTCGACCGAGCGGCTCCTCCGGAGCGGTTATCCTCCCCCGCCGTGCGGGACCGCAGCTACGACAGCGTGCCGTTCCGGCTGTCCGAGATCGAGCACCGCTACGGCGCGAGCGTGCACATCGTCGCGAACCCGTTCCTGCTCGGGCAGCTCGCGACGCTCTGCGCGAAGGAGACGCGCCAGCCGGCCGTGAACCGGCTCGTCCGGCTGCTCTACGAGGACCTCATCCGGACCGTGCTCAACGCGGAGTTCCCGCGCCGGCGCGTGGCCGTGCCCACGCGCATGATCGACAGCTCGCCCCAGGCCATCTTCGAGGGCGAGGTGATCGACCGGCAGGTCCGCGCGGTGAGCGTGAACATCGCCCGCGCGGGCGCGCTCCCGTCGCAGGTCGCCTACGACCTCCTCAACGAGACCCTGGAGCCCGCCCTCGTCCGCCAGGACCACATCATCATGAGCCGGATGCTCGGCGCGCACGAGGAGGTGGTCGGGGCCGGCATCGGCGGCATGAAGATCGGCGGCGACGTGGACGACGCCTTCCTGCTCTTCCCGGACCCGATGGGCGCGACCGGCTCCTCGCTCGCGACCGCCATCGACACCTACAAGAAGAAGGTGCCCGGACGGCCGCGGCGCATCGTGAACATCCACCTCATCGTGACGCCCGAGTACCTGCGAAACATCACCACGGCCCACCCCGACGTCGTCGTCTACGCGATCCGGCTCGACCGCGGGCTCTCGCCGCCCGAGGTGCTGGCCACCGTCCCGGGGACGCGCTGGGACGAGGAGCGCGGGCTCGACGACAAGCAGTACATCGTCCCCGGCGGCGGCGGCTTCGGCGAGATCATGAACAACGCGTACGTGTAGCCCGTCCCGACCCATGACCGCCGGCGCCGCCCACGTGGACGTGCTCATCTCGAAGGAGGACCTCGAGGCGCGCGTCCGCGCGCTCGGCGCGCAGATCACCCGCGATCACCAGGGGCGCTCGCTCGTGGTCGTCGGCGTCCTCAAGGGGAGCTTCATCTTCCTCGCCGATCTCGTGCGCGCGATCGACCTGCCCATCTCGGTCGACTTCATCGGCATCTCGTCGTATCAGGGCACGAGCACGAGCGGCGTCGTGAAGATCACGAGCGACCTGACGCGCCCGATCGAGGGGAAGGACGTCCTTCTCGTCGAGGACATCGTGGACACCGGGCTCTCGATGCGCTACCTGCTCGACAACCTCGCCACCCGCCGGCCGGCGAGCCTGAAGGTCTGCGCGCTGCTCGAGAAGCCCACCCGCGCGCGCGTCACGGTGCCGATCGACTACCGCGGGTTCGTCATCGGCGACGAGTTCGTGGTCGGCTACGGCCTCGACTGGGACGGCCGGATGCGGAACCTGCCGTTCGTGGGCGTCCCGCGGAGCTGAACGCATGGAAGACTCGACGACGGTGGTCCGGCGCGCCGGGATCGGCATGAGGGGGGCGCTCGCCTGGGTGGCGATCCTCCTCCTCCTGGCGCTCGTCCTGTGGCTCGCCTCCGAGCGGAACGCGCGCACCTGGTATCTCGTGCCGGACGAGGGGCGGCTCGTGGTGATGCGCGGCGTCCTCCTCCCGGTCGGCCGTCACGCCTTCGAGGCGCAGGATCCCGCGCTCGCGCAGGCCTACGCGCCGGTGGTGCCGCCGCCGGGGAAGGCGCTCCCGCCGGAGCGGAGCTTCGAGGAGCGGAGCCTCCTCGACCAGGCGCTGTTCGAGCTGCTCTCCGGGTGGGCGAAGGAGGAGGTCGCGAGCGCGGACGCCGTCCGCCTCGACCGCGCCCTCGGCTACCTCGCGCGCGCGGAGCGGCTCCCCGGCCTCTCGCCCGCGCAGCGCGACGCGCTCGAGGGCCTGCGCGCGGAGTCCGGGTTCCACGAGGCGCGCCGGCTCGTCGCGAGGGCGGCCGGCGAGCTGCGCGACGCCGCCGACAAGCTCCGGCGCGCCGCCGGCTCGCGGTCCGCGCGCGCCCCGGAGGCGAACGCGCTGCTCCGCGACGTCGAGCCCGCGCTCGAGGCGGCCCTCGCGGCGGACCGTGCCGCCGCTGTGCGCGAGAAGGCGACACCGGCGGAGGCGCCCGCGCCCGACGCGCCGCCGGCCGCGGAGCCCGCCCCCGCCGCCGATAGCAACCGGTAGCCGGGCGCCGATCGGGCCGCATTGGGCCGCCCCGCGCGTCCCGGTGTAACATCGGCAGGCCATGTCCTTCTACGCGCGCGACGGCGCGGGCGATCTGCTCGCCCGCTACTCCTTCATCGAGCCGCTCCTCGAGGGCAAGCGGGTGCTCGAGGTCGGGGCCGCCCGCGCGACCGAGGGCGGGAGCGCGCTCTTCCTCGCGGAGCGCGGCGCGGCGGCGGTCCTGTCCATCGAGGACGGGGAGGAGGACCTCGCGGCCGCGCGCGACGCGGGCCACCACCCCTTCGTCCAGTTCCGCGCCTCGGACCCTTCGGACCTGCGCCCCGGCACCTTCGACCTCGTGCTGGTCGGGGACGGCGCGTCGCTCGCGCGCGCGCCGGACCGGGTCGCCGCGCTCCGCCGGCTGCTCGCGGGGGGAGGCCGCCTCGTGACGGCGCTGCCGGCCGGCGGCGGCGGGCTCCCGGAGCTCGCGGGCGCGCCTCCGGCGGAGGAGGTGCCGGACTACGAGGCGTTCGTCGGCGCGCTCTCGGACCACTTCGGCCTCGTCGAGGTCGCGACGCAGTCCGCGATCGTGGGGTGCGTGCTCGCCCTCGCCGCGGACGGCGACGACCCCGAGGTCGCCATGGACGGCACGCTCGCGGGGACGCCGGAGACGGCGGCCTACGTCGCGATCTGCGGCGACGAGCCGTGCGGCCTCTCGGGGCTGTCGCTCATCGCGCTCCCGGTGAAGCCGCTCCTCGACGCCGCCGCCGAGGCGCGCGGCGCGCGGGAGGACTCCGGCGAGGCGCGCCGCCAGCTCGAGGAGACCGAGGCGGCGCGGCAGGCCGCGCTCGCGGACCTGTCCGCCCGGGCGCAGGAGCTCGACCAGGCCTTCGGGGAGCGGGACGAGGCGCTGAAGGGGCGCGAGGCGGCCCGGACCGAGCGCGACGCGGCGATCTCCGCGCGCGAGGCGGCCGTCGCCGAGCTCGCCGACGCGCGCGCGGCCCGCCTCGCGGCGGAGCACGCCGCGGAGGACGCGCGCGGCGCGCAGGCCGCGGCGGAGGCCGCGCTCGCGCGCCTCCAGGCGGAGACCTCCGGCGTCGCCGCGCGCGCGCGCGAGCTCGAGGCCCTGCTCGACGCCGAGCGCGAGGGGGCGTTCGAGGCCCGCGCCGCGCTCGACCGGGCGCAGGCGGCCGAGGCCGACCGCGCGCGCGAGGCGGAGGAGACCCGCGACGCGGCGAGCCGCGCCCAGGCGGAGCTGGCCGAGCGGCGCGCGGCCGCCGTCGAATCCGAGGCCGCGCTGCGCGGCGCCCGCGCGGAGGCGCAGGCCGCGCGGTCCGGGATCGAGGCGGTGCTCGCGCGGGCGGTGGCCGCCGAGGGGCGGGTCGCCGAGCTGGAGGAGGCGGTCGAGGAGGCGGCGCGCCGGGCGGAGGAGGCGAGCGCCGCCGCGGACGCGGGCCGCGGCGCAGGGGAGGACGCGCGCGCGCGGATCGCGGAGCTGGAGCAGGACGTGGAGCGGGCGCGCGCCGAGGCGGAGGGGGCGCGCGCCGAGGCCGCGCGGCTCGGCGCGGAGCTCGGCGAGGCGCGGGAGCGCGCGGCGGCCCTCGAGGTGGGCGTCGCCGGGCGCGAGGCGGTCGAGGCGGCCGAGGCCGCCCGCGACGAGGCCCGCGCGGAGGCGGAGCGGGTCCGCGGCGACCTCGCGCAGGCGCGCCGGGAGCTCGAGGAGGCGCGCGGCCGCGCGGCGGGCGTCGAGGGCGCGGCCTCGGACGCCGAGCGGCTGCGCGGCGAGCTCGCCAAGGCGGAGGACGCGGCCCGGGAGTCGGCCTCCGTGCGCGAGGCGCTCGAGGCGCAGGTGGCCGAGCTCGGCGCCCGGATCGAGTCGGAGGAGGAGCGGTACCGGATCGCGGAGGCCCGCGCCGCGGAGGCGCGCGCCCTGCTCGAGACGGCGCAGGAGGCCGAGGCGGCCGCGAGCGCCCCGCCGGAGGAGATCGCGGCCCTCAAGCGCGAGGTGGACGAGTACGCCCGCGCGCGCGCCTCGCTCGACATGGAGGTCACCGCGCTGCGGAACACCGCGGAGGCCGCGGAGGCTCAGGCGGCGGAGCTCGAGGCCGAGCTGCAGGCGGTGCGCTGGGAGAAGGACGAGATCCAGCAGCGCCTCGACGCGGCGCAGGGCGGCGCGCGTCCCGCCGCCGGCGCGGCGCCGTCCGCCGACGCGCACCTCCGCGACGACCTCGAGGCGGCGGTCGCCGAGGTGGCGCTCCTCAAGCGCGAGCTGGCGCAGAAGGACTCCCTCGCCGAGGCCCTCCAGGCGCGGCCGGGCGGCGAGGGCGGCGGGGAGGCGGTGAAGGCGCTCGAGGACCGGCTCGCGGACGCCCTGAAGCGGGCCGCCGACGCGGAGGCCGCGGCAGAGGCGGCCCAGGCCGACGCGCGCGCGCCCGCCGAGACGGCCGGCGCCGCCGAGGCCCTGAGGCGCGCGGCCCAGGAGAAGGAGGGGCTCGTCGCGCAGATCGCGGAGCGCGACCAGAAGATCTCCCGGCTCCAGCGCGAGGTCGCCGACAAGACCGACCGGCTCGGCCGGCTCGCCAAGGAGATGGGCGAGCTGAAGGCGAAGGGGCTCGGGAAGATCTTCCGGTGATCCGCGCCCGGGCGCCCGACCCCTGCGGGGCGTGGTATCGTTCGGCGTCATGAGCGAGACCCGACGCTACGAGCGGATCGAGATCGAGCTGCCGTGCCGGCTGTACGTCCCGGGGGAGGGCGAGCTCCGCTTCGAGGCGTTCTGCACCTCGAAGAACCTCGGCCTCGGCGGCATCTTCGTCGCCTCGACGTTCCTGCTGAAGCAGGGGCTCGAGCTCTTCGTCGAGCTCGCCCTGCCCGACGGGCCGCTCCCCATCCGCTCGCGCGTCGCGCACGCGGTCGCCCTCGACCACGAGGAGCTCGACACGGGGATGGGGATCGAGTTCCTCGACGTCGACGCGCACGGCCGCGAGACGCTGCTCCGCTACTTCACGCCGGTCCGCTACCACCGGTTCTACGACGCCTTCATCGAGGAGTTCCCGCACCTCAAGAAGGCGATGCCGCTGCGCGACGTCTCGCTCGTCCTGAACCTCTGGGAGGAGTGGAAGATCCGCAACGAGGGCGGACCGCTCTCGACCGCCTCCGGCGCGCCGCCTCCCACGGCGCGCGGCGGCAAGGCGGCGCCGGCCGCGCCGCCGGCGCGCGCGAGGGGGCGACGTTAGCCGATCCGCCTCCGGCGCCGCACCCTACGGCCGACGATGAAGCCCGTCCGGCTCGCGCTGCTCTGGCACATGCACCAGCCCCCGTACCGCGACGCGGAGACGGGGGAGTACCTCCTGCCGTGGGTCCGGCTCCACGCGACGCGCGCGTACAACGACATGGCCTGGATCCTGGAGCGGCACCCCGGCGTCCGCTGCACGGTCAACTTCACGCCCGTCCTCCTCGAGCAGCTCGACGAGTACGTCGCCGGCACCGCGCACGACCGCTTCCAGGACCTCACGCGGAGGCCCGCGGCGGACCTCGCCCGGGAGGACCGCGCCGCCATCCTGCGCAGCTTCTTCATGGTGGACTGGGAGACCCACGTCCGCCCGGTGCGGCGCTACGCGGACCTGCTCCAGAAACGCGGGCGGGACGTGCGGCACGACGACGGGGGCCGGATCGCCGCCGCCTTCACCGACGCGGAGATCACCGACCTCCAGGCGCTCTTCAACCTCGCCTGGATGGGCTTCGGCGCGCTGGCCGACGACGAGGGGCTCCGGGCGCTGCTCGCGAAGGGGCGCGACTACACGCGCGAGGACGTCGCCTACGTGCTCGACGCGCAGGCGCGGATCCTCGCCGGGATCGTCCCCCGCTGGCGGGCGCTCGCGCAGCGCGGCCAGGTGGAGCTCTCGACGACGCCCTACTACCACCCGATCCTGCCCCTCGTGTGCGACACGGACGTCGCGCGCCGCGCGCTGCCCGAGGTCGAGCTGCCGCCCCGCTTCTCGCGCCCGGAGGACGCGCGCTGGCACGTGCGGGAGGCGATCGCCTCGCACGCGCGCCGCTTCGGGGCGCCGCCCGCCGGGATGTGGCCCGCGGAGGGATCGGTGTCCCCCGAGGCGGTCGAGATCCTCGCCTCGGAGGGAGTCCACTGGGCGGCGAGCGACGAGGGCGTCCTCCTCCACTCGCTGCCGGCGAACGCGCCGCGGCTCGGCTCGCTCTACCGCCCCTGGCGCGTGGCGGCCGGCGCGGGGGGGGAGCTGCCCATGCTGTTCCGCGACCGCTCCCTCTCCGACGTCATCGGGTTCACCTACGCGAGCGTCCCGGCGCGGCAGGGCGTGGCGGACTTCGTCGCGCACGTCGCCGCGATCGGCGAGGCCTGGTCGCGGGCCGGGCACGCGGGCGCGCCCACGGTGGGCGTGTTCCTGGACGGCGAGAACGCGTGGGAGCACTACCCGTCGAGCGGGCAGGAGTTCCTGGACCGGCTCTACGGGGCGCTCGAGGCGAGCGACCGGATCGAGACCGTCACCATGTCCGAGGCGACGCGCGACGTGCCGGGCCGCGCGATCCCGCGCATCCACTCCGGCTCCTGGATCGAGGCGTCGTACCGGATCTGGATCGGCCACTCCGAGGATCGGCGCGCCTGGACCGCGCTCGGCCGGGCGCGCGACGCCATCGCCGCCGCGGAGCGGTCGGGGGCGGCGAACCCGGCGGCGATCGCCCTGGCGAAGCGGCACGCGTACGCCGCCGAGGCGTCCGACTGGTACTGGTGGTACGGCGAGGACTTCACGACCGAGCTCGCCGTCGAGTTCGACGCGCTCTTTCGCGGCCACGTCATCCGGGCGGCGCTCCTCGCCGGCGCGCACCCGCCGCCGGAGGCGCTCGCGCCCCTCAAGCGGGTGGGCGACGCGGCGGCGGCGGGCATCGAGGCGAAGCCGCTGCGCGAGCCGACGTTCCTGCTCGCGCCCACCCTCGACGGGCGCGAGACGACCTTCTTCGAGTGGCAGGGCTCGGGGCTGTACCGGCCCGGCCAGCACCGCGGGTCGATGTACGGCGGGGCGCAGGCGTTCCACGCCCTGCACTACGGCTTCGACCTCGGCGCGCTGTACCTGCGGCTCGACCCGGCCGAGTCCCCGGAGCGCGCCGCCGAGGTCGCGTCGCGCGTCCGCGTGGTCGTGCTCGCGGCGGACCGGCAGACGTCGATCGACTTCCCGGTCGTGCCGGACGGCGCCGTCCACCGCGGCCGGCGCGGCGCGGACGAGGTCGGCGCGGCCGCGTTCGCGCGCGTCCTCGAGATCGCCCTCCCGTTCCAGGCGCTCGGGCTCTCCGCCGGGATGCGCCTCGCGCTCTCCGTCCACACGCTCCGCGGCGACGTCCAGGTGGAGCGGCTCCCGCGCTACGGCTTCCTCGCGTTCACGGTGCCCGACGAGAGCTTCGAGCACGTGAACTGGAGGGTGTAGTGGCCGGGGACGCGACCCGCGTCCGCTCGCCCGGCGAGGGCGAGGCGCCGCGCCGGGGCGCCGCCTGCCTCGTGTTCGTGGAGGGCGCCGCGCTCCTCGGCGTCCGCGTGCCGCTCGAGGCCGAGGTCGTCCTCGGGCGAGACCCCGGCTGCACCGTCGCGCTCCCGTCCGAGGACGTCTCGCGCCGCCACGCGCGGATCGCGCCGGAGGAGGACGGGCACGTCGTGGCGGACCTCGGCTCCACGAACGGCACGTGGGTGAACGGGGTCGAGGTGGAGCGCCGGCGGCTCGCGGCGGGCGACCGGATCCGGGTCGGCGCGTACGTCGCGGCGTACGTCGCCACGGGCGACGCGGCGGGGCGGCAGCTCGAGGACCTGGCGCGCCTCGCCCGCGAGGACGCGCTCACCGCGCTCCCCAACCGGCGCGCGTTCGGCGAGGCGCTCGTGCGCGAGGTGGCGCGGGCGGAGCGCGCCGGGACGCCGCTCGCCGCCGTGGTCCTCGACGTGGACCACTTCAAGCGCGTGAACGACGCGCACGGCCACGCCGCGGGCGACGCGGTGCTCGCCGCCGTGGCGGCGCGCGCCGCGTCCGCGCTCCGCGCGGGGGACCTCCTCGCGCGGATGGGCGGGGAGGAGTTCGCGGCGCTGCTCCCGGGAGCCGGCCTCGCCGCCGCCGCGGAGGTGGCGGAGCGGATCCGGGCCGCGGTCGCGCGCGACCCCGTCGCCGCGGGCGGGCGCCCGGTGTGGGTGACGGTGTCGCTCGGCTGCGCCGCGCTCGCGCCGGGCGAGGCGGGGCCCGCGCTCCTCGCCCGCGCGGACGAGCGGCTGTACGCGGCGAAGGAGGGGGGGAGGGATCGGGTGGAGGCGTGAACGCGACCCCGACCCCCCTCGTCCGAACGCACTCGCACACGGCGATCGTCCATGCCGCCGGGCGTGCGGCCGCTCGGGTTTTCGACTGCGGAGCGGGGTGCGACGAGTTATCCTCGCGGGCCGGTGAAGAACCGCTCCGCCCTCCTGATCCTCGTCGTCATCGTCTTCGTGGACCTGCTCGGGTTCGGGATGGTGATCCCGGTGATGCCGCTCTACGCCGAGCGGCTCGGGGCGTCGGACGCGTGGGTCGGGCTCCTGTCGGCCGGCTACTCGCTGATGCAGTTCGTCTTCGCGCCGATCTGGGGACGGCTGTCGGACCGCGTCGGCCGCCGCCCGATGCTCCTCGCGTCCACCGCGATGACGGCCCTGGCGTTCGCGCTCTACGGCGCCGCCGCGAGCTTCGGCGCGCTGCTCGCCGCGCGCCTCTTCGCCGGGGCGGCGACCGCGAACATCGGGATCGCCCGCGCCTTCGTGGCGGACGTCACCGCCCCGGAGGATCGCGCGACCGGGATGGGCTACCTCGGGGCGGCGTTCGGGCTCGGGTTCGTGCTCGGCCCGGTGATGGGCGGCGTGCTCTCGCAGCACTCGCTGTCCCTTCCGCCCTACGTCGCGGCGGCGCTCGCCGCCGTGAACGCGATCGCCGCCTACTTCGTCCTGCCCGAGCCGGAGGAGCGGTCGGTCCGCGACGCCGCGCGCCGCAGCCGGTTCGGCGCGTTCTTCGCGGAGATGCGGCGCCCGGGGATCCGGCGCGTCATCTGGGTGTTCGGCCTCACCGTCCTCGCCTTCAGCGCGCTGGAGACGACCTACCCGCTCCTCGTCACGAAGCGGTACGGGCTCGATCTCGAGCACGCGAACTACCTGTTCGCGTACATCGGGGTGCTCGTCGTCGTCGTGCAGGGCGGCCTCATCCGGCCGCTCACGCGGAGGTTCGGGGAGAAGACGCTCCTCGTCGCGGGCATCGTCCTCCAGGCGCTCGCGTTCGTGACGATCCCGTTCGCGGGGACGACGCTCGGGCTCGTCGTCGCGACCGCGCCGCTCGCGGTCGGGGCCGGCCTCGCGCAGCCGTCCATCTCGTCGCTGCTCTCCCGGTTCGCGCCCGCGGACGAGCAGGGCGGCACGCTCGGGATCGGGGAGTCCGCCGGCGCGGTCGGGCGCGTCCTCGGCCCGATCGGCGGGACCTGGACGTTCACGACGATCTCGGTGTGGTTCCCGTACGTGGTCGGCGCGGGGCTGATGGCGGTGAGCGCGCTGGTCGGCGCATCGCTGCGGGCGCCGGACTCGCCCGCGAAGGAGCTGGCGGATGCCGGAGCTGCGTAGGGATCCGATCGTCGGCCGCTGGGTGATCATCGCGACGGAGCGCGCCCGCCGCCCGTCCGACCTGCAGCGCTGCCCGCCGGCGCCGCAGCCGACGATCTGCCCGTTCTGCGCCGGCCACGAGGAGAAGACGCCGCCCGAGGTGTACGTCTCGGGCCGCTCCCCGTCCGCGCCGCCGAACTCGCCGGGGTGGCGCGTGCGCGTCGTCCCGAACCGCTTCCCCGCGCTCAAGATCGAGGGAGACCTCGATCGGGAGGCCGAGGGCATCTACGACCGGATGAACGGGATCGGGGCGCACGAGGTGATCATCGAGACGCCCGAGCACGCCCGGCAGATGAAGGACCTCTCGGACGCCGAGCTGACCGACGTGCTCTTCTCGTTCAAGGCGCGCGTCCTCGACCTCCGCAACGACCTGCGGTTCCGCTACATCCTGCTGTTCAAGAACCACGGACACCTCGCGGGGGCGTCGCTCGACCACAGCCACTCGCAGCTCATCGCGCTGCCCGTCGTGCCGCGGCAGGTGAGCGAGGAGATCGAGGGGGCGCGGCGGCACCACGATCACAAGGAGCGCTGCATCTTCTGCGACGTGGTGGGGCAGGAGCGCCGCGACCGCTCGCGCCTCATCTTCGAGAACGACGAGTTCGTGGCCTTCGCGCCCTACGCGCCCCGCAGCCCCTTCGAGACCTGGATCGTGCCGAAGCGCCATGAGTCGAACTTCGAGGCCGAGCCGAAGGAGCGGCTCTCGCTGTGCGCGCAGGCGCTCGGCACCACCCTGCGCCGCCTCGCGTCCGCGCTCGGCGATCCGGCCTACAACTTCATCGTCCACTCGAACCCGCTCCGCGACGCCTCCTCCCCGAGCTACCACTGGCACGTCGAGGTGATGCCGGCGCTGTCGCAGGTGGCCGGGTTCGAGTGGGGCTCCGGCTTCCACATCAACCCGGTGCCCCCCGAGGAGGCGGCCGAGTTCCTGCGGAAGGTCCCGGGCTAGGCCCCGGCCGGGCGGCGGACGTGGAGATCCTGTTCGTCGCGTCGGAGGTCGCGCCCTGGTCGAAGACCGGAGGGCTCGGCGACGTCGCGGGGGCGCTCCCCCGCGCGCTCGCGGCGCGCGGCCACGCCGTCCACGTCGTCTCCGCGCGCTACGGCGGGATCGACGCGCAGGCGGCCGGGTTCCTCCGTCGCGACGGCGCGCTGCGCGTCCGCGGCGAGGCGACGTCGCTGTGGGTGAAGGAGGGCCGCCCCACGGTCCACCTCGTCGAGCACGAGCGCTTCTTCGGGAGCCGCCGCGGGCTGTACGGCGACGGAGGGCACGACTACGCGGACAACGCGGAGCGGTTCGCCTGGCTCACCCGCGCCGCGCTGGCGCTCCCCGGCGCGCTCCGGCTGCGGCCGCGGATCGTGCACGCCAACGACTGGCAGACCGGCCTCCTCCCCTGGCTCCTCCGGCACGAGCACGCGCAGGATCCGGCGCTCGCGGGCGCGCGGACGGCGTTCACCATCCACAACCTCGCCTACCAGGGCGTCTTCCCGAAGCAGGTGGTGCCGTTCGTCGGGCTGCCCTGGGACGCGTTCCGGCTCGACGCGCTCGAGTACCACGACCAGCTCAGCTTCATGAAGGCCGGCCTCTCGTTCGCCGACGCGCTCACCACCGTGTCGCCCACGTACGCGCGGGAGATCCTGACGCCGGACGGCGGCCACGGGCTCGACCCGGTGCTGCGGCACCGCCGCGCCGACCTCCACGGGATCCTGAACGGGATCGACGTCGGCGAGTGGGACCCGGCGCGCGACCCGCACCTCCCCGCGCACTACTCGAGGCGAGACCTGGGCGGCAAGGCGGCCTGCAAGGCGGCCCTCCAGCGCGAGCTCGGGCTGCCCATTCGGCCGGACGTGCCGCTCGTCGGGATGGTCTCGCGGCTCGCCGACCAGAAGGGGATCGACCTCGTCGTGGCGGCGCTCGACGACCTCCTCGCCCGCGAGGTGCAGCTCGCCGTGCTGGGCTCGGGCAGCCGCGCGTACGAGGAGGCGTTCGCCCGGGCGGCGCGGGCGCGGCCGGACCGCATGGCCGCGCGGATCGGGTTCGATGAGCCGCTCGCGCACCGCATCGAGGCGGGCGCCGACGCGTTCCTCATGCCGAGCCGCTTCGAGCCGTGCGGCCTGAACCAGATGTACTCGCTCCGGTACGGCACGCCGCCGATCGTCCGGGCGGTGGGCGGGCTCGAGGACACGGTCGAGAACTTCGACGGCTGGATGCGCGGCACCGGCTTCAAGTTCCGCGACTACGTGCCCCAGGCGCTCGTGCTGGCGTTCCGTCGCGCGCTCGACGCCTGGCGCGACAAGCGCGCCTGGCGCGGGATCGTGCTCCGCGGGATGGCGCAGGACTTCAGCTGGGGCCGCAGCGCCCGCAGCTACGAGGCGCTCTACGAGCACCTGCTGCGCTGAGCGCCCGGGCGCCCCCGCCGCTCGCCGCGCCGCTCCGGCGACCCTAGCTTCACCGCATGCCCAGCCGAGATCCCTTCGACGACCTGGAGCCGGACGCCCCCGAGCCGACCGCCCGTCCCTTCGAGCGCGAGGCGCGCGCGCGGGTGGAGGGCGACGACGAGAAGCTCGTCCCGATGACGAACGTCGGCGGCGCCTCGCCCACGCCGCTCGGGCTCGACTCGGGCGGCGACCTGCCGGGGAGCGCGGACGACCTCGCGAGCCTCTCCGAGCCGGAGCCGCCCGAGCCGCCGGAGGTCGGGGCGGTGCACGTCCGCGACGACGAGGAGGGCGGGGCGCCCAAGCCGCGCGGTTGACCCGGAAGAAGGCCGCAAGGAGCGGGCCGGCACGTTTCGCTTCGCGAAAGGTGCCTGGCCCGGAGATCGGACGGCCTCACTCGAGCCCGCGCGCGCGCAGATCGTCGTCGCTCTCGCCGTGCAGGTGGCCGAGCTCGTGGAGCAGCGTCACCCGGACCTGCTCCGAGAGCTCCTTCCGGTCGCGGGCGAAGCGGAGCAGGTTCTTCCGGTAGAGCACGATCGCGCGGCAGCGCGGACCGTCGGACGGCAGGCACGGCTCGCCCTCCGACGGCCCGCGGAAGAGCCCCAGGATCGACGGCGAGAGCGGCGGATCCACGGCGAGGAGGTCGGCCGCGTCGGGCAGGTCCTGGACCTCGATCGGCACCACCTCGATGGCGCGGCGCTCCGGCTCGGGGAGCGCCGCGACCGCGGCCGCGACCTCGGCCCGGAACGCGTCGGCGCCGAGGGCGAGCTCCGGGCGGAAGTCGCGCGGCGCGAGCCGCCGCGCCTGCGCGAGGAGCGACTCCGCCTTCTTCGGCGCGCCGCGCCGCTCCGCGAGCAGGCCGAGCTGGTGCAGCGTCCACGGGTCGTCGGGCGCGAGGACGAGCGTCCGCTCGAAGGCGCGCTGCGCCTCGGCGAACCGGCACAGCTCGAACAGCGCGACGCCGCGCTCGTAGGTGACGTCCGGATCGTCGGGGAGGACCGCCGCGGCGCGCTCGAGGTGCGGCAGCGCGTGGTGGCTGCGGCCGAGGTCGTTCTCCGCCATCCCGGCGACGAGCTCCAGCCGGGCGGCGAGGGCGCGATCCCCGCGGGCGCGGGCGGCGCGCGCGCCGCGCAGCGCGTACTCGAGCCCCGCCTCGAGCGCGTCCCGCGCCGGCGCGAGGCGGCGGACGTGGAGCTCGGCGGCGCCGAGCAGCGCCGCGGCGTCGTCGGGGTCCACCGCGAGGGCGCGGGACCACGCGAGCCGGGCCTCGTCGACCCGGTCGAGCGATCCGAGCGCCTCCGCGCGCGCGACGAGCGCCGGCACGAGCCGCGGCGCGGCCCCGAGCGCCTCGTCGGCGCACCCGAGCGCGCGCTCGGCGTCGTCGCGCGCGAGCGCCTCGTCCGCCTCGTCCGCGAGGCGCCCCGGCGGGGCGGCGGCCCCGGGCAGGCACCGGGACGGCGACGGGCCGGCGGGCGGCGGCTCGGCGGACGTCCGGCTGCACGCGCCGGCGGCGAGCGGCGCCAGGACCGCGAGGGCGAATCGGAACGGCCGGAGCTTCATTCGCTCGGGGAGGGAGGGATCTCGCGGGAGCTTGCCACACGCGGGGCCGGGAGACCAGACGGGGGCCTCCGCACCGGGCGGCGGGGCGAGGGCCACGCGGCACCCCGCGAACGAGGGGTGGGGCCCCGAAGGGGACCGCGCCCGCGCCCTCTGCAGGGGCGAGCATCGCGGGATGCGCGCCCGCCTCGCCGCCCTCGTCCTCGCCGCCGCCTGCGCGCGGCCCCCCGCCCCTGGCGCGACGCCGCCCGCTCCGGCCGGGCCGCCCGATCTCGCCCTCCCCGGCGAGCGGCACCTGAGGAACGTCCGCCAGCTCACCTTCGGCGGCGAGAACGCCGAGGCGTACTTCAGCTTCGACGGCCGCGAGCTCGTGTTCCAGGCGCGGCCCGACTTCACCGGCTGCGATCAGGAGTACGTGATGCGCGCCGACGGGTCGGGGGTCCGGCAGGTCTCGTCGGGCGGCGGCCGCGTGACGTGCGGCTACTTCTTCCCGGACGGCTCGCGCGTGCTCTGGTCGTCCACCCGCGCCAGCGGGCGGGAGTGCCCGCCGGCGCCGGACCTCTCGCAGGGGTACGTCTGGGCGCTCTACGACTACCAGATCTACACGTCGCGCCGGGACGGCTCCGACGTCCGGCCGCTCGCCCCGGCGCCCGGGACCTACAACGCGGAGGCGACGATCTCCGCCGACGGCTGGATCGTCTTCACCTCGACGCGCGACGGCGACCTCGAGCTGTACAAGATGCGGCTCGACGGGTCGGGGCTCGCCCGGCTCACCTCGATCGAGGGCTACGACGGCGGCGCGTTCTTCTCGGCCGACGGGAAGCGGATCGTCTACCGCGCGAGCCGTCCGGAGACCGACCAGGAGCGCGCCGACTACCGCGCCCTCCTCGCGCGCAAGCAGGTGCGCCCTGGCCGGCTCGAGATCTTCACGATGGACGCGGACGGCTCCAACGCGCGGCCGGTGACGCGGCTCGGCGCGGCGAGCTTCGCCCCCTTCTTCCACCCGGACGGGCGCCGGATCCTGTTCGCGTCGAACGTCGGCGATCCCCGCGGCCGCAACTTCGACCTCTACATGGTGAACGACGACGGCAGCGGCCTCGAGCGGATCACGACGAGCGAGACGTTCGACGGGTTCCCGATGTTCTCGCCGGACGGGAGGAAGCTCGTCTTCGCCTCCAACCGGAACGGCAAGCGCCCGAACGAGACGAACGTCTTCGTCGCGGACTGGGTCGAGTAGGCGGGCGCGCGGGGCGCCCCCGGGCCTTAGATCGGTGGCATGGGCGGCGGCGCAGAGGTCCTGGAGCGGGGAGACGTCTTCTTCTTCTACCGGCCGCGCGTCGAGCGGCACGCGCCGCGCGGCGAGGAGGACGTGCAGCGGTTCCTGCTGGTGCTCGCGCCGGACGGGCGCCGCGTGTTCCGGATCGTCGCGGTGGGCCGCAAGCGCATGCCGGACCTCGGCGCCCGCGGGCGGGAGCGGAGCTGGGGCTGGGTCGCGAAGGTCGCGGGCGACCGCGCGGAGATCGAGCTCGAGCTCCGCGGCTACCGCTACGCCACGAAGACCCGCGGCGAGCGCGAGCAGCCGTCCGCGCGCCCGGCCGGCGAGGGGGCGTACGCCGTCGCGCACCACGGCGACCACTCGCACCTGGCGTACGCGCTCGCGCGCCCCGCCGCGCCCGGCGACGTGCAGCGCGAGCTCGGGATCGAGGCGGCGGCGAGCTACGTCGTGGCCGTGAAGAACCCGTGGCACCCGGCCCCGCGTCCGGTGGGGCTCGCGCCGGAGGCCGAGGCGGCGTACCCGCCCGACGTCCAGGCGCGATTCCGCGACCGCCGCTGGGGCGCCCTCGAGCCCGCCCACCTCGATCGCGAGGGCGCGGAGCTCCTCCTCGTCGGCGCGGACGAGGACCCGGAGCGCGAGCTCGGGATCCGGCTCGACCCCGCGGAGCGCGGCGGCGGCCCGGACGTGTTCCGCGCGCTCGGGATCGATCCCGCCGCGCACCCGCCCGCGCCGCTCTTCAGCGGCGACTGGGCCTGACGGCGCCACCCGCGCGAGCGGGTACCGCCACGAGGCCGCCGCGCCCGCGCCCGGGCGTCAGCCGCGGGCGGGCGACGCGCTCCCGCGGTCCTGCTCGCGCTCGCGGCGGTCCGCGAGCGCCCCCAGGAAGGCGAGGAGCTCGCGGGGGCGGTCGGTGTCCTCGGCCTCGAGGTCCACGCGCACGATCCCGTCGAGCTCCGTCGTGGCGCGCTCGAGGTCGCTCGACGCGCCGAGCTCGAGGAACCACCCGACCGGCGGCACCTCGAGGTCGCGCAGCTTCGCCCAGATCCAGCGCATGTTCGGGTCGTTGAAGCCGTAGCCCACGAGGAGGAGCTCGCGCCCCATCACGTCCGAGCAGAACCGCAGGTCGATGGGGTTCGCCGCCAGGTCGGAGCGGCGCAGGAAGTCCGATTCGCTCACCACGAGCGAGCCGGGCCGTCCGAGCGTCCCGTGGAGCTTGTAGATGGGGAACCGCGGGACGGGCGCGCCGTCGCGGTCCTCGAAGCGCCACGCCTTCAGGTCCTCGGGCCCGGCGACGACCTGGCAGCTCCGCCCCTCCCATTCGAAGGTCCGCTCGAGGAGGTCGTCGAAGTTCGTCGTGTAGATGGCGGGCACGAACCGGGAGAGCCGGACGAGCGCGCGCTGGAGCGGCAGCGAGGCCGGATCGATCGACGACGTGTCGAACAGCTCCGAGAGCCGCTCGACGAGCCGGGCCTCGCCGCACAGGCGCCGGTGCGCCTCGGGGATGCGCAGGAGCGCCTCCACCGGCACGCGGTCGCCCGGCCCCGGCACGCCGAACCTCTCGCGCGCGTCGGGAAACCGGGTGCGCAGGGCGGGGACCAGATCCTCCGCGAGCGCGCAGACCGCCTCGCGCCACGACGGCAGCCCCGCCCAGCGCGAGGCGCCGGCACCGACGAGGAGGAGGAGCTGGCCCCGCTGCAGGCTCGCGAGCAGGTGATCCAGCACCGCGTCGAGGCCGTTCGCGCGCATCCCTCCGGGAGAACGTGGGGGCGCGCCGGCGGCCGCACAAGCCGGACGACCGGGCGCAGCGACGGCTGGTCGAGGGGGAGGGTCGCGGACTTCCCGCTCCCCTCGCCGCCTCTCTCCCGCGATGCGGGCGTGGCGGCAAGGTGTCCTCGCCGTCGGCGGTCGAGGTCGAGGTCGAGGTCGAGGTCGAGGTCGAGGTCGCGGTCGGGGTCGCGGTCGGGGTCGGGGTCGCGGTCGCGGTCGCGGTCGGCGCCGGGGGTCGAACCTGCACGTGACACCGTCCGCGTGCCACAATCTCGTCCCCCATGCTCGCCGCGTACGTCTCCGGCCACGGCTTCGGCCACGCCGTCCGCCTGTGCGAGGTCCTCCGCGCGATCCGGGCGCGCTCGCCCGGCCTCGCCATCGCCGTGACCGGCGCCGTCCCGGGGTGGCTCGTCCGGCGCGACGTGCCGGGCCCCGTGGAGGTCCGCGGCGTCGCGTGCGACGTCGGGCTCGTCCAGAAGGACGCGCTCCGGATCGACGAGGCGGAGACCGCCGCCCGCTGCCGCGCCTTCGAGGCCGGCTGGGAGGAGCGCGTGGCGAGCGAGGCCGCGTTCCTGCGGGCCCGCGGCGCGCGCGCCGTCCTCGCCGACGTCCCCGCGCTCGCGTTCGCCGCGGCCGCGCGCGCCGGCGTCCCGGCCCTCGGCCTCGCGAACTTCTCGTGGGACTGGATCTACCGCCACCTCGCCGCGCGGCAGCCCTCGCTCGCCGCCTCCGCGCGCCGCGCCGCCGAGGCGTACGCGACGGCGTCGGTCCTGCTCGAGCTCCCGTTCGCCGGCGACCTTCGCGCGTTCCCGCGCCGCGCGCCGGTCGGACTCGTCGCGCGCCGGCCGCGGCTCGCGCGCGGGGAGGCGCGCCGCCGGCTCGGGCTCGGCGGCGCGCCCGTCGTGCTCGTCTCGTTCGGCGGCGTCGGCGTCCCCGGCCTCGCGCCGGACGCGCTGCGCGGCGCCGGCGGGTACCGCTTCCTCTTCCCCGAGGAGCTCGGGCAGGAGCGGCTCGCGGCGCTCGGGCTCGGGTACCAGGACGTCGTCCACGCGGCCGACGTCGTCCTCTCGAAGCCGGGCTACGGGATCGTCTCCGACGCCATCGCCGCGGGGACGCGGCTCGTGTACACCGAGCGCGGCGACTTCCCGGAGTACGACGTGCTCGTCGCCGAGATGCCGCGCCACCTCGCCTGCGTCCACGTCTCGAACGCGGACCTCGCGCGCGGCCGCCTCGCCGGGCCGGTCGCGCGCGTCCTCGCCACGCCGGTGCCGCCGCCGCCCGACCTGGGCGGCGCCGAGCGCGCCGCGGAGCGCGTCCTCGCCGCGGTGGGCTGACCCTCAGCGCCGCCGGCCGAGGATGCCGGCGAGGCGCGCGGGCGAGAACGGCGCGAGATCGACCGGCGGCGGCTGCCCGAGCACGAGCGCCGCGATCGCGTCGGCCGTCACGGGGGTGAGGAGGATCCCGTTGCGGGTGTGGCCGGTCGCGTAGAGGAGGCCCGCGACCGTCCCCTCGCCCAGGATCGGCTCGCCGTCGGGGCTGGCCGGCCGGAAGTTCGACCAGGTCTCCACGACGGGCGCCTGGGCGAGCGCGGGGGCGATCCCGACGGCCACGTCGAGGACGTGGCGCAGGCCGCCCGCCGTGACGGCCTTCTCGAACCCGACCTCCTCCATCGTGGAGCCGACGAGGACCCGCCCGTCCGGGCGCGGGACCACGTAGCCGTGGCCGGAGAACACCACGCGCTGGAGGAGCGGCGGGCGCGTGTCGAGGAGCGCGATCTGGCCGCGCACCGGCCGCACCGCGCCGGCCGGGAGCCCGTTGCCCTCGACCTGCTGGCTCCACGCCCCCGCCGCGAGCACCACCCGCTCCGCCTCGATGCGCCCTGCGTCGTGGTCGACGCCGACGACCCGGCCGCCCTCGGAAACGATGCGCCGGACCTGCCCGGTGACGAACGACGCGCCCGCGCGCGCGGCCGCGACGTACACCGCGCGCCCGAGCAGGCGCGGATCGAGCGACGACTCGTCGGGGAAGAAGAGCGCGCCGCGCGCCTCCCGCGAGACCGCGGGCTCGAGCCGCCGCACGGCCGCGTCGTCGAGCACCTCGACCGGCAGGCCGTGCCGCAGGATCTTCTCGGCGCGCGCGGCGAGCACCTTCGCGTGGTCGTCGTCGAGCGCGATCTCGAGCGTCCCGAGGGTCCGGAACGCGACCGCCACCCCCGAGAGCGCCTCGACGTCCTCGACGAAGCCCGGGTAGCGGGCGAGCGACGCGCGGCAGAGCGCGTGGAACGGCCCGGGCTCCACCGCCTCGACGCCGGGCGAGAGGATCCCGCCCGCCGCGCTCGACGCCTCGGCGCCGGGCACGGCGCGCTCGAGCACCACGACCTCGCGGCCCGCCCGGGCGAGCCGCAGGGCGACCGACGAGCCGAGGATCCCGGCGCCCACCACGACGACGTCGACCGGCATGCGCCGAGACTAACCCAGCGCGGCGCGCGGCGGGACGTGCAAACCGCGGCGCGAGCGGGCGGGCGGCGGCGGTCCGCGCGAGCGGCGGACGGGGCGCTCCCTAGCTCGCCGACGAGCCGTTCGCGCCGGACGGCGCGTGCCGGCCGGCCGCGACGCCGTGGACGAGCAGGTCGAACGCGTGCCGGCGCCACGCCTCGGGCGCGATGCGCGCGTCCACGAACGGACGGGCCGCCTCGCGCGCCGACGCGACGAGCGCGGCGAGCCCGCCGACGGTGACGGCCGAGAGGACGGGGTCCACGCCGTCGCCGCCCGCGGCGGCGAGGGCGGTCGCGGCGCGCCGCACCGGCTCGAAGATCGCGGGGTCGGCCTGCGCGAGCTGCGCGAGGTGCGGGGCGCCGTCGAGATACTCGCGGATCAGGATCTGCGCGCCCATCGGGTCCTTCATCATGGCGTCCAGGTACGCGCCGACCACCGCGCTCGGAACCGCGGGGCCGCTCTCGAGCGCGCGGACGATCTCGGTCGCCGCGTCGACCCAGACCGCGCGCAGGATGTCGAGATAGAGGGCGCGCTTCGACGACCAGTGACGGTACATCAGCGCCACGTTGCAGGACGCGCCGCGCGCGATCCCCTGCACCCGGGCCCCGTGGTAGCCGCGCTTCGAGAACTCGGCCCGCGCGGCGTCCCAGATCCGCTCCGCGATTCCGGGCCGCGGTGCGCCGAGTCGGGACGACGAAGTGAGAGCCGTGGCCATGCAAAGGGGTTGTTACCGAGACAGTTGACGCCGGTCAAGGCGGCCTGCGTCACGGATGGGTCCATCGAGTGGGGTGCCTCATGTAGAGGAGAGGGAGATGCCTGGCCCGCGGACCATCCTCCACCTCGACCTCGACGCCTTCTACGCGTCGGTGGAGCAGCTCGACGATCCGTCGCTGCGCGGCCGGCCCGTGGTCGTCGGGGGGCCGTCCCGCCGCGGCGTCGTGTGCGCCGCGAGCTACGAGGCGCGCCGCTTCGGCGTCCGCTCCGCGATGCCGACCGCGCGCGCCCGCAGGCTCTGCCCGGACGGCGTGTTCCTCCCCCCGCGCTTCGACCGGTACGCGGCGCTCTCGGAGCGGGTGTTCGGCATCTACCGCCGCTACACGCCCCTCGTGGAGCCGCTCTCGCTCGACGAGGCGTTCCTCGACGTGACCGCGAGCCGGGCGCTCCACGGCGCCGGGGTCGAGATCGCGCGGGCGATCAAGGCCGAGGTCCGCTCGAGCTGCGGCCTCGCCGTGTCGGCGGGCGTCGCCGAGGTGAAGCTCGCGGCGAAGATCGCGACCGATCTCGGCAAGCCGGACGGGCTCGTCGAGGTCCCGGCGGGGGGCGTCGCCGCGTTCCTCGGGCCGCTCCCGGCGTCCCGGCTGTGGGGCGTCGGCCGGGTGACCGAGGAGGCGCTGCGCCGGATCGGGATCGGCACCATCGGCGACCTCGCGCGCACGCCGGAGATGGCGCTCGCCGAGGCCGTCGGCGCGTCGCACGCGCGGTCGCTCCGCGCCCTCGCGAACGGCGACGACCCCCGCGAGGTGGTCCCCGACGAGGCGGCGAAGTCGATCGGCGCGGAGGACACGTTCGGCGAGGACCTGCGCGACCGGGCCGCGCTCGAGCGCGAGCTCCTCGCCCAGGGGGCGCGCGTGGGCCGGCGGCTGCGGGCCGCGGGGCTCGCCGGCCACGTCGTCACGCTCAAGGTGAAGTACTCGGACTTCACCTCCATCACCCGGCGCACCACGCTCGAGCGGCCGACCGACGACGACCACGCCATCGTCGATGCCGCCCGGCGCCTGCTCGACCGCGCCGACCTGTCGCGGCCGGTGCGCCTCACGGGGATCTCGGTCTCCGGGTTCGCCGGGGCGGCCGAGCGCGACCAGCTCGACCTGTTCGGCGGCGAGCCTGCCCCGCCCGAGGACGACCGGAGGCGCGCGCTCAACGCGGCGCTCGACCGGATCGCCGATCGCTTCGGCGACGGCGCGGTCCGCCCCGCCGACCTGGCGCGCGGGCCGCGCCGCGGCGGCGCATAGCGTCAACCGGCGCCCGCTCCGGGGTCGGGGGCCGCCTGCTCGGGCGGGGGTTCCGGCGCGCGCCGCGCCTCGATCGCGACGGCGGTGGGACGGCCCGCGTCGCCGGTCTGGTACGAGGCGCGCACGTCCGCGCCCGGCGGGAGCGCCTCCGCGCGAGCCGGGCGGCCGTCCAGCGTCACGCGGGTCCCCGGCGCGATCCGCAGGGTGAGCGGCGGCGCGCCGGGCTTCGCGAGCACCACCGTCCTGCCGTCGGCCCGGACGAGCGTGCCGTCGGCGCGCTTCACGTTGCGTGACTGGCGCGTCGCGGCGCGGGCGTGGCGGTCTCCGCGCGGGTTCGCGGGCGCGGCCGGGGGCGGGCCGGGCGGGCGGGCGTCCGCCCGGGCGGCCGCCGCCGCGCCGGCCGGCTCCCGCCCGGGCGGCTCGCCGCGGCACGCCGCGAGCGCGAGGCACACGATCGCCGCGGCCCGCCGCATCCTCCCTCCCCGACGGAACGTGGCGCGCGCCCGCCGCGCGGGCAAGCGCCGCGAGCCCCCGCGGCCCGCCGCGCGCCCGCGGGGTTCCTCCCGACGGTGCGCCGCCTCACCTTGGAGGGCATGACGGATCGGCCCCCGGACACCGCGCGCCATCCGGACGAGATCGACGCGCGCGCCGACGCGCTGCGGGCCCTCGCCGGCTCGCACGTGCCCGTCCTCGTCGCCGGCGCCTACGCGTTCCACGCGTACACGGGCATCTTCCGCGACACGAAGGACCTCGACCTGTTCCTCCGCGAGCGCGACCTCGAGGACGCCTTCCGCGTGCTCGAGAACGCCGGGTTCCGCACCGAGATCGAGGACGCCACCTGGATCGGAAAGGGCTACCGGGGGGAGTGGTTCGTGGACCTCATCTTCGGGTCCGGCAACGGCGTCGCGGTGGTGGACGACCTCTGGTTCGAGCACGCGCGGCCGGCGCGGGTGATGGGCGTCGACGTCCTGCTCGCGCCGCCGGAGGAGATGGTCTGGTCGAAGGCGTTCGTCCTCGAGCGCGAGCGCTACGACGGGGCCGACGTGAACCACCTCATCCGCGCGATGGGCGACGAGCTCGACTGGGACCGGCTCCTCTTCCGGTTCGACCGGTACTGGGAGGTGCTGCTCTCGCACGTCCTCCTGTACCGGTTCGCGTACCCCGGCGAGCGCTCGAAGGTGCCCGATCGCGTCATGCAGGCGCTGCTCGAGCGGGCGGCGGCCGAGCTCGGGACGGACCACCCGGTGCAGCTCTGCCGCGGGAACCTCATGTCGCGGGTGCAGTACGGGCACGACTTCAGCCAGCTCGGCTACGAGGACGGCCGCCGCTGGGACGAGGGCGAGCGGACGGCGGGAGCGGGGGCGGCGACGGATGGCGGAAGGGAACGCGAGCTTCCGGCTGGCGGCGGCGGCTGACCTGCACCAGCGGCAGGAGCAGCACGGCAGGTTCCGGGAGTTCGTCAAGGCGGTGAACGGGGAGGCGCAGGGGCTCGTCCTCGCCGGCGACCTCACCGACCACGGCCTCGTCGAGGAGGCGAAGGAGCTCGCCGAGGCGCTCTCGCAGCTCCGCGTCCCGTGCGCGGCGGTGCTCGGCAACCACGACTTCGAGGGGAACGCGGTGAAGGAGATCGTCCGCATCCTCGGCGAGGTGAAGGTGATGGTGCTCGACGGCGACCACGCCCTCTTCGACAAGGACCTCGGCGTCGCCGGCGTGAAGGGGTTCGCGGGCGGCTTCGACCGCTCCATCCTGCAGGCGTTCGGCGAGCCCGCCGTGAAGGCGTTCGTGCAGGAGGGCGTGAACGAGGGGCTGAAGCTCGAGGCGGCGCTCGCGCAGCTCGACACGCCGAAGAAGGTCGTCCTCCTGCACTACGCGCCGATCGCCGCGACGACCGACGGCGAGTACCCGGAGATCCGCGCCTACCTCGGCACGACCCGCCTCGCGGCGCCGTGCGACGCGTTCGGCGCCCTCGCGGTCTTCCACGGGCACGCGCACCACGGCGCGCCGGAGGGTCGGACCCCCGGAGGCATCCCCGTCTACAACGTCGCGATGCCGGTCCTGAAGCGCCTCTCCGAGAAGCGCTTCCGCGTCGTGGACATCTGACCGCGGGCGCCGCCGCGGTAGACTCGGGGGGTGCGCACCTCCGGCACCTCTCTCGCGCTCGCGCTCGCGCTCGCCGCGGCCGCCTGCGACTGCTCCGGCGCGGCGGCGGGGGCCTCTCCCGCGGCGTGGTGGGTCGGCGAGGCCGGCGCCGCGCGCGTGCTCGCCGTCGCCGCCGACGGGCGCGTCCTCGACGTCGCGGCCGCCGCGCCCGCGCTGGACGCGCCGGTGCGCGCCGTCGCAGGGCGCGGGGACGGCTCGTTCGTCGTCCTGCAGGAGGTCGCGGCGGGGGCCGCCCCCGGCGTCCTCGTCCGCCGCGACGGGACGCGGATCGCCTCGCTCGCGGCGGAGGGGCCCGCCGGCGCGACGCTCTTCGACGCGGACGCGCCGCCGTGGGCCGCGGCGGAGGCGGCGGACGGCCGGATCTGGGTGACCGGCCGGCCCTCGCCGGTCCTCTACGAGCGCGACGGCACCTGGGCGGCGACGGCGGTGCCGGTGTCGCAGTCGTCCGCCGGGACGCGCGGCGTCGCCGCGCTGCCGGATGGGCGCGTCCTCGTCACCTGGGGCGCGAACGGCGCCGCGCTGTACGCGCCGGACGGCGCGTCGGTGGAGGCGCTCGCGGTCTCGGTCGGCGCCGCGTACTCCGGGGTGGACGCGGTCGCGGTCCGGCCCGAGGGCGGCCTCGTCCTCGCCGTGCTCCGCCACGGCGTCACGACGGACGGCGTGCTCGTGGACGTCGCGCTCGGTCCGGGATCGCTCGCCGCCACGGGCGATCCCGAGGCGTCGGCGCGGCTTCCGACCCTGCCCTCGGCGATCGTCGCGACGAGCGACGCCGTCGTGGCCGGCCCCGCGCTCGGGAGGCACGCGGAGGCCGCGTGCGCGGAGGCGCTGTCGGCGGACCTGCGGGAGCGGCGCGGCTGCGTCGTGCCGGGCGCGCACCGGGGGATCGCTGCGGCCAGGTGACGGCCGGGGTCGGGGTCGGGGTCGGGATCGCGGTCGGGGTCGGGGTCG
>DASSSJ010000072.1:0-35860 GCA_035708485.1 Anaeromyxobacter sp. | reverse complement strand
CTCCTCGAGGTTCTTCTTGCCGACGTAGCGGCCCGAGTTGACGTCGATGGCGGTGAGCGCCTCCGCCTGGTCGATGATGATGTAGCCGCCGGACCGCAGCCACACCTTGCGCTGGCTCGCGCGCTTCAGCTCCTGCTCGATCCCGTACGCGTCGAAGATCGGCTCGTCGCCGGAGTAGCACTCGATCTGGCTCGCCAGGTGCGGCGCCTGCTCGCGCACGAAGCGCTGGATCCGCTCGTGCTCGTCGCGGTCGTCGATGACGAGCTTGCCCACCTCGCTCGTGAACAGGTCGCGCGTCGCGCGCAGGATGAGATCGAGGTCGCCGTGGAGCATCGCCGGCGCGGAGACCTTGTCCTTCGTCCGGATGATCTCGTTCCACACCTGGATGAGGAAGCGGATGTCCGCCTCGAGCTTCGCGGCCTCGACGCCCTCCGCGACGGTGCGGACGATGAAGCCCGTCCCCTCCGGCCGCATGCGGTCCACGATCTCGCGCAGGCGCCGCCGCTCGCCCTCCTTCTCGATCCGCCGCGAGATGCCGATGTGGTCCACCGTCGGCATGAAGACGAGGTGGCGGCCGGGGAGCGAGATGTGGCTCGTGATGCGGGCGCCCTTCGTCCCGATCGGATCCTTCGCGACCTGGACGATCACCTCCTGGCCTTCCTTGAGCAGGTCCTGGATGTTCTTCGGCTCCTTCGAGCGCTTCTCCTCGCGGCCGTGGCCGTTGCGACCGCCGCGGTCGCGCTCGCCGCGCTCGCCGCGCTCGCGGTCTCCCCGCTCGCGGTCTCCCCGGTCGCGGTCTCCCCGGTCGCGGTCGCGGTCGCGCCCCTCGCGCCGGCCGCGCTCGTGCCGCGCGCGCTCGCCGCGGTCGCCCTTCGCCTCGCGCGCCGCGTCCTTCTCGCGGACCTCGCGCCGGTCGGCCACCGGGCTCTCGGCGGCGCCCGCGAGCGGGATCGGCGTGAGCGCCGGCTCGAGCGGCGTGGGCGTCTGCGTCGGCAGCGGCGGCGGTGTGAGCGCGCCCGGCAGGGGGGCGGGCGTCAGCGCCGGGTCGGCCGCCTCGCCGATCGGCGCCGGCGCGGCGTCGGACGGGAACGCGGCCGACTCGGGATCCGCGAGCGGCGGGACCGGAAGGCCGGGGACGGCCGGGACGGGCGCGATCCCGATCTCGTTCGTGAGCGGGATGGTCGTGAGCGGCGCCGGCTCCGCGCCCGCGGCCGGCGTCGGCGCCGGGGCGGCCTCCGCCACGGGCGCGCCGCCCTCCACGGCCGGCGCGCCGGCCTCCGCGAGCGGCGCCGTCCCCTCCGGGGCCGCGCCGATCTCGGGCGGGGCCGGCTCGACCGCGCCCGCCTGCGCGCGGGCCTCCAGGACCTCCGCCTCCTGCTCGTCCGGGACGTCGGCGACCTCGGCGCCGTGCTCGCCCTCGGTGAGCTCGAACTCCTCGGAGAAGTCGGGATCGCCGTAGACGTCGCCGACGTAGAGGAACGCGGCCTTCTCGAGCCCGATGTCCACGAAGGCGGCCTGCATGCCCGGGAGCACGCGCACCACCTTCCCCTTGTAGATGTTCCCGACGATCCCCTTCTCGCGCTTCCGCTCGAGGTAGTACTCGTGGATCGTCCCGTTCTCGACGAGGGCGACGCGCGTCTCCGCGCCCGCCGCGTTGATCACGAGGATGCTGTTGCCGGCCATGGTGGTCCTCTCTCGCCCCGCGGCGCGGGGAGAGCGAGGCCCGGACCTTCAGGCCGCGATCGCGGTCGTCCCGGTGGAGCCGGCGACCTGGGATCGGCTGTCGAGCGGAGGCTCAAGAGCTTCGCGTCTCCTCGCGCCCGCGGCCGCGCACGTGTGTCGCGGCAGCGCCGGGCGCGTCTTTCCGTCTGTACCTTCAAGCGTCGAGGTAGCGCGGAGCGCGCGGGGGCCGCTGGGAGCCGGGCCGCGTCGTCCTCGCTAGGCTCACGCCTTCCTTCAGAACCTTCACTCCCCGGGGCGGCGCGCCGTCGCCGAAGATCGCCGCCAGCACCTCGGCTGGCTTCGCGCTCCCCGACGGATCCGCCCGCAAGCTGAACGCGACCCGGCCCGGCCCTTCGACGGCCAGATGGGTCACGATTTCCTTCAAGTCTATCTCTCTTCGCCTCGGCGCTGCGACCTTTGGTTGGCGCTTTCCTTCCCTTCCCTTCCGGGGGGCGAGGCGCGTCACGACCGCCTGCTCGGCGCCCAGGAACGCCTCGACCCGCTGCGAAAGCGTCCGTTCCCCCCAGAGATCCTCCGGAAAGTCGGCCCGGTAGTGGATCGCCCGGAGCGCCTCCGAGACGGACGGCTCGCCGTGGGGGACGACCTCCGCCTCGAGGACCCGCAGCCCCGCGGGCAGCTGCGGCCCGAGCCGGGCCGCCACGTCGGCGGGGTCGGCCTCGCCCAGGAGGTCGAGATCCATGTGCTCGCAGGCGCTCTCGACGCCCACCGGCAGCGCCGGGCCGAACGACACCTTCGGCTTCGGGTGGAACCCCTGGGAGTACGCCACCGGCAACCCCGCCCGGCGCACCGCCCGCAGGAGCGCGTGCATCGTCTCGAGGTGGGAGATCGCGACGAGCTGCCCGCGCTTCTCGTACCGGACGCGGACGCGCGTCCGCTGGACGGGGTCCGGCCGGCGCGGCGGGGACGGCGGCTCGGGAGCGTAGTCCTTCGCCTCGTAGACCCGGTTCTTCACGACGTCGTAGTCGCAGGCGCCGCAGACCGAGCACGGGGCGGTGACGCAGTCCTCGAGCTCGGCCTGGTTCCGGGCCGCGGCGAGCTGCTTCTGGAGGTACGGCTTCGTCACGCCGCAGTCGATCCGGTCCCACGGCAGGACCTCGTCGAGCCGGCGGCGGCGGTGCGCGTACCAGGCGAGCCCGACGCCGTGCTCCCGCTCGCACGCCTCGAACGCCGCGAGCCAGCGCGCCTCGTCGAACCACTCGGTCCAACCGTCGAGCCGCTGCCCGGCGCGGTACGCGGCGAGCACCGCCGTCCCGGCGCGCCGGTCGCCGAGCGCGAGGGCGCCCTCGATGGAGGACTGCCGCGAGTCGTGCGGCTTGAACTGGATCGCGCCGCGCCTCGTGCCGAGCGCCGCCGAGACGAGGGCCTGGCGCCGGCGCGTCTCCTCCGGGGGGATCATCGGCTCCCACTGGAACGGCGTGAACGGCTTGGGCACGAACGTGGAGGCGGCGAGGTGGATCGCCGGCGACCCCTGCCCCTTCGGCAGCGCCCGCCGCGCGACGCCGAGCGCGCGCTTCGCGAGCTCGGCGATGGCGACGACGTCCTCGTCGCGCTCCTCGGGGAGCCCGATCATGAAGTAGAGCTTCAGGAGCGACCAGCCGTTCGCGAAGATCGACTCGACGGCGCGGAGGAGGTGCTCCTCGCGGTTGCCCTTGTTGATGACGGCGCGCATCCGCTCGGTGGCCGCCTCGGGCGCGAGCGTGAAGCCGGTCTTGCGGATCCGGCCGATCCGCTCGGCGAGGCCGGCGCTCATCGTCTCGGTGCGGAGCGAGGGGAGGCTCATCGCGATCTTCTCGCCCTCCCAGCGGGCGAGGAAGTCGTCGAGCAGCGCGTTCAGGGGCGCGTAGTCGCCGGAGGAGAGCGAGAGGAGGCCGACCTCCTCGTAGCCCGAGGCCCGCAGGCCGGTCTCGGCGAGGGCGAGCACCTGCTTCGGATCGCGCTGCCGCGTCGGGCGCGTGATCATCCCGACCTGGCAGAAGCGGCAGCCGCGCGTGCAGCCCCGCTGGATCTCGATGGGGAGGCGGTCGTGGATCGTCGCCATGAAGGGGACGAGCGGGCGGACGTAGGCGGTCCCGGGGAGCGCGTTCAGGTCGGGCATGACCCGCCGGTCGACCTTCTCGTAGCCCGGCAGGAGCGGCTCGATCGCGGCGAGCGCCCGCGTCGCCGGGTCGTACCGCGGCGCGAAGAGCGACGGGACGTAGACGCCGGGGATGCGCGCGAGCCGGAGCAGCAGCTCCTCGCGCGTCGCGCCGCCGCGGCGGAACCCGCTCTCGCGCACCGCGTCGGCGATCTCGAGGGCGATCTCCTCGCCCTCGCCCACCGCGAAGCAGTCGAAGAAGTCCGCGACCGGCTCCGGGTTGAACGCGCAGGGGCCGCCGCCGACCACGAGCGGGTGGCGGTCGCGGCGCTCGCTCGCGAGCAGCGGGATCCCGGAGAGGTCCATCACCGCGAGCGCGCTCGTGTAGCAGAGCTCGAACTGGAGCGTGATGCCGAGGACGTCGAAGTCCGCCACCGGCGCGCGCGACTCGAGCGAGAAGAGCGGCAGGCCCGCCTCGCGGAGCATCCCCTCCATGTCCGGCCAGGGGAGGAAGACGCGTTCGCAGGCGATCTCCGGCCGGTCGTTGAGGAGGGCGTAGAGGAGGCGGAACCCGAGGTTCGACATCCCGACCTCGTAGGTGTCCGGGAACGCGAGCGCGAAGCGGACGCCGGCGGAGCGGAGGTCCTTCCGCACGGCGCCGAACTCGCCGCCCACGTAGCGCGAGGGCTTCTGCGCGCGCAGGACGAGTTCGTCGAGGGACGGCGGGCTCGGGACGCTCATGTCTTCGTCGGGCCGCGGGTTCGAGCCGCGTGTCGCCCGGCGGGGGCTCCAGGGCCGGCGGACGCCCATCGGCGCGTCCGGCGGGGAGGGACGCATAGCACCCGCCGCCGGGGACCGCAACCCGGCCGGCCGGGACCGGCGTCGCCGGCGACGCCGGTCGGGCAGGCTGGCGCGAGCCGCCGCCCGGCGGGCTCACCGGAGCTGCCGCAGGATGCTCTCGTCGTCGATCTTCCGGTCGTTCGCGAGGAGGTACGCCTTCGACACGACGAGCGACAGCATCGCGTCCCCCTCGAACGGCAGCGCGAGGAGCGGCGCGCGCCGGGCGCCGTCCCGGACGATGCACAGGTACTTCCCGGCCTCGGTCTGCACGTTGCCGCTGCCGACGTGGATCTTGTAGGTGCCGCGATCGCCCCTCACGAGGAGGAAGCGGTCGTCGAGCGTGAGCCGATCGGCGATCGAGAGGTGCGGGACGAGGTCCGCGAGCGTCGCGCGGCGCGTCCGCGCCAGCTCCGACAGCTCGCCGAACGCGTACTGCGACCAGTACGCGTCGTAGGCCGGTCGTTCGCCCCGGTCGCGCCAGGTCGGATCGTTGCCGATGGAGCAGACCGCGACGAACAGGTCCACGTCGCGCATCGCCTCCGAGAAGACGATCGGGGGCACCTCCTCGACGGGGAGGGCCGCCTCGCCGTGCAGGAACCGGACCTGGTCGGTGACGACGTGGAGCGACACCCCGGCGCCGGACTCCGCCGCCTGGTGCTCGGAGTCCGCGAGCCACAGCTCGACGCGCAGGCCGTGCCGCCCGAGCTGGAGCGTCGGCGTGTTGGCCGAGTCCCACCCGCCCTGGAGGTGGTACTGCCAGCCGCGCTCGCGGCAGAGGGCGGCGAAGGCGTGCTGGCGCAGGACGTGCCCCGCGAACCGGTTCGAGTAGATCCGCGTCGCCTGCTCCGCGGGGGTGACGACGTAGATCTCCCGGTGCGCCTGCTTGAACGGCTGCGTGATCCCGAGCGCGCCGAGGCGCCGCCGCCAGGCGAGCACCGTCTCCGGCCGCTCGCCGAGCGGGTGCCAGGGCCGGACCTCGGCGTCCGCCGGGAGCTCGAGCGCGCGTCCCTCGAGATCCCTCGCCGCGCCGCCCTCCCAGAGGACGGAGACGTCTCCGCCGGCCGCGACGCGCCAGAGGAGCCGGCGCGCCACGTCGGAGAGGAGCGGGTGCTCGAGCCACCGCGCCCGGAACCGCTCGAGCGGCCAGCGGCGTCCCTCGAGCGGCGCCGCCTCGAGCCGCGCCGCCTGCGCCGCGCGCATCCGCTCGGCGTCCTTCGCGACGCGGCGCAGGTCCGCGAGCGCCCGCGCGTGGCTCCGCTTCACCTCCGCCGGGACCGACCTGTACGGCTTCCCGTCCGCCCCCTCGAACGACAGCGCGATCGCGCCGTCCCGGACCGCGAGCACGGCGACGTGGCCCCCGAGCGCGCGGCGGGCGGTCCCGTCCGGACCGAGGCCGAACGCCGGAACGGCGAGGTCCTCGAGGTCCTCCGGCGCCATCCCCGCCTGCTCCGCCGCGGCCGCGAGGGCCTTCTCGACGAGGCGCCTTCCCACCGCGTACTTCACCGCGAGGCGCAGCTGCCCGAGGCGGGCCACCCCCTCCGTCCCGCGCAGCGCGCCGAGCGCGCCCACGCAGGCGTTCCCGATCTTGTGCGACCGGGCGCCGACGCCGGGGACCTTCTGGAAGGCGACCTCGCCGAGCGCGCGGAGCGCCGGCGCGACCGTGGCGGGATCGCCGAGCGAGGCGATCCAGCAGAGCCCTCGCAACGCGTCGGCGTTGCGGTCGGAGGGCGACCGCTCCCGGATCGACTCGGCCGCCGCGACGAGCCAGCGCGCGAGCGCGGCGCCCTCGCCGTCGGCGGCCGCGTCGAGCAGCGTCCGGGCCTCGCCGAGCCAGCGCGCGGGCGGCCGGGCGGCGTCGAGCGTTCCCGCGTGACGCACGAGGGCGGCGACCTCGGGCGTGGGCCCCGCCGCGAGGATCGCGTCCGCCCAGGGCTCGCCTGCGTCGAGGACGGGCGCCTCGGCGGGGCGGCGCCCGGTGAGCACGAGCACGCGCTCGCGGAGCTTCCGTCCCGCGACGGTGCCGGCGCCGTGCTCGCCGACGCGCCAGCGCGAGAGCGCCGCGAGCGTGCCGGGCGTGAGCGGCCCGGCCGCGGCGGCGCGCTCCAGGCGCCCGAGGAGCGCCTCCGACGGGAACAGCCACCCGGAGACCCCGTTCTCCAGCCGGCCCACCGCCTCGGCGAGGCGCTCGAGGTCGTCGGGCGCGAGCGCCGGCCCGTGCCGCAGGAGGTGCGAGACGAGCGCGCGCCGCGCGTGCGTGCGCCGCCAGTCGCTCCCGCGGAACCCCTCCTCGACGACGTCCGCCGTCGCGGCGAGGAGGACGCCGACCTGCACCTCCGGCGCCGCGGCCAGGACGGCGCGCCCGCCCTCGAGCGCCGAGAGGCGCGGCTGATCGTAGCCCTCGCGCCGGGCGGCCTCGTCGAGGAACGCCCGCAGGAGGGCGAGCGACTCGGGCGGGATGGCCCGGCCCGCCGCGCGCGACACCCCGAGGGCCCGCAGGAGCTTCCCCAGCACGGCTCACCCGCCGACGAGCGGCACGAGCTTCACGAACCGGACCTCGGTGTCGCCCACCACGACGATCTCCTCGTCGAGGTCCTCGACCTGGCGATCGCCGACGAGGACGAAGAAGCCGTTCCTGCCGAAGGCGTCGAGCGCGGCCGCGCACTCGGCCTCGGGATCGAGCGGCTTCGGTCGCGGCGGTGGGTTGAGCCGCGCCTCGACGGGCGCGGGCGCGATCCGGGGCTGGCGCCCGGCCTGCGCGCGCTCCGCGACCTCGTGCAGGACCCGGCGGCGGATCAGCTCGCGGACGGTGATCCGCTCGCTCGCGAGCTCCAGCCGGAACGACGAGAGCTTCCGACCGGTCGGCGTGGCGTCGACGACGGTGAGCGCTGCGCCCATGGCCTCCTCCCCCGCGGCGAACCGCGGCCGCCTCGTGACGCGACGTTAACAGGCCAGGCGAGGGCCCGGAAGCGCGACGCGGACGGCGCGGCCTTGGCCCCGGCGGCCGCTGCGAGGCCCGCGTCCCCGCCGTCGCCGGGCCTGCGGGCGCCGGCCACGACCCGGGTCGGCCGGAGCCGCTCAGCGCCGCGCCGCGAACGGCCCGAGGTCGCCCGCGAACGCGCTCCACGTCGCCTGCACGCCGTCCACCCGCGCGGCGGGCGGCCCGCGGCGGCAGAACCGGACGAGCCCCTCGAGCGCGGCGCGGTCGCCCTCGGCCTCCACCTCGACGCGCCCGTCGGCGAGGTTCCGCACCCAGCCCGCGACGCCGAGCCGGCGCGCCTCGTCCACGGTGGACTGCCGGAAGAAGACGCCCTGCACCATGCCGGAGACGAGGAGGTGGACGCGCGCGCGCTCGGCCATCGTTTCACTCCCGGAGCATGGCGAGGAACTCCTCCTCGCGGACGACGCGGACCCCGAGCTCGCGCGCCTTCGCGAGCTTCGAGCTGGCGTCCTCGCCGGCGACGACGAGATCGGTCTTCCGCGAGACCGACCCGGACACCTTTCCGCCCCGCCGCTCGATCTCGGCCTTCGCGTCGTCGCGGCTCATCGCGGAGAGGGCGCCCGTGAGGACCACGGTCCTGCCGGCGAGAGGGCCGCGCGCGTCCACCCGCTCCGCGGCGGGGCGGACCCCGGCCGCGAGCAGGCGCTCCACGACGCGCCGGTTCTGCGGCTCCTGGGTCCACGTCCGGATCTCGCGCGCGGTCTCGGGGCCGACGTCGCGCACGGCGAGCAGCTCGTCCTCGCTCGCGTCCATGAACCGGCGCAGGTCGCCGAAGTGGCGCGCGAGGGTCGCCGCGGTCGCCTCGCCGACCTGCGGGATCCCGAGCGCGTGGAGGAGCCGGCGGAGCGTCGTCGCCTTCGAGCGCTCGAGCGCCGCGACCATGTTCTGCGCGGCCTTCTCGGGCAGCTCGGGCTCCGCGCCCGGCTCGGCCTTGCGCGGGCGGCTGAAGGCCCGCCGCCAGTCCTCGTACTGGACGTGATAGAGGTCCGCGGCGTCCCTCACGAGCCCCTTCTGGACGAGCCACGCGGAGAGCCGCTCGCCCAGGCCCTCGACCTCCATCGCGCGGCGGCCCGCGAAGTGGACGAGGCGGCCCGCGAGCTGCGCGGGGCAGGCGGCGCCGGTGCAGCGCCAGACCTTCTCGCCCTCCTCGCGCACCACCTTCGCGCCGCACACCGGGCAGGCGGACGGGAAGCGGAACTCCTCCTCCGCGCCGGTGCGCCGCTCCTTCAGGGACTTCACCACCTCGGGGATCACCTCGCCCGCGCGGCGCATGAGGACGAAGTCGCCCCTGCGCACGTCCTTGCGGCGGAGCTCGTCCTCGTTGTGCAGCGTCGCGTTCGTGACGGTCGCCCCGGAGAGCTGCACCGGCTTCACGATCGCGACCGGCGTCAGGATCCCCGTGCGGCCGACGTTCACGACGATCTTCTCGACCTGGGTGACCTCCTCCTGGGGCGGGTACTTGAACGCCACCGCCCAGCGCGGGAACTTGCTCGCCGCGCCGAGCCGCGCGCGCCAGTCGAGGTCGTCCACCTTCACCACGATCCCGTCCGTGTCGTACGGGAGCGCGAACCGGCGCTCCGCCATCCGGTCGCGGTAGGACTTCACCTCCGCGATCCCCTCGCACGGCGCGTTCTCCGGGTTCGTCTCGAACCCCCAGCGCGCGAGGTCCGCGAGCTTCTCGGAGTGGGTGCGCCAGAGGGCCGGGGGACGGGCGCCGCCGCGCGGCGGCGGCAGGAGCGCCTCGTAGGCGATGAACGAGAGCGGCCGCGTCGCCGTGATGCGCCAGTCGAGCTGCCGGAGCGACCCCGCCGCGGCGTTGCGCGGGTTCGCGAACGGCTCGCCGCCGTCCCGCAGGATCAGCTGGTTCATCACCGCGAAGTGCTTCTTCTGGAGCAGCACCTCGCCGCGAACCTCTAGGCGGGCGGGCGAGTGGTCCGCGAGGCGCGCCGGGACGCCCCGGTTCGCGCCGATGCCCCCGATGGTGCGGAGGTTCGCGGTCACGTCCTCGCCGTTCACGCCGTCGCCGCGCGTGGACCCGGAGACGAACGCGCCGTCCTCGTAGACGAGCTCGACGGCGAGGCCGTCGAGCTTGGGCTCCACGAGGTAGGTCACCGCCCGGCCCGGGGCGAGCCCGAGGAGCCGCCGGACGCGCGCGTCGAACTCGTCGAGCTCCTCGTCGGTCGTGACGTTGCCGAGCGAGAGCATGGGCTCGCGGTGGACGACGCGCTCGAACCGCTCCGAGGGCGCGCCCGAGACGCGCTGGGTCGGCGACTCGGGCACGACGAGCTCCGGGTGCGCGGCCTCGAGCGCCTGGAGCTCGCGCATGAGCGCGTCGTACTCGGGATCCGAGAGGAGCGGCTGGTCGAGGACGTAGTAGGCGTGATCGGCCGCGCGGATCCGCTCCCGCAGCTCGGCCGCGCGCTCCGCGGCGCCCCTCGCGCTCCCCGGCATGGCCGAGGATTACGGCGCCCCGCGCCGGGATTCAATCGGTTCCTCGCGGCCCGGCGCGCGGGACGGCGGGCGCGTCCCGCGCCGCCGCGGCGGACGCGGGCGCGGCGTGCGTCGCGCCGAGGGCCGGCGGCCCGTGGAGCGCGGCCGCGGCGAGCGCCGCGACGGCGACGCGCGGCGGCGCCTCCAGTCGCGCGAGGAGCGGGGGCGCAGACGGCCGGGTCCCCGCGACGGCGGCCCTCGATCCACGATCCGCGGTGCGGCGGCCCCTCCCGGGAACGATCCGGCGGCGGGGGCGGTCCCGCCGGGGATCCCCGAGGCGCCCGGGATCGCTGCGTGCGGGTCGCTTCTCCGGGCGACCCTCCGCCCGCAGACTCCGTTGACACCGCCGGTCGAGACGCATACGTTCCGGTCCTCCCCTCCGGCCTCGTCCCAGGGCCGTCCGCAGCCCGGATCGCGTCAGCGATCCTTCCCCGCCGCCTCCGAGACCGACATGCCCGCCGCCGCACCGACGCCCGCGCCCTCCCCCGCGAGCCTCACCGACCTGAAGCACATGAAGGTGGCCGAGCTCGCGCGCATGGCCCACGACCTCCGGATCGAGGCGGCCGGCGCGCTCAAGAAGCAGGACCTCATCTTCGCCATCCTCCAGGCCCAGTCGAAGGCGGCCGAGGAGAAGAAGGAGGAGATGGAGGTCGGGGGCGAGGGGACGCTCGAGGTCCTCCCCGACGGCTTCGGGTTCCTGCGCAGCCCCGACTTCAGCTACCTGCCCGGGCCGGACGACATCTACGTCTCGCCTTCGCAGATCCGCCGGTTCAACCTGCGGACCGGCGACACCGTGCGCGGGACCGTCCGCCAGCCGAAGGACGGCGAGCGCTACTTCGCGCTCCTCAAGGTGGACACCATCAACGGCGAGGCGCCCGAGGAGAACCAGACCAAGGTCCTCTTCGACAACCTGACGCCGCTCTACCCGACGCAGCGGCTGTCCCTCGAGCACGAGTCGGGGGAGATGACGACGCGGGTGGTGGACCTCTTCTCGCCGATCGGCAAGGGGCAGCGCTGCCTCATCGTCTCGCCGCCGCGCGCGGGCAAGACGGTCCTCCTCCAGAACATCGCCCACGCGGTCACCGCGAACCACCCCGAGGTCACCCTCATCGTGCTGCTCATCGACGAGCGGCCCGAGGAGGTGACCGACATGGAACGGACGGTGAAGGGCGAGGTGGTCGCGTCCACCTTCGACGAGCCCGCCACGCGGCACGTGCAGGTCGCCGAGATGGTGATCGAGAAGGCGCGCCGGCTCGTGGAGCACAAGAAGGACGTGGTGATCCTCCTCGACTCGATCACCCGCCTGGCGCGCGCCTACAACTCGGTGGTGCCGCCGTCCGGCAAGATCCTGTCCGGCGGCGTGGACTCGAACGCGCTCCACAAGCCGAAGCGGTTCTTCGGCGCGGCGCGCAACATCGAGGAGGGCGGCTCGCTCACCATCATCGGCACCGCCCTCGTGGACACCGGCAGCCGGATGGACGAGGTGATCTTCGAGGAGTTCAAGGGCACCGGGAACTCGGAGATCGTGCTCGACCGCAAGCTCATGGAGAAGCGGATCTTCCCCTGCATGGACATCGGGAAGTCCGGCACGCGCAAGGAGGAGCTCCTCCTCCCCGCCGACTGGCTCTCCAAGATCTACATCCTGCGGCAGACCATCCTGAACGGGCTCGACAACGTCGAGGCGATGAAGTTCATCCTCGACAAGTTCCGCCAGGTGAAGAACCACGAGGAGTTCTTCAAGATGATGGTGGGCGGGGGGAAGTGAGGTCGGGATCCCCGGGGGAAGGGGGGCTCCGGTGACGAAGACCCGCCCCGCGTCTCCGGCGCTTGACGTATCCCCCCGATCCGACTAGATCCCGCGGTTCCCGGAGAGCGGCCCGGACCACCGCGCGCGCCCCGCGCCCGGTGCAAGCGGCCGAGAGGACACCATGAAGGCAGCCATCCACCCCGACTACAAGCCCGCCAAGATCATCTGCAACTGCGGGAACGTCATCGAGACCCGCTCCACGCGCGGCGACTTCCACATCGAGATCTGCGCGAACTGCCACCCGTTCTTCACGGGCAAGCAGAAGATCATGGACACCGCCGGGCGCATCGAGAAGTTCAGGACGCGCTACGGGTCCGCGCCGGCGCAGCCCGCGAAGGAGGAGCCGAGGAAGGCCGCCCCCGTCGCGAGGAAGCCCGAGGCGCCGAAGGAGAACCGCGCCACCAAGCGCGCGAAGTCCGGCAAGACGAAGCCGCAGAGCAGCCCGCCGCCCGCCGAGGCCGCCGCGCCGGCCGAGGCCGCGGCCGAGGCGAAGCCCGAGTAGCAGCGCCGGCAGGGACGGCAGGGACCCGCGGCGCCTCCGGGCGCCGCGTCGCGTTCCGGCTCAGAACCCGACCGTCACCGCCGCGAGCGCGCCGCCCGGGGTCGGGACGACGTCGAGGCGGGCCGTCGGCTCCGCGAACCCGGCGTAGCGGTCCGGGTCGTCGCCCGCGATCCAGAAGTACGTCGCGGCGACGGCCGCGGCCGCGCCGACGCCGAGCGAGACGTACGACCAGGTCTCGCGCGTCTGGATGTCGGACTGGAGCGAGGCCGCCTCCGCCCGCAGGTCGACGCCGTTCTCGGTGGTGACGCCCGCCTGCAGCCGCTGGCGATCGTAGAGGAACGTCCCCGGCGTGCTCTCGTTGCCGTAGAGCTCGTTCGCGCTCGCCTGGAGCGCGACGGCCCCGGCGAACCCCGCCACCGCGACGCCCGTCGAGATCCAGGCGCCGGCGCGGAGCTTCCGCTGCCGCGCCTCGTACGCGCGCACGAAGTCGGGGCTCGGCATGAGCGCGGCCTCCTCCTGCACGACCTTGCCCGCCTCGACGTGCACGTCCTTCTGGAACGCCACGAAGCCCTG
Organism: Anaeromyxobacter sp.; assembly: GCA_035708485.1. Classification (GTDB taxonomy): domain Bacteria; phylum Myxococcota; class Myxococcia; order Myxococcales; family Anaeromyxobacteraceae; genus Anaeromyxobacter. The sequence goes on along the minus strand of DASSSJ010000072.1, from coordinate 22,833 downwards.
CTTCTCGACCGCGAGGGCGTGCGGGCCGGCGGGGAGCACGATCGGGCCGCGCAGCGGCGTCGTCCCCTTCACCTGGTCGTCCACCCGCACCACCGCGCCGGGCTCGAACGCGGTGACGACGAGCCGGCCGGCGCGGCCGGCGAGGATCTTCTGCACGAGCTTCTGCGCGCCCTTGCCTGCGCGCGAGAGGAGCTCCGCCTCGGAGCGGCCCGTCTCGATGGCCGACCCCTCCCGCTGCCCCTTCCTCACCGAGGTGAGGGTGAGGTCGAGCGTGAACGTCTCCGGAACGCCTCCGCCCGCGGCGAGCCGCGTCACCTTGCCGGAGACGAGCCAGTCCGCGCCGAGCGCGCCGCCGATCTCCGCGAAGCACCCCGCCTCGGTGCACCCGAGCATCTGGCGCTGCTTCTCGAACGCGAGCATCGAGCGGATCGCCTCGCTCGTGATGACCTGGAACGCCCCGAGCCGGTCGAGCGCGTTCGCGACGGCGGTCCCCGCCGCGGCGGCGAGCTCCTTCGACGCGCCGTTCGCCGCGAGGTCGAGCACCGCGAGGCGGGGCTTCGCCTCCGGCCGGGCGGCCGCGGGCAGGAGCAGGACGGCGAGGGCGGCGGCGAGCGGGCGCATGACCCCGAGGATGCCGGGTCGCGGGGCGCGAGCGCAAGCGCGCGGTTGCGCCCGCCGGGCCGGGTGGTCTACGGGTGTCCCATGAAGCAGGGCGTCACCGAGTGGGCCCTCGTGACCGCGTTCCTCGCCCTCGCGGCCGCGGGCGCCGTCGCGATCTTCGGCGACGAGATCCGGGCGGCGCTGGGCGTCGGGCCCACCGCGAGGACCCGCGCGGCCCGTCCCGCGCCGGCCGCGCCGGCGGCGCCCGCGAGGTAGCGGCCCACCCCGCGCGCCCGGTGTATCCTCCCGCCGTGGCCCCGCTCGTCCTGATCGTCGACGACGAGACGTCGAACCTCGAGTCGCTCGGCAAGATCTTCGAGCGCGAGGGCTGGCGCGTCGCCCTGGCGTCGTCGGGGCCGGCGGCGCTCGAGGTGCTCCGCCGGGAGCGCGTCGCGGCGGTCGTGACGGACCTCATGATGCCCGGGATGAGCGGCGACGAGCTGCTCCGCGCCGTGAAGGCGCTCGCCCCCGAGACCGAGGTCGTGCTCATGACGGCCTACGGGACGGTCGAGACCGCCGTCGCGGCGATGAAGGAGGGGGCCTACGACTTCATCACCAAGCCCGTGAAGCGGCACGCCATCGTGAAGTCGGTGCGTCGCGCGATCGAGCGGGCCTCGCTCGTCGCGGAGAACCGGGCCCTCAAGGCGCGCCTCGCGGAGCTCGCGCCCGGCCTCGGCGGCCTCCTCGGCGACGCGCCGGCGTTCCGGGCCGTCCTCGAGACCCTCCGGCAGGCCGCGCCCACGTCGGCGACGGTCCTCCTCACCGGCGAGAGCGGCACCGGGAAGGAGCTCGCCGCGCGCCTCGTCCACGACCTCTCGCCGCGCGCCGCGGGCCCGTTCGTCCCGATCCACTGCGCCGCGATCCCCGAGGGGCTCCTCGAGTCCGAGCTGTTCGGCCACGAGAAGGGCGCGTTCACCGGCGCCGCGGCGCGCAAGGAGGGCCGGTTCGAGCGCGCGCGCGGCGGGACGCTCTTCCTCGACGAGGTCGGCGAGATGTCGCCGTCGGTGCAGGTGAAGCTGCTGCGCTTCCTGCAGGACGGCGTCCTCGAGCGCGTCGGCGGCACCGAGCCCATCCCGGTGGACGTCCGCATCGTGGCGGCCACGAACAAGGACCTCGCGGCGGAGGTGAAGGCCGGGCGCTTCCGCGAGGACCTCTTCTACAGGCTCGACGTCGTCCCGATCCGGCTGCCCGCGCTCCGCGAGCGGCGCGAGGACGTGCTGCTCCTCGCGAGCGAGTTCCTCCGCCGCGTCGCCGAGAAGCTGCCGAAGCACGTGACGGGCATCACCGCCGCGGCGGCGGCGGCGCTCGAGCGGTACGCCTGGCCGGGGAACGTACGCGAGCTGCAGCACGCGGTGGAGCGCGCGGTGATCCTGACGCACGGGGACACCGTGGACCTGGCCGACCTCCCCGAGTCCGTGCGGGCGGGCGCGGGGCCGGAGCCGCCCGGCGCGCAGCCGCCCGGAGGCGCGGGCGGCGTGCCGTCGGGAGGGCCCGCGATCGCCATCCCCCTCGGCACGCCGATGGACGAGGTGGAGCGGATCGTCATCCGGCGGACGCTCGAGCAGACGAGGGGGGACAAGAACCTCGCCGCGCAGATCCTCGGCATCGCGGCGCGGACCATCTACCGCAAGCTCGAGCGCGACGAGGAGGGGCGGATCGTCCAGCCTGCGCCCGATCGCGACGAGTAGCGCCCTGCCATTTTGGCGTCCCGGCGCGGCGGCGCGCGCGCGCGTTGACAATTTGGCAGGCCGGGCGCGTCGGCCGCGCCCGGCCCGCCGGAGCCGCCTGGATTCGGCCGTGCTCGCGGGCTGTTGAACCTCCTCGGCCGCGTCGCGCCGTGGCACGACGGTTGCTCGGCCGGTACGGGGCACCCGTATGCTCGACCTCTTCTTCCGCAAGTACGCCTGGACGGCGACGCTCGCGCTCCTCTTCGCGGCGGCGTGGATCGCCGCGAAGACCGTGAACACGCTCGCGGCCGTCGCGATCCGGCCGCGGCCGCAGGCGGGACTCGCGCAGACGTCGGGGCCGCCGCCGCGCCCGACGCTCCCCGCGAACCTCGACATGACGGCGGTGTACCGGCTCATCGGACAGCAGCCGCCCCGCGCGCCCGAGGAGCTGGCGGAGGAGGCGGGGCCCGTCGCGCCGCAGAACTGCGAGGACGCGCGCGCGACGCCGTCGCGGTCGGACCTCCGGATGGCGCTCGTCGCCACGGTGATCGCGGACCGCCCGCGCTTCTCCCTCGCGACGATCTCGGACACCTCGACGCGCGAGACGCACGTCCTCGGCGTCGGCGACCAGCTGGGCGCGGTGCGGCTGCTCTCGGTCGAGCGGGTGCGCGACGATCACGACGCGACCGGCAACGGCTTCCGCGTGGTCGCCGTCGTCTGCAACGCCGGCACGAAGGAGTACATCGACTCCGAGGGCGGCTCCGGCGAGGCGCCCGCGCCGGGCCCCAACATCGGGACGGCGCCGGTCCCGATGCCGCGGCCGCCGATGGCGGGCGCGCCGATCCCGGGGAGGGGCATGGAGGGCGTGCGGCAGGTCGCGGACAACCAGTACGAGATCGACCGCACCACGCTCGACCAGACGCTCTCCGACCTCAACAAGATCGCGACGCAGGCGCGCATCGTGCCGTCCTTCGAGAACGGCGTCGCGAACGGCTTCAAGCTGTTCTCCATCCAGCCCGGGTCGCTCTACGCGTCGATCGGCATCGAGAACGGCGACGTCATCCAGCGGGTGAACGGGTACGAGATCAACTCCCCCGAGAAGGCGCTCGAGCTGTACCAGAAGCTGCGCGAGTCGCAGAGCGTCACGATCGACCTGAAGCGCGGGGGCCAGTCGGTCAGCAAGCGCTACACCATCAGGTGACGGCCCAAAGGCACGCCATGCGAACCCTCCTCGCCACGCTCCTCGTCGCCCCGGCGCTCGCGCTGGCCCAGGTGCCGCTCCGCCCGCCGCCCCGAGACCCGAACCAGCCGCCGCGCCCCGCGCCCGCGCCCGCGCCGGGCGTCTCGCCGCCGAGCGCGCCCGGCGCGCCCGCCGCGCCGCGCCCGAGCGTGTCGCCGCCGCCCGCGCCGGGCACGGTCCCCGCCGCGCCGCGCCCGAACGCGTCGCCCGCGCCCGGGCAGCCGCCGGCCACGCCGGGCCAGCCGCCCGGGGCCGCGCCGCGTCCGAACGCCACGCGCGCCACCGAGCCGCTGCGCACGACCGACTCGAAGTGCGTGCCGCTCCAGGGCCGCTTCATGCTGACGTTCAACAAGGCGGAGATCGTCGACATCCTCGAGCAGGCGAGCCGCTGGACGTGCCGGAACTTCGTGTACACGGAGGACGTCGCGCGCGGGAAGATCACGCTGCTCTCGAAGACGCCGGTGACGGCGGACGAGGCCTACGCCGCGTTCCTCGCCGCGCTCAACTCGAACAACATCGCCGTGTACCCGACGGGCCGGTACTACAAGCTCATCCGCACGGCCGACTCGAAGAAGAACCCGATCCCGACGTACACCGGGAGCGGGGACACGCCGGCGAACGAGCAGCCCGTCACCAAGGTGATCCGGCTGCAGAACGCCGACGCGGACCAGATGCGCGGCATCATCGGGAACTTCGTCTCGCCGCAGGGCGCGGACGTGCAGGCGATCCCGCCCGACATGCTGATCGTCACGGACATCGGCCTCAACATCCGCCGCCTCGAGCGGATCATGGACGCCGTGGACCGGCCGGGCGGCGGCGAGCTCGTGCGGATCGTGCAGATCCGCTACGCCGCGGCGAAGGACGTCGCCGACAAGCTGAACCAGATCTTCCAGGCCCAGGGCGGCGCGAAGGCGGGCCGCCGCACGCTGATCGCCCCGTCGGGGGCCCGCCCGCCCCCGGCGGCGCCCGGGCAGCCCGCGCCCTCGCCCGCGATCGCGCAGGGGGTCCCCGCGGCGGAGCGGCCCACCGACGTCTCGGTGTCGAAGATCCTCCCCGACGAGCGGACGAACAAGCTCATCATCATCGCGGACGAGAAGAGCTTCCAGCGCATCCTCGAGCTCATCGACCAGCTCGACGTGCCGACGAGCGGAGAGGGCGGCATCCACGTCGTGTTCCTCAAGAACGCGAACGCGGAGGAGCTCGCGACCACGCTCTCGAACCTCGCGCAGGGGCAGTCGAAGCGGACCCCGGGCGCGCTCGGCGCCGCGGTGCCGACCCTGCCCGGCCAGCCGCCCGCGCCGCGCCCCGCGACCCCGGCCGGCGCCGACGTCTCCGCCGAGCTCCTCTCCGGCGAGGTGAAGATCACCTCGGACAAGGCGCAGAACGCGCTCCTCATCCAGGCGAGCGGGGCCGACTTCAACGCGATCTCGCGGCTCATCGACAAGCTCGACCGCCCGCGCCGGCAGGTGTTCGTGGAGGCGGTGATCATGGAGGTGAACCTCCGCAACAGCACCGACTTCGGCGTCGGCATGCACACGGCCACCACCGCCGACTACAAGGGCGAGACCGGCCTCATCCCCATCGTCTCCCAGCCGGGCCGCGTCTCCTCGTTCGATCTCCTCAGCACCGTCGGGCTCGGCGGCTTCATCACCGGCTTCACCGGGCCGGTCACGGCGGAGCTGAAGAACCTCGGCTTCAACATCCCCTCCATCGGCGTGCTCGTGCAGGCGCTGCAGTCGAACGCGGACGCGAACATCCTCTCGACGCCGCACCTCGTCGCCACCGACAACGAGGAGTCGGAGATCACCGTCGGCCAGAACGTCCCGTTCCAGGCGGGCTACGCGCCGTCGGGCCTCTCGAGCCTCGTGACCGGGACGACGGCGACGGCCTCGACGCTCGGCAGCGTGCTCGGCTCGCAGGGCCTCTCCGGCCTGTACGCGCCGATCCAGCGGCAGCCCGTCGAGCTGCGGCTCAAGATCAAGCCGCAGATCAACGAGGGCGGCAACGTCCGGCTCACGATCGACGAGCAGATCGAGGAGATCACCGACAAGGACCCGCAGCTCGGGCCCACCACGTCGAAGCGCACCGTGAAGACGCAGGTCGTCGCGCGCGATCAGAGCACCATCGTGATCGGCGGCCTCATCCAGGAGCGGTTCGTCCGCAGCGCGAAGAAGATCCCGATCCTGGGCAGCCTGCCGATCCTCGGCTGGCTCTTCCGCGACACCTCGACCATCAAGCAGAAGACGAACCTGCTCCTCTTCCTCACCCCGTACATCATCCGCGACGAGTCCGACTACCGGCGCATCTACGAGAAGAAGCGCAAGGAGCAGCAGGACTTCATCGAGCAGTTCTACGGGCGCCAGCCGGCGTACGTCGTGCCGATCGACTTCACGCGGAAGGCGGGCCCGTTCGCGCGCATGCACGCGGGCGTCGCCGAGGAGACCTCGAAGGTCGAGAACGGCGGCGCGGGCGCGCCGGGCGAGCGCGTCATCGTCCCGGGCGGCGCGCCGCCGGCGCCTGGAGCGGGCACGCCCCTGCCGCGGTCGCCGGGAGACGCCGGCACGCTCGAGGACGGGACGCCCGTCGACCGGCTCGACGTGCAGCCGGAGGTCCCCGGGCTCCCCCCCGAGGCCCCCCCGCAGCCGCCCGTCGTCCCGCCCACGACGCCGCCGCCGGCCGCCCAGCCGCCCGCCGAGCCGCCGCCGGGGGCTGCCCCGCCCGCGCCCCAGGGGACGCAGCCGCCGGGATGAGCGAGGCCGCGCCTCACGTTCCACGAGATCCGACCATGCAAGACGAAGCGCCCACCGAGATCCAGCCGCTCCCGCCCGTGGAGGTAGACGTCGCGGCGGCGGAGCCGCGCGAGCGCACCTCGCTCGTCGCGCACGCCCCCGCGTTCCTCTGCGGCCGCCCGCTCGGGGAGATCCTGCGCGAGACGGCGAAGCTGCCGCCCGAGCGGCTCGAGGAGGCGCTCGCGCTCCAGCGGGGCGAGCAGGCGGGGACCCGCCTCGGCGAGATCCTCGTGCGCCTGAAGGCCGTGACCGAGGAGGACGTCCTCCGCGCCCTCGCGATCCAGCTCGATCTCCCGTTCCTGCCGCGCGTCGAGCCGGAGACGATCCCGGCCGAGCTCGCCGCGCGCGTCCCCATCCACTTCGCGAAGCAGGCGCGGGTGCTGCCGCTCGGCACGGCCGGCGACGCGGTGCGGGTCGCGGTGGCGGACCCGCTCGACACCGCCGCGCAGGACTCCGTCGCGATGCTGCTCGGCGCGCAGGTCGCGCCCGAGGTGGCGCCCGCCGCGGTCGTGCTGGACGCCATCAACGCGGTCTACGACCGCGCCGCGGACGAGCACGACAAGCTGATGGAGGACCTGGAGGGCGATCTCGAGACGGTCGCCCACGAGCTGGAGGAGCCGACCGACCTCCTCGACGCCGACGACGAGGCGCCCATCATCCGGCTCGTGAACTCGCTCATGTTCCGCGCCGTGAAGGAGCGCGCGAGCGACATCCACATCAACCCGGAGGAGAAGGACATCACGGTCCGCTACCGGATCGACGGGGTGCTCCGCGAGGTGATCCGCCCTCCGAAGCGCTACCAGGCGTCGATCGCGAGCCGCATCAAGATCATGGGCGGCCTCAACATCGCCGAGAAGCGCCTGCCGCAGGACGGCCGCATCCGCATCAAGATCGCGGGCAAGGACGTGGACATCCGCCTCTCGACCGTGCCGACCGCGCACGGCGAGCGGATCGTGATGCGCCTCCTCGACAAGTCCAACGTCATCCTCGACCTGGGCGAGCTCGGGTTCGAGGACTGGCAGCTCAAGATCATGGACGGGCTCGTGACCCGCGCCCACGGCATCGTGCTCGTCACCGGACCCACCGGCTCCGGCAAGACGACGACGCTGTACGCCGCCCTCGCGAAGATCAACTCGCCCGACCTCAACATCCTCACCATCGAGGACCCGGTCGAGATCCCGCTCCGCGGCGTGGGGCAGGTGCAGGTGAACCCGAAGATCGAGCTCACCTTCGCGAACGGGCTCCGCTCCTTCCTGCGCCAGGACCCGGACGTCATCATGGTCGGCGAGATCCGCGACCTCGAGACCGCGGAGATCGCGATCCAGGCGTCGCTCACCGGCCACCTCGTCCTCTCGACGGTCCACACCAACGACGCCGCCGGCGCGATCACCCGCCTCGTGGACATGGGCGTGCAGCCCTTCCTCGTCGCCTCCTCGCTCGTCGGCGTCCTCGCCCAGCGGCTCGTGCGCGTCCTCTGCCCGGACTGCCGCAAGCCGTACCAGCCCACCCGCGAGGAGCGCGAGCAGGTGGGGCTCGCGGACGACATCCTGCGGCGCGCGGGGAACCCGACGGTCGTGTACAAGGCGCAGGGCTGCCCCGCCTGCCAGAACACCGGCTACCAGGGCCGGACCGGCATCTACGAGCTGATGCTCGTGGACGACGACGTGCGCGCGCTCATCCTCAAGTCGGTGGACTCGAGCACCATCAAGGCGGCGGCGGTGAGGCACGGGATGCTGACGCTCCTGCAGCACGGCGCCTACAAGGTCGCGCGCGGCATCACGAGCGCCGCCGAGGTGCTCTCGGTGACGGCGGAGGACGTCCACTAGCGCCATGCCGGTCTTCGAGTACAAGGCGCTCGACGCGCGGGGGAAGGCGGTGCAGGGCCTGCGCGAGGCCGACTCGCCCAAGACGCTGCGCGCCACGCTGCGGCGCGAGGGCGTCTTCCTCACCGAGGTGCTCGCCGAGCAGCAGGTGAAGGCGCAGCAGGCGCGCGAGGTGAACGTGAAGCGCTGGGTGCTCGGCCGGGTCTCGGCCGAGGACCTCGCCATCGCGACGCGCCAGCTCGCCGTCCTGGTCCACGCCGGCATCCCGCTCGTCGAGGCGCTCACCGCGCTCGTCGAGCAGGTGGACAAGGAGAAGCTGAAGCGCGTCCTCGGCGACGTGAAGCAGCGCGTGAACGAGGGCTCGACCCTCGCCGACGCGCTCGCGCAGCACCCGCGCGTGTTCGGGGAGCTCTACGTCAACATGATCCGCGCGGGCGAGCACTCGGGCGCGCTCGAGGTCGTGCTCGTCCGGCTCGCGGACTTCACCGAGAGCCAGGCGCGGCTCCGCTCCAAGATCCTCGGGACGATGGCGTACCCGGCCGCCATGATGCTCATCGGCTGCGTCGTCCTCGGGATCCTCTTCACCGTCGTGATCCCGAAGGTGATGAAGCTCTTCGAGGACACGAAGGCCACCCTCCCCTGGACGACGCGGGCCCTCATCGGCTTCACGGGGTTCGTGACCCAGTGGTGGTGGGCCATCCTCGCGGCGGCCGCGGTGGCCGTGTGGGGGTTCGTCCGCTGGAAGCGGACCGCGGCCGGCAAGGCGCGCTGGCACCGCTTCGTCCTCGGCGTCCCTGTCTTCGGTCGGCTCGTCCGGATCGTCGCGATCGGGCGGTTCGCGCGGACGCTCTCGACGCTCCTCAAGAGCGGCGTCCCGCTCCTCACCGCGATGGACATCGTGAAGAACGTCGTCGGGAACGTCCGCCTCGCCGAGGTGATCGACCAGGCGCGCGACGCGATCCGCGAGGGTGAGTCGATCGCCGCCCCGCTCAAGCGCTCCGGCGAGTTCCCGCCGCTCGTCCACCACATGGTGGCGGTCGGCGAGCGCTCCGGCGCGCTCGAGGAGATGCTCTCGAACGTCGCGAGCGCCTACGAGGACCAGGTGGACACCACCGTCACCGCCCTCACCTCGCTCCTCGAGCCGATCATGATCGTCGCCATGGGCGGCGTGGTCGGCTTCATCGTGTTCTCCGTCCTGATGCCGATCCTGCAGATCAACACCCTCGCCGGAGGATAGCCGTGAAAGCCCGCACCGCCCGCCGCGCCGCCGAGCGCGGCATGACGCTGATCGAGATCCTCGTCGTGATGGTGATCCTCGGCCTGATCGCGACCGCGGTCGCCGTGAACGTCGTCGGCCGCGCGGGGCAGGCGCGCGTGGACCGCGCCAAGACCGACGTGCAGCGCATCTCCTCGGACGGGGTCGAGGCGTACAAGGTGATGCGCGGGCGCTACCCGACCACCGAGGAGGGGCTCAGGATCCTGCTCGACGAGAAGTTCCTGAAGCCGAACTCCGAGGGCGGCAAGCTCAACGACCCCTGGGGCAAGGAGTACATCTACCTCTACCCCGGGCAGGCCCACCCCGACGCCTTCGACGTGAAGAGCTACGGCGCCGACGGCCAGCCGGGCGGCGACGGCGAGAACGCCGACGTCGTGAACTACTAGGAGCGGCGTGACGGACGCGCGGACAAAGCGGGGGTTCACGCTCGTCGAGCTGCTCGTCGTGATCAGCGTGATCGCGCTGCTCGCCGGCCTCGCCGCGCCCGCCCTCGGCAGCCTCACCGGCGCGAACGCCCGCGAGGCGGCGGGCCGCCTCGCCGGCGCCATGCGCTACATGTTCGACACCGCCGCCCTCCGGCACACCACCTGCCGGCTCGCGCTCGACCTCGACGAGCGCGCCTGGTGGCCCGAGTGCCAGGCGACCGCGGGCGCCGTCGCGCGCGAGGACGAGTCCGCCGACGACCTGGAGCGCCGCTTCCCCGGCGAGAAGGGGGAGGAGATCCGCAAGCTGCTCGCGAAGACCGAGTTCGGCAGCTTCTCCGACCGGCTCGTGCCGAAGCGCACCCTCCCCGGCGACGCCCGGTTCGGCGCGATCCACGTGGAGGGCCGCCGCGACGCCGACTCCGGCATCGTGTACGTGCACTTCTTCGCGATCGGCCAGGCGCAGCGCGCCTACGTGCCGATCGTGGACGGGGACAACGTCTTCACCGTGGTGGTCGAGCCGTTCACGGGCCGCGCCCGCGTCACCCCGGGGAAGGTGGAGCCGAAGGAATGACCGCGCGCCCTCCCTCGCATCCGCTCCGGAGGACAGGCCCTCCCTCGCATCCGCTCCGGAGGACGGGGCACGCCGGCCGGGGGTTCACGCTCCTCGAGGTGATGGTCGCGCTCGCGATCCTCGCGACCTCGCTGCTCGCGATCTCGGACGTGGTCGGCGGCGCGCTCCGCAACCAGGCGCGCGCGCGGAACGTGGAGCTCGCGGCGCTCCTCGCCCGCGGGAAGATGGCGCAGGTCATGGACCACTACGAGTGGAAGGGCTTCAAGGCCACGGACGAGTCGGACGAGGGCACGTTCGAGGAGGAGGGGCACCCCGAGCTCGCGTGGCGCCTCGAGGTGAAGGCGCCGCCGGGCACGCTGACCGGCGACCAGATGGTGCGGGCGCTCACCGGCTCGGACCTGAACGAGCTGCTCCCGCCCCCCGACCAGGCTCCGCAGCTCGCGCCCTTCCAGGCGCTGCTCACCGCCACGCTCCAGACGATGAGCGCGAAGCTCGGCGAGACCGTGAAGCGCGGCCTGCGCGAGGTGACGCTCACCGTCGCCTGGCAGGAGAACGGCCGCGAGGAGTCCTTCGACGTGAAGACCCACCTCCTGGTGGTCCAGCCCGGGGAGACGCTCTCGCGATGACGCGCGCCCGCGGCTTCAGCCTCGTCGAGCTCATGATCGCCATGGCCATCACGGCGACCATCGGCGCGATGACCGTCGGCGCGTTCGCGCAGGTGGACAACGCCGCGGCCGTCGCGCGCGCGCAGGGGGAGCGCTACGCCGCCGCGCGCCTCGCCCTCTCGCGCATGGCGCGCGAGGTCTCGATGGCGTTCCTCTCGGACAACTTCGACCAGAGCCGCTTCCGCGACCCCGTCACGCTCCTCGTCGGCCGCGACGATCAAATCCTCTTCTCGACGATGGCGCACCGGCGCCTGTACCAGGACGCGAAGGAGTCCGACCAGGCGATCGTCGAGTACACGGTGGAGGCCGACCCGGACGCCCCGGGCGAGCAGGCGCTCTTCCGGCGCGAGAAGATCCGCCTCGACGACGAGCCGGATCGCGGCGGGAGGACGGACCTCGTCGCGGGGCACGTCGCGGGGCTCACCATCGCCTACTGGAACTCGAAGCGCGGCGAGTGGGTGCGGGAGTGGACGACGCGCTCGGTGGACACCGCCAAGACGCTCCCGTCCCGCGTCCGCTTCGACCTCGAGGTGAAGCTCGCCGACGGCCGGACGGAGCGCTTCGTCACGGAGGCGCGGATCGAGGTCCGCACGCCGCTGGGGTTCTGACGCGTGAGAGGCGCACGGACAGGCGAGCGCGGCGCGGCGCTCCTCATCGTGATGGTGGCCGTCGCGGTCCTCACCGCGCTCGCGGCCGACCTCGCGTACGAGTCGCAGGTGTCGCTGCGCATCGCGGCGAACGCCCGGAACGACCTGCAGGCGGCCTACCTCGCGAGGAGCGGCGTGGCGCTCTCGCGCCTCGTGCTGTCCTTCCAGCAGGAGCTCGACGCCGCCGCGCCCACGCTGCCCGGGCAGGTCGTCGTCCGGCCCCAGCTCTGGAAGCTCGCGCCGGTGACCTCGGAGCTGACCGACGCGCTGTTCGGCGGCGCGACGCGGATCCGGCCCGAGGAGGGCGCCGCCCCGGCAGGCCCCGCCGCGGGGACGTTCCAGGTGGACCTGGACGACGAGGCGACGAAGGTGAACTTCCAGCTCGATGCGCTCGGGCAGAGCGGCCTGCTCGCCGGCCAGGTCCAGGCGATCTGGCAGCTCATCTGCCAGCCGGGCTGGGACCCGCTCTTCGACCGCGAGGACGCGAACGGCGTCCGCGTCTCGAGGCCGGACCTCCTCATCAACCTGCGCGACTGGGTGGACGTCGACCCGATCACCTCGGCGCTCGCCGCGAGCTTCGCGCCGAGCGGCTGCGTGATGGCCACCCCGCAGAGCCCGTTCGAGGCCGGCTACGGGGACGAGAACTTCCCGTACGACCGGGGCGACGACCGCTACCGGGCGAAGAACGCGCGCATGGACTCGCTCGACGAGCTGTACCTCGTCTCCGGGATCGGGGAGGCGTTCATGGCCGCGTTCCGCGATCAGATCACGGTCTACCTCCCGCGCGACGCGCAGCGGAACGTGAACGACACGAACCCCGTGCGGCTCTACACGCTCGCCCGGATGATGGCGGCTCCGCCCGACCAGCCGCGGCTCGCGGACCCCGCGTTCCTCGAGACGCTCGTGAAGCTCGTGCAGGTGCGGACGCTCGGGGGCGTGCTGGCGCTCACGCCCTCCGACTTCGGGACGCTCGTCGCCGAGGCGGGGGTGGGCGTGGACCAGAACCTGCTCGCGGGCCCGAACAGCCCGTTCACCGACAGATCGACCGTGTTCCGGCTGCGCTCGGCCGGCCGCGCGGGCGACGTGCAGAAGACGCTCGACGTGGTCGTGCGCCTGGAGAAGACCGCGCAGGGCACCGCGCCGGGCCGGATCCTCCACTGGCGCGAGGAGTGACGGAATGGCTCAGCGGATCCTCGGCCTCGACCTCGGCGCGCACGCGGTGAAGGCGGTGTTCGTCGAGAGCACCTTCCGCGGCTTCGCCGTGGCGGGCACTGCCCGCGCCGCCGTGCCGCCCGCCGAGGGCGACGCGTCCCTCGCGCGGTTCGCGGCGCCGGTGAAGGCGCTCCTCGCGGAGAGCGGCCTCTCCTACGACTCGGTGGTGGTCGCGCTGCCGGGCGCGGCCGCGTCGTCGGTCTCGGTCACCCTCCCCTTCACCGACCCGCGCCGCATCGAGCAGACGGTCGGCTTCGAGGTCGAGGGGCAGATCCCGTTCGACCTCGCGGACGTCGCGTGGGACTGGCAGCCGCTCGCGACGCGGGAAGGGAAGACGGACCTCCTCGTCGCGGTCGTACGCAAGGAGGAGGTCGCGGCGCTGCTCGCGGCGCTCGGCGAGGCGGGCGTCGACCCGCGCACCGTGGTGCCCCCGGCCCCGCCCTACGCGGCCCTGTTCGCGTCCGGCGCGGTCGCGCCGCCGGCGGCGCCGCCGCCGCCCGCCGAGGGCGCCGCGCCGGCCGAGGGCGCGCCCGCCCCGGAGGCGGCGCGGGACGCCGCGCCCGGCACGGAGGCGCTCGTGGACGTCGGGCGGGAGCGCACGAGCGTCGCGGTGGTCGCGGGCGGCGCCTGCGAGGCGGCCCGCACCTTCGCGTTCGGGACGTCGCACCTCGCCCGCGCGCTGGCGCGCGAGCTCGGGGTGACCGAGGCGGAGGGCGGCGCGCTCGTCGCCGCCGAGTGCGGCGGCCCGCCGGTCCCGGAGGAGCTCGCGGCGAAGGGCGCGGATCCGCGCGCCGGCGAGGCGCTGCGCCGGGCCCTCGTGCCCCTCGTCCGCGAGCTGCGCGCGACGCTGCGCGCCTGGCGCGCGCGCGCCGGGCAGCGCCGGGTGGACCGGCTCCTCCTCGCCGGCGAGGCGGCGCGGCTCGCGGGGCTCTCCGACGTCCTCGCGCCCGAGGTGGAGGGGACGGTCGCGCCGCTCGCGCTCGCCGGCCCGGCGGCGCAGGGCATCCCGGCGGCGGAGGCGCCGGGCCTCGCGCTCGCGCTCGCCCTCGCGCTGCGAGGCCACCAGGGCTCGCGCGCGCCGCGGCTCAACCTCCGGCGCGGCGCGCTCGCCTTCACGCGCGACTTCGAGCACGTGAAGGGCAAGGTGGCGCGCCTCGGCGCGTACGCCGCGCTCGTGCTCCTCCTCGCCATCGCCAGCGCGGGCGTGAAGTACTTCGCGCTGGCGCGGCAGGAGGCGGCGCTCGACCGAGCGCTGTGCGACGCGGAGGAGAAGATCATCGGGCGCTGCTTCTCCAACTTCGAGGAGGCACAGGCGGTGCTGCGCGGCCGCGGCACGATCGGGGAGGCGCTGCCGCGCGTGTCGGCGGTGGACCTCTTCGCCGAGCTCTCCGACCGCGTCCCGCCCGAGGTCCCGATGCGCCTCGAGCGGATCGAGGTCACGAAGGACAAGCTGCACCTGCAGGGCACGACGGAGGCCGCCGAGAACGTGGACCGGATCGTCGCGGGCCTGAAGGCCTCCCGCTGCTTCGCCGACGCGCGCTCGGGCGGCGCCCGGCGCCGGAGCACCGACGGGAAGTTCGAGTTCTCGATCGACGCGTCGCTCACCTGCCTCGAGCAGGGACGCGAGCCGTCGGGGGGGAGGGGCTGATGGAGCGGCTGAGGAGGCTCCGCGCCGACGCGGAGGCGTGGCTCGGGACGCTCTCGCAGCGCGAGCGGCTCATGGTCGCCGCCGCGGGGCTCGCGGTCGTGCTGTTCGTGATCTGGCTCGCGGCGTACCGGATCGGCGCCGGCCTCTCCGCGCGGGAGGCCAGCATCGAGCAGAAGACGAAGGTGCTCTCGCAGGTCGGGAAGCTCGCGGAGGGGTACCGCAGGCGGCAGGCGGAGCGGCAGGGCCTGGAGGCGCGCCTCAAGGGATCCCCGGTCCAGCTCATGAGCCACATCTCCCAGACCGGCGCGACGCTGGGGATCCAGGTGAACGACCTGCGCCCGAGCGGCGCGCCCGTGGAGTCGGAGGGCCTGCGCGAGGAGTCGGTCGAGGTGAACCTCGCTCGGATCGAGCTGCAGCGCGTCGCGCTCCTCGTGCAGTCGCTCGAGCGCGGCGCGGGGGTCGTGAAGGTGCGGCGGATCCGGATCACGACCCGCTCGGACGACCCCATGCTGGTGGACGCGACGCTGGTCGTCTCGACGTACCAGCTCAAGAAGGCGTGAGCGGGGAACCGATGAGGCTCCTGCCGAAGAAGCTCGACTGGGCGCTCTGGAAGCCCCGCCTCGCCTACGGCGGGTTCACCGCCCTGGCGTTCCTCGTGGCCCTGCGGCTGACCTTCCCCGCCGAGGCGGTGAAGGAGCGGCTCATCTACGAGGCCGGGCTGCGCGGGTGGCAGATCGACGTGGACCGCGTCTCCGCCGGCGGCCTCCTCGGCGTCCGCGCGCAGGGCGTCAAGCTCGACAACGGCTCGGGGCTCGCGATCCCGATCGAGTCGCTCACCGCGACGGTGCGCGTCCTGCCGCTCCTCGCCGGGGGCCGCAGCGTCGGCTTCGACGCGCGCGTCTACGACGGCCGGGTGCGCGGCCACGCCGACGTGTCCGCCGACGGCCAGCGGCTCGTCGCGGAGGTGGAGGGCCTCGACCTCGGCGCCGCGCTCCCGCTCCGCAAGGCGAGCGGCCTCGACCTGCTGGGGAAGCTCGCCGGCACGGCGGACCTCACCCTCCCCTCCGCCGTCAACCAGCGCCCCACCGGCCGCGTCGACGTCCGCCTCGACGAGGCCGGCGTCGCGGGCGGGCAGCTCCCGATCCCCGGCATGACGGGCGGCCTGCCCCTGCCCCGGATCGGCTTCGGCCAGGTGACCGCCGCGGTGAAGATCGGCGACGGCAAGGCGACGTTCGAGAAGCTCGAGGCGAAGGGCGGCGACGCGGAGATCCAGACGGACGGGCTCTACTTCATCGTGCAGCCGCGCATGGAGTTCGCGCCGATCTCCGGCAAGGCGAAGGTGAAGGTGAAGGACGCCTTCTGGACGAAGAGCGGCACGCAGTCGTTCAAGGGGGTCGCCGAGATGGCGCTCGCGTCGGCGCGCGGCCCCGACGGCGCGTGGAACTTCACCGTGACGGGCTCGGTCGGGCACCCGCGGATGCAGCCCGTCCCGCCGGCCGCGCGCTGACGGCGCCCTCCCGCGGCGCGCATCCGCGCGGATCCGGCAGCATCGCGGCTCGGAGCGGCCTAGACCTTGAACCGCCCCACGCTGTCGGCCAGCGCCCGCGCGCGCGAGGCCAGCCTGTCGGACACGCCGGAGAGCCCCTCCACCGCCCCCTCGTGCTCGCCCGCGACGTGCGCGAGGGCCTGCAGGGCCTCGCGCACGCGGCGGGCGGCGGCGCCGTGGTTCCCGACGGCCCGCCCGATGTCCTCGATCATCCGCTCGAGGCGGGCGACGCTCTCCATCTGGCGCCGCCCGAGGCCGGCCTGCTCCTCGAGGGCGCGCGCCACCTGCTCGGCCATCGCGTTGGCGCCGCGCGCCACCGAGTGCACGCCCGCGACGCTCCGCCCCACGAGCTGCACCGTCGAGACGGACGCGCGCGACCCGTGCGCGACGGCCTCGACGAGCTCCGCCACCTCCCGCGAGGAGTGGGCGTGCGCCTCGACCGCGGCCCGGATCGAGGCGGCGGTCTCCCGGCCGCCGGCGGTGGACCGCTGGATCCGCCCGATCGCCTCGAGGGAGTTGCGCGCGAGCTGGACGCCCTCGACGGCGAGCGCGTCGCCGCGGTCGATCAGCGCGGCGGTGCCCTCCACGTCCTCGCGCACCGCGTGGATGATGTCGCCGATCGACTTGGTCGAGCGCGCGATCTGGGCGGCGAGGTCGCGGATCTGGTCCGCGACGACCGCGAAGGCCTTCCCGTGCTCGCCGGCCTGCGCCGCGATGATCGAGGCGTTCAGCGAGAGGAGGTTGGTGCGGCCCGCGACCTCCGAGATGAAGTCCACCACGTGGTGGATGTCGTCCGAGCGGCGGCCGAGGTCCGCGATGCGGCGGTGCGCGTCCGACACCGCCGCCCGGAGCGTCTCGATCCCGTGCACCGTCTCCTCGACCACGCCCCCCGCGCGCTCGGCCATCTCCGCCACGACGCCGGCGGTCGCCTCGCTCTCGCCCGCCGCGCGCTCGAGCCCGTTCATCGACGCCTTCACCGCGTCGAGGGTCCCGCCGGCGTGGCCGGCGAGCGCCTCGAGCTCGGAGAGCCGGCCCTCGGCCTCGCGCCCCGCGCCGGCGAGGTGATCGACGTCCCGCGCCGCCCCGTCCATCGCGCGCTGCAGCTCGCCGGCCTTGCGCTGCACCTCGTCGAAGGCCGCGGCCATCTCCCCCATCGCGCGCGTCGTCGCGGCGACGTACTCCGAAAGCCCGCCCACGCCGCGCGCGACGAGCTTCACCGACGCGTCCATCGCCTCGACCGCGCCCTGCACCGCCACGACCCCGCCGTGCTGCTCGAGCGCCCCCCGCCGCACGCGGTCGCCGATGGCCTCCGCCTCGCGGGCGCCCAGGGAGACGCCCTCGCTCGCGGACTGGACGTCGGTGACGAGCCCCTTGAGCCCGTGCGCCATCCGGCGGAAGTCGCCGGCGAGCCGGCCCACCTCGTCGCGCGAGACCGAGGCCGGGCTCGCGGTGAGGTCGCCGGACGCGATCCGGTCGGCGGCGCGCCCGAGCGTGCGCAGCGGGAGCGTGATCGCGCGCGCCGCGAGCCAGGCGAGGAGCGCGGTGGCCCCGTACACGACGAGCGCGACGCGGCCGAGCTCGCCCCAGAAGGCGCGGCGCCGGTGCCAGAGCGGCGCCTCCGGGAGCCACGACGCGACCACGCCGCCGCCGGGAGCGCGGCTGGTGACGAGCCAGCCGGCCTCGAGCCGGACGGGGCCGGGCGGCGCGCCGCGCGCGCGCTCGAAGGGGACGTCCGGCGCGCCGAACCGGGCGAGGACGCCGGCCGGCCCCAGGAGCGCCGAGGGGGACGCGGTCACGAGCGCGACGTGCTGCACGAGCTCGGCGTCCTTGCGGCTGCCGGCCTCGGCCACCGCGCTCTCCTGGGCGCGGGCCGCGGCGTCCACGTACTCGCGATCCACGTCGCGCCGATACCGGGCGTAGCCGGTGGCCGCGAGGAGCAGCACCGCGACGGTGCTGAGGCCGAACGCGAGGACGAGGATCTTCCCGCGCACGGTGCCGCGCGTCGCGACGTCGCCCGCCGCGAGCGCCTCGGACGCTCGCGCGGTGGAGATCGCGGCGAGCGAGTAGGCGAGCATGGCCGCGAGGAGACCGACGGCGATCGCGGCGCCCGCGGCGGCGACGCCGAGGTCGCCGGGCTGCGCGGCGTACCCGAGCGCGGCGAGCACCGCCGCCGCGCTCGCGAGCGAGGCGGCGCCGACCGAGGCGGCGACGACGGCCGGGAGCCGGTGGGCGGCGTCCGCGGCGCGGAGCGCCGCCTCCCCGCCCACCTCCCACCCCGCCGCGGCGGCGCGGCGGAGCGGGCGCGTCGCCCGGACGACCACGGCGGCGACGGCGGCGAGCTGCCCGGCGAGCCCCAGCGCGACGGCGGCCGCGAGCGCCCGCCGGAGCTCGCGGGCCGGCGCGAACACCTCGGCGAGCACGAACCCGCACAGGAGCGCGCCCGCGACCACGACGGCGAGGACGTTCCGGAGCAGGGGTGCGAGGAAGCGCATCGGACCCGCGCGAGTCTACCGCGGAAACGCGCCCCTGCCCGGGCGCGCGAGGTGCGATACGTCGCACGTCACGCAACGCCACGATGTCATGGGGGATTTCTCCGGGCGCCCGCCGGCGGGCGCGCGCGAACCGGAAGAAAGTCCTATCGGATCAAGGGGTTTGCTTGAAACGCCCATGGGGTCGTGATATCGGGGGCCATGCGCATCCGGCGGATCGACGTCGTCGGCTTCAAGTCCTTCATGGACAGGACGGTCGTGGCCTTCGACGAGGGGGTCACCGGCATCGTCGGGCCGAACGGCTGCGGCAAGTCGAACGTCGCGGACGCGATCCGCTGGGTGCTCGGCGAGCAGTCGGCCCGGCAGCTGCGCGGCCGCTCGATGGAAGACGTGATCTTCAACGGCTCGGAGTCGAAGCCGCCGCTGTCGATGGCCGAGGTGATCCTCACCTTCGAGAACGACCGGCCGAGCGAGCTGCCGGTCGCGCTGCAGGGCTACTCGGAGATCACCGTCGGCCGCCGTCTCTTCCGGACCGGCGAGTCCGAGTACCTCGTGAACGGCGTGCAGGCCCGCCTGCTCGACGTGAACGACATCTTCTTCGGCTCCGGCGTCGGCCGCACCGCGTACTCCATCATCGAGCAGGGGCGCATCGGCCAGATCGTCTCGGCCCGCCCCGAGGACCGCCGCGCCATCGTCGAGGAGGCGGCCGGGATCACGAAGTACAAGAAGCGGCGGGAGGCGGCCGAGCGGAAGATGGAGGCGACGCAGCAGAACCTGATGCGCGTCGCGGACATCGTGCAGGAGCTCGGCAAGCAGCTCGAGAGCCTGAACCGCCAGGCCCGCAAGGCCGAGAAGTACAAGGGCCTCAGGGCGCAGATCCGCGAGCTGGAGCTGCGCGCCGCCGCGGCCCGCTACCTCGAGATCACCGCCACGCGCCGCGCGGCCGAGGAGCGCCAGGGCGCCCAGCGCGCCGAGGACGTCGAGCTGCAGGCGCGGGTCGCCGAGCTCGACGCCGCGCTCGAGCAGGACCGCGCCCGCCTCGCCGAGGGCGAGGCGCGCCTCGCCGAGCGGTCCGCCCGCGAGCACGAGCTCGAGAGCGCGCTGCGCGTGTCGGAGGTCTCGCAGGAGGCGGCCGCGCGCGAGGTCGAGCAGATCGCCGAGCGGACGCGCGCGCAGGGCGCGGAGGTCGAGGGCCTGAAGGTCCAGGCGGAGGCGCTCCTCGCCGAGCGCGAGGCGTTGCTCCGGCAGCGCGACGAGCTGCAGACGCTGGTCGCCGCCGACGAGGGGCGGCTCCACGAGGCGGAGGCGGCGCTCCGCGAGGCGGGCCGCGCGCAGGGCGAGCTGCAGGCCGACGCCGACCGGGCCCGGGCCACCGCCGCCGCCGCGCTCTCCCAGGCCTCTTCGCACACGAGCCAGCTCGCCCAGCTCGAGCGGCAGCGCCAGGACGTCCGCGCGCGGCTGCAGCGGAACCGCGGCGAGGCGGAGGAGCTCGCCGGCCGCGCCGCGCACCTCGACGGCTCGCGCTCGCGCCACGTCGAGAAGCTCGGCCAGACCCGCCAGCTCAAGCTGCGGCTCGACGAGCAGCGGGGCGCGCAGGAGGAGCTGCTCGACCGCACCCGCGCCGAGTTCATCCAGAACGAGGCGAAGCTCATCACCCTGCGCGAGGAGCTCGCCGAGAAGCGCTCCCGCCTCGCCTCGCTCGTCGAGATCGTCCGCAACTACGAGGGCTACGGGCGCGGCGTGCGGAGCCTCATGACCCGCGCCGGCCAGGGCGAGGCGCGCGACCGCGGCGTCTTCGGCCTCGTCGCGGACGTCGTCTCCGCGCCCGCCGAGTACGAGACCGCCATCGAGGCGGTGCTGGGCGAGCGGCTCCAGTACGTCATCGTGGAGAGCCACTCCCAGGGCGTCGAGGCGATCGACTACCTCAAGACCGCGGCGGAGGGGCGCGCCTCGCTCATCCCGCTCACCCGCCTGCGCGGCGGCGACGGGCCGACCCCCGCGGACGAGCGCGGCGCCCACCCCGGGATCGTCGCCCCCTGCCTCGACGTGGTCCGCTTCGACCCGTCCTACGAGAAGGTGGCGCGCTTCCTCCTCGGCGACGCGCTCATCGTGCGGGACCTGCCCGCCGCCCTGGAGATCTGGCAGGAGCAGGGCGGCCGGCGCACGCTCGTGACGCTCGACGGCGAGGTGCTCGACCCCTACGGCGTCGTGACCGGCGGCCCGCTCGAGGGCGAGGGGCACGGCGCCCTCCAGCGCCGCCGCGAGGTCCAGGAGCTCGAGGAGACGGTCCGGGCGTTCGAGGCGGAGTTCGCGCTCGCGACCGAGCGCCACCGCACCCTCCAGGCGCGGCTGCTGCAGCTCGAGGCCGCGCTGAAGAGCCTCGACCGCGACGGGCGCGAGAAGGACCTCGCCCTCCTCGAGCAGGAGAAGGACCTCGCCCGCGTCGGCGAGGAGCTCGAGCACGTCGCCGCGCGCCTCGGGCAGCTCGAGGTCGAGCGCGCCCAGCTCGACGACGCCCTCGCCGCGCTCGCGCGCGAGGAGGAGGAGCACCGCCTCGCCGCCGCGACGGCGGAGGCGGAGCAGGCACGCGCCGAGGAGCGGGCGCGCGAGACGGTGGAGCGGCTCGAGGCGACGAAGGCGCGCGGCGACGTCCTCACCGCCGAGCTCATGAACCTGAAGGTGAAGGTGGCGGCCGACGCGGAGCGGCGCGAGTCGTTCGGGGCCGCGCTCCAGCGGATCGACGGCGCGCGCCGCGAGGTGGAGGAGCGGCGCGCCCGGCTGTTCGCGGCGCTCTCCGAGGCGAATGCCCGGGCGGCGGAGCTGCGCGGCCGGCTCGACGGGACCGCCCTCGACCTCGGCCGCCTCGCGCAGGACCTCGCCCACGCGCGGGAGGACCACGCCCAGGCCCGCGCCGCCCACGAGGCGCTCGCCGCTGCGTCGCGCGCGCGCGACGCCGAGGGGCGCGAGCTGCGCACCCGCGCCGAGGGCGTGCGGGCGGCCGCCGCCGAGGCGGCGCTCACCGCGCGCGAGCAGTCGCTCGCCCTCGCCCACCTCGAGGAGCAGATCCGCGAGCGCTGCCAGGCCGAGCTGCGCTGGGAGGTCGCCCGCTTCCACCTCGAGAAGCCGCCGAGCGACGAGGAGCGGCAGCGGCTCGAGGACCTCAAGGCCCAGGCCGAGCGGATGGGGGCGATCAACCTCACCGCCATCGAGGAGTACGACGAGCTCGCCAAGCGCCACGCCTTCATGAGCGAGCAGAAGGGGGACCTCGAGCGGTCGCTCGCCGATCTCAAGGCGGCGATCGTGAAGATCAACCGCGCCTCGCGCGAGCGGTTCCGCGAGACCTTCGACCGCGTGAACGAGAAGTTCCAGCAGGTCTTCCCGCGCCTGTTCGCCGGCGGGCGGGCCGGGCTCGTCCTCACCCAGGACGACGGCGGCGAGGGCGAGGCGGGCGTCGAGATCTTCGCGCAGCCGCCCGGCAAGAAGCTGCAGAACGTGAACCTGCTCTCCGGCGGCGAGAAGGCGCTCACCGCGGTCGCCCTGATCTTCGCGATCTTCCTCATCAAGCCGACGCCGTTCTGCCTGCTCGACGAGGTCGACGCGCCGCTCGACGACGCCAACGTCGGCCGCTACAACGAGCTCGTGAAGGAGATGTCGCGCGCCTCGCAGTTCATCCTCATCACCCACAACAAGCGGACGATGGAGGTCGTCGACACGCTGTACGGCGTGACGATGGAGGAGCCGGGCGTCTCGAAGCTCGTCTCGGTGCGCCTCTCCGATCGTACCCGCGCGGCAGCAGCCTAGGCCGTTCCGATCTCCGGGCGAGGCGCACGTCGCGAAGCGACGTGCGCCGGCCCGCTCGCTGCGGCCTACGCCCGTACAGGCTCCGCCTTCCGTCGTTGACACGCGTCTCCCGCGGTCCCTATATCGTGGCGTTTCCCGGAACGCCCCGTGCCCTTTCCCCTCGCTCTCCTCGACCTCGTCGCCAACGACGCGATCGGCATCGCGATCGTCGTCGTCCTCGTCCTCCTCGTCGCCGCCGCCGCGTTCCGGATGCTCCGGCGACGCCGCGAGCCGCCCGCCCCGCCGCCGCCCGCGCGCGAGGCCGGCCGCGAGCCGGCGCGCGCGGCGCCCCCCGCCGCGCCGCCTGCCCCGCCCCGCCCGGCCGCGGCGCCGCC
>DASSSJ010000071.1:0-6475 GCA_035708485.1 Anaeromyxobacter sp. | reverse complement strand
CGCCGCCGGGGTCCGCCGCTGGCTCGCGCGGAAGATCCGGCGCGGCGAGGTCCGCGTGATGACCTTCGGCGGCCGCCCGCCGCCGCGCGGCGCAGCCGACGAGGTCGTGGACGTCACGCCGCCGACGCGGCCGCCCGCCCGGCCCTGAGGCGGCCGACCCCGGGACGGCGCCCCCGACGCGTCCCCGGCAGCGGGGGATTCCCCCCGCGCGCGAGGTGTGGCGTCATCAGGCGAGCCGGCCCGGCCGGCGGGAGCCCAGCTTGGCCCACCACCTCGCGCACCGCTCCGCGTACCAGCGCCTCACCGACCGGCTGAACCGGTTCCCGCAGGGCGCGCCGCCCTCGGAGTCGCTCTTCGCGATCCTCCGCATCCTCCTCGACGAGCGCGAGGCGGCGCTCGTCTCGGCGCTGCCCATCCGGCCGTTCACCGCCGCGGCCGCCGCGCGGCTCTGGAAGGTCCCGCTCGCGGAGGCGCGCCGGACGCTCGACGCGCTCGCGGCGCGCGCGCTCCTCGTGGACATCGAGAGGGACGGCGAGCTCCACTACGCGCTCCCGCCGCCGATGGCCGGCTTCTTCGAGTTCTCGATGATGCGGGTGCGCCGCGACGTGGATCAGAAGGCGCTCGCCGAGCTCTTCTACCAGTACCTGAACGTGGAGGAGGACTTCGTCCGCGCCCTGTTCGCCGGCGGCGAGACGCAGCTCGGGCGGACGTTCGTGCACGAGCCCGCGCTGCGGGAGGAGGACGCGCTCCACGTGCTCGACTGGGAGCGCGCCTCGGAGGTGATCCGCACCGCCACGGTGCGCGGCATCTCCCTCTGCTACTGCCGGCACAAGATGGCCCACGTCGGCCGCGCCTGCGACGCCCCCCAGGACATCTGCATGACCTTCAACACCGCCGCGGCGTCGCTCGTCCGCCACGGCCACGCGCGCGCGGTGGACGTGGCGGAGGGGCTCGACCTCCTCGTCCGCGCGCGCGACCTCGGGCTCGTGCAGTTCGGCGAGAACGTGCGCGAGGGGGTGAACTTCATCTGCAACTGCTGCGGCTGCTGCTGCGAGGCGATGATCGCCGCGCGCCGGTTCGCCTCGATGCACCCCATCCACACGACGCCGTTCCTCCCGGCGGTCGACGAGGGCGCCTGCAACGGGTGCGAGAAGTGCGTCCGCGCCTGCCCGGTGGAGGCGCTCGCCGCGGTGTCGGCGAACGACCCGAGGAAGCCGAAGCGGACGGTGGCGCGGCTCGACGCCGAGCGCTGCCTCGGCTGCGGCGTGTGCGTGCGGGCCTGCGCGCCCCGGGCGATCGCGCTCCGCCCGCGCGGGCGCCGTACCCTCACCCCGCGCGACGGCGTCCACCGCGCCGTGCTCATGGCGATCGAGCGCGGGAAGCTCCAGAACCTGCTCTTCGACGAGCACGTGCTCTGGAGCCACCGCGCCCTCGCCCTCGTCCTCGGCGCGATCCTCCGGCTCCCGCCGGCGAAGCGGCTCCTCGCGAGCGAGCAGGTGCGCTCGCGCTACCTCGAGGCGCTCCTCGAGCGCGGGCCGTAGCGGGCGGCCGTCACGGGCCGTTCGCCGTGCCGAGCGTCTGCGGGTCCACGGTCCACGGTCCAGTCCGCGGCCTGATCTCCGGCGGTCCCCGGGCGCCACTGGACGCTCGAGCCGACGGCCGACGGATCGACGCCGGCCCAGCTCGCGGATACGTCGACCGCGGTTGGGGTGGACCCTGCGGTGCACAGCGCTCCGCCACAGTCCGCGGGGAGCCAGAACCCTCTGGCCTGGATATCCTGCAGGTCGGTCGCGAACTGCGACGACGGGATGGTCCCGTCGCTGAACGGCACCGCGTCGAGCAGGACCCCGCGCGCCGACCAGACCGAGAGCACCGCGTTCTTGTCCGAGATCCCCGTCAGGCCGCCCGTCACGTCCCAGGCGTCGGGATAGCAGGCCGCCGCTCCGCACTGGGTCTTCGACGCGAGCTCGGTCGGCAGCCCGGCCGCGTTCAGGTGGACGACGACGAGATCCCCCTCGGCGAGCTCGACCCGCGGGAGCGTTGCGAGGCGAGCGCGGGAGACCGCCCCGGACTCGAAGGTGATTCCCTCGCCCCAGCCGGCAGTGACCACCCGCAGCTCGGCGAGATCCGCGCCGCCCGGGATGTTCGGGTTTACCTCGGAGATCGCGAGCACCGCCGGGACGCGGTAGCCCTCGAACGCGGCGCCGTTCGCCGCGCCGTCCACCCCGTTCCCGAGGAGGTCGCGCACGGTCGGCGCGACGGTGACCCCGTAGCTCGCCCCCGGCGTCTGCGCGCTCGTCGTCACGACCACGGTCGTGTCGAAGGCCGCCGCGCCCACGGCGACGAGGCCGCCGGAGAGCGCGAACTGCGACCCGTCGATGGCGACCGAGGCCGGCGCGATGCGGCGGTCGAACGAGATCTCCACGCTGTCGGCGGAGAGGGCGACGGCCGAGACGACCCGCGGGGCCGGGCACGACCAGGGCTCGAGGTCGCCCGCGTACCACGCGGAGAGCTGCGCGGTCGCGTCGAAGCGCCAGAGGGGCGTCGGCCCGACGCGGACCCGGCAGCCCGGCGCCACCTCCGCGGCCGCGCGGACCGCCTCGTCCACGCGCAGCTCGAGGTTCGCGTGCATCGCGGGGACGCCGTTCGTGACCACGAATGCGGCACTCATCCCCGACCCCGCCGGCGAGAAGATGCTCGCCACGGTGACCACCGCGGTGACGAGCTCGCTCTCGAGGTCGCCCGGCGCGCTGATGATGGACGCGTCGTTCGAGACGTCCTGCGCGGCCGGCAGCGCCTGCCCGCTCCCGACCCGGTCCCACCCGGCGACGGCCGTGACCCGCCGGAGCTGGTTCACGGTCGCGACGGTCACGACCGTGAAGCTCACGATGTCGCCGGGCGCCGGCTCCGCAGAGACCAGCGTCGCCGGGTCGATCGCCACGAACACCGCCGGGCCGCCGGCGGCGTACGACTGGACGAAGAACCCGGCCGGCTCGCCGCCGATCGCAGGCTTCAGGTACGTGACGGTCGCGCCCTCGACCGGGAGCGACAGGCCCGTCCCGTCGGCGGCGGCGCGCACGGCGGCGATCTGCGCGTCGGTGGAGTGGATGCACTCGCCCGCCGCGCTGCACGCGTTCCCGCCGTTCTGGTCGCACGGCGTCCAGAGCGGCTGGTTCGGGTGGGCCGGCACGCCGCCCGAGCACGTCTCGCCGGTGCACTGGTTGCCGTCGTCGGCGGGGAGATCGGTGTCCTGCGCGACGCTCGTCGTCCCGCCGGTTCCGTTGCACTCGACGCGCCGGCAGTCGCCCACGGTCTGGGTCGAGACGACCGTCCCCGCGTCGGCGTAGGCGACGCCGCACGTCCCGGCGGTGCACGTCCTCCACTGGCAATCGCCGTCCGTCCCCGCGCAGTCGGTCGGCGCGCTGCACTCCGGCCGCGGCCCGGGGTCCGAGCCGCCCCCGCCGCCGCAGGCGGAGAGGAGGAGCAGGGCGAGAACGGCGGACGCGGATCCACGGACGGAGCGGCTCAGGGTCATGGTTTCCCACCGCACAGCGTGACGAGGTGGCGGAGCGGGGTGGCGAGCCGCTCCGCGGTCGCGCGGTGGCCGATGCAGACCCGCGGGGTCCGCTCGTCGGCGAGCTCGGCGTGGCGCGCCGGTCTCCCCTCCGCGGCGGCGACGATCTCCGTGTGCAGCGCGAACCCGCGGCTTCCGGCGAACGAGGCGCAGGTCGGGGGCGCGGCGCCGGCGCCGGGCTCGCGCCCGGACGCCTTCGCGCGCAGCTCGGCGACGCGGCTCAGGTCCACCCACGTGCCCTGGAACACCTTCCCGGCGGCGGCGCCCGGGTAGCCGGTGAAGTCGTCGCTGCTCACGACGCGCAGGACGCACGGCGCCGGCGCGCTCACCCGCTGCGGCAGCCCGTGCGGGAACTCCTCGAGGAGAAACTGCAGCACCTCGAGCGTCTCGGCGTAGCTCGGCGTGCCGCTCGCGGGCGGACGGCCGCTCCACGTCGGTTCGCGCACGGGGATCGGAGCGCGCGCGCAGGCCGCCGCGGAGCACAGGAGGACGGCGGCCGCGAGCGCGGCCGGCGCGCGGAGCGGGCGGACCATGGACCGAGTCTACGCCCGCCGCAGCAGGTCGCGAATCGGTCCCGCGCCGGCGCTATCGCGTCCTCTCGACGAGCCGCGAGATCGAACGCGCGAGCTCGTCGTCGCGCGGCTGGTCCGCCGTCCCGACGAGCACGACCAGCGACACGAGGATCGAGCCGAGGATCACGAGGACGATCGCGGGGCGCATGTTTCCCTCCACGTGCGGTCGGGTCCGGTCAGGTGAGAGAGTGTGCGCCATTCGACGCTCGGTTGCAACCGCCGAGCGGGCACGAGCCCGGGTCACGGATGGGTCCTTCGCGCTCAGTGCATCGCCGCAGCGCGCGCCGAGCCGGTCGGCGCGGTGGCGAGCACCTCCTCGAGGACCTCGACCGGCACGGGCTTCCCGAGATGGCGGTCGAAGCCGGCGCCGGCGGCGCGGCGGGCGTCGTCGTTCGACGCGTAGCCCGTGACCGCCACGAGGAACGCGGAGGAGAGGTCCGGGTCGGAGCGGATGGCCCGCGCCACCTCGTAGCCGTCCATCACCGGCAGGCCGATGTCGCAGAGGACCACGTCGGGCTGGAACACCCGCGCCTTGTCGAGGCCCTCGCGGCCGTCGTGGGCGACCTCGACCTCGTGGTCCCACATGAGGAGCATCTCGCGCAGCGTCTCGGCTGCGTCGTAGTTGTCCTCGACGACGAGCACGCGGTGGCGCGGCATCCGCTCGCGCTCGGGGCCGATCGGGTGGAGCAGGGTCGGCTGCTCCGGCGCGAGGGGCAAGCGGATGACGAACTCGGCCCCGAGCCCCGCGCCCTGGCTGCGCGCCTGCACCGTCCCGCCGTGCAGCTCGACGAGCGTCTTCACGATGGAGAGGCCCAGGCCGAGCCCGCCGCGCGTGCGATCGAGGCTCGTGTCCGCCTGGACGAACGGCTCGAACACATGGTCGAGGACCTGCGGCGGGATGCCGATGCCGTCGTCGCGGATCCGGACGAGCGCCAGGTTCCCCGCGCCGCGCTCGACCGTGATCTCGGCGTGCCCGCCCGGGTCGCTGAACTTGGCCGCGTTCCAGAGGACGTTCCCGACGACCTGGCCGATGCGGGTGGGGTCCGCGTCGAGCCAGAGCGGCAGGCGCGAGAGGTCGGCGACGAGCGAGACCTTGCGCGCGGTGAACAGCGCCTCGTGATCCTGCACGGCGCGCCGGACGAGCTCGACGAGGTCGACGCGCGTCTTCTGCACCTGGATCCGCCCGCGCGAGATGCGGGTGAGGTCGAGGAGGTCGTCGGTGATCCGGCTGAGGTGCAGGACCTGGCGGGCCAGGGTGGCGCGCGCGTGGGCGGCCTGCTCGCTCTCCGGCGTGGAACGATCGAGGAGCCACAGCGCGTGCCGGAGCGGCGCGAGCGGGTTGCGCAGCTCGTGCGACAGCATCGCGATGAAGTGGCTCTTCCGCTCGTCGGACTCGTGCAGCGCCTCGTACGCCTGCCGCTCGCGCGACTGCGTCCAGCGCAGCCCGACGTGGAGGGCGACGGCGGTGACGGTGACGAACCCGAACCCCTTCGAGATCGACCAGGCGGTGCTCTCCGCCGGGAAGGCGAACACCTTCCCGAGGACGAGGTCGGAGACGGCGATCCAGACCGCCGACGCCACCACGTAGAGGGCGGGGATCCAGAGATCCACCCTCGCGATCGGCCTGGGCTGCGACGTGTCGTTCATCCTCGCGCTCCCACGGGCCGGCGCACCCACTCCGAGGGCGCACGGCGCTGCCCTCCGGAAACGTGGGAGGAGGGGGAATGCTTCCGCTCAACTTCACTGCGGGCGAACCAGCGCCTGCCCGGACCGCCGCCTCCGCGCACACACGCTCGCCCGGCGCGCGGCCGGGCGGGCGCGCCGCCGACGCCTACGCCTGGGCGGACCGACGTGCCGGCTCGCGGAGCCCCGGCGCCTCTCGGCCGGTGCGGGCCACGTACTCGAGGTAGCCGCCCCCGTAGGCGACCGGACCGCCCGGCGACAGCTCGAGCACCCGGTTCGAGAGCGCGCCGAGGAACCGACGGTCGTGCGAGACGAGCAGCATGGCGCCGTCGTAGCCGGCGAGCGCCCGGACGAGCATCTCCCGGGTCGCGACGTCGAGGTGGTTCGTCGGCTCGTCGAGGACGAGGAAGTTCGGCGGGTCGTAGAGGAGCTTCGCGAGGACGAGCCGCGCCCGCTCGCCGCCCGAGAGGACGCGGCAGCGCTTCTCGATCTCGTCCCCGGAGAAGCCGAAGCAGCCGGCGAGCGTTCGCAGCGAGCCGACCGAGGCGCGCGGAAACGCGGCCTGGAGGGTGTCCCAGACCGTCGCCTCGCCGTCGAGGAGCTCCATGGCGTGCTGGGCGAAGTAGCCCATCTTCACGCTGCCCCC
>DASSSJ010000070.1:0-6221 GCA_035708485.1 Anaeromyxobacter sp. | reverse complement strand
GCCTCGGCGGTGCCGAGGCCGTAGATGCAGGAGACCGAGGCGACGATGAGCACGTCGTTGCGGGTGAGGAGCGCGTGCGTCGCCGCGTGGCGCATCCGGTCGATCTCGTCGTTGATGGACGAGTCCTTCTCGATGTACGTGTCCGTCGTCGGCACGTACGCCTCGGGCTGGTAGTAGTCGTAGTAGCTGACGAAGTAGTGGACGGCGGCGGACGGGAAGAGCTCCTTGAACTCCCCGTAGAGCTGCGCCGCGAGGGTCTTGTTGTGGGCGATGACGAGCGTCGGCCGCTTCACCCCCGCGACGGCGTTCGCGACCGTGAAGGTCTTCCCCGAGCCCGTGACGCCGAGGAGGACCTGGTGCCGGTCCCCCCGGCGGAGCCCCGCCACGAGCTCCCCGATCGCCCGCGGCTGGTCGCCCGTCGGGCGGAAGGTGCTCTGGATGTCGAAGGCCACGGACGGACTCTAACGCGGCGGACCGCCGCGTTCAGCGGCCGGGCAGGCCCGCGCGTCCTCTTCACGCCCCGCGCGCGGCCGCCGTATCATCGGCGCGATGACGCGCCCGGTCCGGACGATCGTCGCCCTCGCGGCGGCCGCGCTCCTCGCGCGGTGCGCGGCCTGCGACTCCTCGGACGACTCGGACTGTCCGTCGGGCCAGGCGAGGTGCAAGGGGCTCTGCGTCGACCCGGCGTCGTACCAGACGGATCCCTCGAGCTGCGGCGGGTGCGGGATCTCGTGCGGCCCCGGCACGTGCGCCGGCGGGCTCTGCCGGTGCGGGGAGCTCACGCTCTGCGAGACGTCGAACCCGCGCTGCGCGGACCTGACCTCGGACCGGCAGAACTGCGGCGAGTGCGGGAACGTCTGCACGCGCGCGAACGACACCTGCTTCGCGTCGACGTGCCAGTGCCTCCCTCCGTTCACGGACTGCGGGCTGGTCTGCACGGATCTCCTGACGGACCCCGCGAACTGCAGCGCCTGCGGGGCCGCGTGCCTCCTCGCGAACGAGATCTGCGTCGGCGGCGACTGCCGGTGCCCCACCGGCACCATCGAGTGCCCGGCGGTGGAGCCGACGGCGTGCGTCGATCCCCTGACCGACGAGGCGAACTGCGGCGGCTGCGGGAAGCCCTGCCTGCCGGGCCAGATCTGCTCGGACGGCGCCTGCCGCTGCCCGGCGGGCGAGGCCCTCTGCGGCGGCGCCTGCATCGACGTCCAGAGCGACCCGGCGAACTGCGGCCGCTGCGGCGCCGCGTGCCCTCCGGGCGCGAGCTGCTCGGGCGGCAACTGCAAGTGTCCCGCCGACAGGCCGGCCGCGTGCGGAGGCACCGTCGGGAGCCCGGTGACGTGCTGCGCCGGGGAAGGCTGCTGCCTCGGCAGCGGCGGAACCATCGTCTGCCAGACGCAGCACTCGAACGGCGCCGGCCAGCTCTTCTACGACTGCCAGCCGCTCGGGACCTACAACGTGACGCAGGCGGAGAGTGCCGCCCGGGCGTGGCGGCCCGGTGGCACCGAGATCCCGGGCAGCGCATTCCTCTGCCCGGGCTGCATCGGGTGGCGGGCCGTGACGGGACCCTCGCCCGCGTCCTGCGGGACGTGGTGCTACTCGGGCCCTCTCCAGGGCCGCGTGTTCCTCGTCCCGGGCCTCGTCTGCGTCTGCTCGACCCTCGACCCGGGCACGTGGGACTGACCCCACCCGGGGCACCGGCCGCCCTCCCGCCCCGGGACCTCTCGACATTTTCCCGCCCGCCGACTAGGTTACGCCGGTCCCACGCCCGTACGGCACGGGAACGTGCGGGAGTTGTTCCCGCATCGAACACGAAAGAAGTGTGTAGCGATGGCCAGTGGTACCGTGAAGTGGTTCAACGACGCGAAGGGTTTCGGCTTCATCACGCAGGACGGCGGCGGGGAGGACGTGTTCGTCCACCACACCGCGATCCAGGCCGAGGGGTTCCGCTCCCTGCAGGAGGGTCAGCGGGTCGAGTTCGAGGTGAAGAAGGGCCCGAAGGGCCTCCAGGCGGCCAACGTCCGGCCGGTCTAGCGCCGGACAGGCACGCATCGGACGGAGGCCCGGCCGCGCGCCGGGCCTTCCGTTTTCAGACTGCCGCGAGGCGAGGAGCGACGATGGCCTTCAATCCCGGAGCGACGAAGCGCCAGAAGGAAGCGGCGCGCAGGGACCACCAGCGGCGGAAGCAGGAGAAGAAGGAGCAGCGCAAGCGCGAGAAGGCGGAGCGCGGAGAGCGCCCCCTCTCCCCCGGCGAGGATCCGGACATCGCGGGCATCATCCCGGGCCCGCAACCCTTGCCGGAGGAGTGAGCCTACTCGACGTCCCAGGTCGTCCCGTCCGGACCGTCGAGCAGGGCCACGCCGCGCGCCAGGAGCGCGTCCCGGATCGCGTCGCCCCGCGCGAAGTCCTTCGCCTTCCGCGCTTCCGCGCGCTCGCCGATCCGCGCCTCCACCTCCGCTCCGTCGATGCCGCGCCGCGCGCTCGCCTTCGCGCGGAGCGCCAGGATCGCCTCCGCCGGCGGGCGCTGGAGCAGCCCGAGCGTCCGCCCGATCTCGCGCGCGTCGCGCGCGAACGCGGCGAGCGCCGCCTTCTCCTCCGGCGTCTTCTTGCCCTTGCGGTCGGCGAGGGCGTTCGCCTCGGTGAAGGCGTCGGCGAGCACCGCCAGCACCTGGGGCGCGTTGAAGTCGTCGTCGAGCGCGCGGCGCGCGTCCTCCACGGTCGTCCCGCCGCGCCCGGCGGGCGACGCGCCCGCGGCGAGCCGGTCCACCTTCTCGAGCGTCCGGTACAGGTACCGGAGGCGCCGCTCCGCCTCGTGGAGGACGGCGTCGGAGAAGTTGATCGGGTTCCGGTAGTGCGTGCCGAGCAGGAAGAGGCGCATCGCCTCGCCGTCGAACTTCGCGAGCACGTCGCGGATGGTGAAGAAGTTGCCGAGCGACTTCGACATCTTCTGGTCGTCGATCTCGACGAACCCGTTGTGCATCCACTGGCGGCAGAAGCTCTCGGCGGTCCGGCCGTCGCCGACCGCCGCCGCCGACTGGGCGATCTCGTTCGTGTGGTGCGGGAAGACGAGGTCCTTGCCGCCGCTGTGCAGGTCGATGGGCGCGCCGAGGTGCGCGAGCGTCATCGCCGAGCACTCGATGTGCCACCCCGGCCTCCCCTTCCCCCACGGCGAGTCCCAGGCCGGCTCGCCGGGCTTCGCCGCCTTCCAGAGCGCGAAGTCGAGCGGGTCGCGCTTCGCCTCGCCCGGCTCGACCCGGGCGCCCGCGAGCAGGTCGTCGAGGTTCCGCTTCGAGAGCCGGCCGTAGTCGGGGAACTTCCGGACGGAGTAGTAGACGTCCCCGTTCGACGCGGGGTAGGCGAAGCCCTTCGCGACGAGCGCCTCGATCATCGCCACGATCTGCGGCACGTGGTCGGAGACCCTGGGCGCGGCGTCGGGGCGGAGGTTCCCGAGGGCGGCCATGTCCTCGTCGAAGGCGCGCGCGAAGCGGTCGGCGAGCGCGACCGGGTCCTCGCCGCGCTCGTTCGCGCGCTTGATGATCTTGTCGTCCACGTCGGTGAAGTTCCGGACGTACCTCACCTCGTAGCCGCGCGCGCGCAGGTGGCGCACGACGACGTCCCAAGCGACGTAGCAGCGCGCGTGCCCCACGTGCGAGAGGTCGTAGACCGTCGGGCCGCAGACGTAGAAGCGGACCTTCCCGGGCTCGATCGTCACGAGCTCGCGCTTCGTGCCGGTCAGGGTGTCGTGGAGGACGATGGGCATCTACGGGTCCGGGCTAGGCGGTGAGGTGCTTCACGAGGGCGCGGAGGTTCACGAGGACGAGGAGGGCGAGGATGGCCGATCCCGCGACCGGGAGCCACCTCGTGCGCGGCCGCTCGCCGTCGCGCAGGACGAGGAACCCCTCCAGCGCCGGGGCGCCGCGCGCGCGCATCTCCGCGACGGCGCCCGCGTAGTCCTCCCGCCGGGCGGCGGGGAGGATGCGGCCCTCGAAGACCGGCGGCCCGCCGCGCCCCGGCCGGTCGACGACGAGGTTCGTGCCCGCGAGGCGGCCGACGGTGCGGGCCTGGCCGCTCCGGGCCTCGGTGACCGGCACCGCCTGGGCGAGCTCGCCGCGGACGGTGGCGAGCCGGTTCTCGCGCGCGAGCGCGAGGTGGTAGGCGCCCGGACCGCCGAGGTCGATCGGCGTCCGCGGCGCGAAGAACCACGCGGCCTCGGGCCACCAGTCCCAGAGGAGCCACGCGCAGACGGCGAGCGCGAGGATCGCGAACGCCGGGTTCCGCACGAGGAGCGGCGACTCGCGGCGCCGCGGCGGCGCCGACGGCGGCTCCGGCCGCGCCCCGGCCGCGAAGAAGGCGTCCTCGCCGCGGCGCTCGTCGGTCATCGCGCCACCCGCACGAGGAGCGCCACGGCGTGCGCGGCGATCCCCTCCCCGCGGCCCACGAACCCCATCTCCTCGCCCGTCGTCGCCTTCACGTTCACCTGCCCGGGCCCGACGCCGAGCGCCTCGGCGAGCCGCGCGCGCATCTCCTCCGCGCGGGGCGCGATCCTCGGGCGGCGGGCGGCGAGCGTCACGTCGGCGTTCCCGACCCTCCAGCCGCGCTCGGCGGCCTTGCGGACGATCTCGCGCAGCAGCGCCAGCGACGAGGCGTCCTTCCAGCGCGGATCCGCGTCCGGGAAGTGCCGCCCCAGGTCGCCGAGCCCGGCGGCGCCGAGGATCGCGTCCCCGATCGCGTGCGCGCAGACGTCCGCGTCCGAGTGGCCGAGGAGGCCGTCGCCCTCGAACTCGACCCCGCCGAGGACGAGCCGGCGGCCCGCCGCGAAGCGGTGGGTGTCGTAGCCGACCCCCATGGCGACGGGCGCCTCGAGCGCGGCGCGCGCCCGCTCCACGTCGTCCGCCCCCGTGATCTTGAAATTGCCGGGCTCGCCGGGGACGAGCGTCACCGGCGCGCCGATCGCCTCGACGAGCGCGCACTCGTCGGTGGCCGCCGAGGCGGCGGCGGCCGCCGCCGCGTAGGCGCGCAGGAGCAGGTCGCGCCGGAAGCCCTGCGGCGTCTGCGCGAGCCAGAGGGCGCGCCGATCGAGCGTCTCCGCGACGCGCCGCGCGGCGCCGTCCGCGCCCGCGGCGGCGCGCTTCACCGTGTCGGTGACGGGCAGCGCCGCGAGCGCCGCGCCGTCGCGCGCCGCCGCCTCCGCCACGCGCGCGGCCAGGTCCGGCGTCGCGAACGGCCGTGCCGCGTCGTGCACGAGGACGACCGCGGCGCCGTCGGCCGCGGCGAGGCCGTTCCGGACGGAGTCGGCCCGCGCCGCGCCGCCCGCGACCGCGCGCGCCGGGCGGCCGAGCCCCTGCAGCTCCGCGAGCCCCCGCGCCTCCTCTCCCGGCGGCACGACCGCGACGAGATCGTCCACCGCGGGGCAGCCGGCGAGCGCCCGCGCCGAGCGGCGGAGCACCGTCTCGCCCCCGAGGACGAGCCACTGCTTCGCGACGCCGGCCCGCACGCCGGCCCCGCCCGCCGCCAGGATCGCCGTCACCCGCTCTCCCCGGATCATCCGGAGGTCTCCTCGCCCTCGCTGGCACCGCGCCTGCTACCGGGCTCGCCCGTGGCTTCTACCACCGACGGCGCGCGCAGGCCGAGCCGGAAACGCGAACGCCGCGCGGACTCGAGTCCGTGCGGCGGCCCCGTGGAGTCGTCCTCCAGCGTCGGCGCGCCGGCGCGGGCGCGCCGGCGCGGCCCGTCAGCAGTTGAAGATCTTCTTCAGGTCCTGCTCGACGTCGTCCTCGTGACACTCCTTCGCGATCGCGAGCTCCTTGATGAGGAGCGAGCGCGCCGTGTCGAGCATCTTCCGCTCGCCGAAGGAGAGGTCCTTGTCCGACCGGAGCAGGTAGAGATCGCGCAGCACCTCCGCGATCTCGAACACGCTGCCGGTCTTGATCTTGTCCATGTACTCGCGGTAGCGGCGGTTCCAGGTCGTCGAGTCGACCGAGACCTCCTTCTCCCGCAGGATCGTGTAGACCTTGCGGACGTCCTTCTCCCCGATGATCTCGCGCAGGCCGACCGAGCCGACCTTGTTCATCGGGATCATGATCTTCATCCCGTTCTCGAGGATCCGGAGCACGTAGAAGGACTGCCGCTGGCCGGCGACCTCCTTGTGCTCGATCCCCATCACCTCGCCGACGCCCTGACCGGGATAGACCGCCTTGTCCCCGACCTTGAAGCTCGGGGACGCC
>DASSSJ010000069.1:0-61089 GCA_035708485.1 Anaeromyxobacter sp. | reverse complement strand
CCCGATCTCGCGCTCGCCGCGGGCGGCGCGCTCGCCGCCTCCGCCGCGGCCGCGCTCGGCGCCCGCCGCCTCGCGGCGGCGGCCGCGCTCGCGACCGGAGCCGCGGCGGCGGCGATCGCCGCCGCGCCGCCCGTCGCCGCCTGGACCCTCGCCGTGCAGGGCGCGTGGCTCGCCGGGGCGGAGGAGCGCCCCTCGTCCTCGTCGTGGATCCTGATCGCGCGGCCCGGCGGCGAGCCGGCGGTGCTCGCGGACCGGGCGCCGGTCGCGGCGGGGCCCGACCGCGCCGGCGCGGAGGAGGCCGCGCACCTCGCGCTCTCGCTGCACCCGGCGCCGCGTCGCGTGGCGGTCGTCGGCGTCCCGCCGCCGGGCACGTTCGCGGAGATCGCGCGGCACGGCGCGTCGGTCGAGGCGATCGTCGAGGACGCGGGGCTCCTCGCCGCGCTGCGGGAGGCCCTCCCGGAGTGGGCGGCCCCCTCGCTCGTCGCGCGGTCGGGCGACGCGCGCCGACTCCTCGCCGCCGCCGCCGGCCGCTACGACGCGGTGCTCGTGCTCGGCCCCGCGCCGGCCACCGCGGCGCAGAACCGCGCCTTCACGCTCGAGGCGCTGGCGGCGGCGCGCCGCGCGCTCGCGGAGGGCGGCCTGCTCGCCGTGGCGCTGCCGGGCCACGCCGCCGCGGCGTCGCTGGAGACGCGCCGGCTCCACGCGTCGCTCGCGCGCACGCTCGAGGCGGCGGCCGGCCCGCCGCTGGTCCTCCCCGCGGGGCGCACCCTCTACCTCGCGGGCCGGCGCGACCTGCCGGCGCCGCGCGACGCCGCGGCGGCGGTCTCGGCCGCGCTCGCGGCGCGCGGGATCGCGCCGCTCCACCTCGGCCCCGAGGCGCTCCGGGTCCTCCTCTCGCCGCAGCGCACGGCCGACGCCGCGCGGTGGGCGTCGCTCCCCGAGCCACCCAACCGCGACCTGCGGCCGACGACGTACCGGCTCGCGCTCGCGCGGACCCTCGCGCAGGCGGGGGACCTCGGCGCGGGCGCGCTCGCCCTCCTCGCGGCCGCCCTCGCGGCGGGGACGCTCCTCGCCCTCGGGCCGCGCTCGCGCCCCGTCGAGCTCGCCGTCGCGGCGAGCGGCGCGTCGGGGCTCTCGCTGCAGCTCGTGCTGCTCCTGGCGTACCAGATCGGGACCGGCGCGCTGTACCGCGAGCTCGGCCTCCTCTCGGCGGGGTTCATGGCGGGCGCCGCCGCGGGCGCGTGGGCGGGCGCGCGGCGCGCGCCGTCGCGGTGGGTCCTCGCCGCCGCGGCGGGGCAGGCGGCGCTCGCGCTCGTCCTCGCGGTCGCGGCGCCGCTCGTCGCGCGGGGCGGCCCCGCGGCGCTGCCGGTGGCGGTCGCGGCGGGCGCGCTCGCGGGGCTCCTGCCCGGCGCGCAGTTCGCCGCCGCCGCGCGGCTCCTGCCGCCGGGGGCGGCCGGGACCCTCTGGGCGGCGGACCTCGCCGGCGCCGCCGTCGCCGCCGCCGCCACCTTCACCTTCGCCGTCCCGGCGCTCGGCGTCCGCGGCGCGCTCCTCGCGGTCGCCGCCCTCCAGTGCGCGAGCGCCGCGCTCCTCCTCGCGCCGTCCCGGGCCCGCCCCGAGGGCCGGCGCGCGCCGCTCCTGCCCGCGCTGCCGCTCGCGCTCGCGGCCGCCGTCGTCCTCGCGGCCTGGGGCGCGACCCAGCTCGCGTTCTCGTCGCTCGCGACCGGACGCGGGTGGCGCCTCGCCATGCTCGCCGCGCTCGTGTCGGCGCTCGCCGCGGCGGCGGAGCCGGGGTCGCTCGCCCGCGCCTCCGGCGCGGTGCGGGAGGGCCTCGCGCGCGTGCGCCGGCTGGCGGGGATGGCCGCGACGCGCGTCGCCTCCCTCGCCGCGCTCCTCCCCGCGGCGGCGTTCCCCGTCGCGCGCTGCTTCTTCCAGGTCCCGTTCCTGTTCTGCCACGCGTGCCCGCGCCCGTGCGCCTTCGGCTGGGTGCGGCCGTACGCGGTGCCGGCGGCCCTCGTCCTGAACGTGTTCGACCGGCGCTTCTGCCAGCGCCACTGTCCCCTCGGCACCGCCCAGTCCGCCTGCGGGCGCCTCGCCGGGCGCCCGCCGCGGCGGCTCCGGCGCGCGGCCGCGCTGCGGTGGCCGGTCCTCGCCTTCACCGCGATCGGGTACTTCGCGGTCGAGCGCGGCCGGGCCGAGGGCGTCCAGGGCACCGGGCTCTACGCGCTCCTGTTCCGGAACGACTACGCGCCGTCGGCGTGGGTGCTCGGCGCCGCCGCGCTCCTCCTCCTCGCGTCGTTCCGCTGGCGGCGCCCCTTCTGCGACGCGCTCTGCCCGATCGGCGCGGCGAGCGCGCTCGTCCGGGCCGGCGAGGCGCGGCTCGTCCCGCTGCGCGCGCCGCCGCGGCGGGGCGCCGCGCCGGAGGCCGGCCGTGGATGACCGGCGCCGGTTCCTGAAGCGGTGCCTCGCCGGCGGCGGCGCCGCGGCGCTCGGCCTCGCCGCGCTCGACGACCTCCTCGGCCCGCCCGAGCCGCTCGGCCTGGGGTTCCGCAACGACGCGGCCGGGCCGCTCGACGCCTTCTCGCGCCCCGCGGCCTGGTCGCGCGCGGAGGGCTCGCTCGTCCGGTGCGAGCTGTGCCCGCACCGGTGCGTGCTCGCGGAGAACGACCGCGGCTTCTGCCGCGCCCGCGCCGTGAAGGGCGGCCGGCTCCACACGCTCGCGTACGGGAACCTCTGCAGCGCCCAGCTCGACCCGATCGAGAAGAAGCCGCTCTACCACTTCCTGCCGCGCACGCCGATCCTCTCGGTCGCCATGGGCGGCTGCAACCTCCGCTGCCTCAACTGCCAGAACTGGGAGATCTCGCAGGCGCGCCCCGCCGACGTGAAGCGGGTGGAGCTCCTCCCGGAGGACCTCGTCGCGCTCGCGGCGGGCCGCGGGATCCGGGCGCTCGCCTTCACGTACTCCGAGCCGCTCGTCACGTTCGAGTACGTGCGCGACGCGGCGGGGCTCGCCCGCGCGGCGGGGATCCGGACGGTGCTCGTCACCGCGGGCTTCGCGGAGGAGGGGCCGCTCCGCGAGCTCGCGCGCGTGGTGGACGCGGTCACGCTCGACGTGAAGTCGTTCCGGGAGCGGGCGTACCGCGAGCTCGCGGGCGCGCGGCTCGCGCCGGTGCTGCGGACGCTCGAGGTCCTGCGCGAGGAGGGGGTCTGGGTCGAGGCGAGCTTCCTCATGGTGACGGGGCTCACCGACGCGCCCGACGAGGCGGGCCGGTTCGCCGCCTGGCTGGCGCGCGCGCTCGGCCCGGGCACGCCCCTCCACCTCCTCCGGTTCTTCCCGGCCCACCGGCTCCAGGCGCGCCCCCCGACGCCGCTCCCGGCGCTCGAGGCGGCGCGCGCCCGGTCGCTGGACGCGGGCCTCCGCTTCGTCTACCTGGGGAACGTGCCCGGCTCCGGCGCCAACGACACGCGGTGCCCGCGCTGCGGGCGGACGCTCGTCGCGCGCGAGGGGTTCGTGGTGCGCCGCCTCGAGGTCGCCGGCGGGCGCTGCCCGTGCGGCGAGGTCATCCCGGGGGTGTTCGCGTGACCGCTCCGCGCCTCGCTGCCTTCGTCCCGGCCGCCGCCCTCCTCGCGGCGCTCGGCGCCTGCCGGCCCGCGCCGGCCCCCGCCGCCGCCGCGCCGGCCCCCGCCGCCGCCGCGCCGGCCCCGCGCGCCGTCCGCGCCGCCGAGACGGCCGGGCGGTTCTACCCCGGCGATCCCGCGGAGCTCGCCGCGACCGTGAAGGCGCTCCTCGCCGCCGCGCCGCGCACGCTCGAGGGCGGCGCCCGGATCGTGCTCGCGCCGCACGCGGGCCTCCCCTACTCCGGCGCGATCGCGGCGGCGGCGTTCCGTCAGCTCGATCCCGGGTTCGACCGCGCCGTCGTCGTCGCCGCCAACCACTACGGGCCGCCGTTCCAGGGCTGGGCGGTGGACCGCGCCACCCACTACGCGGTGCCGGGGCGCGAGGTGCCCGTCGCCGCCGCCGCCCGCGCGCTCGCAGGCGCGGCCGACGTCCCCGGCGCGCACAGGGGGCAGATGATCGAGATCGAGCTGCCGTTCCTCGCGGAGGCGAACGGCGGACGCCCGTTCGAGCTCGTGCCGGTGATCGCCGGCGCGCTGTCCTACGACGACGCGCGGCGCCTCGCCGGGGCGCTCGCGGCGCTCGACGCGCCGGGGACCGTGTTCGTCTTCAGCGTGGATCTCTCGCACTACCACCCGTACGACGTCGCGTCGTCGCGCGATCGCGCCTGCCTCGACGCGGTGGTCCGGATGGACGCGCGCGACCTCGTAGCCTGCGACACCGACGGCACGCAGGTGCTCGCCGCGATGGTCGAGCTCGCCGCCCGGCGCGGGACGACCCCGCGCCTCGTCGCCTACGCGAACTCGGGGGACGTCTCCGCGGACCGGACGCGCGTCGTCGGGTACGCCGCGGTCGCGTTCGAGGAGCGCCTCGTCCTCACGACGGACGAGCGCGCGGCGCTCCTCGCGCTCGCGCGGGCGTCGCTCGACCGGGCCGTGAAGGAGGGCTCGCCCGCCGCCGTCCCCGCAGACGTGGCGGGCCGCTTCCCGCGCCTGCGGGCGGACCGGGGCTCGTTCGTCACCCTGAAGCTCGGGGGCCGCCTGCGCGGCTGCATCGGCTCGGTGGAGGCCCGCGAGCCGCTGGCCGACGGCGTCGCCCGGAACGCGCTCCTCGCGGCGCTGCGCGATCCGCGCTTCCCGCCGGTGAGCGCGCGGGAGCTGCCCGCGATCCGGCTCTCCGTGTCGGTGCTCGACGCGCCGCGCGCGCTCGCCGCGTCGGGCCCCGCCCTGCTCGCGACGCTCGGCGCGGAGCGGCCCGGCGTCATCCTCGAGCACGAGGGCCGCACCTCCACCTTCCTGCCGGCCGTGTGGAAGGAGCTGAAGGACCCCGCGCAGTTCCTCGCCGCGCTCTGCGAGAAGCAGGGCTCGCCCGCGACGTGCTGGGCGAGCCCGGCGGCGCGGTTCCGGACCTACGCCGCGATCGAGCTCGACGACGGGCGGTAGCGCCCGCTCGGCGGCGGCGCCGGGCCGCCCCCGCGAGCGCGCCGCGTCGTGGACTCCCGTACGCCCCCCGGGGATGCGCACTTTCAGGGCACCTCGGAGGGGAACGATGCGAACGATCGTGTACATGGCGGTGCTGCTCGCGGCCGGCGCGGCGCGGGCGCAGCAGGGCGAAGGCGGGAGCGCGGCGCAGCAGGGCGGAGGCGGGAGCGCGGCGCAGCGCGGCGGCGGAAACGGTGCGCGGGCGGATCGCGCCGCGGCCGGCGCGACCAGCGAGGCGTTCGACCGGGCGTGCGAGGACCTCCTGCACGGGCGGATGCCGGACGGAGAGAAGGCCATCCGGACGCTCGAGAAGGCGTGCGCGGACCTCGTGTCCTCGCGCGCGGACGAGCGGATCCGCGACGCGAAGCGCCGGCAGGCACAGGCGGCCGCCCGGGAGCAGTCGAGGCTCTCCGCGGAGGGGCGCGGCGCGGCCCAGGCGCAGCCCGGCCAGTCGAGCGCTCCCGCGCAGGAGGGACAGGGGGTCCTGGCGGCGTTCGGTCAGGCCGCGAGCGAGCTCGCCGGGCGCGGCCGGGGCGAGGACCTCGGCGTGACGCGGCGCGGGCCGGTCTCGTACTCGCTGTTCACGAACCCGATCGGCTGGTTCAGCGGGCTCGGCGTCAACGCCCAGCTGTTCCACGCCTTCGAGGACGCGCCGCGGTTCTCGTGGGTGGCCGGCGCGCGCTATGCCGCCGCCGACGCGACGAACGGCACCGCGAACACGTTCGGCGCCATGGGCGGCGTGGACTGGTTCATCCTCGGCGGCAACAACGAGGGGCTCCGGGTGGGGCCGCGGGTCGAGATCGCCGCCGGGCGCGAGCGCTTCGGCGGCGGCGAGACCGACACCAACACGTTCGCGCGGCTCGGGATGTCGGGGGAGATCGGCTACAACTTCCTCGCGACCAACGGGATCAGCGCCATGGCCGCGGTCGGCGTGGGCGGCCGCGTCGCCGGCGACGACGAGAACGACGACTTCGCGAGCTTCGTCGGCGGCGAGTTCGGGCCGTACCTGAGCGTCGGCCTCGGCTACAGCTGGTGAGCCCGGGGCAGGCCCGCCGCCCGCGGCGGGCGGCGGGCGCCCCGCCCCGGCGCGGGCCCCGCGTGCGCCGGGCCTCGGCCGAACGCCGGGTGTCGCTACGGATCCCCGTTCCGGGCTCCCTCCACGGGCGCAAGTGGCCGAAGGGCGAAGCCTGAGTCACACGACGGACAAGAGCTCGACCTCGAACACGAGCGTCGCGTTCGGCGGGATCGCGGGCGGCGCGCCGCGGGCGCCGTAACCGAGCTCGGGCGGCAGCGTCAGCTTGCGCGTGCCGCCGACCTTCATCCCGGCGACGCCGCGATCCCACCCCTCGATCACCTCGCCCGCGCCGAGCCGGAACGAGAACGGCTCGTTGCGGTCGCGGGAGGAGTCGAACTTCTTCCCGTCGGTCAGCCAGCCCGTGTAGTGCACCTCGACGGTCTTCCCCCGGACCGCCTCGGGGCCCTTCCCGACCACCAGGTCCTCGATCTTCGGCTTCGCCATGCCGGGTCGCTCCGCGTGAGAGAGGCGGGAGTGTAGCGCAGGAGACGCCCCGCGACGCGAGCGCGTCGCCGGACGCGGCGCGGTGGCGGTCGGCCCCCGCTCCGCGCTACAACCCGGCGGGTGCCAGTTCCCGTGAGCCCGGACGTCGCCGCGCTCCTCGCGCGCGATCCCGTCTGGCGGCCCGGGCCCGCCGAGGCGGAGCCGTGGCTGCGCGCGGCGGCGGAGCCCGGCGCGCCGGCGGCGCTCCTCCACGAGGTCCGCTGGTGGCGCGCGCGCGACGCCGCGGACCGCGAGGAGTGGGGCGAGGTGACGGCGCTCGCGGCGGAGGGGCTCGGCGAGGCCTCCTCGGAGCGCGAGGGGGTGCGGCTCGCGTTCCTCCATGCCGCGTCCGGCGACCTCGAGCAGGCGGAGCACCTCGTGGCGCAGGCGGTCCAGACGGTGAGCGCGGAGGACCTGCCCCGGCGCTTCGCGGAGTGGTGCGCGCGCGAGGGGCTGGCGCACGCGGCGGGGCGGTTCGGGTAGCGCGTCCGGGCGCGGCCCGCTACGGCGCCGCGGCCACCGCGCCGCGCTGTCTCGCGAGGAACGCCGCGGTCACCGCGTCCATGGTCCGGATGTGGTTCACGAACCACGCGGGCAGCGCGTCGGCGAGGTACCGCGACAGGCGCTCGCGGTCGCCGCGGTCGCGGAACGCGCGGGCCTCCGCGTCCATCTCGGCGAGCACGCGGTCGTGCTCGGCCTTGTGGGCCGGGTAGGCGGCGAACCCCGCCTCGCGCATCGCCGTCTCCTCGCGCAGGAAGTGCTCGCGCGTGTGGACGGCGAGCAGCGACAGCTGCTCGATGACGGCGCCGAGCGTCCCCTCGCCGCGCCGGTGCGCGGCGAGCGCGGCCTCCACCGCGTTCACGAGGCGCACCTCGTGCGCGTGGTCCGCGTTCATGAACGCGATCGGCAGCTGCGGCAGCCGCGCGAGGTCGATCTCCGCCATCGCCCAACCCCCGCCCCGCGAAAGGCGGGGCGCTCTACCCATAACGGCCGGCCGCGGCGCCGGCACGGGCCGGCTCCTCGATCGTCCGCTCCCCGCTCCGGGATCTCGCGCGGGGGAGACGACCCCAACCTGGATCCGCGGGGTGGCGTGGCGGGCTCCGACCCTCCAGGCGGTGGACGCACGGGCCGGTCCGCGCGGCGGGTACCCGGACGAGCGTCGCCCGGTGCACAATGCGCGGACCGTGCGCGCGGCCCCGGCCAGCCCCGCCCCCCTCTCCCGCATGCGCCGCCTGCGCTGGACGGCGTTCGTCCTCGTGTCCGGCGCCTACGTGCTGTCGTTCTTCCACCGGATCGCGCCCGCGGCGATCGCCGGCGAGCTGCGCGCGGCGTTCGCGGCGAGCGGCGCGGAGCTGGGCGCGATCGCGGCGGCGTACTTCTGGGCCTACACGGTGATGCAGGTGCCGACCGGCGTCCTCGTCGACGCCGTCGGGCCGAGGCGGGTGGTCGCCGTCGGGGGCGTCGTCGCCGGCGCGGGGGCGATCCTGTTCGGCCTCGCCGGGCCGCTCGGCGCGGCGGTGGCGGGGCGGGCGCTCGTAGGCCTCGGCGTCTCGGTCACCTTCGTCGCGCTGCTGAAGCTCGTCACCGCGTGGTTCCACGAGCGCGAGTTCGCCACCGTGTCCGGGCTCGTCATGTTCATGGGGAACCTCGGCGCGATGGCCTCCGCGGCGCCGCTCGCGTGGGTGATCGGGCTCGTCTCGTGGCGCACCGTGTTCGTCGCGGTGGGCCTCTCGTCGCTCGCGGGGGCGGCGGCGACGTGGCTGCTCGTCCGCGACGCGCCGGCGGACGCGGGGTTCCCCTCGATGCGCGAGCTGGACGGGCGTCCGCCGCACGCGCCGCACGCCGCCGGGTGGCTCGCGGGGCTCCGGAAAGTCGCCGCGAACCGCGCCACCTGGCCCGGGTTCTTCCTGAACCTCGGCCTCGCCGGCGCGTACCTGTCGTTCGCCGGCCTGTGGGCGGTGCCGTACCTCACCGACGTGCACGGGATGACCCGCGCGCGGGCGACGGCGCACACGACGGCGATGCTCGTCGCGTTCGCGCTGACCTCGCTCGCGACGGGGAAGCTCTCCGACCGGATGGGCCGCCGCAAGCCGCTCACCCTCGGCCTCGGGGCGGGGTTCGTGCTGTCGTGGCTGCCGTGGCTCGCCGGCGCGCGCCCGCCGCTCTGGGCGAGCCTCGCCCTCTTCGTCGCCATGGGCGCCTGCGCGACGGCCTTCACGCTCTCCTGGGCGAGCGTGAAGGAGGTGAACCCGCCCGCGCTCTCCGGCACCGCGATGGCGGTCGTGAACACCGGGGTCTTCCTCGGGCCGACGATCTACCAGCCGCTCGTCGGCTGGGTGCTCGACCGGCACGGGTTCCAGTCCGGGCTGCTCGTGCTGTGGGCGTTCGCCGCCTT
Source organism: Anaeromyxobacter sp. (assembly GCA_035708485.1). GTDB lineage: Bacteria > Myxococcota > Myxococcia > Myxococcales > Anaeromyxobacteraceae > Anaeromyxobacter. Next base: position 52,039 of record DASSSJ010000069.1, on the reverse strand, counting down.
CGGCCTCGCCGCGGCGTTGCTCGTCCGCGAGACGCACTGCCGGAACGTCGGGGCGGAGTGAGGCGCCGCGGGCCTACTTCACGGCCGGCTTCTGGAGCGCTCCCGGTCCCTCGACCGCCGCCTCCGCCTGCCGTCCCCCCCCCGCCTGCTGCGCCTGCGGTCCCGCGGTCGCCTGCTGCGCCTGCGGCCCGTCGGTCGTCTGCTGGGCCGCCGGCGCGTCCTCGGCGAGCTTCCCGGGCCGGTACGCGGTCAGGTCGGCGACGACGCGGCCGATCGAGAAGTCGGTCGAGATGCGCACGACGATGCGCCGCGCGTCGTCGGTGAACCAGACGTAGGTCGGGCTCTTCTCGCTGAACTTCCCGCTGAACTGGGTCGGGACCCGGACCTTCACCGTGTCGAACGGGCCGGCCTTCGTCTTGATCCGCTCCCGCGACTCCGCCTGCACGGTGACCTTCTGGACCTTGCGCGCCGAGAGCACCTGGAACTCGTGGGCCGTCCCCGGCTCGAGCGGGAGCGTGCGGAGCCGGAACACGAGCGCGACGAAGTCCAGCGTGTCGGGCGGGACGTCGAGCTCGTAGGTGTTGTCGAACTTCCCCTGCTGGCGGACGGTCGCCTTCTGGTTCGCGCGCTCGAACCGGGTGGTGGTGAGGAGCCGGTACCCGGGCTCGACCGAGTCCATCGAGGCGGAGCGGGGGAGCCCGGTCCCGGCGTCGAGGTAGCTCGCGAGCTGCTGCTTCAGGTCCACGACGGCGAGCAGCCCGCCGGTGCGGGCCTGGAGGAACACCGGGAGGATCGTCCCCTCGAGGCGGCCGACGGCGATGCGGGCCTTCCCCGTCCGGATCCCGTGGAACTCGACGGTGAACTCCATCGCCTCGTCGGGCGCGTAGGGCGTCGCGGCGGCGGCGAGGGAGACGCAGAGGGCGAGCGCGGGGGCGAGCACGAGGACGTCGAAGCCTAGCGCGACCCCGCCGGCCGCGCCACGCCCGGTGCGCGGACCCCCGCGGCGCGCCGCCCTACTTGAGGAGCTTCGTCATCCGGACGGCCCGCCGCGGGCGCGCCCGGCGCAGCCAGCCCGCCGGCCCCTCCAGCCTGCGCTCGACGACCTCGTGGGCGGAGAGCGTCCCCGGCCCGGACAGGAAGAGCCCGAGCGCCGCGGCCATGAGCAGGAGGTTGAACTCGTAGCCGCCGGCCACGTTGTCGAACCCCTTCCCGGCGTGGACCTTCCAGATCGCGACGCCCTGCGTGGCGAGGACCGCGAGCGCGCCGATCCGCGTGCCGATCCCGAGGATGGCGGTCGCGCCGCCCACGACCTCGGCGAGGCCGGTGAGCATCGCCCAGCGGTCCCCGGGCTTGAACCCCAGGGACTCGAACATGGGGGCGCTCTGCCGCGCGCCCTCGGCGCGGAGCTTCTGCGCTCCGTGGTACAGCATCGTCGCACCGAGCGCGCCGCGCGCCGGGACGAGGGACAGCTCCTTCGCGCTCATCGTCATCGCCATGCCAGTCGCCTCCACGCGCGGCGCCGTCCCCGCGCACGGCTCACGGTGGAGTCGCCGCGCCGCGCGCGCCAGGGAGGGCGGCCGGTGGCCGGCAGGCCGCGGGATCGGACGGGCTACTCCAGGACGACGACGCGATCGGGCGCCCGCGTGAGGACGTACAGCGCCTCGCCGCTGCCGGAGAACGCGACGCCCGAGACGAGCCCCTCCACCGGCACGGTCGCGGCGCGCTCCCACGCGCCCGCGCCCGCTCCCCACACCACGACGCTCGTGTCCTGCGAGTACGGCTGGTACTCCCAGGTGACGAACGTGCGGCCGTTCGGCGACACGGCGAGGATGCGGGCGAACGCCTCCGCCATGGGGACGGAGCCGACCGGCGCGAGCGCGCCGTCGAGGCGCGTGGCGACGAACGCGCCCGCCGCGTCCCGGTGGAACGCCCAGAGCGCACCGTCGAGCACGGCCGCGCCGGCGATCTCGCCCGGCGACGCCCAGGTCCGTTCCGCGGGGAGCTCGGCCGCGGCGCCGGCCTCGCTCCAGGCGCGTACGGTCCAGCCGCCGCCCGCGTCGCGGACGGCCCCGAAGACGCCGCCCGCGGGGAGCAGGCCGAGCGAGGCGAACTTCGCGCCGGGGATCGCGGACCGCCGCGGCGTCATCCCGGGGAAGTCGAGCGTCACGAGCCCGCCCGCGGTGCCGACGTACGCGTCCTCCGGGCCGTCCTGGCCGAGCTGCGTCTCGAGGCACGGATCGAAGCCGACGAGGGTCCCCATCCACTCGACGCCGCACGTGCGCAGGGTGAAGTAATACCTGAAGTCGGGATCGTACGGCGCGAACGCCCCGAACGCGCCCACCGCGTCCGGGACCTCGTAGTACAGCGGGAACGTCCCCGGCGCGGCGGTGAGAGGGACGTCCAGCACCCCCGGCGGCGAGGCCACCGCGAACACGAGCGAGGCGGGATCGACCGCGTCGGCGGTCATCCACGTGGCGCCCTGCACCGCTCCCACGCGGCCGGGGAGGACGTCGAAGGAGCGGCGCGCGAGGAGCGTGCCGCTGCCGGCGTCGAGGACGAGCACGCGGTTGTCGGCCTCGCCCGCGGCGTGGACGGTGCCGGCGGACGCGTCGAACGCCGCGCGCGACGCGAGCGGGACGGTCGCGCTCCAGAGGATCCTGCCGGGGGGCGCGGCCTCGGCGTCGAGGGCGATCACCAGGTCGTCCGCGCGCTTCGGCGCGAGGACCACGAGCCGCGGCACCGGCGCGCCGACCGCGGCGCACGCGAGGGACCGCGCGGGCGTGCGCGAGCCGGTCTCGAGGTACCGCCAGGACGCGGGCGGATCGAGCGTCGCGACCGCGATCCGGCCGTCGGCGAGCGCCACGGCCGCGGTGCGGAAGGTCGGCTCCGCGCAGATCGGAGCGGCGACGTCGACGGGATCCTCCTGGACGGCGTCGCCCTCCGGGAGCGCGATCGTCTCCACCGCGGGGGTCCCGCCCGGCGTGACGAGCGCGAGCGAGAGCGGCCCGGCCCCGGCGCCGCGGACGAGGCACGCGAGCCGACCCTCCCCGGCGTCCGCGCAGCCGCGCACCTCCGAGACCGACGGCAGCGCCTCGGGCGCCTGCACCACGGCGAGCGTGTCGGCGTCGTGGAGCGCGAGCGTCACGCCCGTGCCGGCGGACCGGAGCACCGCGATCCGCGCGGCGGCGGGCGCGGCGGAGGGGCCGCGCAGCGCGACCACGGGCCCGGCGCCCGCGAACGGGTCGAGCTCCGCGACGGCGGTGACGACGTCCGTCGCCACGTCGAGCCGCTCGAGCCGCGACGTCCCGGCGGTCCAGTCCGACGCGAGCCAGACCACGGCGGCCGCGGGGGGCGGGAGGGCGTCCACGGAGAGGGCGAGATCCCGCACGAACTCGAAATCCGCGTACCGCACGAGCGCGACGAGCAGGTCCGACACGAGGAACGTGTCGCCGCCTGCGGCGACGAGCCGCCAGGGCTCGTGGAGGAGCGGCACCTCGCCGGCGACCGCGCCGGAACGGAGCTGCCCGAGCCCGCGGTACGCGAACGGGCTGCTCGGGGCCGAGACGCCCCCGCTCGACTCGACCGTGATCGGCCCCGACCCCGCGTCCTCCGGCACGCGCACGACGAGCGCGTCCCCGGCGAGGCTCTCGCCGCGCGCCACCGCCGACGGGAACTGGACGAGGTTCCGCTCCGGCGCGGCGTCGAGCCCGCTCGCGACGATCGCGATCCGCTCGCCCGCGAAGCCCGCCGCCGGCGCGACCGACCGGATCTGCGGCGCGGTCGGCTCCGGCGGGAGCGTGACGTCCCGGCTGCACGCGGCCAGGAGCGTGGACGTCAGCGCGGCGGTGAGCCTCGAGCGGGTGCGCATGCGGCCTCCCGCGCGCCAGGATGCCACGTCTCGAGCGGCGGCGGCGCGCGTCAGGCGCTCGCGCCGGGCGCGCCGGACGGGAGCTGCTCGAGCAGGCTGCGCAGCGCGGCGTGCGTCACCGCGGCGGCGCGGTGGTCGCCGGCGTCCACCGCGGCGCGGACGACCCGGCGCACCACGCGACCGAGCGTCTCGGCGTCGGCGTACTGGATCGCGCCGAGCGCGCCGGTGGTGCTCGTCCGGACGCGGGCGTCCTCGTCGTCGAGCGCGCCGAGGAACGCGTCCACCGCGTCGGCCTCGAACGGCCCGAGCCCCGTCTCCGCGGCCGTGCTCCACAGGAGGGCGGCGGCCGCGCAGCGGACCTCGCCGTCGCAGTCGCGCAGGCAGCGGAGGAGCCCCGGGACGAGGAGGAGCTCCCTCGCGCCGCGGAGCACGAGCCCCGCGAGCGCCCGGCGCTTCGAGGCCGCGTCGAGCGCCTCGAGGGCGATCGAGACGGTCGCCGCGGACGCGAGGGCGGCGCGGCGGGAGGCGCCCGGGTCGATGTCCGTCCCGAGGGCGCGCTCCAGGCGGACGAGGTCGTGCTCGAGCATGCGTGTCCCCATCTTCCAGGACACCGGGGTCGGAAAGACGTGACGGACGTCAGGTCGCGAGAAGTCGTCGCACGGGTGTCGCACCGCGTCGTACCCCGCCGCACTGCGCGCCCCCGCCGGCGGCGCGCGCGGATAGACTGTGCGCCCCCGAGCTCACGATGACGACGCCCTCGCTCTCGCTGCCCGCCGACTCGATCCTCGACCTCATCGGCCGGACGCCGATGGTGCGCATCCGCCGCCTCAACCCGAACCCGCGCGTCACGCTGCTCGCGAAGCTCGAGGGGTTCAACCCGACCGGCAGCATCAAGGACCGGATCGCGCTCAAGATGATCGAGCAGGCGGAGCGCGAGGGGACGCTCTTCCGCGGCAAGACCATCATCGAGCCCACGAGCGGCAACACCGGCATCGGCATCGCGATGATCGGCGCGGTGAAGGGCTACGCCGTCGAGATCGTGATGAGCGAGGCGGTGTCCATCGAGCGGCGGAAGATGATCCAGGCCTTCGGCGCCACGGTGACGCTCACCGACTCGGCGCTCGGCACCGACGGCGCCATCGTGAGGGCGCGCCAGCTCGTCCGCGACCTCCCCGACCGCTACTTCATGCCCGACCAGTTCTCGAACCACTACAACCAGCTCGCGCACTACGACGGGACGGCCCGGGAGATCCTGGAGCAGACCGGCGGCCGGGTGGACTACTTCGTCTCGTCGCTCGGCACGAGCGGGACGCTCATGGGCGTCGGGCTCGCGCTCAAGGAGCGGCTGCCGGGCGTGAAGATCGTGAGCGCCCACCCGGTGCGCGGCCACTACATCCAGGGGCTCAAGAACCTCGAGGAGGCGATCGTCCCCGCCATCTACGACGCCGCGAAGATCGACCGGCACATCATGGTCGAGAGCGAGGACGCGTTCGACCTCGCCCGGCGCGTGGCGCTCGAGGAGGGCGTGTTCGCCGGGATGAGCAGCGGCGCGGCCCTGTACGCGGCGCGCGTCGTCGCCGGCGAGGTGGGAGAGGCGACGATCGTCACGATCCTGCCGGACCGCGGGGAGAAGTACCTCTCGACGGCGCTCTTCGAGGTGTGAGCGCGGCGGCGATCGCGCGCCTCACGCCACGTCCGCGAGGACGCGGACGGGCAGGACCATCGCGCTCATCCCCTGGAACTGCAGCCGCCGCTGGAGGACGTACGCGGTCTCGTTGTGCAGGAGCCGCTGGAACCAGCGCTCCCGCTGGAACACGAGCTTGCCCGCGAAGACGACGGACCGCGGGAACTCCCTCGCGATCTGGACGCAGAGCTCCTCGGCGACCGCCACCGCCTCCGTCCCCACCTCCATGCGGTGGTCCGCGGCGAGCTTCAGCCGGTGGGCGAGATCCACGTAGCGCTGGAGCGCCTCCTCCGTCCGGAGGCGGACCCGGTCCACCTCCTCGACCCCCTTCATCGCCGCGGAGTCCACGACTCCCACCGAGACGAAGATGAAGTTCCTGAAGAAGCCGGGGAACGTGCGCTGCACGGTCAGGAGCTGGTGGACGCCGAGGCCCCCGTAGCCGCCCACGAGCAGGATCGCCGTCGGCGCGCGCGGATCGAGGACGGGGTGCGGGCCGCCCGCGTGCGGCGGGAGCGCCTCGAGGATCTCGTCGAGGCGGCTCAAGCTCTCCTGCACGGCGTGGTAATGCCTCCGGATCACGTAGCAGAGCGCGACGACGAGCCCGGTCACGAGGATCGTGACCCAGCCGCCCTGCTCGCCCTTCTCGTAGACGGTGCCGGCGAGGATCCCCGCGCAGAGCGCGAAGGCGACGCCGTGGATCGCGAGCCCGCGCCGGCGTCCGGGGCCCCGGTTCCGGCGCCAGTAGCGGAGCATCGCGAGCTGCGAGAGCGAGAAGGTCACGAAGACGTTGATCGAGTACATCGTCACGAGGTGGACGATGTCGCCGCGCGTCCAGAGGAGCGTCGCGAGCGAGGCGCCGCCCATGAGGAGCACGCCGTTCTGCATCGTGAGCCGGTCGGAGAGCTGGCCGAACCGGTGGGGCAGCCAGGAGTCGGTCGCCATGTTCGCCATGACGCGCGGGCCGTCGATGAAGCCCGCCTGCGCGGCGACGACGAGGAGCGCCGCCTCGGCGGCGAGGGTCACGACCACGAACCCCGTGCCGACGGGGACCCCGCCCACGGCCCACCGGCCCGCGAACCGGTCGAGCAGCACGGCGTTCATCGTGCGCCCCTCCTCCGGCGTCGCGCGGAAGAGGAGATAGCAGACGAGGATGCCCGCCGCGGTGACCGCGAGCGAGATGGCCATGTAGGTCATCGTCCGGCGCGCCGTGTCGACCTTCGGCTCGCGCATGATCTGGATGCCGTTCGAGACGGCCTCGATCCCGGTGTACGTACCGGCGCCCATCGAGTAGGCGCGCAGGAAGACGGCGAACAGGCCGACCGCGCCCAGCTCGGCGAGGCCGGCCCGGAAGCCCTGCGAGACCTCGCTCGCGACGCGCGGCACCTCGGGGAGGTGGGAGCCGATCCCGCCGAGGACGAGGATCGCGTGCGTGAGGACGAAGAGCCCGAAGATGGGGGCGAGCGCGAGGACGCTCTCCTTCACGCCGCGCAGGTTCAGGACGACGAGGACGCCGATCGCGACGGCCTCGAGGGGGAGCTTCCACGCGGCGGCGCCGAGGGGGAGGAAGCTGAAGATGGCGTCGCCGCTCGCCGCGATCGAGACCGAGATGGTGAGGACGTAGTCGACGAGCAGCGCCGCGCCGGAGACGACGCCGACCCGCTTGCCGAGCAGCTCGGACGCGACCACGTACCCGCCGCCCCCGAACGGGAAGCGCCGGATGATCTGCGCGTACGCGACGGAGATGACGAGGACGGTGACCCCGGTCGCGAGCGCGAGCGCGACGGCGAGGTAGGAGTGGTGACCGAGGGCCCGGAACGCCTCGTCGGGACCGTACGCGGACGAGGACAGCCCGTCGGCGCCCAGCCCGACCCACGCGAGCAGGGCGACGAGCGAGATGCTGTGGTGGACGCGGGGATCCTCTACGTCGCGCGGAGCGCCGAACAGCGCACGCCGCACGCGGTACAGGCGCGGCGGCGTCGGCGCCGGTTGCCCGGCAGGCGGGACGGGGAGCGGGTCCTGCTCGCGTCTCGGGTCTTTCATGGAGGCCGGCGAACCATGCCCCAGGGCGGCGTCAGCGGGCCGTAAGGACGGGGCCGACCGGCATCAAGGCGGCATCAACGAGGGCGCCAACTCCCCGCGCCGCCGCGGGATTCGCGCCGTGCCCTCCCTTGACACGGAGCGGACGCCGACGCGGCGCACCCTGACGCCCGACGGACGCGGCCGGGCGTAGGTTCGGTGGCGCAGGAGGTCATCGACGATGCGCCCCCGCCACCTTCACCTCGTGACAGCGGGTCCCGAGCAGCCGAACGGCCCGCCCGCGTCGACGCGCGGCGATCGCGGAGACATCGCCCTGATGGCGATGCTGTTCGGCGTGAACCTCGTCCCGCTCGTCGGGGCGGCCGTCTCCGGCGGGCGCTGGGGCCAGGGAACCCTCGGGCTCGCCACCGCCGGCGCCCTCGTCACCGGCCGAGAGCTCGTGCTCGGCGCCCGCGACCTGCTCCACCGCCGCCGCTGAGCGCGCCCGGCCTCCGCTCGTCCGTGGGCGCGCCCGGCCGCGCGTCGCCCCGCCGACGCCACCTCACGACCCGGAGCCTCCCATGATGGACGCCCTCCTCCTCCTCGCCACGCTCGCCTTCTTCGCCGTATCGCTCGCCTACGTGGTGGCCTGCGACCGGATGTGAACCCGTGAACCGGAGCCCTCCATGGCCTTCGAGTACGCCCTCGGCATCCTCCTCTCCGTCCTGCTCACCGGGTTCCTCGCGTACGCGCTGGTGCGCCCGGAGCGGTTCTAGGGAGCCCCCATGACCGCCGACGGGTGGATCCAGATCGCGCTCTTCGCCCTCGCGATCTTCGCGCTGACGAGGCCGTTCGGGACCTACCTGCACCGCGTGTTCGAGGGCGACCGGCAGCCGCTGCCGCGCGTGCTCGGCCCCGTGGAGCGGCTCCTCTACCGGCTGAGCGGCGTGGACCCGGCGAGGGAGCAGGGCTGGAAGACGTACACCGCCTCGCTGCTCGCGTTCTCGCTCCTCGGCGTCGCGGTGACCTACGCGATCGAGCGGCTGCAGCACGTCCTCCCGCTGAACCCCCAGCGGCTCGGGCCGGTGCCGCCGGAGCTCGCCTTCAACACCGCCGCCAGCTTCGCCACCAACACGAACTGGCAGGCGTACTCCGGCGAGAGCACGATGAGCTACCTCACGCAGATGGCGGGGCTCGCGTGGCACAACTTCACGTCGGCCGCCGCCGGCATCGCCGTCGCGCTGGCGCTCTCGCGCGGGCTCACCCGCCCGGCGGGGCCGGGCGGCGCGCGGACCATCGGGAACTTCTGGGTCGATCTCGTCCGGTCCATCGTCTACGTGCTCCTCCCCATCAGCTTCGTCGCCGCCCTGGTCCTCGTCTGGCAGGGCGTCCCGCAGACGCTCTCCGCGTATCGGGAGATCACGACGCTGGAGGGCGCGAAGCAGGTGATCGCGCTCGGCCCGGTCGCGTCCCAGGAGGCGATCAAGGTGCTCGGGACGAACGGCGGCGGCTTCTTCAACGCGAACAGCGCCCACCCGTTCGAGAACCCGACGCCGCTCACCAACTTCCTCGAGCTGGTGCTCATCTTCGCGATCCCCGCGGCGCTCACCCACACCTACGGCCGGATGGCGCGCGACCCGCGCCAGGGCTGGGCCATCTTCGCCGCGATGGCGGTGCTCTTCGCCGCGGGCGTCACCGTCGCCTACCGGGCGGAGTCCGGCGCGAACCCGGCCCTCGCCTCGCTCGCGGTGGATCACCGCGCGGGGAACATGGAGGGCAAGGAGGCCCGCTTCGGCGTCGCGAACAGCGCGCTCTTCGCGGCGGTGACCACCGACGCCTCCTGCGGCGCCGTGAACTCGATGCACGACAGCTTCACGCCGCTCGGCGGCCTCGTGCCGCTCGTGAACATCCAGCTCGGGGAGGTGATCTTCGGCGGCGTCGGCGCGGGCCTCTACGGGATGCTGGTGATGGTGATCCTGTCCGTGTTCATCGCGGGCCTCATGGTGGGCCGGACGCCCGAGTACCTCGGGAAGAAGATCGAGGCGCGCGACATGAAGCTCGCCATGCTGTACGTCCTCGTCTTCCCGATCACGATCCTACTCCTCACCGCGTGGGCGTCGGTCGCGCCGTACGGCGTCTCGTCGCTCGCCAACGCGGGGCCGCACGGGCTCTCGGAGATGCTCTACGCGTACTCGAGCGGCGCCGGCAACAACGGCTCCGCCTTCGCGGGCCTGAACGCCAACACCTCGTTCTGGAACCTGACGCTCGCCGCCGCGATGCTCGTCGGCCGGTTCCTCATGATCGTCCCGGCGCTCGCCATCGCCGGCTCGATGGTGGGCAAGAAGACGGTGCCCGCCGGCCCCGGCACCTTCCCGACCACGGGCCCCACCTTCACGGTGCTGCTCGTCGCCGTGATCCTCGTCGTCGGCGCGCTCACGTTCTTCCCGGCGCTCTCGCTCGGCCCGGTGCTCGAGCACTTCGCCGCGCTCGGCGGAAAGGCGTTCTGACATGGCCTCCCACGAGGCGAAGTCCCCGTCCCTCCTCGACCGCGCCCTCCTCCGGCGCGCGGCGCTCGACAGCCTGCGCAAGCTCGACCCCCGCCACGTCGCCAGGAACCCGGTCATGTTCGTGGTGGAGGTCGGCAGCGTCCTCACGACCCTGCTCTGGCTCCGCGACCGGATCCTGCACCCCGCCGGCGCCGCGCCCGGGTGGTTCACGCTCTCCGTGAGCCTCTGGCTCTGGTTCACCGTCGTGTTCGCGAGCTTCGCGGAGGCCGTCGCCGAGGGGCGCGGCAAGGCGCAGGCCGACACCCTCCGGCGGATGCGCCGCGACGTCGCCGCGCGGCGCCTCGTCGGCGGACGCGAGGAGAGCGTCCCCGCCTCGACGCTCCGCCGGGGCGACACCGTCGTCGTCGAGGCCGGAGAGCTCGTCCCCGGCGACGGCGAGATCGTCGAGGGGATCGCCTCGGTGGACGAGTCGGCCATCACCGGCGAGTCCGCCCCCGTCATCCGCGAGTCGGGCGGCGACCGCTCCGCCGTGACGGGCGGGACGCGCGTCCTCTCCGACCGGATCGTGGTGCGCGTCACCGCGAGCTCCGGCGAGTCGTTCCTCGATCGCGTGATCGCGCTCGTCGAGGGCGCGTCCCGCCAGAAGACGCCGAACGAGATCGCGCTCCACATTCTGCTCGTCGGCCTCACGCTGGTCTTCCTGTTCGCCTGCGTGACGCTGGTCCCGATCGCGCGCTACTCCTCGGTGGGGATCTCCGCCACCGCGGTCGTCGCGCTCCTCGTGTGCCTCATCCCGACCACCATCGGCGGCCTCCTCTCCGCCATCGGCATCGCGGGCATGGACCGCCTCCTCCGCAAGAACGTGATCGCGATGAGCGGCCGGGCGGTGGAGGCGGCGGGTGACGTGGACACGCTGCTCCTCGACAAGACCGGCACCATCACGCTCGGCAACCGGATGGCGACCGAGCTCCTCCCCGCCCCCGGCGTGAAGGTGGAGGACCTCGCCGACGCCGCGCAGCTCGCGAGCCTCGCGGACGAGACGCCGGAGGGCCGGTCCATCGTCGTCCTCGCGAAGGAGCGGTACGGGCTCCGCGGCCGCGAGGTGCGCGACGCGGAGCATCGCTTCGTCGCGTTCACCGCCCAGACGCGGATGAGCGGGCTCGACCTCCCGGGGCGCACGATCCGCAAGGGCGCGGTGGACGCGGTCGCGCGGCACGTGGAGGCGCTCGGCGGCGCGATGCCCCGCGAGCTGGAGGCGGCCGCGGGCCGCATCGGGGACACGGGCGGCACGCCGCTCGCGGTGTCGGACGGCCCCCGCGTGCTCGGCCTGGTTCACCTGAAGGACGTGGTGAAGGGCGGCATCAAGGAGCGGTTCGACCGCTTCCGCGCCATGGGGATCCGCACCGTCATGATCACCGGGGACAACCCGCGGACCGCCGCCGCCATCGCGGCGGAGGCCGGCGTGGACGGCTTCCTCGCCGAGGCGACGCCCGAGGCGAAGATGCGCCTCATCGAGGACGAGCAGGGTAAGGGGAAGCTCGTCGCGATGACCGGCGACGGCACGAACGACGCGCCCGCGCTCGCGCAGGCCGACGTGGGCGTCGCGATGAACACCGGCACGCAGGCGGCGAAGGAGGCCGGCAACATGGTCGACCTCGACTCGAACCCCACGAAGCTCCTCGAGGTCGTCGAGGTCGGCAAGCAGCTCCTCATGACGCGCGGCACGCTCACCACGTTCTCCATCGCGAACGACGTGGCGAAGTACTTCGCGATACTCCCGGCCCTGTTCGTGGCGGCGTACCCGGAGCTCGCGCCGCTCGACGTCATGCACCTCGCGTCGCCGTTCAGCGCGATCCTCTCGGCGGTGATCTTCAACGCGATCATCATCGTGCTGCTCATCCCGCTCGCGCTGAAGGGGGTTCGTTACCGGCCCGTCGGCGCCGCGGCAGTGCTTCGCCGGTCGCTCCTCGTCTACGGCGTGGGCGGCGTCGTCGCGCCCTTCGTCGGCATCAAGCTCGTGGACCTCGGCCTCGCGGCCGTGGGTCTCGTGTAGGAGGTCACCATGCTCGGGAACGTCGCAGAGCCCCGCATCGCCGAGCCCGGCCCGACGCCGGCGCCACGCGAGGAGCGGGCGATGGCCGGCGTGCTCGGGCCCGCCCTTCGCGTGACCGTCGTCACCCTCGTGCTCACCGGGCTCGCCTACCCGATCGTCTTCACGGGGGTCGCGAAGGTCCTCTTCCCGCGGAGGGCGGAGGGCTCCCCCGTCGCCGACGAGCGGGGCCGGGTGGTGGGATCCGAGCTGCTCGCGCAGGGCGCGACCCACCCCGCGTACTTCCAGCCCCGGCCGTCGTCGGCGGGAGCGGGGTACGATCCGCGGGCGTCGAGCGGCTCGAACCTGGGCCCGACCTCGAAGAAGCTGCGGGACCAGGCGGCCGAGCGGCTCGCCGCGCTCGCTGCGGCGAATCCCGACGCGCCCGGCGCTCCGCCCGTCGAGCTCGTGACCGCCTCCGCGAGCGGGCTCGACCCGCACCTGTCGCCCGCGGCCGCGCTCTGGCAAGTGCCGCGCGTGGCGAAGGCGCGAGGCGTCGGCCCGGAGCGCGTGCGCGGGCTCGTGGAGGAGAACGTCGAGGGCCGCGATCTCGGTTTCCTCGGCGAGCCGCGCGTGAACGTGCTCCTCCTGAACCTCGCGCTCGACCGCCGCTTCGGCGCGCCGCCGGCGAGCCCTGCGACCCCGACGGGCTCGTCGGCGTCGGGGGGGGAGCCGCCGGGGCGGAACCGAAGCGTTACCAGGACGTGCTCGACCTGCTCGCCGCGGGCATCAACGTGACCGGCGCGCTCAACATCCCTCGTCGCGCCGGACCTCGAGGTGAACCTGCCGGGATCGAAGAAGATCGTGTGGTTCTTCGGTCGCGCCCGGCAGCCGGGCCAGCGGGGCCTGCTCTGGACGGTCCAGCTGGACGTGGACGTCCCGCTCGTCCGTCCCCGGCACTGACGAGGGCGCCGTCGACACGCCCGGACGCGAGCGCGCCGCGGAGACGTGGCGCTTGACGCGGCGTCGGGTCCGCGCGTTATTTCGAGCGTTCCGTCGGCGACAGGACCCCGGTGACCTCCCAGCCCGACCGCCCCGATCCCGAAGCGCTGCTCGCCCGGGCGACCGCGGAGGAGGCGAGGAAGCGCCGGGCCCGGTTCAAGATCTTCTTCGGCTTCGCCCCCGGCGTGGGGAAGACGTACCGCATGCTGCAGGTCGGCCGGGACCTCGTCTCCGAGGGCGTCGAGGTCGTGATCGGCGCGATCGAGACGCACGGGCGCTACGACACCGCCGGGCTCATGCTCGGGCTCGAGGTGCTCCCGCGCCGCAGCTTCCCGTACCGCGGCCACGTGCTCGAGGAGTTTGACCTCGATGCGGCGCTCGCGCGCCGCCCGCGGATCCTGCTCCTCGACGAGCTCGCCCACTCGAACGCGCCCGGGTCCCGCCACGCGAAGCGCTGGCAGGACGTGATGGAGCTGCTCGAGGCGGGCATCGAGGTCTACACGACCCTCAACGTCCAGCACGTCGAGAGCCTGAACGACGTGGTCGAGCAGATCACCCGCGTCCACGTGCGCGAGACCGTGCCTGACGTCGTGCTGGAGCGGGCCGACGACGTCGAGATCGTGGACCTCGCGCCCGAGGAGCTGCTCGCGCGGCTCCGCGAGGGGAAGGTGTACCTGCCCGAGCAGGCGGAGCGCGCGCGGGAGCACTTCTTCAAGCGCGGGAACCTGCTCGCGCTGCGCGAGCTCGCGCTCCGGCGGATGGCGGAGCGGGTGGACGCTGACGTGCTCGCGTACCGCGCCGAGCACGGAGTGAAGGTCCCGTGGGCGACCGCGGAGCGGATCCTCGTCTGCGTCGGACCGGCGCCCGACTCGGCCCGCGTCGTCCGCGCGGCCCGGCGGATCGCGGCGGGCCTCCGCGCGCACTGGGTGGCGGCGTCGGTCGAGGCGACGGCCAGGCCGCCGCTGGGCGACGACGATCGCGCGCGGATCGAGTCGCACCTGCGCCTCGCCGAGTCGCTCGGGGCCGAGGTGGCCCGTCTCTCCGGCCTCGAGGTCGCGGGCACGCTCCTCGAGTTCGCGCGGCGCCGCAACGTGACGCGGATCGTCCTCGGGAAGCCGCGCCACGCGCGCTGGCGCGACCGGGTCTCCGGATCCCTCGTGGACGAGATCATCCGCGGGAGCGGCGACATCGAGGTGCACGTCCTCGCGGGGGACGTGGAGACGGAGCGGGAGCGCCGGCCCGCGGCCGCCCGGCCGACGCCGCCGGCCGACTGGGTCCGCGCGATCGCGATCGTCGGCGTCACGACGGCGGTCGCCGCGGCCGCGCGGGCGCTCCTCACCGTCCCGGACGTCGAGATGCTCTTCCTCCTCGGCGTCATGATCGCCGCGCTAACCACCGGGCGGCGCGCGTCGATCCTCGCCGCGGCCCTGGCGGTAGCCTCGTACGACTTCTTCTTCGTCCCGCCCGCGTTCACGCTGAGCGTCTCCGACGCGCGCTACCTCCTCACCTTCGCCATGATGTTCGGCGTGAGCCTCGTGATCGGCACGCTCACGCTGCGCCTCCGCGAGCAGCGGTCCGCCTCCGTCCGCCGCGAGCGCAGCACCTCGGCGCTGTACGCGCTCTCGCGCGAGCTCGGGGCGGCGCTCGACGCGGAGGGCGTCGCGGCGGTGTGCGTCAAGGCCGCGGCGGAGGCCTTCGACGCGGAGGCGGTGTTCCTCCGTGCGCGGGGACGGGAGGACCTCGCCCCCCTCGCCGCCGCTCCGCGCGACGCGACGCTCGCGCCGGACGAGCGCGCCGTCGCGCAGTGGGTGGTCGATCACGGCCGCCCCGCGGGCCGGGGCACCGACACGCTCCCCGGCGAGCCGGTGCTCTGCATCCCGGTGCGCGCCTGGGGCGACGTCGTCGGCGTGATCGCGGTCCGGACGACGGACGAGCGGAGCGAGGCGCGCACGCTGCTCGAGGCGCTCGCGCGGCAGGCGGCGCTCGCGTTCGACCGTGTGCGGCTCGCGGACGAGGCCCGCGACGCGGCGCTCCGCGCGAAGACGGAGGAGCTGCGGAGCGGGCTCCTCTCCGCGGTGTCCCACGACCTGCGCACGCCGCTCGCGACGATCACGGGCTCGGCGACCACGCTGCGGGAGTCACCGGACCTGTCGCCGGCCGCCAGGCGGGATCTCGTCGACGCCATCTGCGAGGAGGCGGAGCGCCTCGAGCGGCTCGTCGCGAACCTCCTCGACATGACCCGCCTCGACTCCGGCGCGGTCGAGCCGAGGCGCGAGTGGGTGCCGCTCGACGAGGTCGTAGGCGGCGCGCTCACCCGGCTCGAGCGGCGGCTCGCGGGCCGTCGCGTGACGACGGCGATCGCGCCCGACCTGCCGCTCGTGTCGCTCGACCCGGTGCTCGTGCAGCAGCTCTTCGTGAACGTCCTCGAGAACGCCGCCAAGTACACGCCGCCGGGGACCGAGCTCGAGATCCGCGCCGCGCGCGAGGGCGGCACGCTCGTGGTGGACGTGGCGGATCGCGGCCCCGGGATCCCGCCCGGCGACGAGGAGCGGGTGTTCGAGCGGTTCCACCGCGGCGCGCACGCCGGCGTCCGCGGCGTCGGCCTCGGCCTCCCCATCGCGCGCGCGATCGCGCAGGCGCACGGGGGCCGGCTCGTCGCGGCGAACCGGCCGGGCGGCGGCGCGGTGTTCCGGCTGACTCTGCCGATCGGCGCCGAGCCACCGCGCGCGCCGGCGGAGGGGGCGACCGCATGACCGATCCCGGCCCGCTCGTGCTCGTCGTCGAGGACGAGGTCCAGGTGCGACGCTTCCTGCGCGCCGCGCTCGCGTCGCACGGCTACCGCGTCGTCGAGGCCGGGACCGTGCGGGAGGCCGAGCAGCTCGCGACGAGCCACAACCCGGAGGTCTTCCTGCTCGACCTCGGCCTCCCCGACGGCGACGGCATCGACCTCACGCGGCGGCTCCGCGAGTGGACGGCGGCGCCCGTCATCGTGCTCTCCGCGCGCGGGCGCGAGGAGGACAAGGTGAACGCGCTCGACGCCGGCGCGGACGACTACCTCACGAAGCCGTTCGGCGTGAACGAGCTGCTGGCGCGGCTCAGGGTCGCGCTGCGCCACGCGCGCGCGGCGCCGGACGCGCCCGCCGCCATCGAGGCGGGGCCGCTCCGGATCGACCTGGCGCGCCGGGAGGTGACGGTGGACGGGCGCGAGGTGCGGCTCACGCCGACCGAGTACAGGCTCCTCGCCCTCCTCGCCCGCCACGCCGGGAAGGTGCTCACGCACCGGCAGATCCTGAAGGAGGTGTGGGGGCCGAACGCGACCGAGGCGCACTGGGTGCGCGTGCACATGGCGGAGCTGCGCAAGAAGATCGAGGCGGACCCGGCGCGGCCGAGGATCGTCGTGACGGAGCCGGGCGTGGGGTACCGGCTCAGGGACCGGGTGGACGAGGGGTGAACGACTCCGGCGCGCCACGCCGACCTCGATCCTGATCCCGATCCCGATCCCCGAGCCCCGACCCCGAGCCCCGACCCCGACCTCGAACCCGACCCCGACCTCGAACCCGACCCCGAACCCGACCTCGACCCCGACCCCGAACCCGACCTCGAACCCGACCTCGACCTCGACCCCGACCCCGACCTCGACCCCGACCCCGAACCCGAACCCGACCTCGACCCCGACCCCGAACCCGACCCCGACCCCAAACCCTCGACCCCGACCTCGACCTCGAACCCCCGAACCCGAACCCTCGACCCCGACCCCGAACCCTCGACCCGGATCCGACGTCGGCCGGAGGCGTGGCTCCCCGTTGCCCCCCCGCGCCCGCGCTGGTAGCGTGCGCCGCTCGCCCGCCGCGCCGCGGACGCCCGCCCGATGCTCGAGACCGTCGCCACGTCGTTCGTCCTCGTCGCCGCGAGCGAGATGGGGGACAAGACCCAGCTCCTCGCGCTCACCCTCGCGACCCGCTACCGCCGTCCGTGGACGGTGATGGCGGGCATCCTCGCCGCGACGCTCGCGAGCAACACCCTCGCCGCCGGCCTCGGCGCGTGGATCTCCGCGCACGTCCCGCCCCGCGTGATGGCGGGCGTCCTCGCGGCGACCTTCGTCGGCTTCGGCCTGTGGACGCTCGTGCCGGACGAGGCCGACGAGGACGCGCCGCCGGACCGGTTCGGCCCGTTCGTGACGACGATCGTCCTGTTCTTCCTCGCGGAGCTGGCCGACAAGACGCAGCTCGCCACCATCGCCCTCGCGGCGCAGTACCGGTCGCTCGGGCTCGTGACGCTGGGGACCACGCTCGGGATGCTCGCCTCCGACGGGCTCGCGGTGTTCCTCGGCGACAGGCTCGCGGCGCGCGTCCCGATGAAGGTGCTCCGGCGGGTCGCGGCGGGGCTGTTCTTCGCCTTCGGCGCCGTGTCGGCCTGGACCGCGGTGCGCGGATAGCGGCGCGCGCGGAGGCGCCCGGCGGGGCGCCGCGCTAGAGTTCCCGGCGCATGCCCGCCGCCCTCGCGCTCGCCGCCGTCCTCGCCGCCACGTCCCCCGCCCCGCCCGGCGCCGCCGCCGCCCTCGCGCCGCTCGACGCGCTCTGGCCCGAGCTCGACGCGCTGTACCAGGACCTGCACCGCAACCCGGAGCTGTCGGGCCAGGAGGAGCGGACCGCCGCGAAGATGGCGGCGCGGCTGCGGGCGGCGGGGTACGGGGTGACCGAGCGGGTGGGCGGGCACGGCGTCGTCGGCGTGCTCCGGAACGGGAAGGGGCCGACGCTCCTCGTCCGCACCGACCTCGACGCGCTCCCGGTCCTGGAGCGGACGGGGCTGCCGTACGCGAGCACCGCGACCGCGACGGCGCCGGACGGCCGGACCGTCGCGGTGATGCACGCCTGCGGTCACGACGTCCACATGACCGGCTGGGTGGCGGCCGCGACGCTCCTCGCGCGCGCCCGCGACGCGTGGCGCGGGACGCTCGTGTTCGTCGGGCAGCCCTCGGAGGAGACGGGGAGGACCACGCGACCCGCTCCACGTTCAACGACCCCGCCCTCACCCGCCGCCTCGCCGGCGCGCTCGCGGCCGTGCTCGGCAAGGACCGCGTCCACGAGCAGAAGCCGGTGATGGGCGGCGAGGACTTCTCCGCGTACGGCCGCGCGGGCGTCCCCGCCGCCATCCTCTGGATCGGCGCGCAGGACCCGAAGGCGCTCGCGGCCGCGCGCGCCGCGGGGAAGGCGCTGCCGTCGCTCCACTCCTCCGAGTTCGCGCCCGACCGCGAGCGCGCCGTCAAGACCGGCGCGGCCACGCTGACCGTCGCGGCGATCGAGCTGCTCGGGCGACGCTGACGGCCGGCGCGGGTCCCGCGTCCCGCGACGCGCGCGGCGCCCTGCGGGGCTGGCGCGCCCGCCGCGCGTGCGTGAGAATGGCCCGGCGCGCGCCCCGGCGAGCCTCCGGTCCCGGGGCGCCAGGGGGGGCGCATGCCCATCCAGGAGAGCGAGGGGATCACGCTGATCCTGGGGCTCATCGCGGCCCCGATCGCGCTCCGCCTCTTCCGCGCCGGCGCGCTCCCCGGCGCCGCCCTCGCCGGCCTCGGATTCCTGCTCGGCGCGTACGTCTTCACGATCGTCGAGGGGTTCGTCCTCCGCCCCCTGTTCGACGCCCTCGAGCACGTCTCCCTGGCCGCCTCCGGCGTGGCGTTCGCGATCGCGGCGGCGCGCATCGCGCGCAGCCGGACGGAGCCGACGTGACGCCGGGCGCCGCCGTCGTCCTCGCCGCCGACGTCGTCTCGACGGTCGGCTTCGGCGCCGCGCTCGCCTTCGTCCTCCGCCGCCGCGCGCTCCAGCCGGTGGCGAGGACGCTGCTCTCGCTCGCGATGGCGCTCTACGCCTTCGTCGGGGTCTCGAACGTGCTCCAGCACGCGGAGATCACCGGCTACCTCGACCTGTACGAGGACTACGCCGAGATCCTGTTCATCCCGTGCCTGCTCTTCTTCGCGTACTCCGTGGCGGCGGATCGCGAGCTCCGGCGCCGCGTCTCCGCGGAGGCCGCGCTCGGCGAGCGCGAGCGCGAGCTCCGCACGCTGGTCGCGAACCTGCCGGGCGCGGTCTACCGGAGCGAGCCGTGGCCGCCGTGGCGCGTGCAGTACCTGAGCGAGGCCGTGGTGGCCCTCACCGGCCACCCGGCCGCGGCGTACCTCGTCCCGGACGGCCTGACGTGGGCGGACGCCGTCCACCCCGACGACGCCGCCCGGGTGGACGGCGCGATCGCCGAGGCCCTCGAGGCGCGGCGGCCGTACGACGTGGAGTACCGCGTCGTCCACGCCGACGGACATCCGCGCTGGGTGCACGAGCGGGGGCAGGCGATGATCGGCGGGGGCGGGCGCCCGCTCTGGATCGACGGCGTGATCTTCGACGTGTCGGACCGGAAGGCGCTCGAGGCGCGGCTGCTCGAGGCGCAGAAGCTGGAGGCGGTGGGCCGGCTCGCCGGCGGCGTCGCGCACGACTTCAACAACCTGCTCACCGCGATCCTCGGCTGCGCCCACGCGGTCCGGGGCGAGCTCGCGGCCGACCACCCGTGGGCGAGCGACCTCGACGCGATCATCGACTCGGCCGACCGCTCCGCGTCGCTCACGCGCGGCCTGCTCGCGTTCAGCCGCAGGCAGCGGCTGTCGCCCGCGGCGGTGGACCTGAACGCCGTCGTGTCCGAGACGCTCGGGATCGTCGGCCGGCTCGTGCCGGAGCACGTCCGCGTCCGCGAGGCCCTCGACCCCGAGCCCCTCGTCGTCATGGCCGACGCGAGCCAGATCGGCCAGGTGCTCGTCAACCTCGTCCTGAACGCGCGCGACGCGATGCCGGACGGCGGCGAGATCACGGTCCGGACCGGGCGGCGCCGGCTCGACGAGGCGTTCGTCGCGGCGCGCGGCGAGGGCGCCGCGGGCGAGTACGCCCAGCTGTCGGTCGCCGACGACGGCGTCGGCATGGACGCGGCCACGCAGGAGCGGATCTTCGAGCCCTTCTTCACGACGAAGGGGCTCGGGAAGGGGACGGGGCTCGGGCTCGCGACCGTGTACGGGACGGTCCGCCAGCACGACGGGTTCGTCACCGTCCGGAGCGAGCCGGGGCGCGGCTCGACGTTCGACGTGACGCTCCCGCTCGCCGCGCGAGCGCCTTCGGCGCGGACCACGCCCGTCCCCGTCGTCGCGAGCGGGTCCGAGACCGTCCTCGTCGCGGAGGACGACGCCGCCGTCCGCAGCGTGACGCGGCGCACCCTCGAGCGCGCGGGGTACCGCGTCGTCGAGGCGCGCGACGGCGAGGAGGCGGTCCAGCTCTTCGCGGCGCACGCGGCCGAGATCGCGCTCGTCCTCCTCGACGTGGTGATGCCGCGGAAGACCGGCCACGAGGCGCTCGAGGCGATCCGCGCGATGGCGCCGGGCGTCCGCGCGATGTTCACGAGCGGCTACGACGAGGACGTCGCGACCCGGCGCGGCGTCCCGCTCGAGGACGTCCGCTTCCTCTCCAAGCCGCACGAGCCGCGCGTGCTGCTCCGCGCGGTGCGGGAGGTCCTCGACGCCGTCGAGCCGGGCGCCGCCGGCGAGGCGCGCGCGAAGGCGTGAAGGCGGCGCGGCCTCCGGGACGGCTCTCGTCACGCAGCCCCGAGGGCGACGTGTGGCGAGTCACGAGAGGCCCCGGCTACTGCAGCGCCGGCGGGCGATCGCCGGACTCGCCGCCGTCCGGGGCCGGCGCTCCGGGCTCGGGCGGCACCGCCGGCGGCGCCACCTCGGGGAGCGTGGGCGCGAGCGGACCGGTGATGAGCCGCACCGGGCGCCCGAACGTCGCGTACGACCACGCCCACTGCAGGATCACCGCCACGCGGTTGCGGAACCCGACGAGGAACAGGATGTGGACGAAGAGCCAGAGGAGCCAGGCGACCACTCCGCCGAACCGGAAGCGCCCGACGCGCGCCACGGCGGACGCGCGGCCGATGGTCGCCAGCAGCCCCTTGTCGCGGTAGCGGAACGGGCGGCGCGGCTCGCCGCGCAGGTCCCGCAGGACGTTCTCCGCGGCGGCCTCGCCCATCTGGAGCGCGGCGGGCGCGACGCCCGGCACGGGCGCCCCGTCCTGCACGACGAGCGCGAGATCGCCGGCCACGAGGATGTCGGGAAACCCGGGCACGGAGAGGTCCGGCGCGACGGGCACCCGCCCCGCGCGATCGAGCGGGACGCCCAGCGATCGCGCGAGCGGCGACGCCGCGACCCCCGCCCCCCAGAGCACCGTTCGCGCCGAGATCCGCTCGCCCGAGGCGATCACGCCCTCCTCGTCGATCGCCGTCACCTGGGCGCCGGTCCGGACCTCGACGCCGATCCGCTCGAGCTGGCGGCGGGCCTTCTCGGAGAGATCGGGCGGGTACGGCGGCAGCACCCGCGGCGCCGCCTCGAGCAGCAGCACCCGGGCCGACGCGGGCGAGAACCGGCGGAAGTCGCGGGCGAGCGTCCGCCGCGCGATCTCGGCCAGCGCGCCCGCGAGCTCGACGCCGGTCGGGCCCGCCCCGACCACGACGAACGTGAGCCAGGGGCGCCGCAGCTCCGGGTCGCGCTCCCGCTCCGCCATCTCGAACGCGCCGAGCAGCCGGCGCCGGATCTCGGTGGCGTCCTCGATCGTCTTGAGGCCCGGCGCGAACCGCGCCCACTCCGGGCGCGCGAAGTAGGAGTGCGTCGCGCCCGTCGCGAGCAGGAGCCGGTCGTAGCGCAGCTCGCCCCGGTCGAGGACGACCGCGCGCTCGCGCGGGCGGACCGCGCGCACGTCGGCGAGGAGCACCTCGGTGTTTCGCTGCCGGCGCAGGACGTGCCGGATCGGCGCGGCGATGTCGCCCGGGCTCAGCGCCGCGGTCGCGACCTGGTACAGGAGCGGCTGGAACAGGTGGTGGTTCTTCCGGTCGAGGACGGTCACGCGGACGGGCGCCCGCCCGAGCACCCGCGCCGCGCGGAGCCCTGCGAACCCGGCGCCGACGATCACGACGTGGAGGGGGTCCATCGCGCTCAACGTGGCGCGGCGGGCGAAGCGCCGCACGCGCCGGGCGAGCTCTGCGCACGGGCCGAGGAAGAGCGGCCTTCCGGCGCCGCCGCCGGGGCGACGCGCGCACACACCCGCCGCCGCCCGCTCACCCGGGCAGCGGGGCGTGGGCCCGCGCGGGGACCGATCCACCCGGGGGGTTGGTCGCCCGGCTGCCCGAGCGCACGTTGTCCCCCATGTGGACCGTCTTCCGGTTCTCGCTCGCGAGCGGCGACGCCCGCGCGTACCGCGAGGCGCTCGAGATCCTCGGAGGCGCCGGGTTCCGCCCGCGCCCGGCCGGCCCGATCGACGCCGGCGCGCCGTTTCCGGCCGCGGTGGTCGGCGACGTGCAGCGCGCGGCGGCGGACGTGACGCGCGTGATCTTCGCCGCGCTCGCCGAGGCGGGGCTGCGCCCCGTCGCCGTCTCGGGGTGCGCGCTGGCGGAGGCGCCGCCCGCGACGCTCGGCGCGCGCGCCTGACGCTCCGCCCGGACGGTTCCACTCCGGCCTGGACAACTCCGCGCGCGGGTGCGAGGGGAACCGCATGGACCCGCTGCCCCGACCGCCGCGCGCGGCGCGCCACGCGTGGCTCGTCCCGTTCGCGCTCGGCCTACTCGCGGCCGTGCTGCTCGTGCAGCTCTTCTCGGGCTGGCCGCGCCTGGGCGGCGGGCCGCCCGCCGAGCCGCGCCCGGTGACGCCGCGCGGCGATCTCGCCGAGGACGAGAAGGCGACCATCGAGCTCTTCCGCCGGGCGAGCCCGAGCGTCGTCTTCATCACGACGCTCGCGCGGCAGCAGGGGTTCTTCGAGATCCAGGAGGTGCCGGCGGGCGCGGGCTCCGGCTTCGTCTGGGACGCGCAGGGGCACGTCGTCACGAACTTCCACGTGATCCGCGGCGCGAGCGCCGCGCGCGTGTCTCTCCACGACCGCTCGGAGTGGCCCGCGACGCTCGTCGGCGTGGCGCCGGACCAGGACCTCGCGGTGCTGCGGATCCGCGCGCCCGCCGACCGGCTCGTCCCCATCCTGGTCGGCACGAGCCGCGACCTCCACGTCGGGCAGAAGGTGTTCGCGATCGGAAACCCGTTCGGCCTCGACTTCACGCTCACGACCGGGATCGTGAGCGCGCTCGGCCGCAGCATCCCGGCGCTGACGGGGCGCCGCATCGACGACGTCATCCAGACGGACGCCGCGATCAACCCGGGGAACTCCGGCGGGCCGCTGCTCGACAGCGCGGGGCGGCTCGTGGGCGTCAACACGCAGATCGCGAGCCCGAGCGGCGCGAGCGCGGGCGTGGGCTTCGCGGTCCCCGTGGACACCGTGAACCGCGTCGTCCCCCAGGTCGTCGAGCACGGGCGCGTGGTCCGACCGCAGATCGGCATCACCGCGGGGAGCGAGCAGGCGCTCCGGCGCGCCGGCATCGGCGGCGTGCTCGTCATGTCCGTCGCCGAGGGCTCGCCGGCGGAGCGCGCGGGGCTGCGCGGCACCTACCGCACCGAGGACGGCACGCTCGTCCTCGGCGACATCGTCCAGGGGATCGACCGCGAGGAGGTCTCGTCCGTCGACGACCTGTACGCGGCGCTCGAGCGGCGCGAGCCGGGCGACGTCGCGAAGGTGCGCGTGCTGCGCGACGGGCGGCCGCTCGAGCTCGACGTGAAGCTGGCCGCGCCGCGGGAGTGACGGGCGGCCGGGCGCGCCGCCGTGCGCGCGCCCAGGCGCATGCCCCACCTGGGTGTATCAGCGACATCGTCTGGAACTCCGGGTCGCATTCGGGTGACAAGGAGCGGCGTGGCAGCCGAGCCCAGGCGGTCCCCGCGAGACGGGGCCGGCGCCGGCGGGAGCTCCCCCGCGCCGGGCGTCGGCGACCGAGTCCGCGCCCTCCTCGGCCGCCTCCGCCGCCGCGCCGGGTGGCGCGATCTCGCGGCCCGGCTGGAGGTCGAGCGGCGCCGGCTCGTCGCCTCGAACGAGCTGACCGCGGCGCTGTCGGGCGCCCGGACGCGCGCGGACGTCGCGCGCACGATGATCGAGAAGGGGCTCGCCGTGTTCGGCGCCGACGCGGGCGTGCTCGCGCTGGTCGGGCCGGACGGGAGGCTCGAGCTCGTCGACCAGCCCGGCTACCCCGAGGATCTCGTCGCGACCTGGCCCCGCCCCCCCGCGGCGCCGCGGTCGCCGCTCTCGGACGCGGTCCGGCTGCGCGCGATCGCCTGGGTCGGCTCGGCGGCGGAGGCGCTCGCGCGTTACCCGGAGTGGGCGACCGCGGTCCAAGCTCTCGCGGGGGGCCGCCACCGCGCCTGGGCCGCGTTGCCCCTCGTCGCGGGCGATCGGGTCCTCGGCGGCCTCGGGCTCGCGTGGCGCGCCGAGTGGCCCTTCTCGCCGGAGGACGAGCACGCCTTCGTCTCGGTCGCGGCGCGCTGCGCGCAGGCGCTCGACCGGGCGCGGGCGCTCGAGGAGGCGCGCGATCGCGCGGCGGAGCTCGAGGCGGTGCTGGAGGCGGCGCCGATCCCCATCTTCATCACCCGCGACGCGGAGGCGACACGGATCGACGCGAACCGCGCCGCCGAGGAGCTGCTCGGGATCGGGCCGCGCGCGAACGCGTCGCTCGCCGCGCCGCCCGCCGAGCGGGCGCGCTTCGTGCCGATGCGCGACGGCGTGCCGATCCCGCTCGACGAGCTGCCGATGCAGGCGGCGGCGCGGTTCGGGCGCGAGACCCGTGACCTCGAGTACGACATCGTCCGCGGCGACGGCGCGGTGCGCCGCGTCGTCGCGAACGCGCGGCCCATCGTCGACCCGGAGGGCAACCGGCGCGGCGCCGTCGGCGCGTTCGTGGACGTGACCCGGCGGAAGGAGGTCGAGGACCGCCTGCGCGACGCCGACGCGCGGAAGTCGGAGTTCCTGGCGGTGCTCTCGCACGAGCTCCGCAATCCCCTCGCCCCGATCAGCAACGCGCTCGTCCTGCTCGACCGCGCGCCGCCGGGGAGCAGCGCCGCGCTCCACGCGCGCGAGGTCCTCCACCGGCAGACCCGGCACCTGACCCGGCTCGTGGACGACCTCCTCGACCTCACGCGCGTCACCCACGGGAAGATCGACCTCCAGCTCGCGCGCGTGGACGCCCGCGAGATCGCCCGGCGGGCGTGCGCCGACGTTCGCGCGCTCTTCGAAGAGCGCCGCGTGCAGCTGCGGTGGTCGGCCGGCCCCGAGCCGGTCTGGGTGGACGCCGACGTCGCGCGGCTGGCGCAGGTCGTCGGGAACCTCCTCAGCAACGCGCTCAAGTTCACGTCGCCCGGTGGCCACGTGACGGTCGAGGTCGGCGCGCGCGACGGCGCGTGCGAGATCGCGGTGCGCGACGACGGGATCGGGCTCGAGGGCGCGGACCTGGAGCGCATCTTCGAGCCCTTCGTGCAGGCCGGGCGGGCGGGGCACGGCGGCCACGGGGGGCTCGGGATCGGCCTCGCCCTCGTGCGCGAGCTGGCGAGGCGCCACGGCGGCTCGGTCCGGGCGACGAGCGACGGCCCCAGGCGCGGCGCGACGTTCGCCGTGAGCCTGCCGCGCGCGCCGGGACCCCCCGCGGCCGCGCGCGTGCAGGCCGCCGAGACGCAGGCGTCGGGGCTCTCGATCCTCGTCGTCGAGGACAACGAGGACGCCGCCACCACGCTCGCGGACATCCTCGCGCTCGGCGGGCACCAGGTCCGGGTGGTCGGGACCGGCCGCGCCGGGGTCGAGGCGGCGCTCGCGGTGCCGCCCGACGTGCTCGTCTGCGACATCGGCCTGCCGGACATGAGCGGCCACGACGTCGTCCGCGCGCTCCGCGCGGCCGCTTCCGCGGGCCCGCCGTACGCGATCGCGCTGACCGGCTACGCGCAGCCGCAGGACCGCGAGGCCGCCCTCGCCGCCGGCTTCGACGCCCACCTCGCGAAGCCGCCGCCGCTCGACGAGCTGAACGCGCTGCTCGCCGCCGCCGCGCACCGGACCGCCTGACCCGCGGCGGCGCCGGGAGGTGAGCTGCGCGAGCGCGAGGCCCGCGCGCGTCCTCGCGCGCCCCACCCGCCGGTCGCGGAGCTCGCTCGTCCGATCGATCGGGGACCGTCCGGTGCGCCCGACGTGCGGCCGCGTTCACCGCGCGAGGTAGCCGCCGTCGACGGGCACGTACGCGCCCGTCACGAACGACGCGGCGGGCGAGGAGAGCCAGGCGACCAGCTCCGCGACCTCCTCGGGCCGGCCGATGCGGCCGATCGGGTGGAGCGCGGCGAGCCCGGCGCGCGCCGCCGCGTCCAGGCTGGCGAGGAGCGGGGTCTCGACGAAGCCCGGCCCCACGGCGTTCACGCGCACGCCCTGCGCCGAGTACTCGAGCGCCGCGGTCTTCGTGAGCCCCAGGACGCCGTGCTTCGCCGCGACGTAGCCCGCCGAGCCCGCGAAGCCGACGGCGCCGAGGATCGACGCCATGTTCACGATCGCCCCGCCGTCCGCCTCGAGCATCCGCGGGAGCTGGGCGCGCATGCAGTAGAAGACGCTCGAGAGGTTGACGGCGATGACGCGGTCCCACGCGTCGATCGGCTGCTCGGCGACGGGCGCGATGGCGCCGCCGATGCCGGCGTTGTTGCACGCGACGTCGAGCCGCCCGAACGCACGCACCGCCTCCGCGGCGAGCGCGTCGCACTCCGCCGGGCGCGACACGTCCGCGCGGAAGAAGGCGGCGCGCCCCTTCCCGCGCGCGATCGCCTCCACCGTCTCGCGGCCCCCCGCCTCGTTCACGTCCGAGACGAGGACCGCCGCCCCCTCGCGCGCGTAGGCGAGCGCGACCTCGCGCCCGATGCCCGACCCGGCGCCCGTGACGAGCGCCACCCTCCTCGCCAGCGATGCCATGGTGTCCTCCCGCGATCACGGTAACGTTCCGTCCGTCCGCCGGGAGGGGTTTCCCGGGGCCGCCCGGACGTGTAGGAGTACGCCTCATGAAGACGCTGACCGAGCTGAGTGGTTCCGTCGTCCGCGCGGCCGCCGCGGCGGTGGAGGAGGTAAGGCGGTCGCTGTCCGGCGCGGAGCGGGCCGGGCCGAAGCCGCAGGACGAGGCGCCGGGCGATGCGGCGGTCACGGCGCCCCCTCCGGTGGACGCCGCCGCGGAAGCGCCGCCCGCCGGCGAGGTCCCCGCGGGCGACGCGCCCGCCGCGGCTGCGCCGGACGGACCGGTCGTCGGGGACACGGCTCCGGCGCCCGCGGGCGCGCCCGCGCCGGCCGACTCCGCGATCGACGCGGCGATCGCGAAGGCGACCGGGGCGGCCGGCGACCGCCTCGCGATCGTGCGCGGCGCGGTCGAGGCGGTCGGGGCCCGCGCGGACGACGTGCGCCTCGTGCGCGTCTTCGGCGTCGAGGAGGAGCTGCGCGGCGCGAAGAAGGTCGGCCCGTACCAGTACGTCGTCGACCGCTATCCCGCGAGCATGAAGCAGGTCGGCGCGCGCCCGGACGATCGCGGCCGGCGCGGCGGCGGGCGCGGTGGCGGCGGCGGCCGCGGCGGCGCGGGCCGGGGCGTGGCGCCCGGCACGACGGGCGGCTTCTCGATGGACGCGGTCCGCGAGGACCGCCGCAACGAGCGCGGCGGGCGCGGGCGACCCGGGTTCGGACGGCGGCCGGGCGGCGGCGGGCCGCGCGGCGGCGGGTCGGGCGGCGGCGGCGGACCCGGCGGCACGCCGGGCGGCACCCCGAAGAAGTAGGCCGTCCCGCGGCCGGTCAGCGCTGCGAGGACGGGCCCGACGCCGCCTCGCCCATGCTGCACGAGTAGGTGTGCTGCATGTGCTCCGCGTGCGCGCGGATCGCCGTGCGGAGCCGGTCGAGGTCGGCCGGATCGTCCGGGGTGAGCGTGAGGCGCGCCCCGCCGTCCACGTCCTCGACGACCGCGCGCGACGGCGGCGGCATCCGCGCGTGCGCGTCCGTCCCCTCGTGCGAGCCCTCGCTCGAGCCCGCCGACCCCGCCCCCATCTCGCCGGAGCCCGTCCCGCCGCGCGCCGCGCCCGCGCCGCCGTGCGTCGTCCCGCCCTGCGCCTCGCCCTGCATCCCGCCGCCCGCCTCGCCGTTCACCCCCGCGTGCGGCTCGCCCTCCGTCGCGCCCTGGCGCGCCTCGCCGCGCATCCCGGCGTGCGCGTCCCCGTGCATCCCCTGCGTGCCCATCTGCCCGCCGTGGTGATGCCGGTTGTGCATGTCCGCCATCGCGTGGACGCGCTCCCGGAGATCCGGGACGAGCTGCGGGCTCGTCGTCGTGAACGTGAGCGCCTCGCCGTCCGGAGTTTCCTCGGCGGCCACGTCCGTGCCCGGCACCGACATGGGGCACGGCATCACCATCGCCCGCCCCGCGCTGGGGGCGCGGGACTCCGCGGGCGCGGGGGCCGGCTGCGAGGGCTGCCGCGAGGCCTGCCGCGAGTACCTCGATCCCGTGCATCCCGCGGCGACCGCGGCGACCGCCACCACCCAGCTCCACCCGGTTCTCGTCATCGTGCGTTCCTCCAGTCCGGCGCGAAGTTAGGTCGTGCCGCGGCGGCGCGAGCCCGCCGGCCGGGGGCCAGGTCCCGAGAGGTCTTTCGGCGCGGGCCCGCCGGGCGGGCCTCACGGGGTCGGGGAGGTCCTGCTCGTGACGGTGTCGCTCGCCGGGTGGGTACGCGATCCGCGCCGCGCGGTCCTCCGCCGTCACCGGCCGCCGCTCCGCCGGACGATCCCGCGACAGCGCCGGTCGAAGTAGTTCACCAGGATCCAGAAGCGCCGGAAGGCGGGGTTCCGGGTCTGTCGGCGGTGGTAGCGGTAGTAGATCTGCTGGGCGATGACGGCGAGCCGGAAGAGGCCGAACACCTCGTAGAACGTCCAGCTCGCGGGCTCGAGCCCGGTGCGCTCGAGGTAGCGCGCGACGACCTCCTCGCGCCGCAGCATCCCCGGCGCGTCGGTCGGCTGCCGCCGCGTGATGCGCAGGAGCCAGGGATCGTCCGCGTGGACCCAGTAGGCGAGCGCGCACCCGAGGTCCATGAGCGGGTCGCCCACCGTCGCCATCTCCCAGTCGAGCACGCCCACGATCCGGGCCGGCTCCGCCGGGTCGAGCACCACGTTGTCGAGCCGCCAGTCGTTGTGGATGACGCAGCTGCCCGCGTCGTGCGGCGCCCGCTCGGCGAGCCAGCGGCGGACGTACGCGAAGCTCGGCACGTTCCAGGTGCGGGCCTGCAGGTAGCGATCGGACCACCCCTCGACCTGCCGCCGCGGGTACCCCGGCCCCCTCCCGAGCGACGAGAGCCCGGCGGCGGCGGGATCGACGGCGTGAAGCTCGACGAGCCGGTCCACGAAGGACGTGCAGAGCCGGCGCACGCCGTCGCGCCCGAGCCGGGCCTCCTCGGGGAGGCGCGCGCGCGGCACGACCCCGTCGATCCGCTCCATCACGTAGAAGTCCGTGCCCAGGACGGTCGGGTCCTGGCAGAGGCCGACCATCGTCGGGACGAGCGGGAAGACCGGCTTGAGCGCCTGCTGCACGCGGAACTCGCGCCCCATGTCGTGCGCGGATCGCGCCTTCGTGCCGGCCGGCGGCCGGCGCAGCACGAGGTCGCGGTCGCGGTAGCGCAGGCGGTACGTCCAGTTGGACGCGCCGCCCGTGTACTGCGTCACCTCGGGGAGGCCGGCCGCGAGGCCCGGGTCGATCGCGCGGAGCCAGCGGTCGACCGCGGCCACGTCGAGCTCCTCGCCCGGGCGGACGCTCATCTCCCCCCCGCGACGGGGTGTGGCAGCGGCGGCGCCGGGAGCCGGGCGATCCCGTCGCCCTCGAGGTTCCCGAACCAGAGGACGCCGTCGCGCTCGCGCACGCTCGTCACCGGGGCGAACGCGCCGGGCGAGGCGTCGCGCAGCACCTCGAGGACCCTCCCGTCCTCGCCGAGCGCGAGCGCGAACCCCTCCGGCAGCGGCTCGGGCTGGAGCGCGCGCGGGACGCGCAGCACCGCCTCGCGCAGGAGCGGCCAGCGGGCGAGCGCGTCGAGCGCCGGGACGCGCGGCGAGAAGAGCGCGACCCAGAAGGCCCGGCGCGCCGGCGACCAGGTGACGTTGTCGGGCAGGCCCGGCAGGTTCTCGGCGAACGGCTCGGCGGTTCCGCGCCTCGGCCCCGCGAGCCAGTAGCGGGTGATCCGGTACGCGCCGGTCTCGTTCACGAGGACGTACGAGCCGTCACCCGCGACGGCGACGCCGTTCGCGAACTGCAGCCCGGAGAGGAGCAGCTCCGTCGCGCCGGTGTCCGGGTGGTAGGCGAGGAGCCTGCCGTCCCCCCCGTGCTCCAGGATGGCCTCGCGCGTCTGGTGCAAGCCGAACCGCGACGACGCGTCGGTGAAGTAGACGGTCCCGTCGGGCCCGACGTCCGCGTCGTCGGCGAGGCCGAAGGGGACGCCGCCGTGACCGGTCGCGAGCGTCTTCAGCTCGCCCGAGGGGGCGAGGCGGAGGAGCCCCTTCACCGCGTCGCAGACGTAGAGGTTCCCCGCGCGATCGAAGGCGAGGCCGAGCGGGCGGCCCCCCGTGCGGGCGACCTCGGCGATCACCCCCGTGCGCGGATGGAAGCGGAGGATCAGCCCGTCGCGCGTGCCCGTGTAGACCTGACCCGATTCGGGATCGACCGCGATCGCCTCGGCGCCCGGCGCCACGCCCGTGCCGAGCCGCTCCAGGCCGCGGAGCCGGTCGTTCGGGGCGAACGCCGGATCCCGCGGCGGCGCGGGCGCGTCCCACGCGACGGGGTCGATCGGGACGGGCCAGAGCGCGAGGTACGCGGCGAGCGCGGCGAGGGCGGCGAGGGCGGCGGCGAGGACGGTGCGGCGGCGCGCGGCCACGGCGTCACCGGTCCTTCATGCCGTACGACCGAAGGATGCGCCGCGCGACGGCGTCCACGTGGACCTCGTCCGGCCCGTCGTAGATCCGGGCGCCCCGCTCGTGCGCCCACCAGAAGGCGAGCGGCGTGTCGTCCGTCATGCCGAGGCCGCCGAGCGTCTGGATGGCGCGGTCGAGCACGCGCTGGAGCGTGCGGGCGACGGTGAACTTGATGACCGAGATCTCCTCGCGCGCCTCGTACGCGCCCTCGGCCTCGATCCTCCACGCCGCGTGGAGCACCATGAGGCGCGCCGCGTGGATCTCGGCCCGGCTCTCGGCGATCGCCTGCTGGACGAGCTGGCGGGTCCCGAGCGGCTTCCCCGGCGCGAGCTCGCGCGTGGCCGCGTGCCGGCACATGAGGTCGAACGCGCGCTCGCAGACGCCGATCCAGCGCATGCAGTGGTGGATCCGCCCGGGCCCGAGCCGCTCCTGCGCGATGAGGAACCCCATCCCCTCGCCGCCGAGCAGGTTCGCGAACGGCACGCGGGCGCCCTGGTAGCTCACCTCGCCGTGCGACGCCCAGCCGGCGCCGCGCTCGCCCATCACCGACAGGTTGCCGACGAGCTCGTACCCCGGCGTGGAGGTCGGGACCACGATCATGCTCGCCCGCCGGTATGGGTCCGCCGCCTCCGGGTCCGTGATCGCCATGCAGATCGCGAAGGCGGCGCCGTCCGCGCCGGTGGCGAACCACTTGTGGCCGCGGATCACCCACTCGCCGCCGTCCTTCATCGCGATCGTGCCCATCCAGACCGGGTTCGAGCCGGCGAACTCGGGCTCGGTCATGGTGAAGCAGCTGCGGACGTCGCCACGGACGAGCGGGAGGAGGAAGCGTTCCTTCTGCTCGTCGGTGCCGTACTTCATGAGGATCTCCATGTTCCCCACGTCCGGCGCCTGGCAGTTGAAGACGTAGTGGCCGACGGGGCTGCGCCCGAGCTCCTCGCTCACGTGCGCGAACTCGGTGAGCGAGAGCCCCGCGCCGCCGTGGGCCTCCGGGACGAACGCCGCCCAGAGCCCCGTCTCCCTCGCCTTCGCGCGCGCGCGCTCGAGCCTCGGGAGCATCGCCGCGAACCCCTCGCGCCGGAGGCCCGGCTCGAGCGGGTAGACCTCCTTCTCCATGAAGCCGCGGACGACGCCGCGGATCGTCCTCACCTTCGGTGACTCGGAGAAGTCCATGGGCGCTCCCTTCGGCCGCGGCGCCGCGGCGCCGTCGATCATCCGGAGGAAGCGCGAGCGTTCAACGACCCTTCGGGGATGCGGGCGGGCCGGCCGCCGCCGCGGTTGCTTTCGCGGGCATCCCGCGCGGACAATGGCCGCGTCGCGAACCGCGGCGCGAGGGGAGACGGATGGAAGAGCGGGGAGCCGCACCGGCTCCGGACGAGCGACGCGGCGCGGCCGATCGCCCCTCGCCGCGCCTCGCGTTCTGGGTCCCCGCCATCTACGCGACCGTCTCGGTCGCCTGGATCACCCTCTCCGACGCGTTCCTCGCGGCCGTCGAGCCGTCGGTCGAGGGCGTCGCCTGGTGGTCCACGGTGAAGGGGATGGGCTTCGTCGCCGCGACGACCGCGGGGCTGTGGGCCGGCCTCCGCTGGGCGACCGCCCGCGAGCGGCGGGCGGCCGGGGCGCTCCGCCGCGCCGAGCGTCGCTACGACCTGCTCGCGGACCACACGCGCGACGTCATCCTCTTCGTGCGCGCGCGCGACGGCCGGATCCTCGACGCGAACGCCGCGGCCGCCGCCGCCTACGGCTGGTCCCGCGACGAGCTGCGCGCGATGTCGGTGATCGACCTGCGCGCGCCGGGGACGGCGGCCCTCGTGGCCGCGCAGATGGCGGAGGCCGACGCGCGCGGCGTGCGGTTCGAGACCGTGCACCGCCGGAGGGACGGCGGCACCTTCCCGGTCGAGGTCGCCTCGCAGGGCACGACGCTCGACGGCGAGCGCGTGCTCGTGAGCGTCGTCCGGGACGCGACCGAGCGCCGGGCGACCGAGGAGGCGCTCCGGGAGAGCGAGGAGCGGCTCGCGCTCGCGATCGACGCGGCGGGGCTCGGGACGTTCCACGCGGTGCCGTACGGCCGGATGGAGTGGTCGTCGCGCTGCCGCGAGATCTTCGGGGTGGAAGACGCCGAGATCCCCGACTTCGGCGCGTTCCTCGCGCTCGTCCACCCCGACGATCGCCAGGCGGTCCGCGAGGCGGCGACGCGGTGGACGGATCCCCACGGCGACGGCCGGTACCAGCAGCAGTACCGGATCGTGCGGCCGGACGGGAACGTCCGCTGGATCTCGGCGCACGGCATCGCGCGCTTCGCCGAGGTGGACGGCGTGCGCCGGCCGGTCCGGCTCGCCGGGACGCTCTTCGACGTCACCGACGTGAAGGCGGTCCAGGCGCAGCTCATGCAATCCGACCGGCTCGCGTCGGTCGGCATGCTCGCCGCCGGCGTCGCGCACGAGATCAACAACCCGCTCGCGTACCTCAGCGCGGCGCTCGACTTCCTGCACGAGCACGCAGGCCGCCTCGCCTCCGCCGCCTCCGGCGACGAGGCGGAGGTCCGGCGCGCGCTCGCCGACGCGCGCGAGGGGGCCGAGCGCGTCCGCCACGTGGTCCGCGATCTCCGCACGTTCTCGGGGGCGCGCGAGGAGCGCCGCACGCGCGTGGAGCTCGAGCCGGTGGTCGAGTCGGCGATCCACCTCGCCGCGAACGAGATCCGCTACCGGGCGCGACTCGTGCGCGACTACGGGTCCACGCCGGCGGTGATGGCGGACGGGACGCGGCTCGGGCAGGTGGTCCTGAACCTGCTCATCAACGCGGCCCAGGCGATCCCCGACGGCCGGGCCGACGGCCACGAGATCCGGATCGTCACCCGGACGGACGCGGCCGGGCGCGCGGTCCTCGAGGTGCGCGACACGGGCGTGGGCATCCCTCCCGAGATCGCCGACCGCATCTTCGACCCGTTCTTCACGACCAAGCCGAGCGGCGTCGGCACGGGCCTCGGGCTCGCCATCTGCCGCGGCATCGTGCTCGGGCTCGGGGGCGAGATCGCCGCCGAGAGCCGCCCGGGCCACGGCACGACGATGCGGATCGCGCTCCCCGCCGCGCCCGCGGCGGCGGGCGAGGCGCCGGCGCCGGCGGCGGCCGCGTCCGCGGGACGGCGCGGCCGCGTCCTCGTCGTGGACGACGAGCCCGCCGTCGCCGCGGCGGTCCGCCGGGTCCTCGCGCCGCAGCACGACGTCGTCGTGCGCGGCTCGGCGGAGGAGGCGCTCGACGCCATCGGCCGCGGCGAGCGGTTCGACGCCATCCTGTGCGACCTCATGATGCCGCGGATGACCGGGATGGAGCTGCACGCCGCGCTCGCGCGGACCGCGCCCGATCAGGCGAGCCGCATGGTCGTGCTCACCGGCGGCGCCTTCACCGAGGGCGCGCGCGAGTTCCTCGACCGCGTGCCGCTCCCGCGGTGCGAGAAGCCCTTCGACGTCGCCGGGCTGCGCGAGGTGGTCCGGAAGGTCGTGGGGTGAGGGGGCGGCGGGTCGTTCCGCCCCCGCGGCGCGGAACGGCGAGGGCGACGCCGGGCGCGGAGGCCGGCGCGAGCGGCGCGGTCACGCCGGGAGCCGGATCGTGAAGACCGTGCCCGTCTCCGGCGACGACGCGAACGACACCTCGCCGCCGAGGTAGCGCTCGCCGAAGAGCTTCATCGAGTAGGTCCCGAGCCCGCGACCCCGCGGGGCCTTGGTGCTGAAGGAGCGCTGGAAGATCCGCGCCTGCACCTCCGGCGGGATCGCGCCGGCGTTCCAGACGGAGAGCCGCACCGAGGCGCCGTCGCGCTCGCACCGGACGTCGACCGCCCCGCCGGCCGGGATCGCCTCGAAGGCGTTGCGGACCATGTTGACGAGGACGCGGAGGAGCAGGGTCCGGTCCGTCACGAGCTCCACGTCGTCCGCGGGCGGCCCGATCTCGAGGCGCCGCTCGCGCGCGGCGGGGTGGCCGGAGAAGACGAGGGCGAGGTCGCGCACGAGCTCGCCGGTCCGCAGCGGCGCGCGCGCGGGGACGAGCGTGCCGCGCTCCGCGAGGAGGAGCGCGCGGTGGTCGAGGATCTCGCGCTCGATCCGGCGGGCGAGGAAGTCGATCCGCTCCCGCGCGCGCGCGGCGTCGCCCCCGCCGCGCTCGAGCCGCTGCGCCCAGCCCCGCAGCCCCGCGATGGTGTTGAGCACGTCGTGGAAGAAGACCTGCTCGAGCACCTCGCGCCGCTTCTCGCCGGAGATGTCGCGGAACGAGACCACCGTGAAGCGGGTCCCGTCCACCGCGACGGGCGCCGCGCGGACGTTGAACTCGAACGTCCGGCCCGGCGCGCGCTCCGAGGAGATGAGGCACTCGGACTCGACCGGGCGGCCGCGGCGCTGGCAGCCGAGGATCGCGCCGAGCGCGCCGCAGGTCTCGCACGCCGGCAGCGATCCGCAGCCGCCCTCGCCCTGCGCGTTCACGCAGTCGAGCACCTCGCCCGGCCGCCGCCCGAGGACGTCGTCGGGCGCCGCCACCTCCGCGACGCGGCTGTTGAAGCCGACGACCTGGCGCTCGGGGTTCAGCACGAGGAGCGCCGCGTCGGCGACCTCGAGGACCGCGGTCACGACGGGGCTGCGCGACACCGCGTGGATCTCGTGCTCGAGCTCCTCCCGGTCCGCCCGGCGAGCGTCCGGCAGCGCGTTCCTGAAGCCGGCCGGGAGCCGCTCGAACCGCTCGGGTAGGTCCTCTGACATCCGCTCGCTGAACCTCGCGTCACGTCAGATTCCCACATCCCGGGCCGGCAGGCGAGGGCCCGGACGATCGCCCGGAGGCTCAGCGGGGCCGCAGCGTGAAGGCGAAGCTCACCTCGACCTCGTCCTTCACGCCGACGGTGCCGCCGAAGCCGCGGAACGGCCGGATCCCGAACGCCGATTGCGGGAACCGGGCCTTCCCGCGCACGGTCCAGCCGCCGCCCTGGCGCGCCGCCTCGAACGCGGCGTCCACCGGACGCGTCCGCCCGCGGACCGTCAGCTCTCCGTGGAGGGTGCCGCGGACCTGGCCGCCCTCCCCGCCCGCGTCGAGCGTCGCACGCTCCGCCCGCCACGTGATCTCGGGGAACTTCCCCGCGTCGAGCACCTCCGGCCCCGCGGCCTGCGCGTCCACCTTGCGTCGATCCGCGTCCGACAGCTTCCGCTGCCGGTCGCGGAGGGACCCGGCCGAGAGGACGACCTCGATCGCCGCCCGCGCGGGATCGCCCTCGGGGAGGCGCGCGGTCGCGCTCCACCGCGTGACCTCGAAGTCGTGATCGTGCGCGAACATCGAGAACGCGCCCCGCTTCGCGACGTGGACCCGCAGGCTCCCGTCCGCGGGCCCCGCCTCGAGCCGCCCCGGGTCCGCGGCGGGGGCAGCGGCGAGCGCGGCGAGCGCGAGGGCGGCGAGGGTGCGCATGCGCTCCTCCGGTCAGATCCCGAACAGGTAGCCGAGCCGCACGTTGGTGTGGAACAGGCGGTCCGGGTAGTCGATCACCTCGGCGACGAGCTCCCATCGGTCGCGGAGGAGCGCGCGCACGCCGGCGTGCAGCGCCGGGCCCGTCCAGTCGCTCGTGAGGACGTTGCCGTCGCTCGTCACGCGGAAGCGCCCGCGCAGCGCGGTCACGCCCACGCCCGCGTAGGGCTCGAGCGCGAGCCGCGAGGACGCCGCGATCCGCCCCCCCGCCGAGAGCGCGCCGCCGACGATCCGCGTCTCCAGCACGTCGCGGCTGTCGGGGTCCGTCACCGGCGCCGTCGACCGGGCGTACACCGCGTGGCCGCGCACCCCCGCGCGGAACGCGCCGCGGACGAGCGCGATCCCCGCCTCGACGGCGGCGGCGTTCGTGGCGACGTCGCGGATCGGGACGGGCGGGACGTACGAGATCCCGACGAACGCCCGGAAGCCGCGGGGCGCGGGGAGCCCGAGGGCGACGCGCGGCCGCGGGAAGAGCCGGGTCCGGTCCGACGCGGTGATCTGCTCGTTCGACCCGGTCGCGCCGTCGATCTCCGGGATCGAGACCAGCTCGAGCGCCGCGTCCACCTGGCGCCGCTCGAGCGCGCCCGGCGCCTGGAGCGGCGGCAGGTCGAGGAGCAGGGAGTGGATGTCGATGAGCCGCTCCTCCTGGTCGAGCATCGTCTGCGCGCGCGCGGCGCCCGGCGCGGCGCCGGCGGCGGAGATCGCGACCGCGAGCACGACGCGCGCGCCGCGCCTCACCGCGGGGCCCTCGCGAGCCCCGTGAGGAAGCGCCCGCTGGTGTCGAAGCCCGCGTAGTACAGGCTCCAGCCCGCGGGACCGAGGATCACCGACGGCGTGGTGAGCCCGCCGGAGTCGAAGCTCCCCGCCGGGCCCGGCCCGAGCGCCGCGCCGTTCGGCCCGGGCTGGGGGATCTTGACCCACGTGATCCCGTCGTTCGACTCGGCGTAGCCGATCGTCCCGCCGCTCGGGCCGCCGAACGCCGCCGCCTGCTCGCAGCCGCGGTACCACATGCGCCACAGCTGGTCGCGCTCCTTCACGACCGACGGCTGGTACGCGCACGCGGAGTCGAGGGCGCCGACGGGGCCGAGATCGAGGACGGAGCCGTTCCCGTTCGTGCCGCGGACCTTCGTCCAGGTGCGCGCGTCGCTCGACACGGCGAGGCCGACCCGCCAGAAGCTGAGCCCGTCCGCCGCCGAGTAGTACATCCGGTACTGCGCGCCGTCGCGCATCACCCAGACGTACCCGAGCTGCTGCTCGTCGAACTCCCCCGGCGCGCCGAGCGGGAGCACGCTGCCGCGATCCCCCGCGCCGTCGTAGCGCTTCGTCCAGTGGACCCCGTCCGCCGACTCGGCGTACCCGATCCGGCGATCCGTCGCGAGCTCGTCGCCCGGGCAGCGGAACGGGTGATCGCTGCCGTTGTACCACATGCGGAACGCGTCCCCGTCCTTCAGCACGAACGGGCGGTACGCGAGGACCGAGTCGAACGCCCCGGGCGCGCCGACGTCGAGGACGGCGCCGCCGGTCTCGTCGCCCCGCACGCGCGTGAAGGCCACGCCGTCGGTGGACCGCGCGAGCCCGACGCGCCAGCGCGTGTCGCGGATGCCGGGGCAGCCCGGATCGCCCTGCTCGGCGTCGCTGCCGCCGTAGTAGAGCCAGACGACGCCCGCGTCCTCGAACGCGCTGACGGTGAAGTTGCCGCGCTCGTCGAAGTCTCCCGGGGCGCCGAGGCCGAGCACCGCGCCCCCTGGCCCGGGCCCCGTCACCTTCTGCCAGGCGATGGGCGAGAGCTTCGCGGTGTCCGCGCCGCAGCCGGCGAGCGCGGCGAGCGCGAGCGCGATGCCGCCCGCACGAGCGGTGCGTCGTGAGCAGGTCATGGCGGGGCTCCCCGTCGCGCTCAGTGTCCCGGACCACCGGCCGGCGCGGTCATCACGAACACGGTCCCCTGGAACGCCGGGTCGTTCGCGTGCGCGGACTCGGCGAAGGCGCAGGCCGCGGCGCTCGGGAGCGTCGCGTCGACGCTCCCGCCCGCCGCGGCGATCGGGCCGAGGTTCAGCGCGTTGCACGCGGCCAGCCCCGACGTGTTCTGGATCGAGTGCGCCGCCGCGGCGTCGCTGTTCCTGAACGTGACGGTGCCGCCCGGGAGCAGGCACGTCGCCTTCGTGACCCCGGTCGCGGTGACGGTGACCGTCGTCCGCGTGCCGGGAGTGCAGACGTTGCCCTGCGTTCCGCTGGAGTCGTCGCCGCACGCGGCGAGCAGCACCGCCGCGAACAGGGTCGAACACGTCCCGCCTCTCATCGTCCGTCCTCCTCGCCGCGCACGCGGCGCTGCACGGATGGATGCAGGGGCGCGCGGCGAGGGGACCGCTCCAGACGGGTCCCTCCCGTCTCGGGCGGTAAACGGTCGATCGGCGGGGCGCCGGGCGCGCGCCGCCGCAGCCCGGGCGGGCCGCGCCCGCGCGCGACCCGGCAGGTCGGCCCGGGCGCGGTCGGACGCCCGCGGCGGTCGCGCGATGCGCAGCGTTCGAGGCGTGAGACCGACGCGACCACTCGCGGCGGGCGTCGCCGTCGGCGCCGTCCTCGGCGCGCTCGCGCGCCGCTGGTGGGACGGGCGCGCCCGGTCCGGCGCGCTCGGCTCGCTCCGCATGGGGCTCACGGACGGCCCGGACCAGGTCGGCCTCGCGCTCGTGCAGGCGACCGGCGTCTCGCTCCTCGACGGCAATCGCCTCGCGTGGCGCGACGACGGGGCGCTGTTCGACGCGATGGAGGAGGCGATCCGCGAGGCGCGGCACAGCGTCCACGTGGACGTGTACATCTGGAAGCCGGGCGAGGTGGGCTCGCGCCTCGCCGAGCTCGTGTGCCGCCGCGCGCGCGACGGGCTCGCGGTGCGGATCCTGGTGGACCCGATCGGCAGCACCGGCTTCGACGAGGAGCTCGCGGCGCCGCTCCGCGCCGCCGGCTGCGAGGTGCGCTACTTCCGCGATCCGCGGAAGCGGCCGTTCACGGTCACCGGCCGGAACCACCGCAAGCTCGTGGTGGTGGACGGCCGCGTCGGGTTCACCGGCGGCTTCGGGATCGCGCCGGAGTGGAGCGGGGACGGCCGCGGGCCGGAGCCGTGGCGCGACGCCAACGTCGAGGTCGAGGGCCCGGTCGTGCGCCAGATGCAGACGGCGTTCGCCGCCCACTGGCTCGAGACGGGCGGCGCGCTCCTGCCGCGCGCGGAGCTGGAGCGGGCGCGCCCCGCCGGCGACGCGCGGGCCGGGTACATCACGAGCACGGACGTCGTCGGGCTGTCGCACGCGCGGTGGGTGACGCACATCGCGCTCGCGGCCGCGCGGAGGCGCGCCTGGATCGCGAACGCCTACTTCGTCCCGCCGCCGGAGGTGCTCGGCGCCCTGGCCTCCCTGCCGGGCCACGGCGTCGAGACCCGGCTCCTCCTGCCGGGCCCGCACCAGGACCACCCGACCGTCACGTTCGTGCAGCGCCGGCTCTACCCGCGCCTCGGCCGCGCCGGGTTGAGGGTATGGGAGTATCAGCCCTCGATGATGCACGCGAAGACGATGCTCGTGGACGACCGGCTCGTCGTGGTGGGCTCGATCAACATGGACTTCTTCTCGATGGAGCTGCTCGACGAGGGCTGCCTCGTCGCCGACGACCCCGCCTTCGCCGCGGCCCTCGAGCGGCGCTGGAGCGACGACCTCGCGCGGTCGAGGCAGGTGGTGGGGGGGCCGCCGGCGACCGCGGCACCCGCGCGCGGGCGCGCTCCGGGTCCGGCCGCGGCGGGCCGCGCGGGGCCGCTCGCGGCCGAACCCCCGGCGCGCGGAGCGTGACCCCGCGCGTCGCGGGGGTCGGGCCACCGACCGGAGCGCCGGCCTGGCGCGCTCCTCGCGCGCCGCCACCCGGAAGAACGCCACCGCCCGCTCGAGCTCCGCGGCGCGCGCGGCGAGGTCCTCCGCGGTCGCCGCGAGCTCCTCGGCGCTCGACACGTTCGCCTGCGTGACGCCGTCGAGCTGCTGGAGCGCCCGGTTCGCCGCCTCGACGCCCGCGGCCTGCTCGCGGCTCGCCGACGTGCGCATGACGAAGTCGCGCACCATCACGCAGGCGTACCCGAACCACCACATGCCGGAGAACGCCGTCATCGTGAGCGCCGCCGACGCCGCGCGGCTCGGGCTCGCGGACGGCCAGCGCGTGAGGATCGTGTCCGCGACGAACCCGGACGGCGTCTGGCCGCTCGGGAACGGGCTCGTGAAGCCGATCGTCGGCCAGGTGAAGGTGACCGAGGGGATCCGCCCCGGCGTCGTCACCTTCACGGTGGGCCACGGCCACTGGGCGACGGGCGCGGTGGACCTCGACATCGACCACCACCCCGTCAAGGGGGACCCGTGGCGACGGGGCGGCTTCAACGCGAACGCGGTGATGTGGATCGACCCGCACCTCGCGAACACCTGCATGATCGACGAGGTCGGCGGCAGCGTTTCGTTCTACGACACGCGCGTCCGGCTGGTGCGGACCTAGGCGCTCGATCTCCGGGCCACGCCGCTCCGAGCTCCGGGCCAGGCACTCTTCGCGAAGCGTGATGTGCCCGCCCGCTCCTCGCGGCGTGCGGGTGGACCAAGGTCGGATTCCGGAACGCTCCGCGCTGCGCTGGAGTACCGTTCACGTGCGCGCCGGGCCGGCCGGCGCCCTCGATGACCGAGGCTCCATGAGCGCCCGTCTCCCCGCCGCCGCCGCCGCCGTCCTGCTGCTCGCCACCGCCGCCCGCGCGCAGGCCCCCGCCGCGCAGGCGGCGGCGCCGCCCGATCTCGCCGCGGCGCCGCCGGGGTCCGTCCCGCCGCTCACCCCGCCGCCGGAGACCCTCGGGCGCTACGCGCCGACCGAGCTGGGCCGCGCGGCGCGCTGGGGCTGGAGCTTCCTCGAGGGTCCGATCGGGTACAGCGTCGTCCAGAACCGCTTCGCGTACAACTTCGGCAACCCCGAGGTCTACGACGTCGACTGGGACAACTTCGTCGACCACCTCGACGGACCGTGGTGGTACGACGAGGACCAGTTCGTCACGAACCAGTTCGGCCACCCGTACGAAGGCAGCATGTACTACACGGCCGCGCGCAGCATGGGGCTCTCCTTCTACGAGAGCTTCCTCATGGCCGAGATCGGCAGCTTCCTGTGGGAGACGGCCGGCGAGACGGAGCCGCCGTCGGTGAACGATCAGATCACGACGCCGATCGCGGGCTCGATCCTGGGGGAGGTGCTCTACCGGCTCTCGAGCCGCGCCGCGAACGCGATGCGGCCGGGGTTCTGGCGCGAGATCAGCGTCGCGGCGCTCTCACCGTTCACCGGGCTGAACCGCCAGATCGTCGGCGACCAGCGCCCGGGCGGCCGCCGCTTCACGGATCAGCCCTGGTTCGGGCAGCTGAGGCTCTCGCTCGGCGTGGCCGGCCGCGCCACGAGCAGCGGCTACAACATGCACAACCCGGCAGGCCAGGTCTCGATCGCCGCGCGGGCGCAGAACGGGAACCCCGGCTCCGACTGGGAGTTCCGCGGGCCGTTCGACTACTTCGACGTCGCGATGTCGCTCGTCCTCGACAAGAACGCCGACGAGAAGAAGGCGTACGGGAACGTCATGATGCGCGGCCTGGTGCTCGCCGACGACTGGGGCGAGGGGCGCTCGCGCGGCCTGTGGGGGCTCATGGCCGCGTACGACTACATCACGCCGGGCTCGTTCCGGGCGTCCTCGTCGAGCGTGGCGATCGGAGCGGTGAAGCAGTTCCCGTTCTCGACCGACCTCGCGCTGCAGGGGACCGCCTACGCGGGCATCGGCTACGGCGCGGGCGGGTCGAGCGCCGAGGCCGCGGGGTTCCGCGACTACCACTTCGGCGTGCAGGGCGTGTCGCTCCTCGAGGCGCGGCTCCTCTGGGCGGGACGCGGCCTCCTCCGCCTGGCGGGGCGCAGCTACTACATCTCGAGCAAGGCCTCGCCCGAGACGGACGACTTCGAGTTCATCCACTGGGGCGAGGTCGAGGTGCTCGCGCGCGTCTGGGGCCCCCACGCGCTGGCGGTGACCGCGATCGGCGCGCGGCGCCGCGCGCAGTACACCGACGTCCCCGACATCCGCTCGCGCGCGGCCGAGCTCATGGTGAGCTACACGCTCGTGAACGACCCGGCGTTCGGCATGGGCCGGTGACCGGAGGCAGGCTTCCCCGCCGGCGGCCGCTTCGCGCCCGGGGCCCCCAGCCCAGGAGGACGGATGAGCCCCGACTCGCGACCCACGGCCCCGTACCAGGATGCCCGCTTCCTCGAGTCCTCGACGGCGCGCCCCCTGCGCATCCTCGCCGAGTACCTCTCGCCGCTCGAGACCTTCCGCCGCGAGCGCATCCACGACACGGTGGTCTTCTTCGGCTCGGCGCGGATCGCGCCGGACGGCCCGCTCGGCCGCTACTACGAGGACGCGCGGACGCTCGCGCGCCTCGTCACCGCGTGGTCGAAGGGGCTTCCGTCGGGGTCCGCCCGGTACATCGTCTGCTCCGGCGGCGGCCCGGGCATCATGGAGGCCGCCAACCGCGGCGCGTCCGAGGCCGGAGGCAAGACCGTCGGCCTCAACATCGGGCTCCCCTACGAGCAGCGCCCGAACCGCTGGATCACGCGCGAGCTGTCGTTCGAGTTCCGCTACTTCTTCATGCGGAAGCTCTGGTTCGCGCACCTGGCGCGCGCGCTCGTGGTCTTCCCCGGCGGGTTCGGCACGCTCGACGAGCTGACCGAGATCCTGACGCTGCAGCAGACCGGCAAGCTGGCGCGCCGGACGCCCGTCCTCCTCTACGGCCCGACCTTCTGGAAGGAGATCCTGAACTTCGACGCGCTCGTCCGGCACGGCGTGATCTCTCCAGAGGACCTCGACCTGTTCACGTACGCCGACGATCCCGACGCCGCGCTCCGCCTCCTCCAGTCGTGGCTGCGGCCGGAGGAGGAGGGGCCGACGCCGGCGATCGCGCCGTCGCGCTGGTCGGGAGCGGGGCCGGGCGGCGCGGCGGAGGGCGGCGACCCGCCCGGTCGTTGACGGAGCAGCGCCTCGCCGCCCGTGCGCCGGGTCGCGACGCGGCCGGTGGCCGGGGGTCCTCTCGCGGTGCACCGTCGGGGGTGCTCTCCGGCGGGTTGCCCGGGGCGGCCCCGGGACGCCGGGTGCGTCGCGTCCAGCGCGACCGGCGGACCTCCTCGCGCGGTACGCCGGGTCGCCGCTCGCGCGCGGCACGCGAGGGGCCCGCGCGGAGCGAGCGCTCCGGGTCGCGGCGCGGCGCTGCGTGCACACGGTGGGAAACGCCGTTCCACGCCGGGGAACGGCTCGCCGGGCCCACCCCGCGGGCGCGCGCACGGTTGCGCGGTGGCGCGGCGCTCGCATCCGACCACGCGGCTGCCCGCGCGTCGGGCGCCACCAGGGAGGGCGGACATGGTCGGACGGTTCGGGCGGAGCGTCTCCGCGGCGCTCGCGGTGGCGGCGATGGCGGCGCTCGCGGCGGGGTGCGGCGACGGCTCCCCCACCCCCGGCGGAGGCGGCATCGGCGGGGGCGGCGGCGGCGGCGGTGGCGGCGGGGGTGGCGGCGGGGGCGGCGGCGGCGGTGGGGGTGGTGGCGGTG
The DNA here is from genome assembly GCA_035708485.1 of Anaeromyxobacter sp. Taxonomy (GTDB): domain Bacteria; phylum Myxococcota; class Myxococcia; order Myxococcales; family Anaeromyxobacteraceae; genus Anaeromyxobacter. The sequence goes on along the minus strand of DASSSJ010000069.1, from coordinate 7,939 downwards.
GCGGGGGTGGCGGCGGGGGCGGCGGCGGTCCCGCCTGCGGTGGCACCGCCTCGAGCGCCGTGACGACGGGCGCCAAGGTGGCGTTCGGCACGCCCGGGCCGTGGCCCGTCACGAACTGCGTGTACACGGGCGGTGCGGCGCTGAGCGAGAGCTGGATCGTCGACGTCACGACCGACGAGGCGCAGAACCGCTGGATCGCGACGCCGAACGCCCTCTACGTCGCGACGCCCGCGGGCGCGCTGAAGCGGTTCGACGAGCGGGACGGGCTCCACCTCGGCGAGATCACCGGGCGCACGCCGGGCCCCGTCGGCTGGGTGAAGTACTGCGACATGATCCCCATCGCGCCGGACGCGCCGTGCAGCGGCGATCTGCTCTGGGGCGGCGCCAACGCGTCCGGCATCCGCAGCGTCGCGGGCGGCGCGCCGAACGAGGTGTTCGTCGGGTACCACGGCTCGCACACGGACGGCGTCCGGTGCGACGGCGGGCCGGACTGGTGCGATCCGTTGCGCCACTCCGGGAAGATCGACCGCGTCCGGCTGAACCCGGACGGCACGATCACCGTGGACCGCATCGACAACTGGGTGAACAACCGGCACATGAAGGTCTGGCACAACCGGACGCCGTTCCGGATGCTCTACGACCACTGGTGGCACCCCGGCACGCTGTACGCCGCCATGGACCACGGCATCGTGATGGTGTTCCCGGACGAGTACGTGCCCTACACGCCCACGCTCGGGTCGATCGACCAGTGGCTCGACGGGTTCCTCGGCGACCACCTCCACGCGGAGGTCTGCTATCACCTTCCGTGCAACCAGGGCGGGCACCCGCGCGCGGGCGACTGGCGCGGCCTCGCGTTCAACGCGAAGGGCGAGCTGTGGCACGCGGGGCAGTACACCGCCGGCCTCGCCACCTGGTACCCGGACCCGGTCCAGTGGTGGGAGCGCTGGGGCGCCGCCTTCGAGATCGCGTTCGGCGACCCGTACACGTACTCGACCGATCCCGGGTTCCAGAACGAGCCGGTGTTCCGTGTCCCCATGGAAGGCGACTCGGTGCACCTCACCGCGGTCTCCGTCTGCCCGGACGGCCGCGTCTGGTTCGCGAGCGAGGGCGCGGACTCCGTGGTCGAGACCGTCGCCGTGTTCGATCAGGTGGCCTGGAAGTTCCGGACGTTCGACGCCCGGACGCTCGGCCTCCCCGACCGCCCGGTGCAGGACCTGGTGTGCCTCCCCGACGGCCGCGTCGTCGTCGCGGGCGCGACCTCGGGCGCCGTCGTGTACGACCCGGCGAGCGGCGCGTCGAAGCCGCTCGCGGGCATCCCGGGCACCCGCGTGCTCCGGCTCTCCGTGGACACGATGACGAAGCCGTTCGCGCTCATGGTCGCGACCGACCGGGGCGCGGCGGTGCTCCGGGACGTGCCGTAGGGCCGGACGGGCGACGCCCCGAGCCGCGCCGGGCCCGGGGCGGCCCGCGCGTCGCGCGGCGGCGCCGCGCGTCGGGACGGCGCGGAGCCGGACCGAGCGGCGCTCGGTCGGGGTCGTCGCGGCGCGAGCGCCGGCTGCGGTATCCTGCGGCCATGTTCGGGAAGGCGCTGGCGCGAGGCGGTCTCGCCGCGACCGTCGCCGCGGCGGCGTTCGGGGCGGCGTTCGCGGCCGAGCCGGCGGCGCGGCCCCGGCGCGTGCTCTCGATCCACGCGTTCGAGCCCGGCGTGCCGGTGGACGCCGTGTTCACCGCCGGGCTCCGGGCGGCGCTCCCGCTCGGTCCCGACGTCGCCATCTATTCGGAGCACGTCGACCGGCTCCGGTTCCCCGATCCGCGCTACGAGGAGGGCTTCCGGGCATGGGTGAGGGAGAAGTACGCGCGCGCTCCGCCGGACGTGATCGTGGCGGCGGGGCCGGACGCGATCGCCTTCCTGTCCGACCCGGCGAAGACGCCGTTCCCCGGCGTGCCGGTGGTGTTCGGCATGGTGATCGAGGGCGCGAGCCCGCCGGCCCGCCTCCCCGCCCACTTCACCGGCGTCACCGAGCACCTCGCGATCCGCGAGACGCTCGACCTCGCGCTGGCGCTCTTCCCGGACACCCGCCGCGTCGCGCTCGTGGGCGGCGCGTCGGCGTGGGATCGGCCCCTGAACGAGCTGCTGCGCCGCGAGGTCGCCGCCGCGCGGCGCGACGTCGAGATCGTCGAGCTGTTCGGTCAGCCGATGAAGGACCTCCAGGAGCGCCTCCGGGCGCTGCCGCCGCGGACCGTCGTGATCGTCGTCTCGTTCGCCCAGGACGGCGCCGGGCGCCAGTGGGGCGGCCCGCAGTCCGTCCCCGCGATGGTGTCCGCCTCCACGGCGCCCGTCTTCACGGTGGTCGGGCACGTGCTCGGGTACGGCGTGACGGGCGGCGTCCTCACCGACTTCGGCGAGACGGGGAGGGCCGTGGCGCGCGCCGTGCTCCGCGTCCTCGCGGGCGAGCCCGTCGAGACGATCCCGGTGCAGCGGGGCGCGGCGGGCCGCGTGGCCCTCGACGCGCGGCAGCTCGCGCGCTGGGGCGTGCCCGACGCGCGCGTGCCCGCCGGCGCCGAGGTCCGGTTCCGCGAGCCTTCCGCGTGGACGCGCCACCGGTGGGAGATCGTCGCCGCCGCCGTGGCGTTCCTCGTCCAGTCTGCCCTCATCGCGCTGCTCCTCGTGGAGCGGCGGCGCCGCTGGCGCGCCGAGGCGAAGGCACGGGAGAACCTCACCGCGGTCGCGCGCATGAACCGGGTCTCGGCCCTGGGCGAGCTGGTCGCCTCGCTCGCGCACGAGATCAACTCGCCGCTCGGCGCCGTGCTCAACAACGCGGAGGCGGCGCAGCGCTTCCTCGCCGCGGGGTCCCGCGACGACGCCGAGGTCCGGTCGTGCCTGGAGGACATCGTCCGCGACGTGACGCGGGCGGACGACGTGATCCGCCGCATCCGCGGCGTGCTCCGGCGCGAGAGCTGGACGCCGGTTCCCCTCGACGTCGCCGCCGTGATCCGCGACGCCTTGCGCCTCGTCGGGGCGGAGGTGCGCGACCGGGGCGTCGACGTGCAGCTCGAGGTCGCGCCGGCGCTGCCCGCGGTGGTCGGCGACGAGGTGCAGCTCGTGCAGGTGATCCTGAACCTCCTCATCAACGCCCTCGACGCGGTCGCGGGCGCCCCGGGGGACCGGCGCCGCGTGCGGATCTCCGCCGTCGAGGCGGGCGGCGCCGTCGCGATCCGCGTCGAGGACTGGGGGCACGGCGTGCCCGAGGCGATCGCCGGGCGCGTCTTCGAGCCGTTCTTCACGACGAAGCCGGCGGGGCTCGGGATGGGGCTCGCCGTCACGCGCTCCATCGTCGAGGCGCATCGCGGCACCATCGCCGTGGCGCGCGCGCCCGGCGGCGGCGCGGCGTTCGAGGTCCGGCTGCCGCCGGCGGCGGCGTCGCCGGCCGCGGCGCGCGCGAAGGCCGCCGGCTGATCCCCGGCCCCGGCCGCGCCCGTCACCCGCCGAGCGCCACGATCACCGCGACCAGGACGGCGCCGAGGAGGACCATCCCGAGCCCGAACCGCCACGGCCGGCCGCCGGCCTGGCGCGCCGCCGCGTGGCCCAGCAGGAACAGCATGACGAGCGCGATCCCGTTCGAGATCCGGAGCGCGAGCAAGGCGTCCCGGACGAAGAAGAACGGGACCACGACCGGGAAGGTCGAGACGAAGACCAGCACGCAGATGGCCGCCGCGGCGAGGAGATCGCGCCGCCCGAGCCCCGGCCGGCTGGGCGGCTCGGGCGCGGCGGCGAGCCGCCGGCGGATCCCTTCGAGGTCCGGCTCGCCGAGGGCGTCGGCGACCACCGGCGGCAGCGCCCCGGCGATGACGGCGTGGGCCCGCCGCGGATCCGCGGCGCCCCGGACCGCGCGCAGGGCGACGATGCCTCGCCCGCGCACGATGAGCGTGCTCAGGATCCACATCACCGCGTCCGCGATCCCCCAGGCCAGGTTGCAGCCGAGCGCGGCGACGAGCATGTCGCGGACGTCCTGCCGCCCGCCCTCGGTGACGCTGATCGTCCCGGTGATGGTGACGACCATGATGAGGCCGAAGAGGACCTCAGCGAACCGCTCGTCGGGGTCGAGGAGCCGCCGGAAGACGCCGCGGTCGGGCGGGAGCGCGACCTCGTCCGCCGGACCGCTCGGGTTCGCCGCCGTGCTCGCCACGCTGCCTCCCGTCTCGGGCGCTGGACTGCCGTTCGGCCCCGCGGCGCCGCCGTCCGGGCGGCGCCGCGCGACCCTCACCTCGCGGGCGTCTTCGCCGGCGGCGGCGCTGGCGCCGGCTGGGCCGGCTCCGCCCGGGCCGGCTCCGCCGCCTCCTGCTGCTGCCAGCCGCCGCCGAGCGCGCGGTAGAGCAGCACCATCGACGTCAGCTCGTCGCGCGCCGCGTTCGCGAGCGCGAGCTGGGCGTCGAACTGCTGCCGCTGGGCGTCGAGCACCTCGAGGTAGCTCGACACGCCGCCCTGGTAGCGGGCCATGGCGAGCTTCGCCGCCTGGGTCGTGGCGGTCACCTGGGTCTGCCGCGCCGAGCGCACGTCGCGCAGCTTCGTCACGCCTGCCGACGCGTCCGCCACCTCGCGCAGCGCCTCCTCGACGGCCCGCCGGTAGGACGCCACCGACGCCTCGAGCCGCGCCCGCGCGGCCTTCTCCTCCGCCTTGAGCCGGCCGCCCTGGAAGATCGGCGCGAGCAGGCTGCCGCCCGTGTTCCACGCGACGGACGCCGGGTCGAACACGTCCGCGGCCGACCGCGCCTGCAGGCCGATGAAGCCGGAGAGCGACAGCGCCGGGAGCCGGTTCGCGACGGCGACGCCCACGCGCTTCCCGGCCGCGACGACGCCCTGCTCGGCGGCGAGGACGTCGGGGCGGCGCTGGAGCAGCGCGGCCGGAACGCCCGAGGGCAGCTCCGGGACGAGCGGCGTCTCGACGAGCGCGGCGCCGCGCGGGATGGCGCCGGGGGCCCGCCCGAGGAGCACGCACAGCTCGTGCTCCTTCCTCCAGATGCGCATCTCGGTGTCGGGGATCGCGGCCTGGGTGACGGCGAGGTCGGCGCGCGCCTGGTTCACCTCCAGGTCCGACGCGACGCCGCCCTTCGCGCGCGCCTCGAAGAGCTGGAGCGTTCCCTTGCGGGTCTCGGTGTTGGACCTCGCGATCTCCAGCTCCAGGTCGAGCGCGCGCAGCTCCAGGTAGGCCTGGGCGACGCCGGACACGAGCGAGAGGACGACCGCGTGCCGGCCGCCCTCGGTGGCGAGGAGGTCGGCGATGGCGGCGTCGCGCCCGTTCCGCACGCGGCCCCAGAGGTCGAGCTCCCAGGAGAGGCCCGCGTCGAGCGCGTACCGCGCCCTGGCCTCCCGCTGCCCCAGGCTCTCGGCGGCGCTGTCCGAGACCGGCTGGCCGTAGCCGGCCGCCGCCTGGGCCGAGATCTGCGGGAAGAGGTCGGCCCTCGCGACGCCGACGAGCGCGCGGGCCTCCGCGACGCGCGCGGTGGCGACGGCGAGGTCCTGGTTCGCGGCGAGCGCCTCGCGGATGAGCCCCTGGAGCGCGGGGTCCTTGAACACCTGCCACCAGGGCAGGTCGGCGATGGAGGTCGCCTCGCCGGGCTTCGCGAGCCGGAACTCGGCGGGGACGCCGGCGTCCGGGCGCTGGTACCTCGGCGCGAAGGAGCAGCCGGCTGCGGCGAGCGCCGCGGCGGCGAGCACGGTGCGGTTCACGCGTGACCTCCCGCCGCCTTGCGCGGCTCCCCGGCGCCCTCGACCGCCTCCGCCTCCCCCTTCCCCTTCCCGGCGAACAGCTTCTCGACGACGACGAAGAGCACCGGGACGAGGACGACGCCCAGGATCGTCGCGACGAGCATGCCCGCGAACACGGCCATGCCCATCACCTTGCGCCCCTCCGCCCCCGCGCCCGCGGCGCGCACCAGCGGCACGACGCCCAGGATGAACGCGAAGGCGGTCATCAGGATCGGCCGGAGGCGCAGCTTCGCGGCCTCCAGCGCCGCCTCCACGGGGCCGAGCCCGCGCTTCTCCTTCGCCTCCTTGGCGAACTCGACGATGAGGATGGCGTTCTTGGCGGCGAGGCCGACCAGCATCACGAGGCCGATCTGGGCGAAGACGTTGCTCACGTACGCCGTGCTCGTGAACCGCGCGAGCCACAGGCCGAGGAACGCGCCGAAGGCCGCGAACGGCGTCCCGAGCATGACGCTCATCGGGAGCGACCAGCTCTCGTACTGCGCGGCGAGGACCAGGAACACGAGCAGGATCGCGAAGGCGAAGACGAGCCCCGCCGTGCCGGCCGCCTTCTTCTCCTGGTACGAGACGTTCGACCAGGCGTAGCCCATCTCCGGCGGCAGCACCTCCTTCGCCACCGCCTCGAGCGCGTCGAGCGCCTGGGCCGAGCTGTACCCCTCCGCCGGCTGGCCGGTGATCTCGGCCGCGCGGTAGAGGTTGAAGCGGTTCGTGAACTCGGGGCCGGAGGTGGGCCGCGTCGTCACGAGCGTGTCGAGCGGGACGGTGCCCCCGGCCGCCGTGCGCACCGAGAAGAGCCCGAGGCTCTTCACGTCGGCGCGGTACTCGGGCTCCGCCTGGAGGTACACCTTGTACGTCCGGCCGAACCGGTTGAAGTCGTTCACGTAGGTGCCGCCGAGGAGCGTGCCGAGGGAGGCGTTCACGTCGGTGACGGGGACGCCGAGCTTCGTCACCTTGTCGCGGTCGATGTCGGCGAAGATCTGCGGGACGCTGGCGCGGTAGACGGTGCGCGCCGAGCCGATCTCCGGCCGCTTCCGCGCGGCCGCGATGAACTTCTCCGCGTTCTGGGCCAGGAGCTCGGGGGGCCCGCCGCTCCGGTCCTGCAGCATGATGGTGTAGCCCGAGCCGGTCCCGAGGCCGATGATCGGCGGCGGGCCGAAGGTGACCGCGTTCGCCTCCGGGACCTTCGCGGCGAGCTCCTTGTTGAGCGCGGCCATGAGCGCGAAGGCGTGCTCCTCCTCCGCCTCGCGCTCCTCCCAGGGCTTCAGCGACACGAAGAGGAACGCGGTGTTCGAGGCGTACGCGCCCGACACGAGCGAGTAGCCCGTGATCGTCGTGACGTACTCGACGCCCTTCGCCTTCCCGATGATCTCCTCGACCTTCTTCGCGACCGCGTCGGTCCGCTCGAGCGAGGACGCATCGGGGAGCTGGATGTTGGCGAAGAAGTAGCCGTTGTCCTCGTCCGGCACGAAGCCGCCGGGGATGCGCCCCGCCACCAGCGCCGCGAGCACGGTCACCACCACGACGAGGAGCGCGCTCCGGAACGCCTTCCGGACGAGGATGCTCGTGAACGACAGGTACCCGTCGGTGAACTTCCCGAACAGCTTGTTGAAGCCGTCGTAGAAGGGCGACAGGATCGAGCGCTTCCCGCTCGCCGGCTTGAGGAGGAGGGACGAGAGCGCCGGGGAGAGCGTCAGCGCGTTCACCGCCGAGAACATCACCGAGATGGCGATGGTGATGGCGAACTGCTGGTAGAGGCGGCCGCTGATGCCGCTGATGAACGCCACGGGCACGAACACCGCCGACAGGACGAGCGCGATCGCGACGACCGGGCCCGAGACCTCCTTCATCGCCTGCGCGGTCGCCTCCTTCGGCGACTTCCCGTGCTCGATGTGGTGCATCACCGCCTCGACCACGACGATCGCGTCGTCGACGACGATGCCGATGGCGAGCACCAGGCCGAACATCGAGAGCGTGTTCACGGAGAAGCCGAGGATCGGGAAGAAGATGAAGGTCCCGATGAGGGAGACCGGCACCGTGAGCAACGGGATGATCGTGGCGCGCAGGTTCTGCAGGAAGATGAAGACCACGAGGGTGACGAGCACCACGGCCTCGAAAAAGGTGTGGACGATGGACTCGATCGAGGCCTCGACTGCGGGGGTCGTGTCGTAGACGATC
>DASSSJ010000068.1:0-8496 GCA_035708485.1 Anaeromyxobacter sp. | reverse complement strand
GACGCGCGCGAGCATGGCGATCAGCACGACGTGCGCCGCGAGGCTGGCGGCGAGCGACGCGACCGCCGCGAGGGACCCGCGGCGGCGTCGAGACCGGTGGGCGTGCTCGGGGCGCATGCGGTGCCCGCCGGGCGTGGCCCGGGCGAGGGCTCGCGCGAAGCTTGCCCCACCCGCCCGCGGATGGCGAGGACCTCGAGGGGCGGAGGAGCCGATCCAACACCCGCCCGCGGCCGGTGTCCTCCGGGTGTACCGTCCACCCGCGGCGCGCCCCTCGCGCCACGGAGGTCCCATGCGCTCCCCGACCGCCTTCGCCGCGCTCCTCGCCGGCCTCTCGCTCTCCGCCTGCGCCACCGGCCCCCGCGTCCCCCGCGCGAGGCCGCCGCGCGCTTCCGCGCCGAGCTCCTCGTCGCGTGGCGCGCGGACTGCCGCTCGTACGAGCGGGGTCGCCTGTTCGCCAAGGACGAGGCGAAGGCGCACTGCGACGTCGAGGCGGTGCTGCTCGACGTGCGGACCGGGGTCGTCCCGTTCGCGGCCGCCGCCAGCCGCGACTACGCGACGAGGCAGGCGGGGGACGAGCTGTCGGTGGCGGAGTCGTCCCGCCGGGCGGAGATGCAGGCCACCACCGACGCGCTCCAGGACGTCGCGCGGGGGGTGCTCGCGTTCCTGGACGGCGGGTCGCCCGCGCGGAAGTGACGCGCGCGTCGCGGTCGCGCCGCGGCGCGGCGAGCTACAGCTCCTCCGCGCCGCCCTCGAAGAACGTGTTCGGGTAGCCCTCGGCGTCCGCCGTGGCGTTCGGGTCGCCCGTGTACAGCACGCGGGGCGACACGGTGTCGTCGAGCCAGTAGCAGTCGAGGCTGTACACCGCGCCCGCGTCCACGTACACCCGGGTGGCGACCACGCTGGCGCCGAGCCCGTCGGGCGGCGCCCCGGTGAAGCCGACCGTCCGCTCTCCCTGCGCGTACGCGATCCCCGCGACCGACTCGCCCGCGCCGGCGGCGCCGGCGCAGCCCACGTCCGGGTAGGGAGTCACGGTGTAGGTCACCGCGCCCCGCTCGCCGTGCGTCTCGGTCCAGCGCTCCGAGGCGCCGGACGTGAAGGTGGGCGGACGGCACGCGGACCACGCCGTGCGCGAGAGGTCCACCCTCGCGCCCGATCTCGCGTTGACGAGGAGCGGCTCGCGCGGCGGCTCCGGGTCGCTGCACGCCGCGAGCGCGGCGAGCGCGCAGGCGGCGACGGCGGCGGCGGCGGGGCGGAGCCGGAGGACGATCATCGTCGGATGGTACACAAACCCGCGCAACGAGGGTCCGCGCGAGGTGCGTCCTGCCTCGCACCCGTCCCCACAGATCGCCTTCCGCGGCCGCGCGTTGAAACCCCCGGCGGCCTTCCTGCCGCGCTCGCGTCCTGCGAAGCTGTCGGCGGGCCGCGCGCCGCGTCGGGGGCGGCCCTGGTGCGGCACGCGTCCCGGACGCGTCCGCCGCTGGAGGGAAAATGCGCGTCCTGCTGGTCGGCCCCGATCACGAGTCGAACCTGTCGCTCCTCTACCTCGCCGCCTCGCTCAGGGCGGCCGGCCACGCGCCGGAGATCGCCGCATTCAACGCGTGGCATGACGCGCCCGCGGTGCTGCGCGCCGCGCGCCGCGCCGACCTGGTCGGGCTCTCCATGTGCTTCCAGCTCCGCGCGGGCGAGTTCCTCGCGCTCGCCGAGGCGCTGAAGCGCGAGGCCCCGGCGCGCCCGATCGTCGCCGGCGGCCACCACGCCTCGTGCGCGGCCGTCGAGCTGCTCGACGCGTGCCCCGCGCTCGACGTCGTCGTCATCCACGAGGGCGAGGAGACGCTCGTCGAGCTCGCGAACCTCGGCGAGGCGCTCGTCGCGCGCGCGGCAGACGTCCGCGGCGTCGCCGTCCGCGGGGACGGCGGGGCGGCGCTCACCCCCCCGCGCGCGGCGGTCGCCGATCTCGACCGGCTGCCCCGCCCGGACCGCGACGGCCCCGCCCGGCTGCTGTGCGGCGTGCCGACCGCCTACCTCATGGGGAGCCGCGGGTGCGTCAGCGACTGCGACTACTGCTGCATCACGACCCTGCACCGGCTCGCGCCGGGGCCGCGGTTCCGGCAGCGCTCGCCGGAGGACGTCGCGGACGAGATGGCCGACCTGTACCACCGGCGCGGCGTCCGGCAGTTCGTGTTCCACGACGACAACTTCCTCGTCCCGAGCGCGGCGCACAACCGGGAGCGGATCGCGCGGATCGACGCGGCGCTCGCGGCGCGGGGCGTGAAGGACGTCGGCCTCGTCCTGAAGTGCAGCCCGCGCGACGCGGCGCGCCCGGCGCTGGAGGCGCTCCGGCGGCTCGGGCTCCTGCGCCTCTTCATGGGCGTCGAGTCCGGGAGCGCCTGCGGGCTCGAGTCGATCGGCCGCCGCCGCCAGGGCGTCGGCGACTCCGAGCGTGCCCTCGCGCTGTGCGAGTCGCTCGGGATCTCGACGCAGTACACGCTCATCGTCTTCCACCCCGAGGCGACGATCGAGAGCATCCTCGCCGACCTCGCGTTCGCCGCGCGGCACCCCGCGCACCCGATGAACTACTGCCGGGCCGAGATCTACGCGGGGACGCCGCTCGAGGCGCGCATGCGCGCGGCGGGACGCCTCGAGGGCACCTGGCTCGCGCCGACCTACCGCTACACGGATCCGAGGGTCGCGACCGTGTGGGAGCTCGGGGGCCCGCTCTTCGCCGGGCGCTGCTGGGGCGAGGACGAGCTCCTCGGCTCGGTGATCCGGCTCGACCACCAGGTCGCCGTGCTCGGGCGCTTCTACGACGGCCGCCACGTGCGCCGGCTCGTGCGCTCGTTCCTCGCCTGGGAGGCGGAGCTGAACCTCGAGACCGCCGGCCTCTTCCGCGAGCTCGTCGTCGCGTGCGGAGAGGCGAGCGGCGCCGCGGATCCCGCCCTGCTGCGCGCCGTCGCCGACCTGCGCGGGCGCGAGTCGCGGAGCCGCGCCGCGCGCCTGCGGCACCTCTGCGAGTACCGGCGCGAGCTCGAGCGGTACGCGCGCGCGTCGGTCCGGCTGGGCGGGCGCCACGCGGCCGCCGCCGCCTCGGGTCGCCGCCTCGCCGGGCCGCGCCACGCCGCCGCCGTCGCCGCCGCGATCGGGATGCTCGGCTGCGCGCCGGCGCACGACCACGGCGTCGCGGAGGCCGCGCCGCCGCCGTACGATCCGCGGCCGCCGCCGCCGCCCCCGCCTCCGCCGCCGCCCGGCGACCGGCGGCCCGCGCCGGACGCCCGCGCGGAATGCGCCGTCATCCCGACGCCGCCGCCGCCGCCGGTCCGGCACGACGGCGGCGTGATGGAGGCGCCCCCGCCGCCGTATCGCAACGACGTCGGCGTCGCCGAGGCCGCGCCGCCGCCCTATCGGCACGACGGCGGCGTCGCGGAGGCGGCGCCACCGCCGTACGAGCGGCCGGTGGCGAGGCCGCCGCGCGTGGTGTTCGACGTGCGGACCGTCCCGGCCGTTCCGGTCCGGGACGGCCTCGTGCAGTTCCCGCGGCCGATCGTCGCCGGGCCCGGGAACGTGCTCTCGCTGCCCGTCGGGCCGCGCGCGGAGGCGACGCTCGGCCTCGGCCGCGCGGGGCCGCAGACGACGATCCAGGTCTCGTCGGACGTGCCGCTCAGGGTGACGTGCGGGAAGGCCTCGTCGCCCGCGCCGGCGCGGGTCGTCCTCCGCGACGAGATGCCGGCGGCGGCCCGCGTCCTCGTCCTCGAGGATCCGGCGACGCGCGCCCGCGTCGAGGTGCACGTGGGACCGGCGCGGGTGACGCGGTGAGGCCCGGCCGTCGCACCGGGTGCTACGGTCGCTTCATGACGACGATCGCCCGCGCGCTGTGCGCCGCCTCCCTCCTCCTCGCCGCCGGCGCCGCCGGCGCGGAGGAGGCCTCGCAGAAGCCCGCCCTCGCGGCGGCCGACGCCTGGCTGAAGCTCGTCGACGCCGGCGACTACGGCCCGAGCTGGGACGACGCCGCGACCTTCTTCAAGGACGCGGTGCCGCGGGCGCAGTGGGAGCAGTCGCTGAAGGCCGTGCGGGCGCCGCTCGGGAAGGTCCTCTCCCGCAAGGTGGTCTCGAAGACCTACGCCGAGTCGCTGCCCGGCGCGCCGGACGGGAAGTACGTCGTCGTTCAGTACCGGACCTCCTTCGACAAGAAGGAGGCCGCCGTCGAGACGGTGACGCCGATGCTGGACGCGGACGGTCGCTGGCGGGTGTCGGGCTACTACATCAAGTGACGCCGCCGAGCGGGCGCTACCGCGCCGCCGCGAGCGCCTTGTCGTAGTCCGGCTCCTGCCCGATCTCCGGCACGAGCTGCGTGTACGTGACCTTGTCGTTCTCGTCCACGACGACGACCGCGCGCGCGCAGATGCCGGCGAGCGGCCCGTCTTGGAGGAGGACGCCGTAGTCCTTCGCGAAGTTCTTGTCGCGCATGAGCGACAGCGGGACGACGTTCTGGAGCCCCTCGGTCGTGCAGAACCGCTTCGACGCGAACGGCAGGTCCGCCGAGACGACGAGGACCACCGTGTTCGCGAGCTTGCCGGCGGCCTCGTTGAACCGGCGCGTCGAGGTCGCGCAGGTGGCCGTGTCGAGGCTCGGTACGATGTTCAGGATCTTCTTCCTGCCCTTGTAGTCGGCGAGCGTCACGTCCTTGAGATCGCCGGCCGTCAGCTTGAAGGCGGGCGCGGGCGCGCCGACCTTGGGCAGCTCACCGTTCGTGTGGATGGGGTTCCCCTTCAGCGTCACCTGGGCCATCGCGGCTCTCCCTCCCTGCCGGGTCGTGGGTGCGCCCGCGAAGGTAGCGGCGGGATCCGGCGATCGCTCGGCCGGGACGCCGCACCGCCCCGCGAGGGACGCGTCAGGAGGCCTGGACGCGCGCGACGAGCGGGGACGGGGTTCCGGGCGCGGCGATCCAGAGCTGGTGCGCCGCGCGCGTGACGGCGACGTGGAGCCGCCGCCGGGCCTCGTCCGTGTCGGGGTAGGCCCGGAGCGACGCGTCGGGCACGACGACGTAGTCGAACTCGAGCCCCTTCACGCTCGAGACGTCGGTCACGTCGACGCCGGGGCGGAACGTGAACCGGCCGTCCAGCGCGAGGCGCGCCTCGGGCAGATCGGCGAGGAGCCGGTGGAAGGCGCGCGCGACGTCGGGCGCGTGCGCGACGACCGCGACCGACGCCTGCGGCTCGCGCTCGAGCAGGTCGCGCACCGCGCCGGCGAGGAACAGGTGGGCGTGCGCCTCGGTCGGGAAGTCGAACCGGGAGACGGGCGCGCCGTCGCGGCCCGCGCGCGGCGGACGCGCCGGGGCGACCGGACCCAGGACCGCGTGGGCGAGCTCGGCGATCGGCCGCGGGCAGCGGTAGGTCGTCTCGAGCCGCACCGTCTCGGCGCGGTCCACGCCGAGCGCCGCGATCGCGTCGGGCCAGCCGGCGTAGGACGAGAAGGTCTGCTGGCTCTCGTCGCCCGCGACGGTGACGCTCCGGCCCGCGAGGTGGCGCCCGAGCACGAACAGCTCCAGCAGCGAGACGTCCTCCGCCTCGTCCACGACGAGGTGCGCGCTCCGCCGCGCGCCCCGGCCGCCGCGCAGCGCGGCCATGAGGAGGAGGATCGGCAGGTCCTCCGGGTCGAGCGTCCCGGAGATCGCCTCCGGCGTGTCCTCGGAGATCGGCTTGCCGTCGAGCGTCTCGCGCCGATCGGGCTCGATCCCGGCGAGCGCCTCCTCGGGCGGCGGCGCGAGCTGCAGCCGCGTGTGCCGGAGCGTCTCCTCGATCGCGGTGACGGGGAGGTCGCCGGCGGCGCCCTGCACGACGGCCTCGAGGAAGCCGCGGTCCAGGAGGAGGTCGCCGAGCTCGCGCCGCAGCCGCGACAGCGCCGGGCGCGGGTCGGCGAGGCGCGGCCGGCGCCGGAGCGCGTGGTAGAGCGCCGGGTGACGCTTCAGGCGCGAGACGAGCGGCGGCGGCTCCTCGCACAGGCGCGGCGGCGGCGCGCCGAACGCGCCCTGGAACGCGCCGCGCGCCCACGCGTCGAGCGTGCGGACCGTCGCGCGCTCGAGGCCGAGCGGCTCGAGGAGGCGCGCCGCGAGCCGCGCGAGCCCGACCTCCGGGACGACCACCTGCAGCTTCGCCGCCGGGAAGCGGCGCGGCTCGTCGAAGGCGATGCGCGCGAGCCGGTGGAGCGCCACCGTCGTCTTGCCGCTCCCGGCGCTCCCGAGCACGAGGAGCGGCGTGTCGGCGGGCGCGGAGATCGCCGCGAACTGCTCGGGGTCGAGGAGCGCCGTGACCTCGTGGGCCGCCGCGCGCCCCGCCGCGCCCGCGCCCGTGCCGAGCGCGCCCGGGCGCGCCGCCTTCCCCGCCCCGCCCCCGAGCGCGGCGCGCTCGCCGCGCGTCGCGCGCCAGGCGCCGTCCGGGCCGCGGGTGAGCGTCGCGCCGTCCACCGAGACCCGCGCCAGGCGCCCGCGCTCGATGACCACCACCCGGCGGGCGACGACGACGCCGGTCGCGACGCGGCCCGGGAACGGCTCCTCGAACTCCTCGCCCTCGCGGTAGCGGTAGAAGAGCGCCGCGACGGGCGCCCAGCGCCAGTCCACGACGCGCACGCCGGCGGCGCGGTCCACGAACGTGTGGCGCCCGAGGCAGTAGTCGCGCTCCTCGCCGCCCTCCCGGACGCGCAGGTGCGCGAAGTAGGGCGCGGCGGGCTCGGGGAGCGCGTCCGGGCGCGCGCGCTCCATCACCGCGCGCACGACGCCCATCTCCTGGAACACCGTGGGGAGGTCCTTCGAGGTGGACTCGAGCGCCTCCTCGCGCAGGTCGCGCAGGCGCGCGACGAGATCGCCGTCCGCGCGGCCCCCCGCGCGGCGGGCGGCGAGGGCGGCGCGCACGGTCGCGAGGAGCGCCTCCTCCTCGTCGATCGCCGAGCGCTCGGCGGCCGTGAGATCGGCGACGGTGTCGCGCAGCGCGCCCGCCTCTGTACGGTTCCGGGGCAAGATGCGTTTCTTAAGCGCCGTCGTCCGGGCTCGCACGATTGGACGCCCGGACCGAGAGTTCCGGATTACGAAGATCGGGCGCCCGGACCGAGAGTTCCGGATTGCGGCCGGTGCGGCCGACCGGTGGACGCCCGGGGCCGCCGCGAGGCGAGCGAATACGCACGCTTCTCCGCGGCATACTCCGTGCGCCGCGCGCAGCCCATGACAGCTCCACGTCAGGTCGTCGCCGGCGCAGTCTACCTCGTCACCCGCCGCTGCGCGCAGCGCGAGTTTCTCCTCAAGCCCTCGCGAACCACGAACCAGATCTTCCTGTACCTGCTCGCGGTCGCGGCGCGCCGGTTCGACATCCGGGTCCACGCGTTCTGCGTGCTCTCCAACCACTTCCATTTGATCCTCACCGATCCGCAAGCGCTGCTCCCGGCGTTCCACCAGTTCCTGGACGCGCTCGTCGCCCGCGCCGTGAACGCCTCCCTCGGGCGATGGGAGGCGTTCTGGGCGCCCGACACGTACAGCGCGGTGAAGCTCGTCTCTCCCGCCGACCTCATCGATAAGACCGCCTACGTGCTCGCGAACCCCGCCGCGGCAGGGCTCGTCGCCGTGGGGAGCGCATGGCCCGGGCTCTGGTCCTCGCCCGAGCGGATCGGCGGCGCCACGTACTCGGTGAAGCGACCCGAGCACTTCTTCGATCCGAAGGGCGGCCTGCCCGAGGAGATCACCCTTCAGGTCACGACGCCGCCGGGGTTCGAGTCGCCGGAGCAATTCAGGAACGAGATCGTGTCGGCGCTCGAGGCGAAGGAAGACGAGGCCCGGGCGCACTGGCATGCGCACGGCGGGTTCCTCGGCATCGCGCGCGTGCTCGCGCAGAAGCCGACGGCGCGTCCGTCGCCCGGCGAGCCGCGCCGCAGGCTGAACCCCCGTGTTGCGGCGCGGGACAAGTGGAAGCGGATCGAGGCGCTCGGGAGGCTGGTCGAGTTCCTCCGGTCGTACAAAGTCGCCTGGAAGGCCCGGCGTGACGGAGACACGCAGGTCGTGTTCCCACACGGCACGTATCACCTCCGGGTCCTGCACGGGGTCCCGTGCGCTGGCGCCGGATAGACATGGGTGCGAGCACAGCCGACGACGCATTCACTCGGGACGAAGATCGGGACGAGAGCACTAGTGCACCGGTGATGGGTGCGCTCGCGTTCATGGGCTCTCGGAGAATTCTCGGTCTGAGCTCTTTGGCTCTTCCTTCTTTCTTACTCTTGGCTTGGAACTCTCGGGGCCGCGGCTCGGTCTGGGCGCTCGGTCTGGGCGCTACGGGGCCCTCGTAGGACGGGAACTCTCGGTCTGGGCCCGGCCCGCGCCGTGAACGCCTCCCTCGGGCGATGGGCGGCGTTCTGGGCGCCCGACACGCGGTGGGCGCTCGTTTCCCCGGCGCCGGGGTCGGCCGTCCGTTACCTTCCCGGCCAGCGAGCCGCCGAGTCACGGCGGCGGCTCCCGGGGCGCCG
>DASSSJ010000067.1:0-24467 GCA_035708485.1 Anaeromyxobacter sp. | reverse complement strand
GGCGCGCCGCCTCGGCCGCCGCCCGGGCGGCGCCGGCGCGGTCGAGCACGCGGTGGCGCTCCAGCGCGCCCTCGTAGGCGTCGAGCGTCTCCGCCAGCGCGAGGAGGCGCGCGGCGGCCCCGCCCGCGAGGCGCGCCGCCGCCTCGCGGGCGGCGGCGGCGGTGACCTCGCCGCGCCGCAGCTCGGCGAGGGCGCGCGCGAGCGCGGCCGCGAGCCCGGAGTCCGGCGACGCGGCGGCGAGCGGCCCGCCGGCGGCCCGCGCCGCCTCGACGGCGAGCAGCCGCTCGCCGAGCGCCGGCAGGACGGCGCGCCGGTCGGCGGCCGCCGCGAGGAGGCCGGGGACGAGCCGATCGAGCGTCGCGACGGTCGGGCCGAAGAGGATCCCGCCCTGCGCGTCGCACAGGCGGCGCGCGGCCCTCGCCGCGGCGAGCGGCGTCGGGACGATGCAGAGGACGGGCATGGCCGCCGCCACGATACGGGAGCGGGCTGACGTGGCAGCCGGCCGTTAGAACCCCGGGATGCTGAGCGCGATCGGGTCTCCCCGCCCCGCCGAGGGCATCGTCGACCTCCTCCTCGAGTGCCACGCCCGCATCCGGAGCTTCTCGGACCTGGCCGTCCGGCTCGGCGAGGCCGCGCAGCCGCCCCGGGCGGAGGTCGCGGACGCGGCCGCGCGGATCCGGCGCTACTTCGTCGAGGCGCTGCCGCTCCACGCGCGCGACGAGGAGGAGTCGGTGCTGCCGCGCCTCGCCGGGCGCGATCCCGCGGTGGACGCCGCGCTCGTGGCGATGCACCGCGAACACGTCGAGCACGGCGCGGTGCTCGATCCGGTGATCGCGCTCTGCGCCGACCTCGCCGCCGCCCCGGAGCGCCACGCCGAGCTCGCGCCCGCGCTCGCCCGGGCGGCCCGGGCCCTGCGCGCGCACTTCGAGGCGCACCTCGCCTCGGAGGAGGCGACGATCTTCCCCGCCGTCGCGCGGGTCGTCCCCGAGGACGAGCGGCGCCGGATGGCGGACGAGCTGCGCGGCCGGCGGACGGGCGCGGTCCCGCCGCCCGGACCGGGCGCGAGGCCGTCTCACTCCTCCCGGTAGACGGCGAGCGACCCCTCGTTCTCCCAGACCTCGACCTTCGACACCGCGACGCGCCCGCCCTCCCGCTCGGCGAGCAGCCGGTTCGTCTCGACGTAGAAGAACCGCGCGAGGAGCTCCGCCGTGGTGTTCACCTCGTCGAAGGGGGGCACCTCGTTCACGTTCCGGTGATCGAAGCGCTGGCCGACCTCCGCGACCAGCGCCTGGAGGTCCGCGAAGTCGACCACCATCCCGATCCGGTTCAGCCGCGAGGCGCGGGCGTGGACGCGGACCCGCCAGTTGTGCCCGTGGAGCCGCTCGCACTTCCCGCCGTGGAGGCGGATCTGGTGCGCGGCGCTGAAGACGAAGTCCTTCGCGATCTCGAAGACCGGTACCGCCATGGGCCGCGGGAATATAGCCGGGCGCGCGCCCGGACGCACCTCGGAGGGCGATTCCCTTCGCCGCGGCGAGGCTCTCAGGAGGCATGAGCGAGCACGGTCACGGCGGGCGCCGGCACGGACGCGACGGCGGCGGGCACGGACGCGAGCACGGTCACGGCGGGCACGGCCGCGATCGGCACGGCAACCCGCAGGACCTCGACGCCTACCTCGCGCGGCTCGAGGATCCCGAGCGCGCGGGCTGGCAGAAGCCGGACGAGGTGGTCCGGGCGCTCGGCCTGCGCGAGGGGGCGGTCGCCTGCGACGTCGGCGCCGGGCCGGGCGTGTTCGCGCTGCGGCTCGCGCGCGCCGTCGGGCCGCGCGGGCGGGTCCACGCGATCGACGTGGAGCCGCGCATCCTCGAGATCCTCCGGGCGCGCGCGCGGGAGGCGGGCGTCTCGAACGTCCACCCGCTCCTCGCGGCCTCGGGCGACGCCGCGCTCCCGCCCGAGCCGTGCGAGGCGATCCTCGTCGTGAACACGTTCCACCACTTCCCGGACGGCGCGGCCGCGCTCCGGCGGCTCGCCGGCGCGCTCGCGCCGGGCGGCGTGATCGCGAACGTCGACTTCCACGAGGGCGAGCTGCCGGTGGGGCCGCCGCCGGACCACAAGGTGTCGCGCGCGGCGTTCCTCGCGGCCGCCGCCGCCGCGGGGCTCGAGGTCGCGCGCGAGGAGACGTTCCTGCCGTACCAGTACTTCGTGCTCCTGCGGCCGCGCCCGATCAGGCGCGCGCGGCGGCCGCGTGGCGCGCGAGCGGCGAGGGGATGAACGCCTGCGGCGCCTGCTCGAGCGGGCCGTGGGCGTGCACGGTCACGCGATCGTCCTCGTGCGTGACCTCGAGCTCGAGCGCCGCCTCGTAGCGGACGCGCGGCAGCCCGAGCCCGCCGCGCCTGCCCGGGTCCTCGCGCATCGCCGCCACGTACGCGTCGAGCGGGTCCGGGTACGCCGCGATCGCGGCGAGCCGCTCGCGGAGCACCTCGAGCTGCTCGGGGCGCGTGACGTTCGAGACCGACACGCGCACGCGCCTCGCCTCGCGGTCCACGGCGAGCCGGAGGTCCACGCCGGGCTCGGAGGCCCACGAGATGGCGTTCTGGACGAGCTCGTGGGCGGCGAGGGCGAGCTGCTGCTCGCGCTCGGCTCCGGGGCACGCCGCGGCGCAGAAGGACTCCACGAACCGGCGGATGTCGTCGACGAAGACCCAGGAGGGATCCATCCGGAGGAACAGGATCACCGGTTCCTTGCGGATGTCGTCGCTCATCGGTCCGAGGACCCCCCGCGCGCCGGGAGCCGCGCCGGAGCGTCCTTCATGCACGCGACGCGCCGCCGCCGCGCGGGTCGGATCCACCGCGATCGCGGGACGTTGCCCGCCGGCGGCGCCCCCGTGCGTCCGGGTGGACGCCCACCCCCGGGTGTCCCGGTGGGCGGGGCGCTCACTCCTCCGCGAGGAAGGCACGGCGCAGGAGGAGCCGCTTGCCGCTCATCGCCAGCCAGCCGCGCCGCGAGAACTCCGACAGCGCGCGCGAGACGGTCTCGCGGCTCGTGCCGATCGTCGCGGCGATCTCGGCCTGCGTCGGGCGCTGCCGGACGAGGACGCCCTCGGGCGTCTCCTCGCCCTCGGTCGCCGCGAGCTCGCGCAGCTTCCCGGCGAGCCGCCCGTACACGTCGAGGAGCGCGAGGTTGCCGATGACGGAGTCCGCGCGCCGGAGCCGGCGCGACAGCTCCTGCAGCACGCGCAGCGCCGTCCGGGGGTGGCGCCCGATGTGCTCCTGGAAGTCCCGGCGCGAGAGGACGAGCAGGCGCGACGGCGCGTCGGCGATCACCGTCGCCGAGCGCGGCTGGTCGTCGAGCAGGCTCATCTCGCCGAAGAAGTCGCCCGGCGCCTTGAAGATCGACAGGATGATCTCCCGCCCGGAGTCGCCGTACAGGACGACCTTCACCTTCCCCTGCACGAGGACGAAGAGCGCGTCGCCGCGATCCTCCTGCGAGACGACCACCGCGCCCGCCGGGTACTCGCGGAGATCCGCGAGCCGCTCCAGGGCGGCGACCGACGCCGGGTCGAGATCGGCGAAGATCGAGACGCTCCGGAGCAGGCCCCGGCCGCGCGCGCCCGTGTCGTCCATGGCGAGCGACCGTAGATCGGCGATCCGGGTGGGTCAAGGCAGCGGCCCGAGCAGCGCCCGCACCGCCGCGGCGGGATCCGGGCCGGCGAGCCAGGCGCGGATCGCGGCGACGCCGGCCGCGCCCGCGGCCCGCAGCTCGGGCACCCGCTCCGGCGTGACGCCGCCGAGCGCGACGAGGGGGAGCCCGAGCCGCGCCGCGTCGCGGAGCGCCGCGACGCCGACGGGCTCCCCGTACGGCCGCTTGGACGGCGTGTCGTAGATCGGCCCGAACGTCGCGTAGCTCGCGCCGCCGTCCCGCGCCCGCCGCACGTCCGCGGCGGAGTGGCACGACACGCCGACGAGCGCGGCGGGGCCGAGGAAGCGCCGGGCGTCCGCGGGCGCGACGCCCGCGGACGGCAGGTGCACCCCGTCGGCGCCGGCCGCGAGCGCGACGTCGAGCCGGTCGTTCACCAGCAGGAGCTGCCCGCGCGCGCGGCACGCGGCCGAGAGCGCGCGCGCGAGCGCGAGCAGCGCGGCGCCGCCGAGGTCCTTCTCCCGCAGGTGAACGGCGACGCGGCCGGGCGCGATCCCCGCGAGGGCCGCGGCGGCGCGCGCCGCGGGGTCGGGCGCGAGCGCGCGGTCGGTGATCAGGTGGACGGCGGGGAGCGCCATCGCTAAGCTCCGGGTCGCATCCTGCGCGAGGAGCGGCCGGCGTGTCGAGCGAGCTCGAGAGCTTCCTCTCCTTCCTCGACGGCCAGCAGCGGCGGCAGGCCTCCCGGTTCCCCGGCCTCGCCGCCGGCCAGGTGCTCGGGTTCATGGGCACGACGAGCCTGCCCGGCACCTTCGCGGCGTGCTCGGTGAACCGGCTCGTGCGGATCGAGCGCGCCGCGACCCCGCGCGACCTGCGCGTCGTCCTCGCCGGTCCCCTCGCGCGCGCGCCGCGGCGCGGCGAGTGCGTCGCCGTCCACATGACGCGGGTCGAGCGGTACCAGGGCTACCAGGTGAAGACGCGCGCGCTCGCGGCGGGCGTCGCGGAGGCCGATCTCGTCGAGCCCGGCCCGGACGGCCTCGTCGTGAAGGGGGCGCAGATCTTCACCGTCCACCACAGCCCGTACACGCTCCGGTTCTTCGAGAACGTGCCGTTCGAGGACGTCGAGGACACGGTCGCGGGGCTCCCCTGCGCGCTCGTCGCGATCGGCGAGACGGCGAACCTGTCGCCGCGCTTCGTCTTCCACCACGAGGTGAAGGACGGGAAGGTGATGCTGTTCCACGGCGACGGCCTCGCCCTCAAGACGTACATGAACGTCCGCGTGAACCGGAACGAGACGCGCCTCATGCTCGACCTCGACGACTGGTCGGGGTGGTCGCTCCGGGGCACCGTCGAGGAGTTCGCGCCGCACCAGCACCCGGAGGCGTACGAGCGGATCTGCCGCGGCTTCACGGCGGGGAGCTGGGGGAAGCCCTCGCGCGCCTTCCGCTTCGTGCCGGAGTCGTTCGAGCCCATCCGACCGGCCTAGGGTCCCGCGCGCGTGCGCCGGCGCGCGGCGTGAGCCTCGGCTACGACGGATCGGGCTCCTCCGGGTCGCGGCGCTCCTCGCGCCGGCGCTCCTCGCCGGCCCGGTGCACGGGCGGCGTCTCGGGCCGTGCCGGGACGACCTGCGGCGTCCCGTCGTCGAGCCCGGGCGGCGTCGGCCCCGGCCCCCCCGAGATCCCCTCGGTCGGGCCGGCCTCGGGATCCTGCGGTCCTTCCCACGGCATCGTCCCCTCCCGTCCCCCCAATCTCGATCCGATGGTGGGGGAGTGCCGCTCCCCATCGCGCCATCGCGCCGCCCGTCGCGCCGATGCTCGCCCGGCTGGCGCGCGACCTGCCGGACCGGGGCTGGATCCACGAGGCGAAGGGGGACGGGTTCCGCTGCGTCGCCTTCGTCGAGGCGCCGGTCGCCTACGACCGGCTGGACGGGATCCGCCTCCGGCACCCTGCCCGGCTCGTGCGGTGGCGCCCCGATCGCGACCCCGGCTCGTGCACCCTCGATCAGCTCCGCGGCTTCGGGTAAGGATCCGTCCCATGTCCTACCTCGTCCGCTTCGCGTCGTCCGCCGAGGACCTCGACGCCGGGTACGCGCTCCGGCGCGACGTGTTCGAGGCCGAGCAGAACATCCCCCGCCCGCTCGACCGCGACCCCTTCGACTACAGCGCGGACCACGTCGTCGCGTTCGACGAGGGCGGGCGCTGCGTCGGGACGGGCCGCATCGTGCGGCTCGACGCGCGCACGGCGCAGGTGGGCCGCATGGCGGTCGCGAAGGACGTCCGCAAGCACGGCGTCGGCGCGCTGGTGCTCGACGCGCTCGAGCGGATGGCGGCGATGCGCGGGCTCACCGACGTCGTGGTGGCCTCGCAGCTCCCCGCGGAGTCCTTCTACCGGAACCGCGGCTACCTGCGGCAGGGCGAGCAGTTCCTCGACCAGGGCGTGCCGCACGTCACGATGAGGAAGACCATCAGCTCCCGATGAGCCCCGTCATCGGCGACGACGCGGAGGCGTGCAGCCTCATCGGGATGCGCCCCGCCAGGTAGGACTTGCGCCCCGCCTCGACGGCGGCGCGCATCGCCTCGGCCATGAGCACCGGGTCCTTCGCCTCGGCGATGGCGGTGTTCATGAGCACGGCCACCGCGCCGAGCTCCATCGCGACGGCCGCGTCGCTCGCGCTGCCGACGCCGGCGTCCACGAGGACCGGGACCTTCACGGTCTCCATCACGATCCGGAGGTTGTAGGGGTTCCGGATGCCGAGCCCGGAGCCGATGGGGGCGCCGAGCGGCATGACCGCGGCGCAGCCCGCGTCCTCGAGCTTCCGCGCGGTGACCGGGTCGTCGTTCGTGTAGGGCAGGACCGTGAACCCCTCCTTCGCGAGGACCTTCGCGGCCTCGACGAGCCCCTCGACGTCCGGGAAGAGCGTGCGGCGGTCGCCGATCACCTCGAGCTTCACGAGGTCGCCCATCTCGAGCTCGCGCCCGAGCCGGGCCGTCCGGATGGCCTCCTCCGCGGTGAAGCACGCCGCCGTGTTCGGGAGGAGCTTCATCCCCGGCGGGATCCAGGCGAGGAGCGACTCGTCGCCCTTCTTCGAGAGGTCGAGGCGGCGCACCGCCACCGTGACGAGCTCGGCGCCCGAGGCGGCGAGCGCCCGCTGCATGGTCGGGAAGTCGGGGTACTTCCCCGTCCCGACGAGCAGCCGGCTCGTGAACGCGTGCTTCCCGATGGTCCAGCCGTCCGCCACGGCGCTACCCTCCTCCCACGAACGCGACGATCTCGACGGTGTCGCCCGGGGCGATCCGTTGCGCCTCGTAGCGGTCCTTCGTCACCACGGTCTCGTTCACCTCGACCGCGACGCGGGGCGCCTTCACGCCCAGGTGCGCGAGCAGCCCGGCGACGGTCAGCCCGTCGGGGATCTCGCGGAGCTCGCCGTTCAGCCTCACCTGCATGATGGGCGGGTGCCATAGCAAGCGCGGCCCCCGGCGTCAAACCGGGATGCCCGCCGATCACCGCCCGAGCCCCGCGAGCAGCCTGCGGCTCTCCGCGTCCTTCGGGTCGAGCCGGATCGCGTCCTCGAGCGCGGCGCGCGCCTCGTCCGTCCGCTGCGCGCGGAGCAGCACCTGCGCGTGCCACCGCGCGAGGTGGGCGTCCTCCGGCTGCATCCGCCGGGCGCGGGCGAGCGTCGCGGCGGCCCGCGCGCGATCGCCCTGGGCCTCCAGGAAGAGCGCGAGGTGGAGCAGCGGCGACGTCTCGGCCGGCGCGATCTCGACGGCCCGCTCGAACGCGGCGCGCGCGCCGGCGGCGTCGCCGAGCCCGCGCCGCGCGATGCCCAGGTTCACCCACGCGCGCCAGTAGCGCGGGTGCACCGCGAGCGCGACCTCGAGCCGCCGCGCCGCCTTCGCGTACTCGCCGCGCGCGGTGTACGCGACGGCGAGGTTGTTGTTCACCACCACCTCGCTCGGCGCCTTCTCGAGCTCCGACTCCCAGAGCGCGACGTCGCTGCGCCAGTCCAGGGTCCGCGCGACGGTGCGCGCCGCGAGCACGGCGAGGACCGCGATCGCGAGGACGGCGGCGGTCCGCGCGCGCGGGCCCGCCCCCTCTCCCCGGCCCGCCCCATCCGGAGGGTGAGGCGCCGGGGAAGAGGGAGGATTCCCGCCGCCGGACATCGAGGTCGCGGTCGCGGTCGAGGTCGCGGGGAGCAGCCGCGCGATCCCGACCCCCGCCGCCAGGCAGAACCCCGCCGACGGCAGGTACAGGAGCCGCTCCGCCAGGAGCACGCCCACCGGCACGAAGTGGAGGACCGGCGTGAGCGTGCCGATCGTCCACAGCACGCCCGCCCCCTCGAGCGGCGCGCGCCGCGACGCGCAGAGCCACAGGCCACCCGCGAGCGCGGCCGCCCAGGCGGCCGTCGCGATCCAGAAGCCCGGCGTCGGCGCGGTGAGCGTCGGCAGCCGCGCGGCGTAGGCGAAGTCCCCGCCGAGGAAGGACGGGAACGCGAGGATCCGGAGGTACTCGCCGAGCACCCGGCTCATCGTGAGCGCCACGTGGCCGCCGGGCGTCCCCACCGGGAACCACCGCGCGACCGGCGCGACCGCCACGTCGAGCCCCTTCACCGCGAAGTACGGGATCGCGGCGAGCGCGAGCGCGGCGGCGACCGCAGCCGCGGAGAGGAGCGCGCGCCGCCCCGCGGGGGCGCCGAGCCCGGGCCGGGCGCCGAGCCCCGCCGCGCCCGGGGCCGCCCACGCGAGGAGCAGGAAGATCGCCGGCGCGAGGATCGCGAACTCCTTGGAGAGCACGCCGCCGGTCAGGAGGAGCACCGCCGCGGGCAGGCGCCAGGCCGCGTCGCGCCAGCGCAGCGCGACGAGCAGCGCGCCGAGCGTGAACGAGGCGGCGAGCGGCTCGGTCCGGCCGAAGATCGTCGCCACCGCCTCGACGTGCGCGGGGTGGACGGCGAAGAGCAGGCCGGCGACGAGCGCGGCGCGGTCGCCCCGGCCCGGGAGGGCGGCGCGCCCGAGCCGCCGGACGAGCGCCCAGAGCAGCACGCTCGCGAGGACGTGGAGGGCGACGTTGACCGCGTGGAACCCGGGCGTCCACCGGCCGTGGACGGCGTAGTTGAGCGCGTACGAGAGCGTCGTGATGGGCCGGTACGGCCCGCGCACGGAGGGGTTCCCGGCGTACCCGTAGAGCTCCGCGAACATCCGCCCGACGTTCCGCAGGCTCCACACGAGCGGGTTGTCGAGCGCGGCCCAGCCGTCGTCGAGGACCGGCGGGTTGCCGAGGGTGAGCGCATACGGGACCGCGGCCGCGACCGCGATGGCGAGGCGCGGCCGCCGCTCGACGGCCCGGACGGCGCGCCGCAGGAGCGACGGAGGGGCGGAGGGAGGGGGCATCGCGGCGCGCATCCTAGCGCAAGCGCGGCGCGGCGGCCCCGCGGTGCCGCTTGCCGGCGACCCCGGCCCGTGCTCTCGTCCCCGGGCCCGACCGGAGGACCTCCCGTGCGCCCGCTCGTCGCCCTCGCCCTGCTCCTCGCCGCGCCGGCGCGTCCCGCGTCCGCCGCCGCCCCCGACGTCCTGCCGTTCAAGGCGGTCGAGCGGACGCTCGCGAACGGCCTCCGCGTGATCGTCGTGCCGACGGGGTTCCCGGACATCGTCGCGGTCCACGTCCCGGTCCGGACCGGCTCGCGCAACGAGGTCGAGCCGGGCAAGTCCGGCTTCGCCCACTTCTTCGAGCACATGATGTTCCGCGGGACGAAGGCGTACCCGCCCGACGCGTACCAGGCGGTCCTCACGCGGATCGGCGCGCGGTCGAACGCGTACACCTCCGACGACCTCACCAGCTACCACACGACGTTCTCGAAGGCCGACCTGGAGGAGGTCCTCGAGATCGAGGCGGACCGCTTCATGAACCTCGACTACCGCGTCGAGGAGTTCAAGACGGAGTCGCGGGCGATCCTGGGCGAGTACGACAAGAACGCGTCGAACCCGCTCCGCAAGCTCGACGAGGCCCAGCGCGACAGCGCGTTCCGGGCGCACACGTACAAGCACACGACCATGGGCTTCCTCGCCGACATCGAGGACATGCCCAACCAGTTCGAGTACTCGAGGATCTTCTACTCCCGCTGGTACCGGCCCGAGCACGCGGCGGTGATCGTGGCGGGGGACGTCGTCCCCGAGAAGGTCCTGCCGCTCGTCGAGCGCCACTTCGGGAAGTGGAAGCGGGGATCGCACGCCGCGACGATCCCGCAGGAGCCGCCGCCCGCCGGGCCGGTCTACGCGCACGTGCCGTGGCGGACGCAGACGCTTCCGCACGTCGCCGTCGCGTTCCACGGGCCGGCGTTCTCGCCGACCTCGAAGGAGTGGGCCGCGACGAGCCTGCTCTTCGACCTCTCCTTCGGCGAGACGTCCGACCTGTACCGGCGCCTCGTCGTCGAGGAGCAGCTCGTGGACGCGCTGTTCACGGACACCGGCCCGCACGTCGACCCCGCCCTCTTCACGGTGTACGCGCGCCTCAAGCGGCCCGCGGACGCGCTCCGCGTGCGCGACGAGATCCTGCGGGCGTTCGCCCGGGCCCGCGCCGCGCCGCCGGACGCGCGGCGGCTCGCCGACGAGCTCGCCCACGCCCGGAACGCGCTCGTCCAGCGCCTCGACTCGACCGACGCGATCGCCGGGATCGTCGCCCGGTTCGCCGTGTTCGAGCGCTCGTACCAGACGCTGAACCGGCTCATGCGGACCGCCGCGTCGCTGCGTCCCGAGGACCTCCACGCGGCGGCGCGGACGTTCTTCACCGACGCGCGCCTCGTCGTCACCACGCTCTCGCACGAGCCGCTCCCGGCGGGCGCCGAGCGGACGCCCGCGCTCGACGCCCTCGCCGCGGCCGCGGCGCCCGCCGCCGCGCCGGTGGTCGCGGTGCCCTCGAAGCTGCCCGTCGTCACGCTGAAGCTGCTCCTCGAGGCGGGCAGCGCGCGCGACCCGCGGGGGAAGGAGGGGCTCGCCGCGATCGCCGCCGACATGCTCGCCGCCGCCGGGTCGCGGGCGATGCGCATCGCCGAGATCCGGGAGGCGCTCCACCCGCTCGCCGCGCGCCTCGACGCGCAGGTGGACAAGGAGATGGTGACGCTGACCGGCACCTTCCCGCGCGACGGCTGGGAGCGGTTCGCCGAGGTCGCCCTGCCGCAGCTCACCGATCCCGGGTTCCGCGAGGACGACTTCCGCCGCCTCCGGGACGAGCACCGCAACGCGCTCCTCCAGGACCTCCGGGAGACGAACGACGAGGAGCTCGGGAAGGAGCGGCTCCAGGCGAACGTCTTCGCCGGGACCCCCTACGGCCACCCGGTGCTCGGGACCGTGGCGGGGATCGACGCCGTCACGCTCGACGACGTGAAGGCGTTCGTGCGGACCTGGTACACGCGCGCGAACGTGACGATCGGCCTCGGCGGCGACGCCCCCGCGGGCCTCCTGCCGCGCCTCCAGGCGGAGCTCGGGAAGCTCCCCGAGGGCACGCGGCCCGAGCCCACCCAGGTCGCGGGGCGGCGGCCGAAGGGCTACGAGATCGAGATCGTCGAGAAGGAGGCGCGCGGCACCGCCGTCTCGTTCGGCCACCCCATCGCGGTCCGGCGCGGCGATCCGGATTTCCTCGCGCTCTGGCTCGCCCGCGCCTGGCTGGGCGAGCACCGCTCCTCGTCCGCGCGGCTCTTCCAGCGGATCCGCGAGGCGCGCGGGATGAACTACGGCGACTACGCCTACGTCGAGGCGTTCCCGCGCGGCATGTTCCGGCTCTTCCCCGACCCGAACCTGGGCCGCCGCGCGCAGCTCTTCGAGGTCTGGATCCGGCCGGTCGTGCCGAGGAACGCGCACATGGCGATCCGGATCGCCCTCCACGAGCTGCGCCGGCTCGTCGAGGAGGGGCTCACGCAGGAGGAGTTCGAGGCGACGCGCCAGTACCTGTCCAAGAACGTGTCCGTCATGACCGCGCGGCAGGACCAGCGGGTCGGCTACGCGCTCGACGCGCGCTGGTACGGGACCCCCGAGTTCGCGGCGTACGTGCGGGACGGCCTCGCGAAGCTCACGCGCGCGGAGGTGAACGCCGCGGTGAAGCGACACCTGTCGGCGGCGGACCTCTCGTTCGTGATCGTCGCGAAGGACGCGAAGGGGCTCGCGGACGCGCTCGTCTCGGACGGCCCCTCCACCGTCGCGTACGACGCCGAGAAGCCCGCCGCCCTGCTCGAGGAGGACCGGCGGATCGGCGCGACGCGGCTCGGCGTCCGGCCCGAGGCGGTGCGGATCACGAAGGTGGAGGACGTCTTCGCGCGGTGACGGCGACGCCGCGATCGCCCGGAGCCGCGAGCCCTCGCCCGAGCCCGAGCCCGGCAGCTTCCGGCCCGCGCTCGTTCGCGGAAGCCGGGGGCGGTCGCCCTACTCGGTGCGCCCGATCTGCAGCGGAAAGCGCGCGACGGCGGCCTCGCCGCGGAACGCGGGGAACGGCATCCGGGAGAACGCCCGCCGGATGCAGGTGCCGAAGGCGGAGCCCTCGAGATCCGCGTCCTCCAGCGCCGCGTCGGCCTTCCCGTTCGACCCGACGAGGATCAGCACGAACACCTTGCGTCCGGCGTAGGGCGCGGTCGCGGGGTCCTGCAGCGCCCGCTGCACGCACGCCTCGAGCACGGAGCGGTTCGCCCGGATGACCGCCTGCATCTGCGCCGGGTCGAGCCCGTCCGGCAGCGGCTCCGCCTCGCGCTCCGCGGCGGCCTCCTTCTTCCGGAGCGCCTCCTGGGCCGCGGCCTCCTGGGCCCTCCGCTCGGCGGCGGCGCGGCGCTCGGCGTCCGCTCTCCGCTCCGCCTCCGCCCTGCGCTCCGCGGCGAGGCGCTCCGCCTCCCTGCGCTCGACCGCCTTCCGCTCGGCCTCCGCCCGCCGCTCGTCCTCGGCCCTGCGCTGCGCCTCCGCCTTCCGCTCGGCGGCGGCGCGGCGGTCGCCCTCCCTGCGCTCCGCCTCGGCGCGGCGCTCGGCTTCCCTCCGCTCCGCCGCGGCGCGGCGCTCCGCGGCCTTGCGGTCCGACTCCGCCTTCCGCTCCCTGCGGTCCACGGCCTTCGGCTCGGGGCGCGGCTCCTGCGCGACCGGCGCGGGGGTCGCCGCGGTCGCGGCAGGGGTCGCCGCCACGCTCGGGGTCGCGGTCGCGGTCGGGGTCGCGGTCGTGCTCGGGGTCGCGGTCGCGGTCGGGGTCGCGGTCGCGGTCGCGGTCGGGGTCGGGGTTGCGGTCGCGGTCGCCGTCGGGGTCTCGGTCGCGGTCGCCGTCGGGGTCTCGGTCGCGGCCGGCTGCGTCGGCGCCGGGGCCGCGATCGGCGGCGCAGCGGACACGGCCGCCGCGGGCGCCTGCGCGCGCCGCTCGACGACGAACCACGCCCCCGCGGCGGCCGCGATCCCGACCACCGCGGACGCGGCGACGACGGCGACGATCCGCCCCCGCCCGGACGACCGGCGGGACCGCCGCTCGTGCTTGCGGACGCGGGGCAGCTCGTACTGGTCCGACTTCGAGAGCTCGACGGAGGTCTCGTCCTCCTCCGGCGCGGGCGCCGGCGGGCGCGCGAGGGTCGGCACGGGCGCGACCGGGTGCGGGCGCGCCATCGCCGGCCTCGACGGGTCCGGCACGCGCGGCACGCTCGACGTCCCGGGGAAGCGCGGCACGCTCGGCGGCTCCGGGGCGCGCGGCGCCGGGGCCGGGAACGCCATCGGCGTGCGCGGGGACGCCACGACCGGAGCGGGCGGCTCCTCGAGGTCGAGGCGTGCCGCGTGCGCGGCGGCCGCCGCGAACGGATCGTCCAGGGACGCGGGCGGCCGCGCCGGCGCGATCGGCGAGACGTCGTCGCGCCGCAGCTCGAGCTCGGGCGGGAGGCCGTCGGGGAAGGGCGAGTCGAACCAGGCCGACGGGCCGGGCGTGGCCGCCGCGACGCTCCGCGCCGGCGCTCCCCGACCCGGCGTCCCCGCCTCGGCCGGCGGGATCGACGCGGCCGGCGATCGCGGCGAGGGCGCGCCGGGCTGCGGGGCCGCGGCCCAGGCGTCGCCGAGGAGCGCGGCGTCCGGCGTGGCCAGCGGGTGCGCCGGCTCGGGCGCGCGCGGCGGCGCGGCGGTCGCGGCGGCCGCCCGCGGGGTGCGCGCGGGCGTTCCCGGCGGCGTCTTCTCGCTCCGCACCGGCGCGTCGCCCGCCGGCGTCGCGGCGCGCGGCGCGGCGCCCGTCCGGAGCGGCATCCCGCCCTTCGGAGGCGGGAGGGTGTCCGGCACGACGCGGGGCGCGGCGATCTCGATCGTGTTCCCGCAGCGGCAGCGGATGCGGTAGACGCGCCCGGGCATCGGCTCGTCGACGCTCGAGAACCGCTTCCCGCACCGGTCGCAGGTGAACTTCAACCGATCCTCCGGCGCCGCAGCGCCCCGAGGCGCGCCTCCCGCGCGCCTCGTGCTCCGCCAAGGTACCCCGAGAGTGCACGCGGGATCGAGATGCTGGTACAGTATCGATTCGGTATCGCGGGATACCACCCGCCGCCCGGCCGGGGCGGGCCGGATCCCGCGGGCGGGCCGGGTGGGCGCGTGGCGCCGGGGTCGGTGGAGGCGGGATGGGCGGGGTGTCACAGGCGGCGCCGTCGCGCGCGCGGTCCGAGCGGCCGCGGCTGACGCCGTTCCACCAGCGGATCGCCGCCGAGGCGCTGACCGCGCGCGGCGGGGGCGGCGCCGCGCGGCTCGCCCCCGCCCTCGCCCACTCCGCGGTCGACCTGAACCCGCACCAGATCGAGGCGGCGGCGTTCGCGCTCGCCCAGCTCCCGACCGGCGGCGCCATCCTCGCGGACGAGGTCGGTCTCGGGAAGACGATCGAGGCGGGGCTCGTGCTCGCGCAGCTCGCGGCGGACGGCAAGGGGCGCGCGCTCGTCCTCGTGCCCGCCTCGCTGCGCGCGCAGTGGCGCGACGAGCTCCAGTCCAAGTTCGGCCTGGACGCCCAGGTCGTGGACGGCGACACGGCCCGCGCCGCCGACCGGCACGGCCTCGGCACGAACCCCTTCGACACGGGCGGGATCGTCATCGCCTCCCACCCGTTCGCCGCGCTGCGCGCCTCCGAGGTGGAGCGCGTCCCGTGGGACGTCGCGGTCGTCGACGAGGCCCACCGGCTCCGGAACGCCTACCGGCGCGACCACCGGACGGGCCAGGCGCTCCGGAAGGCGCTCCGCCGGTGCCCGAAGCTCCTCCTCACCGCGACGCCGCTCCAGAACGACCTCATGGAGCTGCTCGGCCTCGCCGCGTTCATCGACGACGCGCTCCTCGGGAACGAGGAGGCCTTCCGGCTCCAGTACGCGGCGGGCGAGCTCGACGAGGACCGGGCGGCGGACCTCAAGGCGCGCCTCGCGCCGGTGGTGGTGCGGACGCTCCGGCGCCAGGTGAAGGAGTACGTGAAGTTCACGGCGCGCCGCTCCATCGTCGAGGACTTCGCGCCGACGTCCGAGGAGCAGGCGCTCTACGACCGCGTCTCCGACTACCTGCGCCGCGAGGACGCCTTCGCGATCCCCCAGGCGCGCCGCGCCCTCTTCGTCCTCGTGTACCGGAAGATCCTGGCGTCCTCCTCGTTCGCGCTCGCGGCGACCCTCGACCGGCTCGCCGACTCGCTCGACGAGAAGCTCGCCGGCGCGGAGTGCGCGGCGCGGGCCGACCTCCTCCTCGAGGCGGAGGGCTTCTCGGACGAGGCGGAGGAGCTGCTCGACGACGGCCGGCCGGCGGAGCGGTCGAAGGGGCCCGCCGCGGTGCGCGCGATGAAGGCCGAGCTCGCCGAGCTCCGCGCCTGCGCGCGGCTCGCCCGGACCATCCGGTCGAACGCCAAGGCGGACGCCCTCGTGCGCGGGCTGGACCGCTGCTTCACGGTGGCGAAGGCCTGCGCCTGGCCGGAGAAGGCGGTGGTGTTCACCGAGTTCCGCCGCACGCAGGACCACCTCGCGACGCTGCTCGCGTCGAGGGGGTACTCGGTCACCTGCCTCTCCGGCGACGTCTCCGGCACGGACCGCCGCCAGGCGCTCGTCGACGAGTTCCGCGAGCGGACGCAGGTCCTCCTCATGACCGAGGCGGGCGCGGAGGGGCTCAACCTCCAGTTCTGCAACCTCGTCGTGAACTACGACCTGCCGTGGAACCCGCAGCGCGTGGAGCAGCGCATCGGCCGCTGCCACCGCTACGGCCAGCAGCGGGACGTCCTGGTCCTGAACTTCCTCAACCGGGCGAACGCGGCCGACGCCCGGCTCTACGACCTGCTCGCCCGGAAGCTCGCGCTCTTCGACGGCGTCTTCGGCTCGTCCGACGAGGTGCTCGGCGCGCTCGGGAGCGGCGTCGACTTCGAGAAGCGGGTGCTCGAGATCTACCAGTCGTGCCGCTCGACGGACGAGATCGACCAGGCGTTCGCGCGGCTCCGCGCCGACCTCGACGGGCGCATCACGGCGCGGCTCGCCGCGGCGCGCACGCTCCTCTTCGAGCGGTTCGACGCCGAGGTGCGCTCGCGGCTCCGGGTCGCGGAGCAGAAGGCGAAGGAGGCCGTCGCGCGGCGGGAGGCCGAGGAGGACGCCCTCGTCGCGGCCGTGTTCGACGCCGACGCTCCGGAGCCGGCCGGCGAGCCGGGCGGGGCGCGCGGCAGGGGGCGCAAGGGGCGCGCGCGGCTCGTCCGCGCGGCCGCCGAGAAGGTCCGCGCCCGGGCGCAGGACGCGGTCTCCTTCCTGGAGATCGCCTCGCGGCACCTCCCCGCCTCGCTCGGCAAGCTCGCCGGGCGCGAGGGCTGGTGGTTCGTCTACAAGTTCGCCTTCGACGCCGTCGCGTCCGAGGAGAAGGTGGTCCACCTCGTCCTGTGGTTCGACGGCGAGCGGTTCCGGGCCCTGTCGGGCGAGGACGCCGACGCGTTCGCGGCGCTCCCCGCGGAGGAGGCGAAGGCGGGGCCGCGCCCTCCCTCGCCTTCGCTCCCGCGGACGAGCGGCGCGACCGTGTCGATCGGCACGCAGCAGGAGGAGGCGCTCCAGGCGCTCCGCGAGCGGCTCCTCGCCGACGTCCGCGAGCGGAGCCAGGCGAGCCTCGACGCGTCGCGCGAGCGGTGGGACCGCTCGGTGGAGGACGCGCTCGCCGCGCCACGCAAGGCGGTCGAGGAAGCGCGCGCCGCCTGGGAGCGGGCGCGCGCCGCGCTGCACGACGACGGGCTGCCGCTGCGCGACCGGCGCGCGCTCCTCGAGCGCGCCGAGCGCGAGTACCGCCGGAAGCTCGACGACCTGCGCGCCACCGAGGCGCAGCGCTACGCCGAGAAGGACCGCGCGGTCGCGGAGCTGAAGAGGCGGGCCGAGCCGAGGGAGCGGCGGACGTCGATCGCGACGGCATACTGGCGGTGCGCGTAGGGGCTGCGCGACCCTGCCGCACGCACGGTTGGGGCAGCACCGACCCGCCCCCCACCCGCGGGGGAGCGACGTTCCGCGCCGTCCGCGGCGTCCCGTGACCGGGGGGGCTGACTGCCGACGGGTCCGCCACTACGCTAGCCGGCGGAGCAGGTGGCTCGGCGCCGGGGGGCGCGCGCGCAGATGGCGACCGAACGGATCGGCGACATCCTGGTGGAGATGAAGGCCTGCACGCCGCAGGAGCTGCAGGCGGCCCTCCAGACGCAGGCCATCTTCGGCGGACGGATCGGCACGAACCTGCTCGAGCTCGGCATCATCGACGAGCAGCAGCTCGCCGCCGCGCTCACGAAGACGTACGGCATCCAGTGCCTCGCCGGCGAGATCGTGCCGACCCTCGACGCGATCGCCGCCGTGCCCGCGCCGCTCGTCGAGCGGCTCGGGTTCGTGCCGCTCGAGGTGGACGACCGGCGCATGCGGGTGGTGGTCGCCGACCCGCGGGACCTCGCGAAGCTCGACGAGGTCGCCTTCGCGACCGGCAAGAAGATCGAGCCGGTGCTGGCGAGCGAGGCGCGGGTGTGGACCCTCATGCACCGGTTCTACGGGATCGACAAGGGGCTGCGGGGCCTCGACGTCGCCGACGAGCTGGAGGGGGCGGCGTCCGACGGCGGCGGCCAGGTCGGGGCTGCGAGCGTCCCGGGGGATCAGCCGGGGCTCGGGCCGCGCCTCCTCTCCCACCGCGAGGCGCTAGACCTCATCGACCAGATCTCCGATCCGGTCGTGCTCTCGGCGCTCCTCGTGCGCGGGGCGGGCGGGCGCGCCGGGCGGGCGGTGTTCCTGAAGTGCCAGGGACAGCGGGCCGTCGCGTGGCTCGCGGCGGGCCCGCTCCTCGCGAACGACGTGCGCGGCACGGAGATCCCGCTCGAGCACGAGACGCCGTTCGGCGCCGCGGCCGAGCTGCGCGCGCCCGTGCTCACGCCGATCCGGCCCGCGCCCACCACCGCCCGGTTCCTCGACGCCCTCGGCGGCGCGCCGCCGATGAACGCGTTCGTCGGGGCCGTGATCCTCCGCGGGCGCGCGGTCGCGCTGCTCTACGCGGACGCCGGGCCCGGCGGCACGCTGCACGAGGAGGCCGCCGACCTCATCACGCTCACCGCGGCGCTCAACCGGCGGTTCGAGGCGCTCGCGCCGGTGTCGTCGGCGCAGGGGTGACGCTCACCTCGGCGTCGCGGGCTCGGGGCCCGGCGGCGCCAGCTCGAACCGGATCGGCACCGCCGCGCGCGCGCCCGCGGCGAGCGGTCCGAGCGCCTTCTGGACGCACACGGCCAGCTCCTCGTCGCCGACCGAGTCCGCCGAGATGGCGGTGCGGGCCCCGCCGATGTCGGCGACGAGCACCCCGTCCGCGCCGGGGTTCCGCTTCAGCGCCTCGAGGTAGCAGGCCTCGAGCTCGAGCCCGCGCGCGAGCACGAGCTTGCTCGCGTGGAGCGGCCCGGAGATCGGGTCGCCGACGTCCACCCGCGGGCGCGCGCCACGCGCGGCGCTGACGAGCGGCCGCTCCGCGGCGGCGCCGCCCTGGGCGAGCACGTCGTCGCCGTCGAGCCAGCGCCAGGAGACGGGATCGACCGGGATCGTGAACTTCTTCCCGCGGGCGCCGGAGCCGCAGGTGGCGTCCTCCGGCAGCTCGAAGGCGATCTCGAGCGCCAGCGCCCCGCGCCGCTGCGCGTCGAGCACGCGCCGCGCCGCCGCCGCGTCCGCCTCCACCGCGAGGTCGCGCCGCTCGGTCGGCCACAGCCGCGCGGTCCCGTCCGCGACGGGGAGCTGCACCGGCTCCTGCAGGGCGAGCCGGCGCTCCGGACCGTCGTACGGCGCGAAGGCGAGCTTCGCGGCCGGGACGCGCACCGCGTAGCGCTCCTTCAGGGCCGCCCCGCGCGCGGTCGCCTGCCTCGCCTCCTCCTCGCCGCGCTCCACGGCGTCGCCCGCCGGCCGCACCCGCTCCGCCGGCACGAGGGTCCGGCACAGCGCCGCGACGTCGTCCGCCCGGTCGAGGCGCGCGGCGGGCTTCTCGGCCGCGGGCTCCTCGTGCCGGACGACCGGCGAGCGCGGGGGCGAGGTGGTCTCCCACTCGGGCGCGGGGCTCCCGGCGGGGGCGGCGGCGCCGAGCGCGGCGAGGAGCAGGGCGGCGAGGGGGGTCGTCATGGCCGGAACCTATTCACCCCCCGCGACGCGGACGCGGAGCGCCCCGGGAAGCATCGTGATCCGCGCGGGGAGCCGCCCGGGCTGCTCGCCGTCCACGTCGAGGAGCACCGGCGCGTCGTCGACCGGCTCCGCCTCCACCGTCCGCGCGCGCAGCACCTCGGTGTTCGGCAGCCTCACGTGGGTGCCGTCGTAGAGCATCGACCGCTTCGTGACGAAGTCGGCGATGCCGAGCCCCGACCAGACGACGACGTCGAAGAGGCCGTCGTCGATCCGCGCCGCGGGCGCGACCAGCATGCCGCCGCCGAAGAACCGGCCGTTGCAGACGGTGAGCGCCGTGACGGCCTGCTCCCGCCAGGCGCCGCCGTCGGCGCGCCAGCGCACCCGCTGGTCCGACCAGCCGAGGAGCGCCCGCGCCGAGGCGATCATGAAGGAGAGCTTGCCGCTCCCGAGCTTGAAGCCGCGGTTCACGTAGTCGGTGACGACCCCGTCGATGCCGAAGCCCGCGACGTTCACGAAGTGGCGGACCTCGGGCTCGCCGGCGTTGCCGGCGAACTCGATCCGGCCGAGGTCGCAGACGACGGCGCTCCGGCTCGCGAGGGCGCGCGCGGCGCCCTCCAGGTCCTGCGGCAGGCCCAGCGTGCGGCGCAGGTCGCCGCCGGTCCCGCGCGGGATGAACCCGAACAGCGCGTCGGGGTCGCGCGGCGTCCCGAGCGCGAGGCCGTCCACCACCTCGCTCGCCGTCCCGTCGCCGCCGACCGCGACGACGAGCTTGCCGCCCGCCCGGATCGCCTCGCGCGCGAGCCGCGAGCCGTCCCCGCGCGCCTTCGTGAAGGCGCACTCGAAGTCCCCGATCGCGGCGCGCACCGCCCGGGCGATCCGGTCGAAGTGCCGGCCGGTGCGGCCGGCGGCGCTGCGCGGGTTGACGATGAGGAAAGGCTTCACGCGGGCACGACCTGGGGCGCGGGCCGGCCCCCGGGCGCCCGGGCGCGCGGCGCGCGCCCCGCGGCGGCGTGGAGGTGGGCGACGACGCGGGAGATGGGGACGCCGGTCGGGCAGAGGGCGTCGCAGCCGGCGCACGCGGCGCAGGCGGCGAGCGCGTCGCGCGCGAGCGGCAGCTCCGTGGCACTGCGCGAGTAGAGCCGGAACGCGGCGTGGAGCCCGAGGGCGCGCACCTCGGGGGACGCCCGGGCGAGGTCGCACCCGGCCTCGCACAGCCCGCAGGCGATGCACGCCGACGCGGCCTCGCCGACCGCGCGGTCCTCGGTGCGCGTCGGGACGAGCCCCTCCGACACGTACGCCGCCGAGAACCGCTCGAGCCCCGTCCCGGGCTGCCGGAAGGCGCGCTTCAGCGGGTGGGCGACGACGGCGCGCCAGCCGAGGTACGCGAGCGCGCGAAGGGAGGGCATCTCGCTAGTCTAGCGCGCCGCCGCGGCGGCGGCCCGCCCGGCGAGCCACCCGGTGAGGATCGCGACGCCGAGGCCGGTGCCGTCCGTCGCCTGCTCGTGCCCGCCGATCACCGCGCCCGCCGCGAACAGGCACGCGTGGACCTGCCGGCCGCGCTCGTCGAGCGGCCGCAGCCCCGCGTCCACGCGGAGCCCGGCGGAGAGGAGCGGCTGCGGCGCCCGCCGGTCGCGCACCGTCAGCGACGCCGCCGGGCGCGCCGCGAGGTGGACGCCCGCCTCGCGCCCCTCCGCGGCCTGCACCGGGAGCCGCAGCGCGGGCTCGAAGAGCGTCCCGCGCCGCGCGACGCCGCCGCCCACGAACCGACCGGTCGCGAGCACCCACGCCGAGGCGCGCACGGGCGTCCCCCCCGCGTCCACCGCCTCGCCCGGCGCCGCCCACCCCGCCGCCACCGCGGCGGTGACGATCACGACCCCCGCCTCGCGCAGCCGGTCGTCGAGCGCGCGCTGGAGCCGCAGCCCCGGGACGCTCGGAACGTCCGACAGCGTCTCCGCGACGGGCAGCCCCGCGGCGGCCGCGACCCGCTCCGGCACGCGCGCGGCGGGATCGAGCCCGAGCACGGGCGGCAGCAGCGCCGCCCCCGCGCCGCCGGGCAAGACGCCACGGAGCGCCTCGCCGAGCTCCTCCGCCGCGCCGGGCGCCTCGAGCGCGCGCGCGAGGTCGTACGGCTTCGCCGCGGGGGCGACGACCGCGGGCAGGTCGACCGCGACGGCGTGCGCGCGGGGACCGCCCCGCGCGGCGAAGCGCGCGAGCCCCGCCGCGACGAGGCCGGCGTCGAAGGCGAGGTGGCCCGCGAGCCCCGCCACCGCGAGCGGGCCGCGGACGGCGAGGAGGTCGCCAGCCTCCATCGAGCGCTGGCAGAGCGCGGCGGACACCGCGCTGCCGAACGCCGTGGCGAGGACGCGGGGCCGCTCGAGCGCGGGCGCGAGCAGCCCGCCGAGCTCCCTCGCCGCGAACGCGAGCGCGTCGTCGAGCGCGTCCAGGCCGAGCCGCGCGTAGGGGTGGTCGGGCGAGGTGGCCGCGACCGCGCGGGCGGCGTCGAGCGGCCCGCGCCGCGCGAAGAGGGGCTCGTCGGGGTGCGCGGGCCGGTGCGGCGCGACCGAGATCGCGCCGGACGAGAGCGCGGTCGCGCCGGGCGAGCGGCGGGCGACGACGACGCGCGCGCCGGCGGCGCGGGCGGCGAGCGCGGCGATCGCGCCGGCCATCCCGCCGCCCACGACCAGCACGTCCGCCTGGAGGCCCTCCGGGGTCGTCGCCGTCATCCGGGGACCTCGAAGAGGCCGGTCGCGCCGCGGAGCAGCTCCTCCTGCGCGAGCTGCGCGCCGTCGGCGATGGCGCGCCGCTCGCGCCAGCCCTGGTCGAGGAGGTCGCCGAGCTCGGCCCGGATGCGGTCGGCGTCCCAGCCCAGCTCGCGGCCCGCGAGCTGCGCCGCGATCCGGGCGCAGTCCACCCCGGCGCAGGCGCCGAGCCCCACGCGGCAGCGGCGCCGGAGGTCCTGCAGCCGCCGCACGAGCTCGTGCCGCACGCAGAACACGACCTCGGCCGCGAGGATCGCCTCGTCGCGGCAGAGGACGAGCCCGAGGCGCGGGTCCTCCTTCACGAGCCGCAGCACCTCGCGGGCGCGGCTGCCGTGCCGGTAGACGAGCCGGGCCGCCACCGGCGCCGCGACGGGCCACTCGCGCGCGAGCGCCTCCGGGTCGGGCACCTCGTCGCCGCCGGGGAGCGGCTCCTCGTGCGTGCGGCACGGGACGGGCGGCCGGCCGAGCAGCTCCAGGATCCGGTCCGTCGCCTCCTCCGACTGCGCGCGGTACGAGGCGAGCTTCCCGCCCACGATGGAGAGCAGCCCCGCCGCGCCGTGCGCCGCCCCGTCGTGGAGCTGGTGCTCGCGGGAGAGCGCGTCCTCGTTCGGCCCGTAGGCGTAGATGGTCGTGCGCAGCCCGCACCAGGCGCGGGTGATGCGCGCGCGGCGGACGTCCGGCACGAGCGACGCCGCGCCCTCGAGCAGGTACTCCACCTCGTCGTTCGTCGCCTCGAGATCGTCCGGGTCGCCG
This sequence comes from Anaeromyxobacter sp., assembly GCA_035708485.1. Classification (GTDB taxonomy): domain Bacteria; phylum Myxococcota; class Myxococcia; order Myxococcales; family Anaeromyxobacteraceae; genus Anaeromyxobacter. The sequence continues at coordinate 1,751 of DASSSJ010000067.1, read as the reverse complement.
TAGTAGTCGTCGTCGGTCGTGCCGACGATCGACTCGCTCTCGTGCGGCATCACGAAGATCTGCCGGCCGTCCACCGCCGCGCAGATGACGCCGTAGTTGGAGAGGCGCCGGTCGAGCGTGAGGTGAACGCCCTTGCCGGGCCGCATCGGCACCGGGACGCCGCTCCGCCGGGCGAGCGCCGGCGACCAGGCGCCCCCGGCGTTGAACACGACCGGCGCGAGCGCCTCGCCCTCCTCGCCGGTGAGCGCGTCGCGCCAGCGGACGCCGCGGACCCGGCCGCCCTCGCGCAGGATCTCGCGGGCCTCGGTCCAGGTGCGGACGTCCGCGCCGCGCGCGCGGGCGTCGAGGGCGTTCAGGACGCAGAGCCGGAAGGCGTCGATGCCCCACTCGTCGAGCGTCACCGCGCCGCGGAGGCCGGGCCGCAGCCCGGGCTCGAGCGCGTACAGCTCGTCCGGGGAGAGGCGCGCGGAGGGCTTCCCGCGCTTCAGGGGCTGGAAGAGGTCGTAGGTGCCGACGTAGACCTCGGCGCCGTACCACTCGGCCCGCTCGCGCAGCGTCGCCTCCTCGCCGCGCGAGACGAACGGCATGAGGAACGGGATGCGGAAGAGGAGGTGCGGCGCGATCCGCTGGATGTACCCGGAGTCGCGGCAGGCGAGCGCGGTGACCTTCCGGTCCGTGAGCATGTAGCGAATCCCGCCGTGGATCATGCCGCTCGAGTTGCCGGACGCGCCGACGCCGAAGTCCGTCTTCTCGAGGAGGAGCACCCGCAGGCCGCGCATCGCGCAGTCGCGGGCCACCCCGGTCCCGTTCACGCCCCCGCCGATCACGACGACGTCGTACGCCACCGGGGGAGCGTAGATCGCCAGCCGGGGGCGGGGCTCGCGGAAAAGCGACGCGGCGCCCCGGGCGGCGCGCGGGCGCCCGGCGCGTTAGAGGTCCGGCCGGAGGCCCGCCATGCCCGGAAAGCCGCTCGCGCTCCCCACGCCCGCCGAGGCCCTCCCCGGCCGGCCCGACCCGATGCCGGTCCCCGAGCGCCACTTCGTCTCCGGCGCGCGGATCGTCCCGCCCTTCGCCGACGGCCACGAGGTGGCGGACCTCGCGCTCGGCTGCTTCTGGGGCGCGGAGCGGGCCTTCTGGAGCCTGCCCGGCGTGGACGCCACCGCCGTCGGCTACCAGGGCGGGCTCACCCCGAACCCGACCTACCGGGAGGTCTGCACCGGGCGCACCGGGCACGCCGAGGTGGTGCGCGTCGTGTTCGATCCGCGGCGGATCTCCTACGCGGACCTGCTGCGCGCGTTCTGGGAGGGGCACGACCCGACCCAGGGGATGCGCCAGGGGAACGACGTCGGGACCCAGTACCGCTCGGCGATCTACGTTCACTCCGAGGCGCAGCGGCGGGCGGCGGAGGTGTCGCGCGACGCGTACGCCCGGGCGCTCCGCGAGCGGGGCTTCGGGCCGATCACCACGGAGATCCGCGACGCGCCGCCCTTCTACTACGCGGAGGAGTACCACCAGCAGTACCTCGCCAAGAACCCGGGCGGCTACTGCGGGCTCGGGGGGACCGGGATCTCGTGCCCCGCCGGCGCCGCGGTGCACGCGTAGCGGGGGTCGGCCCGGAGCAGCACGCTCGACCCAGCGGGCGCGCCAGGCGGCGGGCGGGAACGGGTCCGGCCAGAACTCGGTCACCCGCCAGATCAGCCCGTCCCGCACCTCGAAGAAGCTCACCGCCCGCGCCTGCACGGCGCCGTCCG
>DASSSJ010000066.1:0-4255 GCA_035708485.1 Anaeromyxobacter sp. | reverse complement strand
AGCTACCCCGGCCTCGTGGCGCACCCGGAGCCGCGCGGCGGCGCGAACGCGTTCGGGTTCGGCCAGATCGACCACCTCACCTCGAACTTCCAGACCATGAAGCCGGCGCTCCTCTGGATGGAGCACGTGCTCGGGCTGGAGGAGTTCTGGGAGGTCCAGTTCCACACCAAGGACGCGGCCGAGGCGCGGCGCGCGGCGATAGAGGCGCAGCGGGGCTCCGGGCTCCACTCCGTCGTGATGCGGGATCCGCGCTCGGGCGTGAAGTTCGCCAACAACGAGCCGTGGCGCCCGGCGTTCAAGTCGTCGCAGATCAACGTCTTCAACGAGGACCACCGCGGCGACGGCGTCCAGCACGCCGCCCTCACGGTGAAGGACATCCTCTCCGCCGTGGAGGGGATGCGCGCCCGCGGCGTCCAGTTCATGCCGACGCCCGGCGCGTACTACGACGTGCTGCCGGAGCGGCTGCGGACCACCGGCATCGGCGCGCTGGAGGAGGACCTCGACGACCTGCGCCGGCTCGAGATCCTCGTGGACGGCGCCGGGCCCGGCTCGTACCTGCTCCAGATCTTCCTGCGCGACTCCGCCGGCCTCTACCACGAGCCGGAGGCGGGCCCGTTCTTCTTCGAGATCATCCAGCGCAAGGGCGACCAGGGCTTCGGCGCCGGGAACTTCCGGGCGCTCTTCGAGTCGATCGAGCGCGAGCAGCAGCGGGAGGGGCGCGCCTAGTGCTCGACCGGATCGTCCAGGGGGCCGTCCCGCGGAAGCACCACCTCGCCTTCCGCGACGCGGAGGGGCGGCTCCGCTACGAGGAGGCGTACACGCGCGCGGGCTTCGACGGCCCGTACACGCTCGCCTACCACCTCGGGCGGCCGCACGCGACGCACGCCGCCGAGGCGCGCCACGGCTGGCGGGCGCCGGTGGCCGCGCCGCCGCGGCCGCTCCTCAAGCGCCACTACCGCACGCAGGACCTCCCCGCGCGCGGCGGCCCGCCGGTGGACGCGCGCGTGCCGCTCCTCTTCAACGCCGACCTCGTCGTCTCGCTCGCCGCGCCCGACGCCGCGGATCCGGTCTACGCCTCGAACGGCGACGGCGACGAGCTGCTCTACGTGCTCGAGGGCGGCGGGCTCCTCCGCTCGCCGCTCGGGGACCTCCGCTTCGCGAAGGACGACTACGTCTACCTGCCGCGCGGGCTCCTCCACCGGCTGGTCCCCGACCCCGGCCCGCAGCGCTGGCTCTCCGTCGAGTCGGCCGGCGGGTTCCACCTCCCCTCGCAGTGGCGGAACGAGACCGGCCAGCTCCGGATGGACGCACCCTACTCGCACCGCGACTTCCGGCGCGTGGAGTGGAAGGGGCCGGTGGACGAGGGGATCCGCGACCTCGTCGTGAAGCGCGGCGGCGCGTTCCACGGCTACCGCTTCGACGCGTCGCCGCTCGACGTGGTGGGCTGGGACGGGGCGCTCTACCCGTTCGCCTTCCCGATCCTGAACTTCCAGCCGCGCGCCGGCCTCGTGCACCTGCCGCCCACCTGGCACGGGACGTTCGCCGCCCGCGGCGCGCTCGTGTGCTCGTTCGTGCCGCGCGTCCTCGACTTCCACCCCGAGGCGGTGCCGTGCCCGTACCCGCACGCGTCGGTGGACGTGGACGAGATCCTGTTCTACGTCCGCGGCGAGTTCACCTCCCGCCGCGGCGTCGGGCCGGGCTCCATCTCGCACCACCCCGCGGGCGTCATGCACGGCCCGCACCCCGGCGCGTACGAGGGCTCCGTCGGCGCGCGGACGACGAACGAGGTGGCGGTCATGCTCGACTGCTACCAGCCGCTCACGCCGACGCCGGACGCGGTCGCGATCGAGGACGCCGGGTACCAGGAGAGCTTCGTCGAGCGGGGGTGAGCGGCGCGGAACGAGCGCCGGTGGCGGCCGTCGCCTCGCCGCACCGGTGGCGGCCGTCGCCTCGCCGTGGTCTCATCGGTCCGGCCGCCCGATCGGGGCCGAAGGAGGGACGCGCGATGCGCGCGAGCTTCCGCGACCGGAGCAGCTGGCTCGGGACGCGACCCGACGAGCCGGGCGCGGCGCCCGCCCGCGACCTCGAAAGGCACGACCCGAAGCCGGGGGTCCGCCGATGACCGCGCCCGAGCAGCCCTACCGGACCCGCGAGGAGACGCTCCGCGCGTTCGCCGAGCGGGTCTCGCGCGGCAAGGTCCGCGCGTTCGAGTCGTACGGGCTCGACGTGGTGATGGGCGTGCGCTCCGGCGCGACGTTCACCGACGCGTTCGACGGCCGCCGGTTCCTGAACTGCCACTGCAACGGCGGCGTCTTCAACCTCGGCCATCGTCACCCCGCGGTGGTGCGCGCGGTCCGCGACGCGCTCGACCGCGTGGACGTCGGCAACCACCACCTCGTCTCCGGCTGGCGCGCCCGGCTCGCGGACCGGCTCTGCGCCTCGACGGGCGGCCTCCTGGCCGGCGCGATCTTCGGCTCCGGCGGCGGCGAGGCGGTCGATCTCGCGCTCAAGCTCGCCCGCGGCGTCACCGGCCGGCGGCGGGTGGTCTCCGCGGTCGGGGGCTACCACGGCCACACCGGGCTCGCCGTCGCGGCGGGCGACCCGCAGTACCGCGAGCCGTTCGGCGCGAGCTCGCCCGACTTCGTGCAGGTCGCGTTCGACGATCTCGGCGCGATGTCCGCCGCCGTGGACGGCGCCACCGCCGCGGTCGTCCTCGAGCCGATCCCGGCCACGCTCGGGATGCCCGTCCCGCGCCCCGGCTACCTCGCGGGCGTGGCGACCCTCTGCCGCGAGCGCGGCGCCCGCCTCGTCGTCGACGAGGTCCAGACCGGCCTCGGCCGCACCGGGCGGATGTGGGCCTTCCAGCACGAGGGCCTCGCGCCCGACGCCGTCGTGGTGGGCAAGGGGCTGTCCGGCGGCGTCTACCCCATCACCGCGACGCTGGTCTCCGCCGAGCTGAAGGCCTTCCTCGACGAGCGCCCGTTCGCGCACGTCTCGACGTTCGGCGGCGCGGAGCCGGGCTGCGCCGCGGCGCTGGCCGTCCTCGACGTCGTGGAGGCGCCCGGGTTCCTCGAGCGGGTGGTCGCGCTTTCCGACCGGCTGGCGGCGGGCCTCGCGGGGCTGCCGTTCGAGCTCCGCCGCCGCGGCCTGATGATGGGCCTCAAGTTCTCCGCCGAGGGCGCCGGGTTCGTGGCGGCGAAGCTCATGTTCGACGCGGGCGTGTTCTGCCTCCCCGCGAACAACGACACCTCGGTGCTCCAGCTCCTGCCGCCGCTCGTGATCGGCGACGCCGAGGTGGCGGAGCTCGTACGCAAGGTGAAGGAGGCGCTCGGTGGCCTGGCCTGATCCCGCCGCGCTCGCGGGGCTGGAGGCCCGCGTCGAGCGGGCGCTCGCCGACGCCGATCCGGCCGGGCTGACGGTCCTCGGCTACGGCGAGATCTCGGCCGTCCTCCGGCTCGACGGCGGCGGCGAGTCGTGGGCGTGCAAGCGGCTCCCGCCGTTCCGTCCGGGGTGCGAGCTCGAGGCGTACCAGGCGTGCCTCGAGGACTACCTCGCCACCCTCGGCGGGCTCGGCGTCCGGGTCCTGCCCACCGCGCTCGTCGAGCTCGAGCGACCCGGGGCCCGCGTGGCCTACGTCGTCCAGCCCGTCGTCCCGGCGGAGTCGCTCCTGCCGGCCGCGCTGGAGCGCGCGTCCTCGTCCGAGGCGGTGGGGCTCTTCGGCCGGCTGGTCGAGGCCGTGGAGCGCGCGGTCGGCCCGCGCGTGGGGCTCGACGGCCAGGTCTCGAACTGGGCCGTGTTCGACGACCGGCTCGTCTACCTCGACGTCACCACCCCCATGCTGCGGGACGAGCGCGGCGCCGAGCGGCTCGACACGGAGCTCTTCCTGGCCTCGCTGCCGTGGGCGCTGCGCCGCCTCGTGCGGCGGTTCCTCCTCCGGGAGATCCTCGACAAGTACTACCGGCCGCGCGGCGTGGTGGTCGACGCGCTCGCGAACCTCGTGAAGGAGGGGCTCGACCGGCTCCTCCCGGCGCTGGTGGAGACCCTGGGCGCGCGGCTCTCGCCGCCCGTCACCGTGCGTGAGGTGCGCCGCGCCTACGCCGCGGACGCGCGCATGTGGCAGCTCCTCCAGCGGCTGCGGCTCCTCGACCGCGCCTGGCACCGCCGCGTTCGGGGCCGGACGTACCCCTTCCTCCTGCCCGCACGGATCGAGCGCCATGTGTGACACCGCCGTGGTGGTCGGGCCGGCGGGGGTCCT
>DASSSJ010000065.1:0-23691 GCA_035708485.1 Anaeromyxobacter sp. | reverse complement strand
CTTCTTCTCGAGCCGCTCCTTCTCCTTCTTCTCGAGGAGGATCTTCACCCGGGTGACGATCTCCTTGATGTAGATGGGCTTCGTCAGGTAGTCCTCGACGCCCAGCTCGAGCCCCTTCACCTTGAACTCCACCGACTTCTGGCCGGTGAGGAAGATGAAGGGCGTCCCCTTGAACCGCTCGTCGCCCTTGAGGCGACGGCACAGCTCGAAGCCGTCCATCTCCGGCATCTTCGTGTCGGAGAGGATGAGGTCGGGCGGCGAGATCTCGCACTTGTCGAGCGCGTCCCGGCCGTTCACCGCGGTCGTGACGGAGAAGCCCGCCTTCTTGAGCGAGACCTCCATCACGCGGAGCGACTTCGGATCCCCGTCGACGAGGAGCAGGTGCTGCTTCGCCAAGCCGTCGCCTTTCCGCGGGATTCCGGCCCGCCGCCGGAGCATCCATCACGCCCGAGAACGGCGCGTTCGTCAAGAACGGCCGGGGCTCGGTGCGCCTCGGCGGCGCTATCGCCGCTTGTCCGCGCGCCGGGCCTGCGCGAGCCGGTGCTCGCGGATCGCGTCGGCGTTCCGCGGGTTCGCTTCCGCGGCGGCGCGGAACCAGCGCTCCGCGGCGGCGTCGTCGCCCTCCTCGCGCGCGAGCAGGCCGGCGACGAGGCTCGCGCGATCGCAGGTCGGGTCCTTCGTCGCCTCGTGGAGGAGCCCGCGCGCCTTCTCCTTGTCCTTGCGAGGGAGGTCGAGGAGCCACGTCTGCGCGAGCGCCGCGAGGTACTCCGGGCGGCGGTCCACCCGCAGGGCCGCCTCGAAGAACCCCCGCGCGCGCGCGAAGTCGCGGGTCCGAAGGCACGCGTCGCCCTTCAGGAAGTCCACCCGCGCGGCCTCGGCGTGGGCGGCCTGCTTCCCCTTGCGCTCGGTGAGGTACCCGGCGCGCCGCCCGTCGTCCGAGAGCACCTCGTAGGCCTCGTTCACGGCCGCGAAGAAGTCGCGGACGGTGTCCTGCAGGTCCGCGAGCGCGGGCGACGCGAAGCGATCGGGGTGGAACTGCCGCGCGATCGCGAGGAAGGCCTTCTTCACGTCCTCGCGGCCGGCCGTCTCGGCGAGGCCGAGCCGCGCGAACAGGTCGCGCTCCCGCGCCCGCGGCGCCGCGTCGAGGAGCGCGTCGCGGAGCTTCTCCTCCTCGCGCGTCGCGGCGGGCGCGCTCCCGCGCGGTGCCCCTCCCGCCGGCGCGGGCGTGGCCCCGGACCGATCGCCGGCCGCGCGCTCCGCGAAGGGGCCCACCCCCATGTTCCGCATCGCCTGCTGGAGCAGCCGCTGCCGGCGGGCGCGCGCGACCTCGGGATCGCTCCGCCGCGCGGGCGCGGCGGGCGCGGCGGGCGGGGCCGCGGTCCCGCGGACGGCGGGCGGCGCCCGCGACGGGACGGGGGCGGTCGCCTGCGCGGCCCGCGCCTTCCGCTGCTGCGCCTCCCACTCCGCGTCCACGGCGAGGTCCACGACGAGCTCGCCGCTCGCCTCCGGCGGACCGGCCGCGGAGACGGCGAGCCCGAGGAGCAGCAGCGCGGCGAGGATGGCGCGCGCGCGGGCGGGGGGGACCTGGGACGGCGCGAGGTAGGTCTCGAGCGGCTCCGGCGCCGCGATGCGATCGACGAGCTCGCGCTCCGCGTCCGACCAGCGGACCGCGTCGGCCACCGCGGCGTACCCGGACGAGAGCCGCACCCCGCCCTGCGCGACGGGCTGGAGCGCCGCCGAGACGAGGGCGGCCGCCTGCGGCCGCTCGAGCGCGTCCACGATCGTGCGCACCGGCGAGAGGCGGCTCCCGCGCGTCCACTCCGGCACCTGCTGCTTCGCGTCGAAGGCGTACGCCCCCGCGTCGAGCGCGGCGATCACGCGGAAGTACCCGGCCTGCTGCTCCGCGAGCGTCTCGTCGACGACCTCCGCCGTCACGGCACCCATCTCGACGAGGAGCTCGCCCTGCGGCCGCTTCGTCTTCGCCATGAGCGACAGGCTCACCGAGAGCGAGTCGATGTCGATGTGCCCGGCCTGGAGGAGCATCATCCCGAGCGGGCGGAAGCCGGCGAACACCTGCGCCCCCACCGGACGGCCGTCGCGGAACCACAGCCGCGAGGTGCCCCCCCCGTGCGCCACCGCCAGCACGCCGGTCGCCCGCAGGTTGAGCGCCTCGATCAGGATCGCCGCGAGCGGCGTCTGGGCGAGGTCGCCGGGCGTCTGCAGCAGGCTCATCCGGGGGGCATCTTACCGCGGGCGGGCGCGAGATCGGCCAGCGCCGCGTACACCCCGACGCCCACCGCGACGGCGAGGTTCAGGCTCCGCGACCCGTCGCGCATCGGGATGGTGACGAGGCGGTCCGGATGGGCGGCGAGGAGCGCCGGCGGGAGCCCGAGCTGCTCCTGGCCGAAGACGAGGAGGTCGCCCCGCGCGAAGCGAACGTCGAAGAGGCTCCGGCCGCCGCGCGCCGTGAAGAGGTGCAGCTTTTCCGTTTGACCGCGGAGCGCGGCCGCCTCAAATTCGGGCCACCCGCGGTGGACCCGGGGGGAGACCTCGGCCCAGTAGTCGAGGCCGGCGCGCCGCACGTCCTTCTCGTCGAGCGAGAAGCCCAGCGGCTCGACGAGGTGAAGCCCCGAGCCGGTCACGGCGCAGGTGCGCGCGACGTTCCCGGTGTTCGGGGGGATCTGCGGCGAGACGAGGACGACCTGCAGCGGGGGAGCGACGGGGAACGGGCTCGGCATGGGCGGCATCGGCATCGTGAACAACCCCGCCTCGCGGCGCAACCGGCGCCGCCCCCGCGTCGCACGCCGCCTGCGCGCGCAGCTCGGCGACGAGGGCGAGGTGCGCGACGCCGCGACGCCGGACGAGCTCGGCCGCGCGCTCGAGGCGTTCCGCGCGACCGGCGTCGACGTCCTCGGCGTGAACGGCGGCGACGGCACCGCCCATTACGTGCTCACCGCGGCGGTGCGGGTGTGGGACGGCGCGCCGCTCCCCCGCATCCTGCTCCTCCGCGGCGGCGCGATGAACACCGTCGCGCGCGGCACGGGCGTGCGCGCCGGCCCCGAGCGGGCGCTCCGGGAGGTGCTCATCCGGCGCCGGCACGGGTACCCGCTCCGCACCGTCGAGCGGGACCTCCTGCGGGTCTCGGCGGACGGCGCCTCGCCGATCTACGGCTTCATCTTCGGCACCGGCTCGATCGTCTCGTTCCTCGAGGCGTACTACGCGACGGGGCGGCCGTGCGCCGCGACGGCGGGGCTGCTCGTGGCCCGCGGCATCGCCTCGGCGCTCGTGAACGGTCGGTTCGCGGCCTCGCTCTCCCGCCGCGAGCGGCTGCGCGTCGCGACGGACGGGGACGAGTGGCCGGACGGCAGCTATCTCGCGCTCGCGGCCGCCTCCACGCCCGACATCGGGTTCGGCTTCCTGGCGTTCGGCCGCTGCCTCGAGCAGCCCGGCTTCTTCCACGTCGTCGGCGTCACGGGCTCGCTCCCGCAGCTCGCCCTGTCGGTGCCGCGGATCCGGCGGGGCGCGCCCTGGCGGCGGCGCCTCGCGCAGGACGAGGTGAGCCGGACGCTCGTCGTGGAGGGCGACCGGCCGAGGTTCACGGTGGACGGCGACCTGTACGGGGCGGAGCGCGCCGTCGCGGTGGAGACCGGTCCGGGGGTCGAGATGGTGGTCCCGTGATACCCTCGGCCACGATGCGGCTGACCTACGCGGGCACGAGCGACGTCGGCCGGAAGCGGACGCACAACGAGGACGCGTACCTCCTCCTCCCCGAGGAGAGCCTCTACTGCGTCGCCGACGGGATGGGCGGCCACGCCTCGGGCGAGGTGGCGGCGCGCATCGCGGTCGAGGAGATGGCGGAGTTCTTCCGGACGACGGGCCGCGACGACGAGGCGACCTGGCCCTACAAGATGGACCCCGCCCTCGGCTACGACCAGAACCGCCTCGTCACGGCGGTGAAGCTCGCGAACCTCCGCATCTTCGAGCGCGCCGCGAGCGACCAGCGGCTGAAGGGGATGGGGACCACCATCGTGGCCGCCTCGTTCCCGAAGGGCGGCCGGGCGCTCCTCGTCGGGCACGTCGGCGACAGCCGCGCGTACCTCTGGCGCCGCGGCGCGCTCCGGCAGCTCACCGAGGACCACTCGCTCCTGAACGACTACAAGAAGACCCGCGCGCTCTCGCCCGAGGAGATCCAGGCGTTCCCGCACAAGAACGTCATCGTCCGCGCCCTCGGGATGCGCGACGTCGTGGACGTGGACCTCCTCGAGGAGCCGCTCGAGGACGGGGACGTCGTCCTCCTCTGCTCGGACGGGCTCTCCGGGCTCGTGCCCGACGCCGCCATGGCCGAGGTGATCCGCGGAAACGTCGGCGACCTCCGGCTCGCCGCGCAGGTGCTCGTCGACGAGGCGAACGCCGCCGGCGGGACCGACAACGTCACCTGCGTGCTCGTCCAGGCGCGGCTGTAGCCCGCAGCGCCAGCCCCACGGCGCACCCGGCTCGCCCGAGCCCCGGGCCCAAGGCGCCCGAGCCCGAGCCCGAGCCCGGAGCCCGGCAGCTCCGGGCGCCGAGCCGCGCCCGCTGATGATGACAGCGCTTCTCGGTTGCCGCGCTCCCCGTGAACGAGCCCGCGCCCGAGCCCGTGCCCGAGAAGACCGGGCTCGGGCTGGGGCTCGGACTCGGGCTCGGGGCTCATGCCAACTGGGCGGCGCTATGACGCACGCCGCTAGCCGCGGACCCTGTCCGCCCCCGCCGCGATCGCGTCCTCGACGACCTCGCCGGCCCCGATCGCCGTGCCGTCCCACACGACCGCCCGCCGGACCCGCGCGCCCGCCGCGATCGTGCACCCGGCGCCCACCGCGGCGCCCGGCCCGATCTCCGCGCCGCGCGCCACCGACGCGCGGTCCCCGACGATCGCCGGGGCGACGACGCGCACCTCCGGCTCCCAGCGCGTGCTCGGCGCGACCCACACGCCCCCGGCGATCTCGCGCAGGTCGCGGAACGGGTCCGCGCCCGCGAACCGGCCGAGGGGCACCGCCCCGGCGAGGACGTCGGCGTTCGCCGCGAGGTAGCGCGCGGGCGTCCCGAGGTCGTTCCAGTAGCCCGACGCGACGCGTCCGCGGACCGCGCCGGAGGCCATGAGCGGCGGGTAGACGTGCCGGTTCACGTCGCGCTCGAACGGCGCGGCCGGGACGGCGTCGAGGAGCGCCGGCGAGAGGACGTGGACGCCGGAGAAGTGCCAGGGCGAGAGCCCCTCGCCGCCCGGGCCGAACGCGCCCGCGATCCGCCGGACCGAACCCGAGGCGTCGGTCTCGACGGCGGCGTAGCGACCGCGCTCCGGCATCGGGAGGAGGAGCATCGTCGCGAGGGCGCCCGAGGCACGGTGGGCGGCGAGGGCGGCGCGCAGGTCGACGTCGAACAGGACGTCCCCGTTCACGAGGAGGATCGCGTCCGCGCCGTCGAGGTGCCGCCGCGCCTCCCGGAGCGCGCCGCCCGTCCCGGCGATGACCGGCTCGCGCGAGACGTCGAGCCGCAGGCCGACCGCGCGGGCGGCGTCGGCGGCGGCCGCCGCCATCGCGTCCGGGAGGTGGTGCACGTTCACCACCGCGCGAGACGCGCCGGCGCTCGCGAGGAGGGCGAGGTTCCAGCGGACGAGCGGCACGCCGCAGACCGGGACGGCGGGCTTGGGGACGCGGTCGGTGAGCGGCCGCAGCCGCGTCCCGAGCCCCGCGCACAGCAGCATGCCGACCGTGTCGCCCACCCGCGCCTCCGCGCGCGCGCCGTGGTAAAGGCGGGGCACCCGATGGCCCCCGCGACGCGCCTGCGCCTGTTCTACCTCCTCTACTACGGGAACGTCGGCACCTACCTGCCCTACTTCGCGGCCTACCTGCGCGGGCTCGGGTTCACGGGGGAGCAGATCGGGCTCGTCCAGATGCTGCCGTCGCTCCTCGCCCCGGTGGTCGCCGTCTCCTGGGCGTCCTTCGCGGACCACCGCGCGTCGCCGCAGCGGGCGCTCCGGCTCGCGACCGGGTGGGCGGCGCTCGCCGTCCTGCTGCTCCCGCTCGCGCGCGAGCCCTGGCAGGTCGGCGCGGTCGTGCTCCTCATGTCGCTCGGCGACCGCGCGGTCGTGCCGCTCGCGGACTCCATCACGCTCGAGTGGTGCCGCGAGCACCCCGGCGCCTCGTACGCGCGCATCCGGCTGTGGGGCTCGATCGGGTTCATCGCCCTCTCGATCCTCGCCGGCCGGGCGCTCACGCTGCGGGGAGATCGGCCGGCGGACCTGCTCGTGCCCCTCGCCGTCGTGCTCTGCGTCGTCGGGTACGCGCTCGCCGCGCGCGGCGCGCCGCGCTCCTCGCGCCCCGTGGACCGCCCGGTGGCGCGGGACCTCGCCGACCTCGCGCGCGACCGGCGCCTGCATCTCCTCCTCGCCGCCTCCGCGCTCCACTGGGCGGCGTGCGCGCCGTTCCACCTCCTGTTCGGCGTGTTCGTGCGCGACCTCGGGCTGCCGGCGGACGTGACGGGCGTCGGCATGGGGCTCGGCGTCCTCGCCGAGATCGCGGCGCTGCTCGCGTTCCCGCGCCTCGAGGCGCGGGTGCCGCTGCGGGCCCTGTTCGCCGTCGCCTTCGTGGGCTCCGCGGTCCGGTGGACGCTCCTCTCGCGCGCGAGCGGAGCGGTGGCGGTCGCCGGGCTCCAGCTCCTGCACGGGCTCACCTTCGGGCTTTTCTGGGGGAGCGCGACGCGCGCGCTCGCGGACGTCGTGCCCGCGCGCCTGCGCGCGACGGGCCAGGCGGTCTTCACCGCGATCGTCTTCGGCGGAGGCAACGCGGTCGGGTACGCGCTCTCCGGGATCGGGTACGACCGCCTCGGCGGCGTGGGGCCGCTCTTCCTCGCCGCGGCGGGCGCGGAGCTGCTCGCGCTCGCGGTGGCGCTCCTGCCGCTGGCGCGGCGGGCGCCCGTCACCGCACGATCGCCCTGACGCTCCCGTTCGCGCCGTCCGACACGGGCACCTCGACCGCGACCCCGACCGCGACCGCGACCCCGACCCCGACCCCGACCGCGACCCCGACCGCGACCCCGACCCCGGCCCCGACCGCGACCCCGACCCCGACCGCGACCCCGACCGCGACCGCGACCCCGACCCCGACCCTCGACCCCGACCCCGACCCCCACCGCCGTCAGCGCAGATCCCGCAGCGTCCTCGCCCCGAGCTCGTACCGCAGGACGAGGAAGAGCTCCGCCGTGGCGACGGCGTCGGTGAGCGCGTCGTGGGCCTGATACGGCGGCAGCCCGTGCGCCTCGCGCGCCGCGGAGAGGTTCAGCAGCGGCCGGTCGCGGTGCTGCTCGGGCGAGGTGAACCTCGCCCGCCGCGCGGCGCGGAGGAGGAGGTCCACCGTGTCGACCACCTTCGGCCCCGGCCACCTCACGCCCGTGCGGCGGCAGCCCTCGTGGAGGAACGGGACGTCGATCCCCTTGTGGTGGACGAGGAGGACGTTGCCGCGCAGCTGCCGCTCCACGATCGGAAGCACCTCGTCCAGGAGCGGCGCGTCGCGCACCTCGCGCTCGACGAGCTGATGGGCGCGCACCGACGCCGGGTCGATGCGCCCCGCGCCGCCGGGGCGCACGAGCGTCCGGAAGCTCTCCCCGAGCCGGATGCGTCCACCCCGGACCGGGACCATGCCGATCGCGATGATCGGGTCCTTCCCGGGGTCGAGGCCGCCCGTCTCCAGGTCGAGCGACCAGTAGGTGACGGCGTCCCAGGGCGGCGAGGCGAAGAGCATGGTCAGAAGCCGGTCTTGAAGTGGAGCGCGCCGGACTCCTGGAGCGCGCGGACGGCCCGGAGCGCGTCCTTCAGGCGGGTCCGCTCGAGGGCGCCGAGCTCGCCCGGCGGGACCGCGCTCCGCGCCGGGCCGCCGGCGGCGACGCTGCGGAGCTGGAGCCGGAGCCGGAGGCCGACGAGGAAGCGGTACGCCTCCGCCACCTCGGCGTAGACGTCCTCGGCGAGGGTGCCGGCGCCGACGGCGGCCTCCAGGCGCGCGAGGGTGCCCCGCGGCGCGCCGCCGAGCTCGAGCCCGTAGCACCGCGCGAGGAAGACGACCGGCGCGATGCCGTGCATCTTGAGATCGATCGAGGACGATCCCTTGAGGCGCAGGAGGAGCGACGCGGGCGGGTGGAACTCGAGCGCGGCCTTGGCGAGGAAGCGGAGGAACGGCGCCTTCCGCGGGGCCGTGGCGAGCACCGCGTCGAGCGGCCCGAGCTCGAGGCCGCCCGCGACGCGGCGGAAGTCGAAGAAGATGCCCGCCTGGAGCAGCGCGTCGGGCGACGGCGCGTCGATCCAGCCCGCGAACCACCCCGCCCAGTCCGACAGCGGCGCCGTCCACCGCCGCGCCATGTAGCCGCCGGCGCAGCGGGGGAACCCGGCGGCCTCGAGGTCCGCGTTCACGCGGTCGGCGAAGGCGGCGAACCAGGCCGGATCGGCGCCGTCGGCGTGGACGAGCGCGTTGTCCTGGTCGGTGAGGAGGGTCTGCTCGGCGCGCCCCTCCGAGCCGAGGGCGAGCCACGCCCACGGCGCCGGCGCCGGCCCGAGCTCCGCCTCCGCCATGCGCACGATCCGGGCGACGAGCGTGTCGTTGAGCCGCGCGACGAACCCGGCGATCTGCGTCGCGTCGAGGCCGCCGCCGAGCAACGCCGCCGCCATCTCCGCCACCGTCGCGGCGTAGCCGGGGAGGCTCTCGCGCGAGGAGAGCCGCTCGACGCGGCGCTGGACCGCCATCGGGCCCTGGGCGGTGCAGCGGAGGAGGTCGGTCGTGCCGAGGACCGCGACCACCTCGCCGTCGCGCTCGACGGGGAGGTGGAGCCCGCCCGCGTCGAGGAGCGCGGTCCACGCCTCGTGGATGCGCGTGTCCGCCCGCACCGTCCTCGGCGCCGGCGTGGCGATCGTCGCCACGGGCGTGTCCGGGCCGAGCCCCTCGGCGAGCACGCGGTTGCGGAAGTCGCGGTCGGTGACGATGGCCGGGCGCGCCCCGCGGACGAGCACCGCGGTCGCGTTCGCCGCGCGCATCGCGCGGGCCGCGCCGCCGACGGTCGCGTCCGCGTCCACCCAGACCGGCGCGTCGCGGACGATCTGCCCGACCTCGAGGCCGAGGTCCGGCCGGAACGTCGCGACGGGCGACTGGGCGAGCGAGGCCTTGAGCCGGTCCGACAGCGCGTCGGCGAAGTGGCTGGCGAACGGCGCGTCGCGCAGGAGCGCCTGGAACACCTCGTCGGGGATGCGGAACGCGACGAGGTCGTCCTCCACCTGGACGTCGAGGGTGGCCTTGCGCGAGAGGAGCGAGGTGTAGCCGAAGATCTCGCCCTCCTCGAGCACCTGCAGCGTCTGCCCGTCGCGCTCGAGCCGGACCGAGCCCTTGCGGATCACGTACAGGTGCGCGAGGGGCCGCCCGCCCGCGCGGACGAGCCAGGTGCCCGCGGGGTGGTACGCCACCTCGACCGCCCGCGCCGCCTCGTCGAAGAGCGCCGGCGGCAGCGCGCCGAACGGGGCGGTCGCCCGGAGGTACGAGATGGGATCCGTCGCGGCCATCAGAAGAAGTCCGTGCGGTAGTGGTAGGCCGCCTTCTCCTGCCAGCGCCGGATGGCGCGGAAGGACTCCTTCAGCCGCGTCCGCTCGATCGCGCTGAGCTCGCCGACGGGGAGCTCGGCGGTGGGCGGCCGGCGCTCGGCGAGCCTGCGCAGGCGGTGGCGGAGCGCGAGCCCGAGCAGGAACCGGTAGGCCTGGGCGACGGCGTCGTGGGCGCCGGCCGAGACGAGGCCGGCGTCGCGCGCGGCGGCGAGCCGGTCGAGCGTCGCGCGCGCGGTCGTGCCGACCTCGAGGCCGTAGCACCGGGCGAGGTGCACGACGGGGAGGATGCCGCCCGCCTCGAGGTCCACGTGTGACGCGGAGGTGACGCGCGACGGCGGGTGGCGGTCCGTCGCGGCGCGCGCGAGGAAGCGCAGGAAGGCGGGGTTCCGCGCCGCCCGGCCGGCGGCCGCTTCGAGCGTCGCGACGTCGAGGGGACCGGCGACCTTGCGGAAGTCGAACAGGAGCTCGGCCGCGTGCGGGCGGCGGTCGTCGACGCAGGCGTCGACGCGCCGGCGCCACTCCGCGAGCGGCGCCTGGGTGGTGCGCGCCGGCCGCGCCCGCGGGGGCGGGAAGCCCGCGGCGACGAGGTCGGCGGCGACGCGCCCCATCAAGGCCTCCCAGTATCCTCCCTCGCCGTCGCTCCGGACGGCGGGCGTGCCGCTCCCCTCCGCGCCGTCGGCGTACGCGAGCACGAGGTCGAGCTCGGTCAGCACCGCCTGCTCCCGCCGCCCCTCCGCCCCGAGCGCGATCCAGGCGTACGAGGCGGGCGCGGGGCCGAGGTCGGCCTCGGCCCAGGCGAGGAGGCGCGCCACGAGCGCGTCGTCGAGCCGCGCGACGAGCGCCGCGATGGCCGGCGCGTCGAGCCCGGCGGCGAGGAGCGCCGCCGCCATCTCGGCCACCTTCTCCGCGTAGCCGGGGAGGCTCCCGCGGTCGACGAGCCGCTCGACGCGGCGGAGGACCGCCATCGGCCCCTGGGCCGAGGACTTGAGGAGGTCGGTCGCGGTCACCACGCCGACGATCTCGCCGCGCCGCTCGACCGGGAGGTGGTGCACGCCGGTCTCGAGCAGCGCGGACCACGCCTCGTGGAGCGGCGCCTCCGCGGGGATCGTCCGCAGCGGGCGCGACAGGATCCGCGCGAGCGGCGCGTCGGGCCCGAGCCCCTCGGCGAGCACGCGCCCCGTGAAATCGCGGTCGGTCACGATCCCGGGCGGCTCGGTCCGCACGAGCACCGAGGAGACCCGCTCCGCCCGCATGATGCGCGCCGCCTCGCCCACGGTGGCGCTCGCGCCCACCCACACGGCGCCGCGGCGGACGAGGCGCTGGACCTCCTGCGACAGGTCCGGCTGGAAGCTCACCACGGGCGAGTGCTCCAGGGCCTTCTCCAGCCGCTCGGCGAGCCCCGCCGCGAAGTGGCCGGCGAACGCCGGATCCGCGGACCGCAGCCGCTGGAACTCCGCGTCCGGGAGCTCGTACGAGAGCAGGTCCTCCTCGACGACGGCGTCGAGGGTCGCCTCGCGCGTGAGGAGCGAGGTGTACCCGAAGGTCTCCCCATCCTCGAGCACCTGGATCGACTGGCCCTCGCGCTCGAGCCGGACCGCGCCCTTGCGGATGATCGAGAGGTGCTCGAGCGGCTTCCCCCCGGCGCGCACGAGCCAGGTGCCCGCCGGGTAGAAGGCGATCTCGAGGGCGGCCATCGCCGCGTCGAAGAGCGGGCCGGAGAGCGCGTGGAAGGGCGGCGTCGCCCGGACGTACGCGATGGGGTCGATCGCGTCCACGGCGTCCCGCCGCGCTACCGGAAGGTCCGGCGCGCCACCGCGGCGGAGGACGGCTCGGCCTCGCGCGGGTAGCGGAGCGACGCCACGAGGTCCTGGACCTCGCGCGGCGGGGCGGGCGTCGCGAGCGACACGCCCACCAGGACGGTGAAGGCGACGAGCGTGCCGAGCGCCCCGATGCCCTCGGGGGAGATCGAGAGGAGCCAGTGCGCCGGCCCGTCGAGATCCGGGCGGAGCAGCCTGAACCAGGCGATGTAGCCGCCGGTGAAGAGGACGCCGGAGATCATCGCGGCCACGGCGCCCTCCTTCGTCGCGCGCTTCCAGAAGATCCCGGCGATCATCACGGGGAAGAAGGACGACGCCGCGAGGCCGAACGCGTAGGCGACCACCTCCGCGACGCGCCCCGGCGGGTGGAGCCCGAACCACGCGGCGAGCGCCGCCGCGCCGGCCGCGGCGATGCGCGCGAGCCAGAGCTCCGAGCGGTCGGACAGCCCTCGGAAGATCACCGACTTCGCGAGATCGTGCGAGACGCCGGCCGCGATGACGAGGAGGAGGCCCGCCGCGGTGGAGAGCGCGGCGCCGAGCGCGCCGGCGGCGACGAGCGCGACGACCCACGCCGGCAGCCGCGCGATCTCGGGGTTCGCCGCCACGAGGATGTCGGGATCGATCCGCACCTCGTTGCGCGCGGGGTCGGCCGACAGCTCCATCCGGCCGTCGCCGTTCCGGTCCTCGAACGCGACGAGCCCGGTGGACTCCCAGGACCGGAACCAGCCCGGCGCCTCCGCGGGCGTCTTCCCCTGGAGCGTGGCGACGCTGCCGGCGCGCGAGAACGCCGCCACGGCGGGCGCGGTCGTGTACAGGATCGCGATGAAGAAGAGGGCCCAGCCGGCGGACGCGCGCGCGTCGCGGATCTTCGGGACCGTGAAGAAGCGGATGATGATGTGCGGCAGCCCGGCGGTGCCGATCATGAGGGCGGCCGTGATCGCGACGACGTCGAGGCGCGGCTTCCAGCCGGAGGTGTACGGGCGGAAGCCGAGATCGGTCGAGAGCCGGTCCAGCACCTCGAGGAGGTGCCGTCCCGGCTCCGCGCCCAGGAACGCGGCGCCCTCCGGCGTGAGCCGCGAGCCGAGGCCGATGGGCGGCACCGGGCTCCCGGTGAGCATCATCGAGACGAAGATGGCGGGGACGAGGTAGGCCGCGATGAGGACGACGTACTGGGCGACCTGCACCTGCGTGATCCCCTTCATCCCGCCGAGCACCGCGAACAGGAAGACGATCGCCGCGCCGATGACGACGCCCTGGTCGATGCTGGTCCCGAGGAACCGGGCGAAGACGATCCCCACGCCGCGCATCTGCCCCGCGACGTAGACGAAGGACACGAGGATCGCGCAGAGGAGCGCGACGACCCGGGCGCCCGAGGAGTAGTACCGGTCTCCCACGAACTGGGGGACCGTGTACTTGCCGTACTTGCGGAGGTACGGCGCGAGCAGGACGGCGAGCAGGACGTAACCCCCCGTCCAGCCCATCAGGTAGACCGAGCCGTCACGCCCCATCACCGCGGCGAGCCCGGCCATCGAGAGGAACGACGCCGCGGACATCCAGTCGGTGCCGGTGGCCATCCCGTTCATCACCGGGTGCACCGCTCGGTCCGCGACGTAGAACTCCACGGCGGACGTCGCCTTCGTCCAGAGCGCGACGGCGACGTAGAGCAGGAACGAGCCGACGACGATGACCCAGGTCCAGCCGATGACGCCCATCCGCGCCTCCGTCAGCGCTCGTACACGCCGAACTTCCGGTCCAGGTCGTTCATCAGCTTCACGTAGACGAACGTCAGGATCACGAACGTCACGATCGACCCCTGGTTCGCGAACCAGAAGCCGAGCGGGAACCCCCCGAGCTTCACGGCGTCGAGGGCGTCGGCGAACACGATCGCCGCACCGTACGACACGGCCGCCCAGACGGCGAGCAGCGACACGATGTACCGCAGGTTTCGCCGCCAGTACGCGGCCTGCTGCTCGGGCGTCATTCAGGGCTCCTCGCGGACGCGGAGGGCTGACCCCTCTTTGTCCAACCAATTCTTTCTCTGCGCAAACAGACCGGTGAAGTCGACTTTAGCCCCATCGAAGGGATGTCGCGAGGGTCGCTCGAGAAGTCCAGCAATATCGATGGGCGCGAGTTGTGCGCGAACTCATGAATCGTTTTCGCGCAACATGTGCGTCGCCATTGCCATCGCGGCGAACCTCGTGGTACGGGTGATCCCTCGATGTGAAGCACCCCGCAGCACCTGCATACCCCGCAGCAGATGCCGCACCCCCGCCGCACCTGTCGCACCTAGCCCCCCGCGCAAAGCGCCCTGGAGGACAATCGACATGTCTCTGGCTCCGGTCACCGCACAGAAGCAGCCGCCGGCGGCACCCGCCGCCGGCATCAGCAAGGATGAGCGCCGAGTCATCATCGCCTCGTCGCTCGGGACCGTGTTCGAGTGGTACGACTTCTACCTGTACGGCTCGCTCGCCGCGATCATCGCGAAGCAGTTCTTCTCGGGCCTGAACGAGACGAGCCAGTTCATCTTCGCGCTCCTCGCGTTCGCCGCCGGCTTCGCGGTCCGCCCCTTCGGCGCGATCGTGTTCGGCCGCCTCGGCGACCTCATCGGCCGCAAGTACACCTTCCTCGTCACCATCATGATCATGGGCGGCGCGACGTTCATCGTCGGCCTCCTCCCCTCCTACGCGTCGATCGGCGTGGCCGCCCCGATCATCCTGATCGCGCTCCGCATGCTGCAGGGTCTCGCGCTCGGCGGCGAGTACGGCGGCGCCGCGACCTACGTCTGCGAGCACGCGCCCGACAACAAGCGCGGGTTCTTCACGAGCTTCATCCAGACGACGGCCACCGTCGGCCTCTTCCTCTCGCTCCTCGTGATCCTCGGCTGCCGCATCCTGATGGGGCCGAAGTTCGACGAGTGGGGCTGGCGCATCCCGTTCCTCATCTCGATCCTCCTCCTCGCCATCTCGGTGTACATCCGGCTGCAGCTCCAGGAGTCGCCGGTCTTCCAGCGCATGAAGGCCGAGGGCAAGGGCTCGAAGGCGCCGCTCACCGAGTCGTTCCTCCGCTGGGGCAACCTCAAGATCGTGCTCCTCGCGCTCTTCGGCGGCGTCGCCGGCCAGGCGGTGGTCTGGTACACGGGCATGTTCTACGAGCTGTTCTTCCTCACCCAGACCCTCAAGGTCCCGGCGCAGCCCGCGAACATCATGGTCGCGGTCGCGCTCATGATCGCGACGCCGTTCTTCATCGTGTTCGGCGTGCTCTCCGACAAGATCGGCCGCAAGAAGATCATCATGTTCGGCTGCGTGATCGCGGCCGTCACCTACTTCCCGATCTTCAACGCCCTCACCAAGGCCGCGAACCCGGCGATCTTCGAGGCCAAGACCAACAACCCGGTCACGGTCGTCGCCTCCGAGGACGACTGCTCCTTCCAGTTCGACCCGGTCGGCAAGCGCAAGTTCACCGCGTCCTGCGACGTCGCGAAGGGCTGGCTCGCGAAGAAGGCCATCCCGTACAAGAACGAGGCCGCGCCCGCCGGCACCGTCGCGAGCGTGAAGATCGGGGCGAACGTCGTCATCCCGTCGTTCGACGGCCGCGCCCTCGCCGCCGCCGACTTCAAGGCGCAGTCGGCCGCGTTCGACAAGCAGATGGCCGAGGCGATCAAGGCGGCCGGCTACCCCGCCGCCGCGGACATGAGCAAGGTCAACGTCCCGATGGTGATCTTCCTGCTCTTCATCCTCGCGCTGTACGTGACGATCGTGTACGCCCCGATGGCGGCGTGGCTCGTGGAGCTCTTCCCGGCGCGCATCCGCTACACGTCGATGTCGCTGCCGTACCACATCGGCAACGGCTGGTTCGGCGGGTTCCTCCCGACGATCGCCTTCGCGATGGTCGCGGCGACCGGCGACATCTACTACGGCCTGTGGTACCCGATCGTCGTCTCCGTGATGACCGCGGTCGTCGGCACGCTGTTCATGCCGGAGACGAAGGACCGCGAGATCCACCACGGCGCGTAACGACGATCCGTCGCAGCGACGCCCCCTGCGCCCCGTCCGGCGCAGGGGGCGTCTTCACCTCCATCCGGCCTCACCTCACTGGGAGTACAAGATCATGAAGAAGCTCCAAGCCGCCGTCGCCGCCCTCGGCCTCTCCGCCGCGAGCACCGCGCTCGCCGCGGGGGACTCGGGGACCTCCAGCGTCGGCGAGATGAGCCTGTCGGGCGCCCAGTTCGGGATGCTCGTCGGCGGGCTCGTCGGCCTCGGCGTCGTCGTCTGGGTCGTCGTGAAGATCGCCAGCAAGTAGCGAGCGTACGGCGCCAGGGCGCCGCGCGCGCGACGCCGCCGCCCGGGATCCGTCCCGGCGGTCGGCGTCGCGGTTCGTCTGGGCGGCGTGGCGCGCCCCCGCGCCGCGCGGTCCCTAGCTCTGCGCCCGGCGAGCGCGCACCACCGTCACGCTGCAGGGGGCCTCCGCCGCGACCTTGGTGGACACCGTCCCGAGGAGCCGGAAGAGCTGCATCGGCTCGGGCGCGGCCTCCGACGACACGGTGCTCTGCACGGTTCCGAGCATGCCGCGCAGCGGGACCTGCCGCGGCGGCGCGCCGATCACGATGTGGTCCACCTGGTTCATCCGCGCGTACTTCAGGATCGCGTCGGCCGGGTCGCCGGCCTCGATGACGTGGAACGAGATCTGGCCCGCGGTGAGGCCGAGCGGCTCGGCCCAGTGGCGCAGGATGACGAGGTGCTTGATCCGCTGCGCGGTCGCGGTCTCCTCCTCGCTCGAGCCGCCCAGCTCCGAGGTGGGCTTGATCACGGTGATGCACGCGAAGCGCTGGTCGCCGCCGGCCGCGCGCATCCGTCGGACCGCCTCCCGGAGCGCGTCGAGCTGCGGCTCGTCCGCGTGCTGCGTCGCGATCGCGACGAGGACGATGGACGGGCCCGCGAGGCGCGCGGTGGGCTCGGGGCCCTCCCCCGGCTCGTACCCCACCGCCTTCACGTAGCGCTTGAACACCGCGAGCGGCCCGTCGCGGCGGGTCTTCCGCCCCCGCTCCCCGACGCCGACCTCCTCGGGGTTGGCGAGGTCGAACGCCGCCTGCGCGGCCGAGGGGTAGCGGTCCCGCGCGTCCGGCTCGAGGCAGCGCAGGATCACCTCCTGCAGCCACTCCGGCAGGTCCCGCACGATCGCGCGCGGCGGGGCGGGATCGCGCCACAGCCGCTGACGGAGCGCGCCGCGGCTCGTCGGCGCGCCGAACGGCATCTCGGCCGTGGCGAGCTCGTAGAGGAGCGCGCCGAGCGCGAACACGTCGCTCCGCGGCTCCCAGCGGACGCCCATGATCTGCTCCGGCGCGATGTAGGGCGCCGAGCCGATGGGGCTGCGGATCTCCTCCGCGAGGAGGTCCGGGTAGTGGGCGTGGTGGGCGAGCCCGAAGTCGATGAGCACCGCCTCGCCGCTCGGCCGGATGATGACGTTGGACGGCTTCAGGTCGAGGTGGATCGCCTCCTGGAGGTGGAGGCTGTGGAGGGCCGTCGCGACCGCGCTCCCGAGCGTCGCCACCTCCGCGGCCGGGATCGGGGCGCGGTCGGCCCAGTCCGTGAGCGGGCGCCCCTCGACGTGCTCCATCACGAGGTACGGGTGGCGCGCGAGGTCGCCCGCCGCCACGAACCGCGGCACGTGCGGCCCGTGGAGCGCGGAGAGCACCATCTGCTCCACCTCGAACGAGACCACGCTCTCCGCCGGCTCGCCGTGGCCGAGCCGCGGCACCTTCATGAGGAGCGGGAAGCCCGCGTCCGGGCCGGACACGGAGTAGATGACGGCCATGCCGCCGGAGTGGATCTGCCGCTCGATCCGGAAGCCGTCGAGCTCCGTGCCCGGGTGGAGGAGGGCGGCCACGGCTCACTCCCCGCGCTCGAGCCGCCGAGCGAGGCTCTCCGGCAGGCCGGCCGCGCGGATCTTCTCGGCGGCGGCGCGCCAGTCGTAGGGCACCCGGAAGAACGTCAGCGTGGCACGGTCGGTGTCCAGCATGGCGTAGCAGGCCGCGGTGTTGCCGTCGCGCGGCTGGCCCGTGGACCCCACGACCGCGAGCCAGCGCCGCCGCGGCGGCACCGGGATGGCGACCCCGGGGACCGGCCGGAACGGCACCGGCCGCGCCACCGCGCCGGCAGTGTACAGCACCGGCTCGTGGACGTGCCCGCAGAAGACCCAGCTCGCCTGGCCCGCCGCTGCGAGCGCGTGGGCGGCGCGAAGCGGGTCGGTCACGTAGATCCACCGGCCCGGCATCTCGGGGCTCGCGTGGACGAGGAAGATCGGCCCCTCCTCGACGACGAGCGGCAGGCCCGCGAGGAACGCGCGCTGCGCCTCGTCGAGCCGCTCCCGCGTCCACGCGATCGCCTGGCCGGCGGTCTGGTGCATGAAGTCGGCCGCGCCGCCGACGACCGCCGCGTCGTGGTTGCCGCGCACGGCGAGCGCGCCGCGGTCGACCTCGGCGGCGACGAGATCCACCACCGCGCCGGGATCGGCGCCGTAGCCGACGAGATCGCCGAGGAACGCGAGTCGGTCCGGCCCCTGCGCGCGCGCCTGCGCGAGGCAGGCGTGGAGCGCCTCGAGGTTCGCGTGGATGTCTGCGAAGAGCGCGAGCTTCATGGACGGCGGACGAGCGGCTCCCGGGGGCCCCGCTCCGAGGTGCGACCGTTCGGGCCGCCGAGGGACCGCGAAGAGTACAGGAAGTCGCGGGAAACGCCAAACGTGCAGGCCGTCCGCAAGAGGTGCGCGCACGTTTTACGGCGAGGCGATTCGTCGACCAGTCGCGCCCGGATTGGATTGATGCACGTCATCGGGCCACGCACATTTCTTCGTGAAGTACTGGTCAATGCGCAAATCAATCTGTTATACGCTCGGCCTCGCGCTTCCCCGCGGACGGAGGACACATGGCGAATGTGGTGATGAAGGCCGAACGGAGCCAGTCGGCTCACGAGATCGTCGAGTCGAACGAGTTCAAGCACCTCGTCTCGCGTCGGTGGAAGGTGAGCATGGTCCTGCTCGTCCTCCTCTTCGTGAGTTACTACGGGTACATCGTGCTGGTCGCGACGGCGAAGGACTTCGTCTCGCAGAAGATCGGCGAGGTGACCACGCTCGCGATCCCGCTCGGCGTGGCGGCGATCGTGTTCGCGTGGATCCTCACCGCGCTCTACGTGGCCTGGGCGAACAAGTCGTACGACCCCGAGGTCGAGCGGCTCAAGGGCCAGCTCAAGCACTAGCCGCTCCCACCAGGCTCCCAAGGAGATCCCTTCATGCTGAACCCCGGCGTGATCACCCAGCTGCTCCTCGGCCAGGTCGCCCCCGCGGCGCCGGCCGCGCCCCTGGAGACGACCCTCGGCAAGCCGACGGCCGCCTCCATCGGCTTCTTCTTCGCCATCGTGGTCGTCACCCTCGTCATCACCTACTGGGCCGCCAAGAAGACCAAGACCTCGTCCGAGTTCTACGCGGCGGGCCGCAGCGTCTCGGCCCTCCAGAACGGCTTCGCGCTCGCGGGCGACTACATGTCGGCGGCCTCGTTCCTCGGCATCTCCGGCATGGTCGCGCTCAAGGGCTACGACGGCATGATCTACGCGACGGGCTGGCTCGTCGGCTGGCCGGCGCTCATGTTCCTCGTCGCCGAGCCGCTCCGCAACCTCGGCAAGTTCACCTTCGCCGACGTCGTCGCCTTCCGGCTCCGCCAGCGCCCCGTCCGCATCGCCGCCGCGATCGGCGGCATCCTCACGGTGCTCTTCTACACGATCGCCCAGATGGTCGGCTCGGGCTCGCTCATCCAGCTCATGTTCGGCCTCAAGTACGAGTACGCCGAGATCATCGTCGGCGCCGTCATGCTCGCGTACGTGCTGTTCGGCGGCATGCTCGCGACGACCTGGGTCCAGATCATCAAGGCGGGCCTGCTCCTCTTCGGCGTCACCCTCCTCACCCTCCTCGTGCTGAGCAAGTTCGGGTTCAGCCCGGCCGCGCTCTACTCGGCGGTCGTCGCGAAGCACGGCCAGGCCGCGCTGCAGCCCGGCGGCATCGTGGCGAGCCCGCTCGAGGCGGTCTCCCTCGGCCTCGCCCTCATGTTCGGCCTCCTCGGCCTGCCGCACATCCTCATGAGGTTCTACACGGTCCCGGACGCCAAGGCCGCCCGGAAGTCGGTGCTCTACGCCACCGGCCTCATCGGCTACTTCTACGTGATCATCCCCATCGTCGGCTTCGGCGCCTCCGTGCTCGTCGGCCGCGAGTTCATCACCCAGATCGACAAGGGCGGCAACATGGCGAGCCCGCTCCTCGGCGAGCTCCTCGGCGGGACGGCGTTCCTCGGCTTCATCGCCGCGGTCGCCTTCGCGACGATCCTCGCGGTGGTCGCCGGCCTCACCCTCGCCGGCGCGTCGGCCTACTCCCACGACATCTACGTGTCGGTCATCAAGGGCGGCCACGCCACCGAGGAGGAGCAGGTGAAGGCCGCCAAGATCGCGACGGTGGTGTTCGGCGTCGTCGCGGTGGCCCTCGGCATCCTCTTCAAGGGCCAGAACGTCGCCTTCATGGTCGGCCTCGCGTTCGCGATCGCCGCCTCGGCGAACTTCCCGGCGCTCCTCCTGTCGATCGTGTGGAAGCGCTTCACGACGCAGGGCGCGGTCTGGTCGATCCTCGTGGGCGCGTTCTCGTCGTGCACGATGATCCTCCTCTCGAAGACCGTCTGGGTCGACGTGTTCAAGTTCGAGAACGCGATCTTCCCGGTGAAGAACCCGGCCATCTTCTCGATGACCGCGGCCTTCGCGGTCGGCATCGTCGTGTCGCTCCTCGCCCCGGAGAAGGACGCGCAGGAGAAGTTCGAGGGCGAGAAGCTCCGCACCTATCTCGGCGTCGGCGCCGAGTAGGGCTCGAAGCTCCCACGGGGAAACGCCGAAGGGCGGGCCGCTCGGCCCGCCCTTCTCGTCTTTCGGGCGGGCGCGCTCGCCGGGCGAGCGCGCGCCGTCTAGAACTTGAGCTGGCTCGTCAGCACGAAGCCGAGGAGCGTCGCGGTCCCGAGCGCCGCGTCCGCGTAGGCGGTCTCGATCGCGTGGAGCTGCGCGCCGAGGGCGAGCGGTTCGAACGGGAACCAGACGACGTTCGCCGCGGCGAGCCGGTTCCTCCGGACGGCGGGCGCGCCGTCCGGCGCGAGCCCGGCGGCGAGGCCGTCGACCGCGTCCACGCCGGCGACGAGCCGCACCTCGACGGAGGCGCCCGCGGCGAGCGAGACCTGCGCCCATCCGCCCGTGGAGCGCAGCGTCGCGTGGCGCCCCGTCGCGGGATCGACCCGTGGCGCCTGCCAGAGCGCGCCCTCGAGGAGGTGCGCACCCTCGCCCACGTACGCCTCGCCGGCGAGGCTCGCGCGCTTCCCGAGCGGCACGTGGACCTCGACGCTCGCGACCCACGCGCGGACGTCCTCGAGGGCGGGCGCGGCGACGCCCGCGCCGGCGGCCCACGCCTGCTCGTCGGCCAGCCCGACCCGCTCCGTGCCGTAGAGGCCGGAGATCCCGACGGTGAGCGGGTAGTCCTCGCCGTAGAGCCTGCCCATGTGCCGCTCCGACACGAAGGCGAGGTGGACCGCGCCGAACGGCCGGGCGCTGGAGCCCGCCGGCTCCTCGGAGGGCGAGAACTCCGCGACGGGCCGCCCGACGAACCCCTCGAGCACCAACGGGCCCAGCGACTTCGACACGGTCACGCCGGCGAAGGCCGCCGTGAGGTCGCCGAACCCCTCCGGCGTCGTCAGCGTGCCGGCGGTGAGCGACGAGACGATCCCCTGGCCGAAGCCGAGCATGAGCCGGAACCCGACCTCCTCCTTCACGACCTCGGCGAAGGCGCTGTCGATCTCCGGGCCGGGGTCCTTGACCCAGCCGAGCGAGATCGCCCCGCGGAGCTGCCAGCCGCTCTCGCTCCGGGGGGCCTGGACCGTGACACCCACGATCGACGGCCGCGGGAGGACGACGACGCCGCCGCCGTCCACGCCGGGCGCGGGCGGCAGCGCGATGGGATCCTCCCGGTGGCCGGCGTTCTGATCGTCCCATGCGAGGGCGAGGCGGAAGGCCCCGAACGCCGCGACGCGCGTCGCCTCGCCCGGCGTCTCGAAGATCGGCACCCTCGCGTTGGGATCCGGGGCCTTCTGCGCCTGGATGGGCAGCTCCTCGAGCGCGAGCGCGACGCGCAGCTCCTCCCGGCGCTTCACGGCGATGACGCGCGTGGCGCGACGGTAGCCCGGCCGCGAGAGCTCGAGGACGTGCTCGCCCTCGGCCACGCGGGCGATGACGCCTTCCGCCGACAGCTCGCACGGCCTGCCGTCGAGCGTGCAGGCCGCGTCCGGGAGGTTGGTCGCGAGGCGGACGCTGCCGGTGTCCTGGAGCATGGCGGCGAGCGCGGCGCGCCACGGGGCGAGCGACTCCGCCTCCGCGACCGGCAGCCCGAAGGCCGCCTCGTCCGCGAGCCGCGCCTGCGCGAGGTCGAAGCGCCGGAGGCGGATGCGGAGCCCGCCGTCGGCCGCGAAGTAGTCGCCCGCGAACGCCGCCGCGATCCCCTTCCTGCGGAGCGGCGCCGCGACGTGGAGCTGGCAGGCCGCGTCGCCCGCGCACTCGAACAGCTCGGCGAGGTACGTCGGGCCGAGCGCCGCGCGAAGCTCCTCGTGCCGGACGACGGAGCTCCCGGACAGCGTCTCGACGACGTTCTCCGCCACGGCGCGGAGCCGCTGCGCCTCCGGGAGCTTCAGGATTGCCGTCCCGGCGAAGCTCGCCGACTGCGCCGGGCGCAGCCCGAGGAACGCGACGCGCGCGGGCTCCGCGGCCTGCGCCCACGCCGCGAGGCAGAGGAACGGGACCGCTGCGAGGATTCGCTTCGTCATGGGGCGGCTCCAGGCGTGGGCGCCGGCGGCGCGCCGGGCGGCGCGAGGCGCACGTAGGGGGACTGCGCCCGCCCGAGCCACGGCGCGGCGGCGGCGGACACCTCCACGGTGATCACGGCGCGGGGGGCCCCGGCGTCGCCTCCCGCCTGCTCGACCGCGGCGACGAGCGTGCAGGCCGCCCGATCCGCCGACGTGTCCCCGACCACCTCGCACGCGGCGCCGGGCGGCGGGGCCGCGGCGTAAAGCACCGCGCCGAGGTGCCACGCGCCCGGGTCGACGATGCGGGCGAGCGCGGCGCCCTTGTCCGCGCGCCGGGCCCCGTCGACCGGGCGCGCGAGCTCCCCGGCGGCGGGCGCCACGAGCGGGACGGCGCGCGCGCGGCCGCGCGACGCCCTGCGCCGCTCGCGGCGGGCCTTCTCGAGGAAGTCGCCGTAGACGGGGTCCTGCGCGGCGAGCCGCTCGAGCTCCGCGATCTCGCGCGCGAGCTCCGGGCGGGGAGCGGCTGCGGTCTCGACGCGGATCTCGCCGATCCGCTCGCCCGCCCGGACCGCCGCGCCCGTCGCCTTGCTCCAGCGGACGGCGCCCGAGCCGGGCGCGACGACCTCGGCGAGCGCGGGGTGGCGGCGCGCGTCCACCGGCGCCGAGCGCCAGCGCGGCGTCCCCGGCTCGGGGGCGGGGGACGGTGGCGACGGGAGCGCGACCGCCGCGGCCACCGCGGCCGGGGACGGGCCCGGGGCGGACGGGGCGGGCCGGACGCGGACCACGACGCCGCCCGCGACCGCGACGGTGAGCGCGGCGGCGACGAGCGCCGCCCGGCGCGCCCTCTGCGGCGGCGGGGCCGCCTGCGCGGCGCGTCCCTCCGCCGGGGCGCCGACGCCGCCGGGCGCGCCGAGGGGCGTCGCCGCGACGGACCGCCCCTGCGCGATGAGCGCGAGCATCTCCGTCGCCTCGGTGAACGAGGGGCGCGCGGCGAGGATCGCCTCGAAGTAGCCCGCCGCGTCGGCGGGGCGCCCCAGCCTCACGAGCCGCAGCCCGGTCTGGTAGAGCGCGCGGGTCGCGTCGTCCCACGGCTCGCGCTCCTGCCAGGTCGCGTCCGGGCCGCCCTGCGCCTCGCCCGGCGCGCCCGGCGGCGCGAGGAAGCCGTAGTGCCACATCTGCCGCGCGAACTTGTGCAGGCCCTGGACGTCCACCGGGATGCCGAGGCGCACCCCGCTCTCCACGACCTCGGACACCTTGCGCCGGCCGTCCAGCATCCGGGCGACGGCGAGCTCGAACTCGTAGAGCGTGAAGCTCTTCCCGCTCGCCGGGTCGGAGACCTCGAAGAGCCCCGGCGAGGCGCCGCGCGCCACGCGGAGGTCGAGCCGGAAGAACGGGACGACGTC
>DASSSJ010000064.1:0-6988 GCA_035708485.1 Anaeromyxobacter sp. | reverse complement strand
GGGCACCACCGCTACGAGACGGCGCTCGTGTACCGCCGCATGCTGGAGGAGGGCACCCCCGGGCTCCCCGCGGACGGCGGCCACCACTACATCCTCATGTTCCTCTGCCCGATGAGCGACCCCGGGCTCTTCGTCTTCGCGACGCACCGGCTCGTCTTCGGCCTGAAGGACTTCCGGGTCGCGCCCCTGCTCGAGCGGCTCGGCCGCTACTTCACGATCGAGACCCTCGAGGAGGACCTCCGCCGCCCCGCCGGGCGGGCCTGGGCGATCTCGAAGCTCGGCGAGCACGCCGGCAAGTCGACGGCGCTCCTGCTCCTCACCGCCGAGGACCAGCGCGGGCGGGTGCTCACGCTGCGCGACGACGTCGACCTCTCGGAGGCGGAGCTGCCGAAGAACGAGATGCTCGCGGCGCTCGACGTGACGGTCCTCCACTCGGTCGTCTTCCAGCACCTGCTCGGCCTCTCGCCCGAGGCGCAGGAGAAGCAGGAGAGCGTGACCTACGTGCGCGACGCGGGCGAGGCGGTGAACCGCGTCCTCTCGGGCGAGCACCAGCTCGGCTTCCTGCTCAACCCGACGCCCATGTGGCAGGTGGAGGCGGTGGGCGAGGCCGGCGAGACGATGCCGCAGAAGAGCACGCTCTTCTACCCGCGGCTCCAGAGCGGCCTCGTGATGCGCGACGTGAACCCGCGCGAGCGGCCGTGAGCGGCCGGTTCGCCGCACCCCGGCGTCCGGGCTACCCCGGGCCGTCCGAGTGAGCTAGAAAGCACCCCATGCCTTTCCCCCAGGAACGCCCCCGCCGCATGCGCCGCACGGAGGCGCTCCGCCGGCTCGTCCGCGAGACCACGCTCGCCCCCGACGACCTCGTCTGGCCCCTCTTCGTCGCCCCGGGCAAGAGGGTCCGGAACCCGGTGAAGAGCATGCCGGGCGTGTTCCAGCTCTCGGTGGACGAGCTCGTGGCGGAGGCGCAGGCCGGGTACGCGGCCGGCGTCCGGTCGGTCATCCTGTTCGGCATCCCCGAGACGAAGGACGCCGTAGGGACGAGCGCCTGGGACGAGGCCGGCGTCGTGCCCCGCGCGATCCGGGCCCTGAAGGAGCAGGTCCCGGGGATGGTGGTGATCACCGACGTCTGCATGTGCGAGTACACGGACCACGGGCACTGCGGCGTGCTGAAGGCCCCGAAGGCCGGCGGGCCGGGGCAGGATCTCGTCGTCGACAACGACGCGACGCTGCCGCTCCTCGCGAAGGAGGCCGTCGCCCACGCGCGCGCCGGCGCGGACGTCGTCGCCCCCTCCGACATGATGGACGGCCGGGTCGCGGCCATCCGCGCGGCGCTCGACGCGGACGGCTACGCCGACGTGCCGATCCTCTCCTACGCCGCGAAGTTCGCGGGCGCCTTCTACGGCCCGTTCCGCGACGCCGCGGAGAGCGCGCCGCGCGAGGGGCCGGGCGTCCCGAAGGACCGCAAGGGCTACCAGATGGACCCCGCGAACGCGCGCGAGGCGCTCCGCGAGGTCGAGCTGGACGTCCGCGAGGGCGCGGACATGGTGATGGTGAAGCCGGCGGTGCCCTACCTGGACGTCGTCCGCCAGATCCGCGACCGGTTCGACGTGCCGGTCGCCGCGTACCACGTCTCCGGCGAGTACGCGATGATCAAGGCGGCCGCGGAGCGGGGCTGGATCGACGAGGAGCGCGTGATGCTCGAGACGCTCCTCTGCATCCGCCGCGCGGGGGCCGACCTCGTGCTCACCTATCACGCGAAGGACGCGGCGGCGGCGCTCACCGGGAAGCGATGACCGGCGACGGCGACGCCTTTAAGGTGGTGGAGGTCTCGCCCGTCGGCGAGGAGACGCTGGAGCGCGCGCTCAACGACTGGGCGCGCGAGGGCTGGGCGTTCCAGTCCGTGCACTTCGTCTCGCGGGAGGGCTCCCACCGGCCCGCGCTGGCGTACGTCTTCTTCGTGCGTCGGCCGGGCGTCCGGCCGGGGCCGGGAGGGTAGGCGATGCGCGACGCGCGGCCCGAGGGGAGCCCTTACCCCAAGGCGGATCTGACGCTGCGCGGCCTCGCGCGCCTCGCGGACTTCGCGCTCGCGTTCGTGCTCGCCCAGACCGCGCCGCAGGTCGGGCCGGTGCTCGCGGCGTTCTACCTGCTCGTCGCCGACGGCCTCATGCACGGCCAGTCGGTCGGGAAGCGGATCTTCGGCGTCCGCACGGTCGTGATCCCGCGGCGCGCGCCGGCGGGGTACCACGAGTCGGTCCTCCGCAACGCGCCGTTCGCCCTCGTGGCGGTGTTCTGGGCGGTGCCGCTCCTGTGGCCCCTGCTGATCGTCGCCGGGCTGCCCATCGTGGGGTTCGAGGCGTACATGATCTTCACCGACCGCCTGGGCATCCGGATCGGCGACATCTTCGCGGACACCCAGGTCGTCGACGCGAAGGTCCTCGCCAAGGACGCCGCCGTGGCGCGGCCGCTCACGCCGGTCGCGCCCGCTCCGCCGAGCTCGTCGTCCGCCTCGGTGAGCGGCGGCGGCTGGCCGCCACGCAGCGCCGCCGCCTGACCGCGCCCCGTCCGATGCGCATCGCGCTCACGCACAACCTCAGGCTGACGGACTCGGAGGAGGAGGCCGAGTTCGACACGCGCGAGACCGTGGACGCCCTCGCCGCGGCCATCGAGCGGCTCGGGCACCGGGTGGAGCGGATCGAGGTCTCCGGCCCCGCCTCGCGGACGGTGGCGCGGCTCGAGGCGTACGGGCCGGACCTCATCTTCAACACCGCGGAGGGGCGGCGCGGCCGCTTCCGCGAGGCGTTCTTCCCCGCCCTCTTCGACGAGCTCGGGATGCCCTACACCGGCTCGGACGCGTACGCGCTCGCGCTCACGCTCGACAAGCAGCTCACCAAGCTCGTCCTCGCGCAGCACGGGATCCCCACCCCGCGCTGGCAGTACGTCGAGGAGCCCGCCCGACTCCAGATCCACGCGCTCCGCTACCCGGTGATCGTGAAGCCGAACTTCGAGGGGAGCTCGAAGGGCATCACCCAGGAGTCGGTGGTCGAGGATCCGCTCCGGCTGCACGAGGTGGTCGGGGCGGCGCTCGCGCGGTACCCCGCGGGCGTCCTCGTCGAGGAGTTCGTCGCCGGGCGCGACGTCACGGTGCCGTTCCTCGAGAGCGCCGCGCCGGACCGGCGGGGCGTGCTCCAGCCCGTCGAGTACGTCATCGACGAGGCGGCGAGCGCGGGCCGCAGGTACGCCATCTACGACTACGAGCTCAAGACCAAGCTCGACAAGCTCGTCGCGGTGCGCGCCCCCGCACGGCTGAAGCGCCCGCAGGCGGAGCGGATCCAGCAGCTCTGCGAGGCGGTCAACCGCGTGCTCGAGATCCGCGACCTCGGCCGGACCGACCTGCGGCTCGGCGACGACGGGCAGATCTACTTCATCGAGACGAACGCGCTCCCCTCGCTCGAGCCCGGCGCCGGGATCTACGCCGCGGCGGCGCTGGAGGGGCTGCACGCCGACGGCGTCCTCGGCGCCGTGATCCAGAGCGCGTGCGCGCGGTGGGGCATCCAGGACCGCCGCGAGCGCCGTGGCCGGCCGCGCCGGACCGAGCGGCTCAAGGTGGGCTTCACCTTCAACGTGAAGCGGACGACGCCCGACCTCGGCGGCGAGCAGGACGACGAGGCCGAGTACGACTCGCCGAAGACGCTCCAGGCCATCCGCGAGGCGATCGCGAGCTACGGGCACGAGGTGGTGGACCTCGAGGCGACGCAGGACCTCCCGCTCCAGCTCGCCTCGACCCCGGTGGACGTCGTCTTCAACATCGCCGAGGGGTTCAAGGGGCGCAGCCGCGAGTCGCAGGTGCCGTCGCTGCTGGAGCTGCTCGACATCCCCTACACCGGGTCCGACCCCTCGGCGCTCAACGTCTCCCTCGACAAGGCGGTCGCGAAGCGGATGGTCCGCACGCACGGCATCCTGACGCCCGATTACGTGGTCCTGAACACGGGGAAGGAGCGGCTGCCGAAGGAGCTCGGGTTCCCGCTCCTCCTGAAGCCGGTCGCGGAGGGGACGTCGAAGGGGGTCACCCGGAAGTCGATCGTCCGCGGCGAGGAGGAGCTGCGGGAGACGGCCCGCGAGATGATCGCGAAGTACCGCCAGCCCGCGCTCGCCGAGCAGTACATCGCCGGCCGCGAGTTCACGGTCGGGCTCCTCGGCGAGCGCCGGCCTCGCGTGCTGCCCCCGATGGAGATCGTGTTCCTCGATCCCACCGATCCGACCCCCATCTACTCCTTCGAGATGAAGCAGGACTGGTCGAAGGAGATCCGGTACGAGGTCCCCGCGAAGCTCGCGGAGCGCGAGCTCGACCGGCTCGAGCGGGCCGCGCGCGAGACCTTCGCCGCCCTCGGCTGCCGGGACGTCGCACGGATCGACTTCCGCATGGACGCCGAGGGGCGGATCTTCTTCATCGAGTGCAACCCGCTCCCCGGGCTCACGCCGGGCTGGTCGGACCTCGTCCTCATCGCCCAGGCCGCCGGGATCGAGTACCGCGCGCTCATCGGCGAGATCCTGTCCTTCGCGATCCGGCGCCACCAGGAGCGCGAGCGGGAGCGGGAGCGCGCGCGCCGGGCCCAGGCGCTGGCCGAGCGCGAGGCGCAGCCCGCGAACGGGAACGGCGACGGGAACGGCGGGGGCGGGGGCGGCGGGCACGCCGCGGCGCCCCCCGCGCAGGGCGGCAACGGCGGGCCGGCGCGCGGGAACGGCGCGCCGGGCGCCTGAGCGCCCGAACGTCCGCCGCCCGATTCCGCGCCCGGACGCAGGGCCCGGGCTATGATCGGCGCCATGCCGGAGGCGCCCCCCACCACGTCCGAGCAGCGCTGCCGCGCGCGCGACCTCGGCATCGGCCTCGGCCGGTTCAAGCCGGGGCGCTGGAACGCCATCACCGACGTCGCCGGCGTGAAGGTCGGCCACTCGACGATCATCCGCGGCGCGGCGGGGCCGCTGAAGGTGGGCAAGGGGCCGGTGCGCACCGGGGTGACCGCGATCCTGCCGAACCCGGCCAACGTGTTCCAGGACCGGGTGGTCGGCGGGGGGTTCATCCTGAACGGCGCCGGCGAGGTCTCGGGGATGACGCAGCTCCTCGAGTGGGGGCTCATCGAGACGCCCATCTTCCTCACCAACACGCTCTCCGTCGGGGCGGTCTCGGACGCCGCGGTCAAGTGGATGGTCGAGCGCTTCCCCGGGATCGGCGACGAGCACGACGTCATCATCCCGCTCGTCGGCGAGTGCGACGACTCCTGGCTGAACGACATCGCCGGGCGGCACGTGCGCGACGAGCACGTCTACGAGGCGCTCCGCACCGCGAGCGACGGCCCCGTCGCGGAGGGGAACGTCGGCGGCGGCACGGGGATGATCACCTGCGACTTCAAGGCCGGGATCGGGACCTCCAGCCGCAGGCTCGCCGAGGCGCTCGGCGGGTACACCGTGGGCGTGCTCGTGATGTCGAACTTCGGGGTGATGCGGCAGCTGCGGGTGGGCGGGCTGCCCGTCGGCGAGGTGCTCGAGGCCCGCTACCGGTCGTCGCCGCGGCGGGAGCGCAGCTACGGCTCGATCATCGCGGTCATCGCGACGGACGCGCCGCTCGCGACGCACCAGCTGAACCGGCTCGCGAAGCGCGCCGCGCTCGGCATCGGCCGCGTCGGGTCCACCGCGATGCACGGCTCCGGCGAGATCGTCCTCGCCTTCTCGACGGCCAACCAGGTGCCGCGCGAGACGCGCAAGATGGTCTACCGGATGAAGATCCTGCTCGACCAGCGGCTCGACCCGCTCTACGAGGCGGTGATCGAGGCGACCGAGGAGGCGATCCTGAACGCGCTCTGCATGGCGCGCGACATGGACGGCGCGAACGGCAACGTGTGCTCCGCGCTGCCGCTCGAGGACGTGAAGGACCTCCTCACGCACTGGCAGGCGGAGAGCGCGCGCCAGGCGGCGCAGCCCGCGCCCGCCGCGGGGCGCCGGCCCGGCGAGGGGCAGGGGGCCCGGGCGCGGGCGGCGCAGGGCGCCGCGAGGCCGACCGCGGCGCGCGGCGCGGAGGGGATGCCCCGCCCCGCGCGGCCGCCGCCGGGCGCCCCGGCGGCGACGCGCGTCGAGCGCCCCGACGCGCGGAGCGACTCGCAGGAGGCGAAGGCGGCGGGGGAGGCGCGCGTCTCCGGCGACGGGAAGACGGCCGCGCCCGCCGACGTGCGCGAGGGCGCGCCGAAGGCCCCGCCCGCGGCGGAAGGGCCGCGCGAAGGGAAGGAGCCCGGGCCGCGCGGCGGCGGCGCCGCCTGACGCAGGCCCGCGCACGCCACCGCACACACGCGTACGCCCCCGGCCGTGCTATAGAAGCGCCGGCTTTCTGGACCGTTCACCCGGAGGATCGATGGCCCGCTCGAAGAGCAAGCACATCCGCACGAAGTCGACGCGCCGCCAGAAGTGGAAGGCGCGCAAGAGGCGGCAGAAGGTCGCGAAGAAGGCTACCGCCAAGAAGTAGGGCGAGGGCTTGACGGCTCCGGCGCGGGCGCGTTAATCACTCCGTTCCTTCGCGGCCTCCTTCGGGCCGCGCGGGGCTGCAAGTGCGGTTCGGCAACCTCATCGAGAAGATCCGGGACCGGCTCGTCCACCGGTCCCTCGTCGGGAAGCGGAAGCTCGACCGGACGGCGACGCGGCGCGCGCTGGACGGCGCGCTGCGGGACCTCGGCGAGCGGTTCCGGGAGCTGGTGCGGGCGGGACGCATGGAGGTGCCCGCGGAGCTCGCGGGGCCGATGCAGCAGGTGCGCAACCTCGAGGAGCGGCTCGACGCGCACCAGAAGGAGATCACGGCGCTCGAGGAGGAGCAGCCGAGCACGAAGCAGCCGCGCACGACGTAGCACGCGGACACATCGGGCCCGTGGCGCAGCTGGGAGCGCGCCTGAATGGCATTCAGGAGGTCACCGGTTCGATCCCGGTCGGGTCCACCAGTAGGGGAAGA
>DASSSJ010000063.1:0-41429 GCA_035708485.1 Anaeromyxobacter sp. | reverse complement strand
GCGGCCGACGAGGTGGACGCCCTCCTCCGGGAGCTCGCGACCCTGCGGGCGGGGTGGGAAGACCTCGTCGGCTACTGCGCGCACGTCGTGAAGCAGAGCGGGCTGTGGCGCGTCGCGGGGTTCGCGAGCTTCCGCCATTACGTGGACGAGAGGCTCGGGCTGCCGCCGCGGGCGGTCGAGCAGCGCGCCGCCGTCGAGAGGCGGCTCGGCGCGTCGCCCGCGCTCCAGGAGGCGCGTCGCCAGAAGGTGCCGTTCGAGAAGCGGGAGATCGGGGCGTGGACGGCGCGGGCGAAGGCGCTCACCTGCGTCGAGCTGGAACGGGCGCTCGACCGCGAGACCGAGCGGCAGCTGCGTGCACGGCGGAAGCTCTCGGTCCCGATGCCGCGGCGGATCGCGGTCCTCGTCGCCGCGGCCATCGAGGCGGTCCGGGAGCGGTCCGACCGCTCCTTGCTGTCGGGGAGGGCTGCGGGTCGATGCCCTTCGGCGCGCGTCTCTAGGCCGCCTCGATCGCCCTGCGCCAGCGCGCGAGGTGGGCCTCGCGCTCGGTCGGCTTCATCTTCGGCTCGAACCGCTTGCCCACCTTCCAGTTCCGGCGGATCTCGTCGCGGTCCTTCCACACCCCGGTGGCGAGCCCGGCGAGGAAGGCCGCGCCGAGCGCGGTGGTCTCGATCATCCTCGGCCGCTCGACCGGCACGTCGAGGAGGTCCGCCTGGAACTGCATGAGAAGGTCGTTCTGGCAGGCGCCGCCGTCCACCTTGAACACGGGGATGGGTCGGTGCGCCTCGGCGCGCATCGCCTCGGCGAGATCGTCGATGAGGAGCGCGATCCCCTCGAGCGTCGCGCGGGCGAGGTGGGCCGCCGTCGTGCCGCGGTCGATGCCGCGGATGACGCCGCGCGCCTCGGGCCGCCAGTGCGGCGCGCCCAGGCCGGCGAGCGCGGGGACGAACACGACCGCGCCGGCGTCCTTCACCGTGCGCGCGAGCGCCTCCACGTCCGACGCCTTCTCGATGATCCCGAGCCCGTCGCGGAGCCACTGCACCGCGGCGCCCGCGATGAACGACGATCCCTCGAGCGCGTAGGCGACCTCGCCGCCCGCGCTCCAGGCGATCGTGGTGAGGAGCCCGCGCGACGAGAACACCGGCTCCGGCCCCGTGTTCTGGAGCAGGAACGCGCCGGTGCCGTACGTGCACTTCGCGTCGCCCGGCGAGAAGCAGGCCTGCCCGAAGAGCGCCGCCTGCTGGTCGCCGGCGATCCCCGCGACGGGGATGCCGTCGGGGAGCACCTTCACGCCGTGCGTGGTGCCGTACACCTCCGAGGACGGGCGGATCTCCGGCAGCACGCTCCGCGGAACGCCGAAGAGGTCGAGGAGGCCGCGGTCCCACTCGCGCGTGCGGAGGTCCACCAGGAGCGTGCGGCTGGCGTTCGACACGTCGGTGACGTGGACGAGGCCGCCCGTGAGCCGCCAGGCGAGGAAGGTGTC
This sequence comes from Anaeromyxobacter sp., assembly GCA_035708485.1. Lineage (GTDB taxonomy): Bacteria > Myxococcota > Myxococcia > Myxococcales > Anaeromyxobacteraceae > Anaeromyxobacter. Next base: position 39,949 of record DASSSJ010000063.1, on the reverse strand, counting down.
GATCGTGCCGAAGGCGACGGCGCCGGCGCGCGCCTTCTCCTCCGCGCCCTTCACGTTGTCGAGGAGCCAGCGGATCTTCGTCGCCGAGAAGTACGGGTCGATGACGAGCCCGGTCTTGTCGCGCACCGCGGCCTCGTGCCCCTCCGCCTTGAGCCGGGCGCAGGCGTCGGTGGTGCGCCGGTCCTGCCACACGATGGCGTGGTGCAGCGGGCGCCCGCCACGGCGATCCCACAGGGCGGTCGTCTCGCGCTGGTTCGTGATGCCGATCGCGGCCACGTCGCGTCCCTGGAGCCCCGCCTCGCGCAGCGCGCGCTGGATGGTGGACAGGGTCGAGCCCCAGATGTCCTCGAGGTCGTGCTCCACCCAGCCCGGCTTCGGGAAGATCTGCCTGAACTCCTGGTTCACCTTCGCGCGGACGGCGAGCCGCCGGTCGAGGATCAGGACGGTGGTGCCGGTGGTGCCCTGGTCGATCGCGAGGACGTGCGAGGCCGTCGCCATGTGTCACCTCGAGGTGCGTGCGGACGCTCGCCGCGGCGCCGCGCGCCGGCCGGGGAGCGGAAGCGCGGAGAGGAAGCGGACGGCGGCGCCCGCGCACCGGTCGCGCTCGACGTCGATGCCCACGAGGTGCCAGCTGCGCGGGAGCAGGAGGAGCTCCGCCGGGCCGCTGCCGATCCGGCGGGCGAGCCGGCGGGCGCCGGCGACGGAGACGGTGTGATCGCGCGCGCCCTGGATCACGAGCGCCGGCGCCGCGACCCCGGGGAGCTGGCGGTCCACGTGCCGCCCGAACGCCTCGAGCTGCGTGACCGCGCCGAACGGGATGCCGTCCATGCCGGGGTTCCGCTTCCGCATCACCGGATCGGAGACGTCCGAGCCGACGCGCTTCGGGACCACGACGCCCGCGAGCGGCGGCGCGCGGCCGAGGAGGGCGCCGAGCAGCCCCTGCGGCTGGAGCCGGAGCGCGGGCGCCAGCAGCACCAGCCCGTCGACGCGGGCGGGCTGGTCGTGGGCGAGCGCGCACGCGACGAGCGCGCCCATCGAGCAGCCGACGACGAACGTCCGCCGCGCGCCGTCGAGCCGCGCGAGGTCGCGGCGCGCCTTCCCCACCCACTCGGCCCAGGGGACGCCGGCGAGCTCCTTCACCGCGCCGTCGTGCCCCGCCATGACCGGGGCGAGGCAGCGCATCCCGGCCGCGTGGAGCGCGCGGGCGACGGGGACGAGCTCGAACGTGGAGCCGGTGAGCCCGTGCAGGAGCAGGACGGCGTCCGGCCCCCCGCGCAGCTCGAACTCCTTCCCGTGCTCGATCCCGTCCCTCGCCAAGGCGATCCCACGGTTACCGCTCCGCGGGCCGCCGATCAACGATCAGGTGCGGGGACGCCCCTTTCGGCCGGAGGCGCGGCCGGGAGACGGACCGTGAACGTCGTCCCCTCCCCCGCGCTCGAGCGCACCGTCACCTCGCCGCCGTGCGCGCGCACGACCTCGCGGACGATGAAGAGCCCGAGCCCGAGGCTGCCGCCGTCGCCGCCGCGCCCGCCGCGGTGGAACGGCTCGAAGATCTCGCCGAGCAGCTCGGCCCCGATCGGCGGCCCCTCGTTGTGCACGCCGATCGCGACCGCGCGCGCGTCCTCCTCGACGTCGACGGTGACGCGCGCGTCCGGCGGGCTGTGCTGGATGGCGTTGCCGACGAGGTTGGTCACCACCTGCGCGAGCCGGTCCGGGTCCGCGTCGACGCGGACGGCGTCGGGCGAGGCGAGGCGGATCTCGCGGCTCGGGTGGACGGCCACGAGCTCGGCGATCGCCCGCCGCACGACGGGCACGAGGTCCGCGGGGCGGAGGTGGACCGGGATCCTCCCCTCGTTGCGCATGCGGGTGAAGTCGAGCAGGTCGTGGATGATCCCCGTCATGCGCGCGGCGGCGCCGTCGATCCGCGCGAGCGTCCGCCCCTGCTCGTCGGTGAGCCCGCCCCGGCGCAGCAGCACGGCCGCGGACATCCGGATCGCCGCGAGCGGCGTGCGCAGGTCGTGGCCGACGATGCCGACGAGCTGGCCGGAGAGCTCCACCGCGCGCCGCGCCGCCTCGGCGGCCCGCTGCGCCTCCATGCGCGCCGATCGCTCCGCCTCGAACAGCCGCGCGCGCTCGAGGGCCTGCGCCGCCTCGTGCGCGAACGCGAGGAGGAACGCCTGCTCCTCCTCGTCGAGCGCCGACGGCGCGGCGAGCTCCACGCCCACCGCGCCGAGCACCGCCCCGCCCGCCTCGAGCGGCAGCGCCGCGAGCGCGCCCGGCGCCTCGCCGCACGGCGCCGAGTCCGGGCCGAGCGCGCACGCGTGCTCGAAGAGCAGCACGCGCCGCTCGCGCGCCGCGGCGGCGAGCGGCGCGCCGGTCCACTGCGGGATGGCGGCCGAGCCTTCGCACGGCCGTCCGGTCGTCCCGCGGCGGCACACGACGTCGAGCCTCCCCGTCGAGGCGAGCACCCCGACCGCGCACCCGCACGCGCCCGGCAGGGCCGCGCCGCGCGCCGCGATCGCGGCGATCACCTCGGAGGAGGTCAGGGCCGCCGAGAGCGCCGCCGCGGCCGAGTGCAGCGCGGCGAAGCGCTCGGCGACCCCGCGCTCCGTGCGGTCGGCGCCCGTCCCCCCTTCCGAGGCGGCCTGGACGCCGCCCCGGGTGCTGCGCCGTCTCCGCTCCGCCGACATGTCTCTCCCGTTCGAGAGGACGTACGGTCTCCGCCGCTCCCGCGGAATCCGCCGCAGGGGGCGATACCCGTAGCGGCCGTTTCCTGCTAAGCCCTCCGCATGTCCGAGAAGCCCGCGACGCAGCCGACGATTCAGCTCCAGATCGAAATCGACCCGGTCACCGCGAACGGCGCCTTCGTCAACATGGCGCTCGTGAACCACACCGAGACGGAGTTCACGCTCGATCTCATCTACGTGATGCCGCAGGCGCCCAAGGCGGTCGTCCGGGCGCGCGCGATCACGACGCCGAAGCACCTGAAGCGGCTGCTCGCCGCCATCCAGGACAACCTCGCCAAGTACGAGGCCCGGTTCGGCGCGGTGGACGTCGGGGAGACGCCGAGCTTCCCGCAGGGCATCGTGAACTAGGCACGCCCGTCGCGGGCCCGACCGGTCGAGGCGCGGCCTCCGCGGTCCGGGACTGAACCCGCGTTCCGTCGTCGGGCGCCGTGATCGCGCGCGGTTCGCCGCGGCACGAGCGCTGCTCTCCCCGCCCCGGCGCGCGCGTCGCGCGCCCGAACGAACGGAGAGAGACATGAGCGAGACGAACGGCGGAGGCGGCGGACGCCGCCTTCACGTCTGGGCCATCCCCGAGAGCCGCGACGGCGAGAAGGCCTTCTGGGTCAGGATCGGCGTCGCGTTCACCAACCGCGACGGCAGCCTGAACGTCATCCTCGACGCGCTGCCCCTCGGCACGAACCGGCTGCAGATCCGCGAGGCGAAGGAGGAGGCGCGCCCCGGCGCGTCGCCGGGCCGCAGGAGCGGCTTCGAGACGGTGGAGGTGCGGCCGTGAGCCCGCTCGCGAAGGCGATCGCGGTCGCGGCCGCGCTCGCCGCCGCCGCGCCCGCGGCGGCCGCGAAGAAGGCGCTCGCCCCGGGCGAGCGGATCGACCTGAACCGCGCGCCCGTCACGGAGCTCATGCGGCTGCCCGGCGTCGGCGAGAAGCGCGCGCAGGCGATCGTCGCGCACCGGACGCGGCAGCCGTTCCGGCGCGCGGAGGACGTCCTCGCCGTGAAGGGGCTCGGGCCCGCGTGGTTCCAGAAGGTGAAGGGCAACGTGCAGGTCGGCGGCGCGGCGGCCGTCCCGCCCGCCGCGGCTCCGGCCCGGCGGTGAACGCCGTCGCCGCGCGCCGGGCCCCCGGCGCGCGGCGCGAGGGCGCCCGCGCGGGAGACCGCGCGGGGCGTCCGGAGCGGGCGCTTGACACGGGCCGCGCGGGCTGGCTACTTGAGCGCCGGCTCGGAGGAACAGGGAAGCCGGTCCAAGTCCGGCGCGGTCCCGCCACTGTAGCCGGGGTGAAAGGCGTCCTCGTGCAGCACCACTGCCGCGGAGCAGCGCGGTGGGAAGGTGGAGGACGCGGCGCCGAGCGAAGCGCTCGACGGCCCCGGAAGCCAGGAGACCTCCCTCCGAGCGGCCGCGCATGGTGCGCGGTCACGCCGTGCTCGGGTCCGAAGGAGACCCGGCGGAGTGAGCCCGATCTCCCGCCTTCCGGAGCGCGTTCGCGCGCTCGTCCTCGCGTCGGTCGCCCTCGGGGCCGGCGCCGCGGGACGCGCGTGGGCGCAGGAGGCCGCGGTCGCGACCGCGTCGACCGCGACCGCGACCCGGACCGCGACCTCGACCGCGGCCCCGACCGCGACCCCGACCCCGACCCCGACCCCCACCCCGACCTCGACCGCGACCCCGACCGCGACGCCGACCTCGACCTCGACCCCGACCCCGACCTCGACCCCGACCCCGACCCCGACCTCGACCCCGACCTCGGCCTCGACCCCGACCCCGACCCCGACCTCGACCGCGACCTCGACCTCGACCTCGACCCCGACCTCGGCCCCGACCTCGGCCCCGACCTCGGCCCCGACCGCGACCGAGGACATCGTCGTCGTCGGCCGGCGAAGGAGCCGGACGCAGGCGGCGCAGGATCCGACGGCGTCGGCGACCGTCGTCGAGGCAGACCGCTTCGCGGGCGAGTCGAAGAGCGTGGCGGAGCTCGTCGCGACGGCCCCCGGCGTCGCCGTGACCGAGTACGGCGGGCTGGGCCAGCTCTCCACCGTCTCCATCCGCGGCTCGACGTCGAGCGGCGTCCTCGTCCTCCTCGACGGGCTGCCGCTCAACACCGCCGCCGGCGGCGGCGTGGACCTCTCGACCGTCCCGCGAAGCTGGATCTCCCGCATCGAGATCGCGCGCGGCGCGGAGGGGGCCGCGTACGGCGTCGGCGCGCTCGGGGGAGTCGTGAACGTCGTCACCGCCGCGCCCGAGCCCGGGGCGTGGTCGGCCGTGGCGTCCGGCGGCTCGTTCGAGACCTTCCTCGCCACCGTCGATCGCTCCTTCGGCGGCGAGCGCTGGTCCACCCTCGCGCAGGCCACCGCCGAGGCGTCCGAAGGCGACTTCACGTTCGCGGACCCCGTGCGCGGGCCGCAGGTCCGCCGCAACAACGGCGCGCTGCGCGGCGGCGCGCTCGTGAAGGTCGCGGGCCGCCTCGGCGAGCGCCGGGTCGACGCGCTCGCACAGGTGACCGCCGGGCACCGCGAGCTCGCGGGCTGGCCCAACACCTCCGACGTCGACTGGCAGCGCGACGCGCGGGTGCTCGCGATGGCGCGGCTCGCCGCGCCGGGACCGCGCGAGGGCCTCGTCCTCGCGGGCCGGGCGCACGTCCGCGGCGACCTCCTCGACCTGTCGCTCGAGGACCTCTTCGACGGGCGCCTCACGCGCCAGCGCGGCGGCGCCGCGGGCGTGCTGGGCGAGGCGCTGTGGGGTCATCGCGGCGGTGAGCTTCGCGCCGCGGTCTCCGTCGAGGGCGAGGCGCTCTCGTCCGAGGCGATCGACGGGACGCGGTCCCGCGGCGCGCTCTCGGTCGGGCTCTCGGACGACCTCGCGCTCGCCGGCGGGCGGCTCCGGGTGGCGCCGGCGGTCCGCGCCGACCGCGTCGGACCGTTCGACGGGCTCTCGGCCAAGGTCGGGGCGAGCCTGCGCGTGTCCGGTCCGCTCGCGCTCCGCGCGAGCGCCGGGAAGAGCTTCCGCCCGCCGAGCTTCGCCGAGCTGTACCTGCAGCAGGGGCTCGTGATGCCGAACCCGGCCCTCCGCGCCGAGGACGGGCTGGGCGTGGACGCGGGGGTCGTCGCGGACGGCAGGCTCGGGCTCGCGACGCTGGGCTGGCACGCGACGCTCTACCGCGACCTCATCCAGTACGAGGCCGTCTCGCTCGGGCGGCTCTACCCACGCAACGTCGGCAAGGCGCTCGTGACCGGCCTCGAGGCCGAGGCCGCGACCGCGCCGCTCCCCGCCGCGGCCGGGCTCGCGCTGTCCGCGTCGTACACCCTGCTCCGGACCGAGAACCTCCGCGGGAGCACCCAGGTGGTCGGGCAGGAGCTGCCCCTCCGCCCCCGCCACCGGCTGTTCGCGCGCGCCGCGATCGCGCCCGGCCGCGCCGGGGCGCACGTCGAGGCGCACTACGTCTCCGCGCAGTTCGAGGACGCGCGGAACGTCAACACGATCCCGGCGGCGCTCGTCTGGAACGCGGGCGCGTCCGTGCGCGTGCGCTCGCGCCCCGACGTCGGCGTCCACGTCGAGGTCCGCAACCTGCTCGACGATCGAACCCTCCGGGAGCCGTTCGGCGGCCCGCTCCCCGGCCGCACCGTGACGCTCACGGTGCGCGCCGGCCCCTCCGCCGCGAAAGGAAACTTGTCGCCATGAGCCGCGCCATCCTCGCCACCACCCTCGCCGCCGGCTTCGCCCTCGCCGCGGCGTGCACGAAGGAGCGGGTCTGCCCGCAGGGCGAGACCCTCTGCGGCGGCGTCTGCACGTCGCTCGACATCGACGCCGCGAACTGCGGCGCGTGCGGCGCCGCGTGCGGAACGCTCCAGACGTGCCGCGCGGGGAGCTGCGGCTGCAGCGACGGCGCGACCGAGTGCGGCGGCGCCTGCGTCGACCTCGCCGCCGACCCGCTGAACTGCGGCGCGTGCGGGAACGCCTGCCCCGACGGGCCGGACGGGCGGCACTGCGCGACCGTCGCCGGCGTGACGGCGTGCACGAGCGCCTGCGCCGGGCCGCTCTCGGACTGCGGCGGCGCGTGCGTGGACCTCGCGTCGGACCGCTTCAACTGCGGCGCGTGCGGGAACGCGTGCGACGCCGTCGAGACCTGCCGCCAGGGCGGCTGCCGCGCGGACGTCTACGTGGCCTGCTTCGCCACGGACGACGTGCGCCCGGCGAGCGGCGCCCTCGCCGCCGGCCTCCCCCGCGCCGCGGGGGACGGCCCGATCGCGTTCGCGGTCGCGGCGGGACGCCTGTACGCCGCGAACTCCCTGTCTCACAGCCTCTCCTCCTTCTCGCTCGACCTGCGCGACGGGGCCGAGGCGGCGGTCGGAGGCTCCGACTTCGAGGCGATCGCCGAGCACGGCGGGCGGCTCTTCGTCTCGAGCGCCGGGTCGGGCACCCTCATCGCGTGGGACCCCAAGCTCGGCGCGGCGATCGACGAGGTCCCGCTCGGCGACCTCTCCGGCGTGAACCCCCGCGGGATCGCGTTCGTGGGGGACCGGGCGTACGTCGCGCTCTACGGCACGAACGCGCAGTCCGGCGGCCAGGAGGTGGTCGCGGTGGATCTCTCGGGCGTCGCGACCTGCACCACGCCGCCCTGCGGCTCGGTCGTCCGGCGGATCTCGATGCTGCCGGCCGCGGACGCCGACGGGCTGCCGTTCCCCTCCGAGGTCGTCGCGGACGGCACGACGGTGTACGTCGTGCTCGCGAACCTCAAGCTGGGATCGTTCGGCTTCTACACGGATCCCGCGGGACCCGGGAAGCTCGCCGTCATCGACACGGCCGCGGAGGACGCGACGAGGTTCGTGGACCTCGGCGCCGGCTGCACGAACCCCGGCGCGCTCGCGCTCGCCGGCCGCGTGCTCTGGGTGTCGTGCGGCGGGAGCGGCGTGCTCCTCCCGGTGACGCTCTCCGGCGACGCGCCCTCCGCGGGCGAGCCCGTGTCGCCGCCGGGCGTCCTCGCGCCCGGAAAGCTCGCGTTCTGCGGCGGGAGCGGGTACGTCACGGATCAGTGGTCCGGGACGGTGGCCAGGTTCGACCCGTCGGGGCTCGCGGCGCCCGCCTCGGCGGAGATCTGCCCGTCGAGCGACGCGGGGTGGGCCTGGGCGGCGGACGTCGAGTGCGCGCCGTGACGGGCGGCCGCGCCGCCGCCCTCGCGCTCGCCGCCCTGCTCGCCGCGCCCGCCCGCGCCGCGGCGGACGACCTCCGCCCCTCCGGCAAGGGCGCGGCGGAGGGGGGCGCGATCTGGGTCGGCCCGCGTCCGGCGGCGCCGCCGCGCCGGGTGGTCGTCCTCGCGCCGAGCCTCACCGACGTCGTCGTCGCGATGGGGCTCGCCGACCGGCTCGCGGGGGTCACGCGCCTCGACGACGCGCCCGAGGTCGCGAGGCTCCCGCGCGTCGGCGGGTTCCTCGACCCGAGCCCGGAGGCGGTCCTCGCCCTCTCGCCCGACCTCGTCCTGTGGGTGACGGACGGCGGCGCGCTCGCCGCGGTCCGCCGGATCGCCTCGCTGTCGCGCGCGTCCTCGCGGCCGTTCCCGATCCTCGCCATCCCCATCGTGAACGTGGCCGACGTCGTCGCGACTCCCCGCGTCGTCGGCGACGCGCTCCTCGACCGCGCCGCCGGGGAGCGGCTCTCCCGCGCGCTCGCCGCCGACGTCGAGGACGTGCGCCGGCGCGCGGCGGGGCTGGCGCGCCGCCGCGCGCTCTTCGTCGTGGGGCACGAGCCGCTCGTCGTGGCGGGACCGGGCTCCTTCCCGGACGAGCTGCTCCGCATCTGCGCGGCGGAGAACGTCGTGCGCGGCGACCGCCCCTGGCCGGTCTACCCGGTCGAGAAGGCCGTCGCGGACGACCCCGACGTCGTCGTGGACGCGGCGCCGCGGGAGCCCGCCGAGCGGATCCGGCGGCTCTCCGCCGTGCGCGCGGTGCGGGAGGGGCGCGTCCTCCGGCTCCGGAACGACGATCTCATCCGCCCCGGGCCGCGCATGATCCGCGGCCTCGCCGAGCTGCTCCGCGGCCTCCACCCGGAGGCGGGGCGGTGATCGCCTCGCGCCGCGCGCGCCTCGCGATCGCCCTCGCCGCGGGCGCCGTCGCGGTCGCGCTCGCGGTGGCGGCCTCCGCGGCGCTCGGCGCGCAGCCGATCTCGCTCTCCGCCGCGCTCGCCGGCCGCGAGCCGGACGCGGCGATCCTGTTCTCGCTGCGCCTCCCGCGCGCCCTCCTCGCCGCGCTCGTCGGCTGCGCGCTCGCGGCGGCCGGGACCGCGCTCCAGGCGCTGCTCCGGAACCCGCTCGCCGAGCCGTTCGTCCTCGGCGTGTCCGGCGGCGCCGCGCTCGGCGGCTCGCTCGTGCTCGTCGCCGCGGCCGGCGCGTCCCGGCTCGCCGGCGCGGCGGGCGAGCTCCTCGGCTCCGCGCCGCCCGTCGCGGCGGGGGCCGTGGCGGGCGCCGCGCTCTCGACGGTGCTCGTCTTCGGCCTCGGCCGGATCGGCGGCCGGCTCGTCCCCGAGGCGGCCCTCCTCGTCGGGATCGTCTTCAACGCCTTCGTCGCCGGCGTCATCACGCTCGTGAAGATGCTCGTCCCGCCGGAGCAGGCGAGCCGGCTCCTCTACTGGCTCGTCGGCGCGGTCGGGTACGAGTCGCCCGGCACGCTCGCGGCGAGCGCCGTCCTCGTGACGCTCGCGGTCGCGGCGCTCGTCGCGCTCTCCGCCCGCCTCAACCTCCTCACGCTCGGCGACGAGGAGGCGGCCTCGCTCGGGCTCGACGTCCGGCGCGCGCGCGCCTGGATCTTCTTCGCCGCGAGCGCAGCGACCGGCGCGGCCGTCGCGCTGGCGGGCATGGTCGGGTTCGTGGGGCTCATCGTGCCCCACCTCGTCCGGCGCGTCGTCGGCCCGGACCACCGGCTCCTCGTCCCGGCGTCCGCCCTCTTCGGCGCCGCCTTCCTCGTCCTCGCCGACGCGCTGGCGCGGCTCGCGTTCCTGCCGCTCGGGACCGAGCCGCCCGTCGGCGCCGTGACCGCGTTCCTGGGCGGCCCCTTCTTCCTGTGGCTGCTCCGCCGCACGGCGCGACCGGAGGAGGCGCGATGACGCCGCGCGAGCCGAGCGCCGCCGGCGGCGGGGCGCGCGAGGGCGCGCCGCCGCCCGAGCCGATCGTGGACGTGCGCGGCGCGACGTTCGCGTACGGCGCGTCGCTCGCGCTCTCGAACGTGTCGTTCTCCGCGCGCCGCGGCGAGTTCGTGGGCCTCCTCGGCCCGAACGGCGCCGGGAAGTCGACGCTGATCCGGATCGTGGCGGGGCTCGCCGCGCCGCTCGACGGCGAGGTGCGGCTCGCCGGGCTCGATCCGTTCCGCGCGCCCCGGCGCCAGGTCGCGCGCGTGTGCGCGCTCGTCCCGCAGGAGCCGCGCGTGGCGTGGCCCTTCACCGTCCGCGAGGCGGTGATGATGGGGCGCGCGCCGCGCCAGGGGCTCCTCGCGGTGGCGGATCGGTACGACCGCGGCGCGGTCCAGGGCGCGCTCGAGGCCTGCGACCTCGTCCACCTCGCCGACCGCCGGCTCGACGCGCTCTCCGGCGGCGAGCGGCGCCGCGTCTTCTTCGCGCGGGCGCTCGCGCAGGAGCCGCGGGTGCTCCTCCTCGACGAGCCGACGGCGTTCCTCGACCTCGGCCACCAGGTCGCCGCGATGCGCATGGCCCAGGTCGCGGCGCGGGGCGGGCTGTCCGTCGTGGCCGTGCTCCACGATCTCAACCTCGCGGCCGCGGCCTGCGACCGCGTCGTCGTGCTCTCGCGCGGGCGCTTCGTGGCGGAGGGGCCGCCCGCCGCGGTCCTCACCGAGGCGCGCGTGCGCGAGGTCTGGGACGTGCCGGTCTGGCGCGGCGAGAACGCCGCGACCGGCGCCGCCGTGGTGCTCCCCGCGCTCCCGAGATCCTGAGCGCGGCTGCCGGCGGCGCCGCCCGGCGCTCCGGCTTCACTGGAAGACGAAGACCTTGAGCGCGCCCGCGATGGTGCGCGCGCCGGGATCGTCCAGGCTCTGCCGGTACGCGACGTCGAGCGAGACGCCGGCGCGCGTGACGAGCCCGGCCCCCACCGACCACCAGGAGCCGCCGAGCGTCTCGTCCTTCATCCAGCCGCCGCGCACGGGGACGAGGTCGCCGAGGAGCACCTCGGCCCCGACGGCCCAGCGGCTGGTCGCCTCCGGGGCGCGGTCGAGATCGGTGCGCCAGTCGGCCGTGAGCTGGAACTTGCGGTCGTCGCCGATCCCGACCCCGACGCCGTAGCCCATCGGCGCGACCGCCGGGTTCGCGATCGACACGAGGTTGTAGCCGGCCGCCCCGATGGAGACGTACGGCGCCACCTGCCAGAACAGGCCCGCGTCGACGGTGCCCGCGCTCACGTTGCGCGGTCCCTCGAACGAGAGGTACTTGCCGGCGACGCCGAGGTAGAGCCCCTGGGCGATCGAGCCCCCGAGCGCGCCCGTCCACGCGTTTCCGGTGTAGGCGCCCTCGTCGCCGCGCACGTACGCGATCCCGGCGGCGACGGGCGCGCTCTGCGAGTCCACCACCGAGCCGCCGTAGAACCGCGCGGTCGTGTCGGCGCCGCGCCGATCCACGAACGCGTCCGTCTCGAGGGAGTAGCGCCTGCGCGCGGCGATCGCGGCAGGGTTCACCCACATCCCCTCGTTCCCGGCCGCGATCCCGATCGAGGCGGAGAGCGCGAGGGCGCGCGGGCCGACGAGGTCCGGGTAGCCCGCCGGGAGCGGCGTCTGGGCGGCGGCCGGCGCCGCGGCCGCGAGGACGATCCCGAGGCAGCTTCGAGCGATCCGAGCGATCACCCGGCGGAGGATACGGGCGTGTCGCGCCCCCGGCAAGGACGCTTGTCCCCCGATCCACGAACGCGCTAGCGTCGTCTGAGCGCGTGGAAAGGAGCGTCCCATGCGAAGGCGCGAGGTCGAGCGGTACCGGACGTTGCTCCGGGGGCAACTCGCGTCGCTCGTCGGAACGAGCGAGAAGACCGTGCACCAGATGGTCGGCGAGGGCGGCGAGGAGGTGCCGGACCCGAACGACCGCGCCACGCTGGAGGAGGGGCGCAACTGGTCGCTCCGCCTGCGCGACCGCGACCGGCGGCTCATCGGCAAGATCGAGGAGGCGCTCGCCCGGCTCGACACGGGCACGTTCGGCCGGTGCACCGCGTGCGGCCGCGTGATCTCCGCCGCGCGCCTCCGCGCGCGGCCCGTCACCGACCTCTGCATCGACTGCAAGACGGAGGCGGAGCGGGCGGAGCGGTAAGCCCCCGTGTCGCGACGTCTCCGTGGTTCACGGCCGCGCCCGCCCGGGCTACATTGCGCGGCACCATGGCCACCCAGAAGATCCGGAAGGCCGTCATCCCCGCCGCGGGGCTCGGCACGCGGTTCCTCCCCGCCACGAAGGCCGTGCCGAAGGAGCTGCTGCCGATCGTGGACACGCCCACGATCCAGTACATCGTCGCCGAGGCGGTCGCCGCGGGCGTGCGCGACGTGATCCTGATCTGCGCGCGCGGCAAGGACCCCATCGTCGACCACTTCGACATCGCCCCCGAGCTCGAGGCGCACCTCGAGCGCACCGGCAAGGGCGCGCTCCGCAGGCAGATGCGGGAGATCGCCCAGATGGCGAACGTCGTCACCGTCCGCCAGCAGGAGCCGCTCGGCCTCGGCCACGCGGTCCTCTGCGCGAGGGACGTCGTCGGCGACGAGCCGTTCGTGGTGATGCTCGGGGACGACGTGATCGACGCGGCGGTGCCCGGCACGAAGCAGCTCGCGGACTGCTGGGAGCGCCACGGCCTCGGCACCATCGCGCTCATGGAGGTGCCGCGCGAGGAGACGCACCTCTACGGCATCGCGGCCGGCGCGGCGGTGGACGCCCGCACCATCCGGATCGAGCGCCTCGTCGAGAAGCCGAAGCAGGATCCGCCCTCCAGCCTCGCCGTGATCGGCCGCTACGTCCTCCCGCCGGAGATCTTCGGGATCCTCGAGCAGGTGCGGCCCGGGGTCGGCGGCGAGATCCAGCTCACCGACGCGCTCGCGGTGCTCGCGCGCGAGCGCGGGCTCCTCGGCTACCGGTTCGAGGGGGAGCGCTACGACGCGGGCGACCGGCTCGGCTACCTGAAGGCGAACGTCGCCTTCGCGCTGAAGCGGCCTGACCTCCGCGATCAGCTCCTGGGGTGGCTCCGGGAGGTGACCCGGTGAGCCGCGCGTGGCGCCGCGCCGCCGCGGCGGCCGCGCTCGCCGCGGCCGTCCCGGCGCTGGCCTACGTGCTGCCGGTCCCCGGGATCCTCCGGCGGATGGGCGAGCGCCGCGCCGCGCTCGCGCTCGCGTCGCTCGAGGTGACGGGCACGCTCGTCGCCGAGGGAGACGCCGCCGAGCGGCTCGCGGGCGCCGTCGGCCAGCGCCCCGCCGGGGCGGCGACGTCCGTCCCGGCGCGGCTCGCGGTGAAGGTCCCGGGGCGGTGCCGGCTCGAGCTCGCGCCGGCGGGCGTCGCCGAGGGCGCCCGCCCCTACGTCGCGGTGCGCGACGGGAAGGTCGCCGCGTCGGGCGGGCTCGACGCCGTCCCCGGCGCGCTCGCGCTGGTCCGCGGCGCGTGCACGCTCCTCGGCGTCGCGACCGGCGGCGACGCCTCGGGCGCCTACGCGGCCGCGCTGTCGCGCCGCGGGGTCCCCCTCGCGGACGCCTCGCTCGGCCGCTTCGACGGCCACATCGCGTACGTGATCGGCGCGCGGGCGGCCGAGGCGAAGCCGAGGCTGTTCGTCGGGAAGGACACGTTCCAGCCGCTGCGCCTCCTCGCGGAGGAGGGCGGCGCGCTGCGCGACCTGCGGCTCCTGGGCTGGGGCTCGCCGACGGGCGGGGACTGGTTCCCCCGCGCCGCCGAGGTCTGGAACGGCGACCGCGCGGAGCTGCGGTTCACGACCGAGCGGGCCGCGGCGAACCCGAGGCTGGCGGAGCTGCTGTTCCCGTGAGGCCGCTCCGGCCTCGCCCCTCCGGCGGGCCGGTGCCGGCCCGCTCCTCGGACTCCTCGCGCGCAGCGCGCGGTGACCGGCGCGCCTACGCCGTGGCCCTGCCCTCGCCCTCGTCGCCCGTGTCCGGCTCGACGTCGCTGCGGTACTTGCGGAGGACGCGCTTGAAGTTCGAGCGGTCCATCCCGGCCTTCCGCGCCGCGGCGGAGATGTTGTTGTCGCAGGCCTTCATGAGCGCCTCGACGTACCCCTTCTCGAACCGGCGCAGCGCGTTCTCCTTGGCGGCGGCGTACGACTGCGTGAGCCAGGCGGACTCGTCGCCGTTGGAGGGCACCTCGCGGACGAGCGGCGCGGTCCGGCCGGTCACCGCCGGCGGGAGGTCCGAGGCGGTGATCGCGTCGCCGCGGCACAGCACCACCGCGCGCTCGACCGCGTTCTCGAGCTCGCGGACGTTGCCCGGCCACCGGTAGCCGCAGAGCAGCTCGATCGCGTCGGGCGCGAGGGTGCGGACCTTCTTGCCGAGCCGGTCGGCGTACCGGCGCAGGAAGTGGTGCGCGAGGAGCGGCACGTCGTCCACGCGGTCGCGCAGGGGCGGGAGCGGGACGTTGATGACGTTCAGCCGGTAGAAGAGGTCCTCGCGGAACTTCCCGGCCTTCACGAGCTTCGGCAGGTCGCGGTGCGTCGCGGCGATCACGCGGACGTCGACCCTGATCGAGTCGGCGGCGCCCACGCGCTTGATCTCGCCCTCCTGCAGCACGCGCAGCAGGCGGACCTGCGTCGCCATCGGGATGTCGCCGATCTCGTCGAGGAAGATGGTCCCCCCGTCGGCGGCGTCGAAGAGCCCCTTCTGATCGCGCTGCGCGCCGGTGAAGGCGCCCTTCACGTGCCCGAACAGCTCGGACTCGAGCAGCGTCTCGGTCAGCGCGCCGCAGTTGAGCGCGACGAACGGGTGCGCCTTGCGCGGGCTGCGCGCGTGGAGCGCGCGCGCGACCAGCTCCTTCCCGGTCCCGGACTCGCCGGTGACGAGCACCGTGGCGGAGCTGTACGCGACCGCCTCGATCATCCGGGTGACCTCGCGGATCCCCGCCGAGTTGCCGACGAGCCCCGCCTCGGGCGAGCCCTCGCGCTCGCGCAGCTGGGTCTCCAGCTCGCGGTTCCGGTCGAAGAGCTGCTTGCGCTCGGCGGCCTTGGCGATGGCGCGGGCGACGAGCTCGACGTCGTCGAACGGCTTCGTGAGGAAGTCGTAGGCGCCCGCCTTCACCGCCTGGAGCGCCGTCTCGATGGTGCCGTGACCGGTCATCATGATGACCTCGATCTCCGGCCGGCGGTGCTTCACGGCGTTCAGGAGCTCGAGCCCGGACAGCTGCGGCATCTTGATGTCGAGCAGCGCGACGTCGAAGTCCTCCTGCGCGAGCCGCTGCGTCGCCGCGATCGGCGACTCGAGCGCCACGACGTCGTGCCCGTGCCTGCGCAGCAGGGCCTCGAGCGCCTTGAGCAGCGTGGGCTCGTCGTCCACGACCAGCACGCGGGCGGGTCTCGGGTCCATGTTCTCGGCCATGTCGGGTTCCCCTCTCCTAGTCCGGACGGGCTCGGTTCACGGCGGCTCAGGTCTGCGACGGCGGGGGCGCGGACGGGAGCTCGAGCACGAAGCACGCGCCGCGCTCGGGCGCGGGCTCGAGGCGGATGGTCCCGCCGTGCTCCTCGGCGATCTGGTAGCAGATGGAGAGGCCGAGCCCGGTGCCCTGCCCCTCCGGCTTGGTGGTGAAGAACGGCTCGAAGATCCGCTTGGCGTGCTCGGGGCGGACGCCCGGGCCAGTGTCGGAGACGGAGAGCCGCACGCGGCCGGCGCCCGAAGGGCACACCGCCACGGTGATCCGGCCGGCGCCCGCGACCGCCTGGATCGCGTTCACGAGCAGGTTGACCGCGATCTGCTGGAGCTGGTTCGCGTTGCCGAGCGCGACGGCCCGCTGGAACGACCGGACGACCTCGACGCTCCCGTCCTTGAGCTGCGGGCCGACGAGGAAGAGCGCGTCCTCCGCGACGCGCGCCAGGTCCACCGGACCCTTCTCGTCGCTCTGCGGCCGCCGCGAGAAGCGCAGCAGGCTCTCGACGATCCGCTTGGCGCGCATCGCCGCGTCCTGGATGAGCCGCAGGTTCTCGGCGTCCTCCTCGCTGCGCTCGTCGCGGCTCATGAGCTGGGCGAAGGCGAGGATCCCGCCGAGCGGGTTGTTGATCTCGTGCGCGACGCCGCCGGCGAGCTGCCCGACGGCGGACATCTTGTCCGCGTGCGACAGCCGGCGCGTCACCTCGCGCTCGTCGGTCACGTCCTTGAAGACGACGACGAGCGCCTCGTCCTCGAACGGGAAGGAGCGGATCAGCCAGGTGCGCTCGCCGAAGGTGGTCTCGCGCTCGGCGCCCGCGGCGGGCATGAGGCAGCGCGAGGGGCACGGCAGCGCGCCGTAGGCGTGGTCGGTGCAGCGCAGGGCGGCGAGCATGTTCACCGGCACGCCCGCGGCGCGGGCGAAGGCGGAGTTCGCGCGCACGACCTCGCAGCCGCCCGCCTTCATGATCGCGAGCGGGTCGCCGATCGCGTCGAAGCAGGCGCGCCACTCCTGCGCCGCGCGCACCAGCGCGGCGGAGCGCGCCGCCAGCTTCCCGTCGAGGTCGCGGTTCAGCCGCTCGAGCTCGTCGTTGCGCTGCTCGACGAGCGAGTGGAGCCGCGCGTTCTCCTCGACGGTCCAGAACTGATCGATGGCGCTCTGGATCGTGATGAGGAGGTGGCCGTCGTCCCAGGGCTTCCAGATGAACCGGAAGATCTCGGACTGGTTCACCGCCTCCTCGATGGCGGTCGAGTCGGCCTGCCCGGTGAGGAGGACGCGCTGGATGCGCGGCCAGCGCTCCTTCACGGCGCGCAGGAACTCGACGCCGGACATGCCGGGCATCCGGTAGTCCGACACCACCACCTGGACGGGCTCGGAGGCGAGCACCGCGAGCGCCGCCTCCGCGTCGGGCGCGTCCAGGACCCGGCACTTCGCGCGGCGGAGCACGCGGCGCAGCGCGCGCCGGACGTGCTCGTCGTCGTCCACGACGAGGAGGGTCGTCTCCGGGCGTGGCTCGCTCCGGACGTCGCCAACGGCCTGGTTCGCCTGGACTTCCATGGACCCGCGCCCCTCTCGTGCATGGTGCGGTCCACGTCGCGGCTGACCCGGAAACCGTCATTCCGCGGCGTTGATGAGACCCGGACCTGGGTCCGCGATTCCCCGGGTCAGGTGATACCCGGGATGCGGGCCGTCGGGCGTTGATGGCGATCAGCTCTTGGGCGCGTCGTAGCGATACGCCTGGGCCTGGTACAGGCAGATGCTGTTCCGGCCGCCGCGCTTCGCGTTGTAGAGCGCCTGGTCCGCGAACCGCACGAGCAGCTCGCCCGAGGAGATGTCCTTCGACGGGTAGAACGCGATCCCGATCGACGCCGTGACGCGGACCTTCCGCGGCGCGGACGCGCCGGTCGCCACGACGGAGTACTGCCTCGCCCCGAGCTCCTTCCAGATGCGCTCGGCGACGGCGAGCGCGCCCGCCATGTGCGTCTTCGGCAGGATGACCGCGAACTCCTCGCCGCCGTAGCGAGCGCAGATGTCCGGATCGCGGATCGACGCCCGGATGAGCGCCGCCGCCTCCCGCAGCACGACGTCGCCGGCCTGGTGGCCGTGGCGGTCGTTCACGTCCTTGAAGTGATCGAGGTCGATCATGATGAGCGACAGGGTGTCGCCGTACCGCTGCGCGCGCCGGAACTCCTCGTGGAGCCGCTCGTCGAAGAAGCGCCGGTTCTTGAGCCCGGTGAGGGCGTCGGTGATGGACTGCTCCTCGAGCTTGCGCTGCGCGTCGCGCAGCCGCTCCTGGAGGTGCTTGATCCGCAGCATCGTCGCGCAGCGCGCCACGAGCTCCTGCTCGGCGAACGGCTTCACCAGGAAGTCGTGCGCGCCGATCCGCAGCCCCTCGACCTTCGACTCGATGTCCGACTTCGAGGACTGGATGATGACGGGCAGGAACTGCTGCTCGTCGGCCGGCTTGATCAGCCGGAGCACCTCGAGCCCCGACATGTCCGGCAGGAGCATGTCGAGCAGGACGAGGTCGGGCGACTCGGTCCGCACCTTGCGGATCGCGTCGCGGCCGTCGAGCGCGGTCTGGACCGCGTAGCCCTCCTTCTCGAGGACCTGCACCAGCCAGTCGAGCTGCGTGCGCGAGTCGTCGACGACGAGGATCTTGGACGCCGGGCCCACGCGCCGAAGATACCCGAGATCCCGGAAGGGTGCGCTCCCCGTGCGGCGGCGTCTTGTCCCACGAGACACCCACATCCGGAGCGTTTCGCCCGGGGTGCTCCGGCCGCAAGGTCGCCGCATGCGGCGTGCGCGTCCCGGAGACCAGCCCCGGATCCTCGCCGCGGCGCTCGCGCGCGCCCGCGCCGCGGCGCCCGCCGGGATCGCGGTCTTCGACCTCGACTCGACGATCCTCGACAACCGGCCGCGCCAGGCCCGCATCGTCCAGGACTTCGGGCGCGCCATGGGCTTGCCGGCGCTGCTCGGCGCGCGGCCCGAGCACTGGCGCGGGTGGGACCTGGAGGCGGCGCTCCTCGCCGTCGGGCTGAAGCCGCGCGACCTCCGGCGCCACTACTCCGCGTTCCGGCGCTTCTGGGCGGAGCGCTTCTTCACGAGCGCGTACTGCGCGCTCGACGTGCCGGTGCCGGGCGCGCCGGCGTTCGTGCGGGCCGTCGCCGCGCAGGGCGCGCGCGTCGTGTACGTCACCGGGCGGCCCGTCTGGATGGAGGACGGGACCCTCGACGTGTTCCGCCGCCACGGGTTCGTCCTCCCCGACGGGAGCCGGACGCGCCTGCTCATGAAGCCCGGCGACGGCCTCTCCGACGACGCGTGGAAGTCGCTCGCGCGCGAGGCCGTCGACGACCTCGGCCGCGTGGCGCTCGCGTTCGACAACGAGCCGGCGCACGTGAACGCGTACGCGCGCGCCTGGCCCTCCGCGCTCGCGGTCCACCTCGACCGCGATCACAGCCCCCGGCCCGTCGACGTGCTGCCGGAGATCCCGTCGATCGCGGACTTCCTCGGGCTCGAGCCGCTCAGCGCCGGCGCGGAGGACGCCACGGCGCGAGCCCCGTGACCGGGTCGTCGAGTCGCTCCAGGTCGCCGTCGTCGAAGACGTCGATGGCGAACTCGACGTAGACCGCGCGCGCGCCGCCGAGCAGCCCCGCGAGCACCTGCGGCGCGCCGCCCGGCGCGCCCGCGATGACCGCCCACAGCCGGACGTCGGGCTGGCCGCGCAGCAGCGACACGCTCCCCTGCAGCGAGACGAGCTCCCACGGCCCGTCGACGCCGCCGGCCGACGCGAGCGCGACGTAGCGCCGCGCGGCCGCGTCGTAGCGCAGGAGCTCCACCGCCTCGACGGAGCCCTGGGCGCGCACGAAGCCCGCGTCGATCCGCTCGAACCGGGCGAGCTGGACGAGGCCGTCCACCACCGGCTCGCCCCGCTCGAGGCGCCCCATCACGCACCGCGTGTGCTTCGCCTCGCCGGAGATCACCGCAGCGCCTCCACGACGTCGGCGGGGACGACCGGCGCGAGGCCGCCGCCGCCGAGGATGTTCACCACCGGCGACGCGGCCGCGCGCACCACCGACCCGTCGGGATGTGAGGAGCCGAGCCCTCCCTCGCCTTCGCTCCGGAGGACGAGCCCGCAGTAGGTGGAGAGGTCGCGGTAGAGGTCGCCGCGCGTCGTGCCCTCCGGCGCGATCCGGGTCGCCGGCCGGCGCGCGGCGAAGATCCGCTCCTGCGCGACGAAGCCGCCGCCGCGCTCGTCGCGGGCGGCCTCCTCGACCGCACGCGCCCAGGCGTCCTGCGAGAGCTCGGCGCCGAGGTGCACGCTCTTGCCGCCGTAGTCCCAGCTCCGCTTCACCACCCAGCGCGCCCGGTCCTCGCGCAGCCGCGCGGCGAGGCGCGCGTCGAGGCGGCGCGTGAAGGGGAGCCGGGCGGCCGCGCCGCGCTCGTCCGCGTCGAGGCCGGCGAGCGCCGCGAGGGCGGCGTCCTCGGCGCACTCGGAGAGGCGCGCGAAGAGCGCCTTCGCCTCGAGCAGCCCGTTCACCGGGTTCGCGAGGACGAACCGCCCCGGCTCGCGCAGCGCCCGCGCGAACGGCGCGGCGGGGTCGACCCGGTGCGCCCAGACGTGGCGGTAGAGGACGTCCCACCGCTCCGGCTCGCACTCCGCGGGCACGAGGTTCGCGGCCTCGTGCCCCATCTGCCGGAAGTGCGCCGCGAGGCGCCGCAGCTCGCCGATCTGCGCGTCGCCCGGGCGCGCCACGAGCGCGATGGACGGCCGGGCGCGCGTCCCTCCGCGCGCCTCGTAGAACGCGACGAGCGCCTCGCGCAGCCGCTCCATGTGGCTCCCGCAGGAGGCGACGAGGGCGCCCGCCTGGCGCGGGGTCATCCCCCGCTCCGCCGCCGCGGCGCGCAGCCACGAGAACGCGGCGAGGTCGGCGTAGCCCGGCATCGCCGGGATGGTCGCGTTGAGCTCGAGCGCGCGCGGCCGGCCGCCGCCCTCCGGGACGAGGAAGTCCACCCGCGCGACCATCGCGGGCAGCGGCGCGTCGGAGAACAGCTTCGACATCGCCTCCGCCTCGAGCCCCGAGAACGGCCCCTGGAGCGCGGCGCGGTCGTGGGCGTCCCCGCGCTCGAGGAGGGCGCGCGCGAGCTTCACCGCCCCCGAGAGCACGAGCTGCGCCTCGCGCGCGGCGAGGGCGAGGTCCTCGCGGGCGAGCACCTCGGGCTCGGCGACGAGCGGGATCGGCACGACCGAGCCGTCCGGCCGGAGCACCGTCATGCCGCCCGCCCACGCGCGGCCGGCGGCGTCGCGCGCGACGCGCTCGAGCGCGTCTCCCTGGAAGATCGGCTCCATCGTGTCGGTTGTGCGGGCCAGACCCCTCCGATAGTGTCCGGGCCGTGAAGATCTACACGAAGACGGGCGACTCGGGAGAGACCGGCCTGTTCGGGGGGCCGCGCGTGAAGAAGAGCGACCGGCGCGTCGAGGCCTACGGCGAGGTGGACGAGCTGAACGCCGCGCTCGGCGTGGTGCGCGCGCTCGTGGAGGACCCCGAGCTCGACGGCCAGCTCGCGCGGATCCAGGAGGAGCTCTTCTGCGTCGGCGCCGAGCTCGCGACGCCGCACGGAGCGAAGGCGCGCAGCGCCATCCCGCCCGTGGACGCGGCCTGGACCGCGCGGCTCGAGGCCGCGATGGACGGCTGGGACGGCGAGCTGCCGCCCCTCGCGAGGTTCGTCCTGCCCGGCGGGACGCGCACCGCGGCGGCGCTGCACCTCGCGCGGACCCTCTGCCGACGCGCCGAGCGGCACGTCGTCGCGCTCGCCTCGGAGGTCGAGGTCGACCCGGCCGTCCTCGCGTACCTGAACCGCCTCTCCGACTTCCTCTTCGTGGCCGCCCGCGTCGCGAACCACCGCGCGCGGAAGGAGGAGCCGCTCTGGGACCCCGCGCGCGGAAGCTGAAGCCTCCCCCGCCCCACGCTCCTCCTCGCCCGGGCGTGGCGAGGGCGAGCGCGGGGGGCCGCGACGCCGAGCGGCGCCGCGGCCGGCCCGTCGCCCTCGTCACCGGCGCGGGCGTGCGGGTCGGGAACGCGATCGCCCGCGACCTCGCCCGGCACGGCTGGACGGTCGCCGCGCACTTCCGGACGCACGCGCCGCGCGGGTTCGCCGCCGCGCTCCAGGCGGACCTCGCGGAGCCCGACGGCCCCGCGCGGCTCGCCGCCGCGTTCCGGGAGCGCTTCGGCCGGCTCGACCTCCTCGTGAACGGCGCGGCGGTCTTCGACGCGGCGGCGGTCGAGGAGACGGACGCGGCGCTCTTCGACGCCCACATGGAGCTGAACGCCCGCGCGCCGCTCCTGCTCGCGAAGGCGCTGCTGCCGCTGCTCCGGCGGTCGCGCGGCTCGGTCGTGAACGTCGCCGACGTCGGCGGCGGGCTCGTGCCGTGGCGGCGCTACGCCGCCTACGCGGCGTCCAAGGCTGCCCTCGTCCGGATGACCGAGTGCCTCGCCCTCGAGCTCGCGCCGGAGGTGCGCGTGAACGCGGTCGCGCCCGGGACCGTGCTGTTCCCCGACGCGTACCCCGCCGTCCGGCGCCGCGCGCTCGTCGCGCGGATCCCGCTCGGACGCGAGGGGACCCCGGACGACGTCGCCGCGGCGGTGCGGTACCTGGCGGGCGCGCCGTTCGTCACGGGCGCCGTGCTCCCGGTGGACGGCGGCAGGCACCTCTCGGGGCGCGCGCCCGAGTGAGGGGCGGAGAAGCCCGAACCCTCTTACAATCGACCGACACGCCCGCCGTGGGGCGCCCCTCGCCGGGCGGTTCCGTTTGATGCGGCAGGTTGTCGCTGTTACAATCCCTTGCGCCCGGTCAACTCGGGCCATTCCCACGGAGTTCCGGATACATGGACGCGACCACCTGTCAGCCCCCCGTCTCCCCGGCGACCAACGATCTCGGCACCGACGCAGCGCCCGTCCTCCTCACGGCCAAGGCCGTCGAGATGGTGAAGGACGCGATCCAGCGCGAGGGGCTCGAGGGCTACGGCATCCGCGTCGGCGTCATGGGCGGCGGCTGCGCGGGGTTCCAGTACTCGATGGACTTCGAGAAGGAGCCGCGGGACGGCGATCTGTCGTTCGAGCAGGACGGCGTCCGCCTGTACGTCGATCCGATGAGCTCGATGTACCTCCAGGGCGTCACGGTGGACTACGTCGTCGGCCTCCAGGGCGCCGGGTTCAAGTTCAGCAACCCGAACGCTCGCACGACCTGCGGCTGCGGCTCGTCGTTCTCGTACTGATCGCCCGCCGTCGCGCGCCCGCTCCGGTGCCGGCCGCGGTAGGGGGACCGCATGCTCGTCGTCCGGCACGCCGTCGTGGGGCCGTTCGCGGCGAACGCGTACGTCGCCGCGTGCAGCCGCACCCGCGAGGCGGTCCTCGTCGATCCCGGCGGCGACGTCCCGCGCCTGCTCGCGCTGCGCGACCCGGGCGGCTACCGCGTGGTCCGCATCTTCTGCACGCACGGCCACGTCGACCACGTCGCCGGCGCCGCCGAGGCGCGCGAGGCGACCGGCGCGCCGCTCCAGATCCACGCCGGCGACGAGGGCTGGCTCGCGGCGCTGCCCAGGCAGGCCGAGATGTTCGGCTTCGACCCGGTCGAGCCGCCGGAGATCGACCGCCGGCACGCCGACGGCGAGACGTTCGAGGTCGGCGCGCTCGAGGCGCGGGTGATCCACACGCCCGGCCACAGCCCGGGCTCGTGCTGCCTCTGGTTCCCCGAGGCGAAGATCCTCTTCACCGGCGACACGCTGTTCTCCGGCTCGGTCGGCCGGACCGACCTGCCGGGCGGCGACGTGGACGCGCTCCTCGCGTCGATCGAGAAGAAGCTCTTCACCCTCGGCGAGGACGTCCGGTTCCACCCGGGTCACGGGCCGGCGGGGCTGCTCGGCGACGAACGGCGCGCGAACCCCTTCGTCGGCGAGGAGACCCGGCGCGGGCGGTTCCTCTAGGTCCGCTGGCGCGCCGGCCCCGCCAGCCCGGCCCCGGCGAGCCACGCGCACAGCGCGCGCGACTGCGCGACGAGCAGGCGCGACTCCTCCATCAGCGCGTGCGCGCGCTCGACCTCGGCGGCGAACTCGGGCCATCGCTCCGCGGCGCCGCGGCGGCTCGCGTCGCCGGCGCGCGGCGCGCCGCGACCCGGCCGCGGCGGGGTCGCGCACCGACCCGCGGCGGCGATCGCGTGCAGCAGCGCCCCGCCGCCCCCGCGGGGCCGACCCCCGGGCGGCCGGCCGGCCGGCGCGCGCCAATGCCCCACCGCGAGCGCCGCCCGCGCCCGGTCGCTGTCGCGGATGGCGGAGGCGAGGTTCCGCGACGCGGCGAGCGCGCGCCTCCAGCTCGCCCGCGTGGAGCACGCTCGGACGAGGGCGAGCGCGCGAAGGTACGCGGCGTGGGCGATCTCGAGCCGTTCGTCGGGACGCATGTACGGCAAAATGAGCGCACCGCGCGCGCCGCGCGGCAGCGCCCGGGCGGGCCCCGCGCGCGAGGTCCGCGACGCGCCCTCACTCGTCCGGGATCCCGCAGCGGGACCATGGCGAGCCGCTGGACTGCCGTCACGACCTCGACGAGCTCGGTCGTAGCTCGCGCACCGGGGAGGCGTGAGCTCGTCGGTGAAGCCTGCTCGCGCGAGCGTGCCCGATCGCGGCGGTCCGGCCGCAACCCGGCGCGGCGCGACGGCTGCGGCACGGGACCGGGCGCTCGCCTCTCGGCGCGCCCCCCCGCCCGTGCTCTACGGCGCGCCCATGACTCCCGTCCGCGCCGGCCTCCTCTCCCTCGTCGCGCTCGCGCTCGCGCCTCCCGGCCGCGCCGCCGATCCCCGCGCCGCCGACGCCGCGCCGGGCGCGCCCCGGCCGGACGTCGTCGCGCTGCGGTTCGCGTGGCCCTGCCGGGCTCCACGGTCCGGATCCGCGTCGAGGCGCGCGCGGCGCGCTGGCTCGACTGCCCCGGGCCGCGGAAGGGGCGCTGCGTCGAGCTCACGATGCGGTCCCGGCCGGATCGCGAGGACGTGGCGAGGGTCCTCGCCGCGCTCATGGAGAAGCTCGGCGCGCCGCGGCAGGCCGTGCAGGGGGCGCTCGGCGAGCTCGCCACGACGATGGACGCGACGGTGGTGACGGAGCCGTCCACGCTCGTGCCCCACCGCGTCGAGGTGAAGCGCACCACCGACGTGACCGGCCCCGCCGGCGAGGCGCTGAGCCGCGTCGACGAGCAGCGGTGGACGTACGCGTACGCGCGCGCCGCGGCGAAGGCGAGGTCGGGGCTGGCGCCCGCCGCGGCGACGCGCGCGGCCGGCGCTCAGCCCATCGACACGACGCCGACGACGTTCTGCCCGGCGTCCACGTGCAGCACCTCGCCCGTCACGTTCTTCGCGAGGTCCGAGCACAGGTAGAGCGCCGCGCGGGCGACGTCGTCCTGGTCGATGTTCCGGCGGAGCGGCGTGCGATCCGCGTTCTCGGAGAGCATCGTGCGCATCCCCTTGATGCCGGCGGCGGCGAGCGTCTTCACCGGGCCCGCGCTGATCGCGTTCACGCGGATCCCCTCGAGCCCGAGGTCGTCGGCGAGGTAGCGGGTCGCGCACTCGAGCGCCGCCTTGGCGACGCCCATCACGTTGTAGTTCCGGACCACCTTCTCGGCGCCGTAGTACGTGAGCGAGACGATGCTCGAGCCGGGCGGCATGAGCGGCTTGAACGCGCGCGCGAGGCCGACGAGCGAGTACGCCGACACGTCCATGGTGATGCGCCAGGCCTCGCGCGACGTCACGTCCGTGAAGCGGCCGTCGAGCGCCTCGCGCGGCGCGTAGCCGATCGAGTGCACGAGGACGTCCACGCGGTCCCATATCGTCCGGACGTCCTCGACGGTCCGCTCGATGTCCTCGTCCTTCGCGACGTCGCAGTCGAGGATCGCCTTCGCGCCGAGGCTCTCGGCGAGCGGCCGCACCCGCTTCTCCATCGCCTCGCCCGGGTAGGTGAAGGCGAGCTCGGCGCCCTCCCGGTGGAAGACCTGCGCGATCGCCCACGCCAGCGAGCGGTCGTTCGCGACGCCGGTGATCACCGCGCGCTTGCCGCGCATGAGGCCGCCGAAGCCGGCCGCGGACCGGACGTCCTCGGCCTCGGCCTTCGCGCGCGCGATCTCGACGTCCTTGGGATCGATGGGGCTCATCTCGTGGTCCCTCGAGCGCGGACGGTCTCGAGCGCCAGGCCCAGCTCGTTCCGCGCGTGCATGTCGTTCGCCCGGGTCGCCGCGGCGATCCCGTCCTCGTAGACCCGCGCCGCCTCCGCGTCGCGGCCGAGCGTCTCCAGCGTCTGCCCGTGCATCAGGTAGGCCGGGACGTAATCCGGCTTCCGCGCGCGCAGCTCCTGGAACTCCGCCGCGGCCTCCTCGCCGCGCCCCGTGGTCCGGAGCGCCATGGCGAGCGAGTAGCGCGCGAAGGCGTCGTCGGGACTCTTCGTCACGAAGGCCCGGAAAGCCTGGATTCGCTGCTCCGGGGTCATGGGGGAACGGGGTTTTACCCGAATCGCCCCGGCGCTGCCACTCCCGGGTCCCGCCTCATGCCGCTCCGCGTTAGACTCCGCGCGCGATGGACGCCGCCCCGATCGACGGCTGCACCGGTGCGCTCGTCGCGGGCGGCGCCGCCGTCCGCATGGGCGGCACGCCGAAGGGGCTGCTCCGCGTCGGCGGCCAGACCATCGCGGCGCGCTCGGTCGCGCTGTTCCGGCGCGTCTTCGGCCGCGCCCTCGTCGTCGCGAACGACGCGGCGCCGTACGCCGGCCTCGGCGTGCCGGTGATCCCGGACGCGATCCGCGGCCGCGGCGCGCCGGGCGGGCTGCACGCGGCGCTCTCGGCGGCGGAGACGCCGTGGGTGTTCGTCGCGGGCTGCGACATGCCCTTCCTCGACGCGGGCGCGATCCGGTCCCTCGCCGCGCGGCGGCAGGGCGCCGACGCGGTCCTGGTGCGGTTCCGCGGCCACCTCGAGCCGCTGCACGCGTTCTGGTCGCGGGCCTGCCTGCCCGTGCTCGAGCGGCTCCTCGCGGAGGGCGAGCCGTCGTTCCGGGACCTCGCCGCCGCGGTCCGGACGCGCGTCGTGGAGGAGGAGGAGTGGCGGGCCGTCGATCCGGACGGGCGCGCCTTCGCGAACGCCAACACGCCCGAGGACGTGCGGCGGCTCGGCCTCGAGCCTGCGGCGCGCGCGGCGGCGCCGGGCTATGCTGCGCCGCACCCCAGGGAGGACACCGCGATGGATCCCGCCGGCTGGCTGAAGGAGAACGAGGCCCGCTTCGTCTCGGAGCTCGTCGAGTTCCTGAGGATCCCGTCGATCAGCTCCTCCTCGCAGCACCGGTCCGAGGTCGCGCGCGCGGCGGCGTTCCTGCGGGACGAGATGCGGAAGCTCGGGATCGACGCGCAGGTGTTCCCCACCGACGGGCACCCGGTCGTCTACGGCCATTGGATGGGGGCCGGCGCGGAGCGGCCGACGATCCTCGTGTACGGCCACTACGACGTCCAGCCGGTGGATCCCCTGGGCCTCTGGAAGAGCCCGCCCTTCGAGCCCGAGGTCCGCGACGGCGCGCTCTACGCGCGCGGCGCGGTGGACGACAAGGGCCAGGTGTGGCTCCACCTCAAGGCGTTCGAGGCGTGGCGGCAGGCGGGCGGACCGCCCGTGAACGTGAAGATGATCTTCGAGGGCGAGGAGGAGGTCGGGTCGGCGAACCTCGGCGCGTTCCTGGAGCGGGAGCGGGCCCGCCTCGCCGCGGACGCCGTGATCGTCTCGGACAGCCCGATGTTCGCGAAGGGCGTCCCCTCGATCTGCTACGGCCTGCGCGGCCTCGCGTACATGCAGGTGGACGTCGAGGGCCCCGCGGTGGACCTCCACTCCGGGAGCTTCGGCGGCGCGGTGCTCAACCCGGCGAGCGCGCTCGCGCGGATCATCGCGGGCCTGCAGGACGCCTCCGGCAAGGTGCTGATCCCGGGGTTCTACGATCGCGTCCGCAAGCTCACCGCCCGCGAGCGCGCGAACACGAAGCGGCTGCCCTTCGACCGCAGGGAGTGGCTCGCCGCCGCCGGCAACCCGCCCGCGCCCTGGGGCGAGGCGGGGTACCACGTGCTCGAGCGGATCTGGGCGCGCCCCACCCTCGAGGTGAACGGCATCTGGGGCGGCTTCCAGGGCGAGGGCGCGAAGACGATCATCCCCGCGAGGGCGGGGGCGAAGATCTCGATGCGGCTCGTGCCCGACCAGACGCCCGAGGAGATCGCGCGGAAGTTCACGGCGTACGTGAGGAAGCTCGCGCCGCGCGAGGTGAAGGTCACCGTCGCGAGCCTGCACGGCGGCTCGGCGTTCCTCTCCGAGGTGGACGCGCCGGCGTTCCGCGCGACGGAGCGGGCGCTCGAGCGCGCGTTCGGGAAGAAGCCGGTGCTCACGCGCGAGGGCGGCTCGATCCCGTTCACCGCGACGATCCAGGCGGCGCTCCGCTGCCCGGTGATCCTGATGGGCTTCGGCCTCCCCGACGAGAACAGCCACGCGCCCAACGAGCGGCTCGACCTCGAGAACTACCAGAAGGGGATCCTGTCCGCGGTCTACCTGTACGAGGAGCTGGCGCGCCCGCCCGCGGGGGGCGCCGCGGTCAGAGCGCGAGCCAGCGGCCCGCGGCGAGCCCCGCGAGGCCGGCGACGAGGCAGCCGACGACCGTGAGCGTGAGGTTCGCGGCCGCGAGCCACGGGCTCCCGCCGTCGAGGAGCGCCAGGGTCTCCGCGTTGAAGGACGAGTAGGTCGTGTAGCCGCCGAGGATCCCCGCGCCGAGGAACAGGCGCATGTCCGCCGACACGACGCCCGGCCGGAGCGCGACGACGAGCGCGAGCAGGAACGACCCGGTGGCGTTCACGAGGAGCGTGCCGCGCGGGAAGTCCGTGCCGAGGCGGACCGCGGCCCAGGTGGCGACGAGGTACCGGGTCCCGGCGCCGATCGCGCCGCCGGCGCAGACGAGGAGGAATTGGCTCACCCGCCACGGTTTACCGCGCCGGGGCGCCGCCCCGCAACGGCGGCCGCGGCACGATCACTCCGCGTCGCGCGCCCGCCACGCCTCGGCGCTGAGCGCGTCGAGGGCGCGCGCGTACGCCGCGGCGTCGAACCGCGCGCCGGAGAGGGCGCCCTGCGCCGCGGCGGCGACGACGGACGCGATCGCGTGGATCGCCTCGTGGCGCGAGAGGCCTCCGCCCACGAGCCGCTCCAGCGCGCGGCGCGCCTCGTGCGGCGCGCCGGCGGCGAGCTGGTCCTCGACGACGAGGTGGATGGCGGCGTGGACGCGCGGCTGGCGCGTCGCGGGGTGCGGCGCCGCGAGCGCGCGGTGGTGCGCCTCGATCGCGGCGAGCCGCTCCGCCTCGGGCGCGGCGGTCCAGGAGGCGGGATCGGGGGCGCGCTCGGCGTCGTAGTCCACGGTTCGGCTCCTCCGCGCCTCGGCGCGCGGCGGCAGTCTAGCGCGGCCGGCGCCGCGCGGCCGGGCGCCCGCCGGCGCCTCCGCCGGCGCACCGGTCTCCGCTCAGACGGACGCCCGTCTGTTGTCCGCTTGACAGGACGCCCGTCCGTCATCTAGGATCCCGCCCACGATGCGCGAAGACGACGCCCGCAGGCCCGCGACGCCGCCCCGCCCCGCCCGTCGGCCGCGCTGCGGCTGTCGCGCGCCGGCGCGCGGCGCGCGAATGCGCTGACGCCGCCGGCGCTCGCTTCGCCCTCCCGTCCCGCTTCCGCCCACGCCCGCAGGCCGCCGGGCGCGGCGCACGCGCTCGCGGCCGCCGGAGCACCGCCATGTCGCAGCCCACGCCGTCCGAGGCTCCGCTCCCCGCCGGGTTCACGACACGCGTCGCGCTCGACGCCGGCGCGGATCGCGCGGACGACCTCGCCCGCGCCCTCGCGCGCCTGGGGTTCGCGCTCCGCCGCGAGGCGGGCCGGCTCGTCGCCGAGTCGGAGCGCGTCGAGGCCCAGGACGCGAGGCGCCAGCTGCGCGCGCTCGGGTTCGGCGACCGGGAGTACCAGGTCTCCCTGGAGCACGTCCTCGCCCGGGGCGTCCGGTGAGCGCGCCGCTCCTGCCGCTGTTCGTGAAGCTCGCCGGGCGCGACGTCGTCGTGGTCGGCGGGGGGGCGATGGCCCTCCTGCGCGTCCGGCAGCTCGCCGGGGCGGGCGCGCGCGTCACGGTCGTCGCCCCCGAGGTCCGCGGCGAGATCGCCCGGACCGCCGCGGTGGTGCGGCGGCGGGCGTTCGAGGCCGCCGATCTCGACGGGGCCTGGCTCGCGATCGCGGCGGCGACGCCGGCGGTGAACCGCGCCGTGGGCGCCGCCGCGGAGGCGCGCCGGATCCTCGTGAACGCGGTGGACGACCCGGAGGCCGCGACCGCGTACACCGCGGGCGTCGTGAGGCGCGGCGGCGCCACCGTGGCCGTGTCCACGGGCGGGCGCGCGCCCGCCCTCGCCGGGCTGCTGCGCGAGGCGATCGACGCGGTGCTCCCGCGCGACCTCGGCGCCTGGGTGGACGCCGCCGAGGCCGAGCGCCCCGCCTGGAAGCGCGCCCGGGTCCCGCTCGCGACGCGCCGGCCGCTCCTCCTGCGGAGGCTGAACGCCCTCTACGACGGCGCGCCCGCCGCGGGCGGCGACGGGCCGGTCCCGCCCGGCACGGTCTCGCTCGTCGGCGCGGGCCCGGGCGACCCGGGGCTCCTCACCCGCCGCGGGGCGGAGCGGCTCGCCGCCGCCGACGTCGTCCTGTACGACGCGCTCGTGGACGCCGAGGTGCTCCGGCTCGCGCCGCGCGCCCACTGCTTCTACGTCGGGAAGCGCGCGGGCCGGCCGAGCGTCTCGCAGCGCGCCATCGAGCGGCTCCTCGTGCGCGCGGCCCGGCGCGGCCAGCGCGTCGTCCGGCTCAAGTGCGGCGATCCCTTCGTCCTCGGCCGCGGCGGCGAGGAGGCCCTCGCGCTCGCCGCGGCGGGCGTGCCGTTCGAGATCGTGCCGGGCGTGTCGTCCGCGATCGCCGCGCCCGCCCTCGCCGGCATCCCGGTGACGCACCGGGGCACGGCCGCCGCGTTCGCCGTCGTCTCCGGCCACCGCGAGGCGACCTACGGGCCGATCCTCGACGGGCTCGCCCCCGGCACGGCGACGCTCGTCGTCCTCATGGGCGTGTCGGAGCGCGCGCGGATCGCCGCGAGGCTCCAGGCGCGCGGGTGGGATCCCGCGACGCCCGCCGCGGTCGTCCTCGGGGCGTCGAGCGCCGCGGCCTCGACCTGGCGCGGCACCCTCGCGGAGCTCGCCGCGGCCCCGCTGCCCGCGGATCGCGATCTCCCCGGCACGCTCGTCGTCGGCGCCGCGGCCGCGCTGTCCCTCGTGCCGGGGGGGTGCTCGGCTCGCGCCGAGCTTCGGGGCGCGAGCCCGCGCTCCCCCGGAACGCCGGAGTGCTCCGGCTTCGCCTCCGCCCGTCGGCAGGCAGAGCCCGCCTCCTCCGCTGCTCGCCCCGACTCCGCCGTCGCCTGAAAGGAAGCTCCCGTGACCGCTCGCACCGCTCCCTCCGCCGCCCCCGCCGCGCGCGCGCCGCGCGCGACCTTCGCCGACGGGGCCGAGATCGACGCCTTCGTCGAGACGCTCGCCCGCTTCGAGCGCGGCGAGCTCGACGCCGACGGGTGGCGCGCCTACCGCGTCGCCCGGGGCGCCTACTCGCAGCGCCAGGACGGCGTCCACATGCTGCGCGTCAAGCTCCCGCAGGGCGCCGCGGACGCCGCGCAGCTCCGCGCCCTCGCGGACGTCGCCGCCCGCTTCTCGAGCGGCTGGGGCCACGTGACCACCCGCCAGAACGTGCAGCTCTACTTCGTCCGCCCCGCCGACCTCGAGGCCGCGCTCCGCCGCCTCGCCGAGGCGGGGATCACCACGTCGGGCGCGGGCGGCAACACGGTGCGCAACGTCGTCGCCTGCGCGCTCGCCGGCGTGTCCGCGGACGAGCTCTTCGACGTGACGCCCTACGCCGAGGCGGTGACGCGGCACTTCCTGCGCCACCCGCTCGCGAGCGCGCTCCCGCGCAAGTTCAAGGTCGCCTTCGAGGGGTGCGCGGAGGACCACGCCGCGACGCCCATCCAGGACCTCGGGTTCCGCGCGCGCCTGCGGAACGAGGGCGG
Organism: Anaeromyxobacter sp.; assembly: GCA_035708485.1. GTDB lineage: Bacteria > Myxococcota > Myxococcia > Myxococcales > Anaeromyxobacteraceae > Anaeromyxobacter. The sequence goes on along the minus strand of DASSSJ010000063.1, from coordinate 8,464 downwards.
CGCGGCCGTGCGGGGCTTCGCGGTCACGGTCGCCGGCGGGACGTCGTCCCTGCCCGCCTCGGGCCGCCCGCTCGTCGAGTTCCTGCCGGCGCGCGACGTCCTCGCCCTCGCGGAGGCGGTGGTGCGCGTCTTCCACGCCCGCGGCGACCGCGTCAACAAGCAGCGGAACCGGCTCAAGTTCCTCGTGCGCGACCTCGGGTTCGACGCGTTCCGCGCCCTCGTCGAGGCGGAGCTCGCGAACGTGCGGGCGGAGGGCGCGCCCGCGCTCGCGTTCGACGCCGATCGCGCCCCCGAGGAGGCGGCGCCGCGCGGCACGCGCCCCGTTCCGCCCTCCCCCGCCGAGATCGCGGCGCGCGTCGCGGCCGCGACGTCGCGCGCGCCGGGCGAGCCGCCCGGGGTCGAGCCGGTGCTCCACCCCGGGGCGGGGGCGCTCGCGGTCTTCCGGCGAACGAACGTGGCGCCGCAGCGCCAGCCGGGCTTCTCGGTGGTGACGGTCTCGCCCCGGGGCGGGGACCTCACCGCGGCGCAGCTCGAGATCCTCGCGGACCTCGCGCTCGCCCACGGCGACGGCACCGTCCGGCTCTCCGGCCGCGGGCACGTCCTCCTGCGCTGGGTGCCCGACGCGGAGGTGCCGGCGCTGCACCGCGCCCTCGCCGCGGCGGGGCTCGCGCGCGACGGCGCGGGGAGCGCGGCGGACGTGGTCGCCTGTCCCGGCGCGGACGTCTGCCGGCTCGCGGTGACGCGCACGCGGGGCGTCGCCGCCCTCGTCGAGGAGCACGTCCGCGAGGCGCTCGGCCCCGCCGCGCTCCCGGCCCGCCTCCCGGTGCTCGTGTCCGGCTGCCCGAACGGGTGCGCCCATCACCACCTCGCCGCGATCGGCCTCCAGGGCAGCGCGCGCAAGCTCGGCGCCCGCGCCGTCCCGCAGTACTTCGTGCTCGTCGGCGGCGGGGTGGGCCACGGCGGCGCGGCGTTCGCCCGCCTCGCCGGGAAGGTCCCGGCCCGCCGGGTCCCGGAGGCGGTCGAGCGGCTCACCGCGCTCTACCTCGCGGAGCGGGCGGCCGGCGAGGACGCCGCCGGGTTCTTCGCGCGGGCGCTCGACCGGGCCCGCGCCGCGCTCGCGCCGCTCGAGGCGCTCCGCGTCGAGGACGCGCGCCCCGAGGACTTCGTCGAGCCCGGCACGTCGGAGGACTTCCGGCCGGACGTCCAGGAGGGCGAGTGCGCCGCGTGAGGGGCGCCCGGCGCCCTCTCCGCTTGACAAGAGGTGTGTCCGCTACATAGGATTCGTCCGCTACACCGGACACCGTGGCGATTTGCGGCGTATTGCGGCCACGTAAAACCAACCGCTAAAAAGCCTCTCACCGGGCGTGCGGGCGCGGCCCGCGGCGGCGCCGGGTGAGGCAGAAGGAAGACGACGACATGCCCTCGCCCTCCGCGGCGGCGCGCCTCGCGCCGCCCGCCCCCGCCGGCGTCCCCGCGCCCGCGCTCGCGCCCCTCGTCTGCCGCCGCTGCGGCGCCCGCTTCGACCCGGGCCCCGTCGCGATCTGCGCCGAGTGCATCGGGCCGCTCGAGCCCGCCTACGACCCCGCGCGCCGCCTCCCCACGCGCGCCGAGATCGAGGCCCGCCCGCGCTCCATCTGGCGCTACCGCGAGCTCCTCCCGATCCTCGGCGACCCCGTCGTCTCGCTCGACACGGGCTTCACGCCCCTCGTCGACGCGCCCGCCCTCGCCCGCGCCCTGGGCGTCCGGCGCGCCCTCGTGAAGAACGACGCCGTCTCGCACCCCACCCTCTCGTTCAAGGACCGGGTGGTGGCGGTGGCGCTGAACGCCGCCCGGAGCCTCGGCCTCGAGACCGTCGGCTGCGCGTCCACCGGGAACCTCGCGAACGCCGTGGCGGCCCAGGCGGCGCGCGCGGGCCTGGGCGCGTGGATCTTCGTCCCCGAGGACCTCGAGCTCGGCAAGATCGTGGGCACCGCCATCTACGGCCCGCGCCTCGTCCGCGTGAAGGGCACCTACGACGACGTGAACCGGCTCTGCGCGCAGGTGGCGGATCGCTTCGGCTGGGGGCTCGTGAACCTGAACCTGCGCAGCTACTACGGCGAGGGCTCGAAGACGATGGCCTTCGAGATCGCCGAGCAGCTCGGCTGGCGCTTCCCCGACGCGGTGATCGCGCCCATGGCGGGCGGCTCGCTCGTCACGAAGCTGGACAAGGGCTTCCACGAGCTCGCCGCCGCCGGCCTCGCGGAGGGCGCGTCGCCCCGGATCTACGGCGCGCAGGCCGCCGGGTGCGCGCCGATCGTGGACCTCGTCTCGCGCGGCGGCGAGGCGATCACGCCCGTCGTGCCGCGGACGATCGCGCGCTCCATCGCCATCGGGAACCCGGCGGACGGCGCCCACGCGGCGGCGGCGATCCGCGGCTCGGGGGGCGACGCCCAGGCGGTCACGGACGAGGAGCTGGTGGAGGGGATCGCGCTCCTCGCCGCGACGACCGGCGTCTTCACGGAGACGGCCGGCGGCGTGACCGTCGCGGCGGCCCGCCGGCTCGCCCGGGCGGGGAAGCTCCGGCCCTCCGACGAGCTCGTGCTCTGCATCACCGGGAACGGCCTCAAGACCGTCGAGGCGGTCACGCCCGCCCTCGCCGCGGCCCCCGTCATCGCCCCCAAGCTCCGCGAGGTCGCGGCGCTCGTCGGTTCCGCTTAGACAAAGGGATACAGAGAGGACCCCATGCCCGTCACCCTGAGGCTCCCCACCGTGCTCGCCCGGAACGCCGGCGGCCAGACCGTCCACGAGGCGAAGGGCACCACCGTCGGCGACGTGGTCGCCGACGTGGCGGCGCGCTTCCCCGAGCTCGGACCCCGCCTGCGCGACGCGAAGGGCGATCCGTACCCGTACGTCATCTTCTACCTGAACGACGAGGACATCCGCTTCCAGGAGGGCTTCGCGACGCGCGTCGCCGACGGCGCGGAGATCGTCGTCGTCCCGGCGATCGCCGGAGGGTAGCCATGCCGATCGGCCGATCCGCCGCCGAGCTGCCCCGCCTCTCCAACGAGGAGATCCTCCGGTACAGCCGTCACCTCATCATCCCGGAGGTCGGCGTCGAGGGGCAGCGGCGCCTGAAGGACGCCCGCATCCTCATGGTGGGCGCGGGCGGGCTCGGCTCGCCCATCGGCCTCTACCTCGCCGCCGCGGGCGTCGGCCGCCTGGGCATCGTCGAGGCGGACGTCGTCGACGAGACCAACCTGCAGCGCCAGGTGCTGCACGGGACCAAGGACGTCGGCCGCAAGAAGGTCGAGTCGGCGCGCGACCGGATCGGAGACCTCAACCCCAACGTCGAGGTGGTCGCGCACGAGGCGTGGCTCACCTCCGAGAACGCGCTCGAGATCATCGGACAGTACGACCTCGTCGTGGACGGGACCGACAACTTCGCGACGCGCTACCTCGTGAACGACGCGTGCATCCTCCTCCGCAAGCCGAACGTCTACGGCTCGATCTTCCGCTTCGAGGGGCAGGCCACGGTGTTCTGCACCGACGACGGCCCGTGCTACAGGTGCCTCTACCCGGAGCCGCCGCCGCCGGGGCTCGTCCCCTCGTGCGCCGAGGGCGGCGTCCTCGGCATCCTCCCCGGGCTCGTCGGCGTCGTCCAGGCCACCGAGGCGGTGAAGCTCGTCACGGGCGTGGGCGAGCCGCTCGTCGGCCGGCTCCTGCTCGTCGAGGCGGCGCGGATGGAGTTCCGGACGGTGCGGCTCCGGAAGGACCCGAGCTGCCCGGCCTGCGGCACCCGCGAGATCAAGGCCCTCATCGACTACCAGCAGTTCTGCGGGATCCGCGGCGACGAGGACGACGTCACGGGGATCCCGGCCATCACCGTCACGGAGCTGGCCGCGCGGCGCCGGCGGGGCGACGACCTCGACCTCGTGGACGTGCGCGAGCCGCACGAGTGGGACATCGGCCGGATCGAGGGGGCGCGCCTCGCGCCGCTCTCGCGCTTCGCCGAGTCGCTGCGGACCTTCGACAGCGCGCGCGACACCGTCCTCTACTGCAAGGTGGGCGGCCGGAGCGCGAAGGCGGTGAAGCAGCTCCAGGACGCGGGCTTTCGCAAGGTGTGGAACCTCGCGGGCGGCATCATCAAGTGGAGCGAGGAGATCGACCCGAACGTCCCGCGCTACTAGCGGCCCGACATGTCCAGCGCCCCTCCCCCGCCCCGGCCGCGCGCCGCGCCGCCGCTCGAGTCGATCCTCGACGCGGTGGGCGGGACGCCGGTGGTGCGCCTCGCGCGCGTCGGGGGACCCGGGGCCGCGGAGGTCTACGCGAAGCTCGAGTCCCTGAACCCGGGCGGCTCGGTGAAGGACCGCATCGCGGTCGCGATGATCGCCGCGGCGGAGCGGGACGGGCGGCTCGCGCCGGGCACCCGGGTGGTCGAGCCGACGAGCGGGAACACCGGGCTCGGCCTCGCGCTCGCGTGCGCGGTGAAGGGCTACCGGCTCACGCTCGTGATGCCCGCCTCGACCGCGCTCGAGCACCGGCAGGCGGTCGAGGCGTACGGGGCCGACGTCGTCCTCACCCCGGCGGAGGACGGGATGGCCCCGGCGGTGGCGCGCGCCAGGGAGATCGCCGCGCGCGAGGGCGCGTTCCTCCCGCAGCAGTTCGAGAACCCGGCGAACCCGGCCGCCCACCGCGACACGACGGGGCCCGAGCTCGTCCGCGCGTTCCGCGCCCTCGGCGCGCTCCCCGACGCGTTCGTGGCGGGCGTCGGCACGGGCGGGACGCTCACCGGCGTCTCCGGGGTGCTCCGGCGCGCTCGGCCGGACGTCCTCGTGATCGCGGTCGAGCCGGCGGCGTGCCCGGTCCTCTCGGGCGGCGCGCCGGGCCCCACCCGGATCCAGGGGATCGGGGCCGGGTTCGTCCCCGCGGTGCTCGACCGCGGCGCGTACGACCGGGTCCTCACCGTGACGGACGAGGACGCGTGGGCGATGAAGGTCCGGCTCGCGGTGGAGGAGGGGCTGCTCGTCGGCGTGTCGAGCGGGGCGGCGGTGGTCGCCGCCCTCGCGGTGGCGCGCGAGCTGGGACGCGGGAAGCTCGTCGCGACCCTCCTCGCGGACACGGGGGAGCGGTACTTCTCGATGGCGGAGTGGTTCGAGGGGCGCGCGGCGCGCGAGGGGGCGCGATGACGCCCCGCCACGGCGCGCGGCCGGTCGAGGGCGTCGCGCGGCTCGTCGGGAGCACGCCGCTCGTCCGGCTCCGGCGCATCGCGGACGGGCTGCCCGGGATCCGGATCTACGCGAAGTGCGAGTTCATGAACCCGGGCGGCTCGGTGAAGGACCGGGCCGCGCTCGCGATGATCGAGGCGGCGCTCCGCGAGGGCCGGTTCGGCCCCGGGCGCACGCTCGTGGACTCGACGAGCGGGAACACCGGCGTCGCCTACGCCTGGATCTGCGCGGCGCTCGGGCTCCGCTGCGCGCTCGTCATGCCGAGGAACGTGAGCGTCGCCCGCAAGCGGATCTCCGCGGCGTACGGCGCCGAGCTCGTCTTCTCGGATCCGCTGGAGGGCTCGGACGGCGCGATCCGCAGGGTGCGCGAGCTCGTCGACGCCGAGCCCGCGCGCTGGTTCTACCCGGACCAGTACTCGAACCCCGAGAACGCCCGCGCCCACGAGCGCGGCACCGCCGTCGAGATCGCGGAGGCGCTCGACGGGCGCGTCGCCGCGTTCGTGGCGGGCGTCGGCACGAGCGGCACGGTCATGGGCGCGAGCCGCGGGCTGCGCGCGCTCGCGCCGGGCGTCCGCTGCTTCGCGGTGGAGCCCGCGGAGCCGCTGCACGGCCTCGAGGGGCTGAAGCACATGGCGTCGTCGCTCGTGCCGGCGATCTGGAACCCGGCGGAGCTGGACGGCGTGATCCCGGTCGAGACCGCCGCGGGCTGGTCGATGGCCGAGCGGCTCGGGCGCGAGGAGGGGCTCCGCGTCGGCCACTCGGCGGGCGCCGCGGTGGCCGGCGCGCTCGAGGTGGCGCGGCGGATGGCGGCGGCGGGCGAGGAGGGCAACGTCGTGACGGTGCTCCCGGATCGCGCGGACCGGTACTTCGAGCCGCGCCGCTGGGACCGGAGGATCGCGTGGTGAGCGCCGTCGTGTACGGTGCCGAGATCGTGGCCCGCCTCGTCGCGCTCTGCGAGGCCGATCCCGCGCGCGAGGCGTGCGGCTTCGTCGTGCGGCGGGGCGGCGCGCTCCACGTCGTCCCCGTCGCCAACGTCGCCGACCGGTACCACGGCGCCGATCCCGCGGCCTTCCCGCGGACGAGCCGCGACTCGTATCTCATGGATCCCAGGGAGCAGCTCCGCGTGCACCGCGAGCTCGAGGCGCGCGGCGGCGAGATCGTGGCGGTGTGGCACTCGCACGTCGAGGTCGGCGCGTACTTCTCCGAGAAGGACCGCGCCGACGCCGCCGTGGGCGGCGTCCAGACCGTGCCGGGCGCGGAGTACCTGGTGCTGGGCGTGCGGGGCGGGCGCGTCGGCGAGGTGAGGCGGTACCGCTTCGAGGGCGGCGCGTTCGTCGAGTCCCCCCTCCCCTGACCGCGCGCCCGCCCGCTCGACGGCTTGACGGACGCCCCTCCGTTATCTAGGATGCGCCGTGTCCGTTATGGCAGAGGTTCATCCACCCATCCGTCGCACTCCCCCGCCCGCCGCTCCCCGGGACGGCGGGCGCGCCCGCGCGCCCCACCGGCGCCGGGCCCTCTCGCACCTCGACTGGCTCGAGGCCGAGGCCGTCCACGTGCTGCGCGAGGTGGCCGGGCAGTGCGCGAACCCGGTGCTCCTGTTCTCCGGCGGGAAGGACTCGATCTGCCTGCTGCGCCTCGCCGAGAAGGCGTTCCGGCCGGCGCGGTTCCCCTTCCCGCTCCTGCACGTCGACACCGGCCACAACTACGCCGAGGTGGTCGCGTTCCGCGACCGGCGCGCGGCGGAGCTGCGGGAGCGCCTCGTCGTCCGGTCGGTCGAGGACTCGATCCGCGAGGGGAAGGTCGTGCTCTCCCACCCGCTCGAGCCGCGCAACAAGCACCAGTCGGTGACCCTCCTCGACGCCATCGCGGAGTTCGGGTTCGACGCCTGCATCGGGGGCGCCCGGCGGGACGAGGAGAAGGCCCGCGCGAAGGAGCGGGTGTTCTCCTTCCGCGACGAGTTCGGCCAGTGGGACCCGAAGCGCCAGCGCCCGGAGCTGTGGAGCCTCTACAACGCGCGGATCCGGAAGGGCGAGAACATCCGCGCGTTCCCGATCTCCAACTGGACGGAGCTCGACGTCTGGCAGTACATCGCGCGCGAGCGGCTCGAGCTGCCCTCCATCTACTTCGCGCACCGGCGCCCGGTGGTCCGCCGCGCCGGCGCCCTCGTCCCGGTCACCGAGGTCACCCCGCCTCGCGCCGGCGAGGCGGTCGAGGAGGTCTCGGTCCGGTTCCGCACCGTGGGCGACATCACCTGCACGGCCCCGGTCGAGTCCACCGCCGCCACCGTGGAGGCGATCGTCGCCGAGACCGCCGCGAGCACCCTCACCGAGCGCGGGGCCACCCGCCTCGACGACCAGACCTCCGAGGCGTCGATGGAGCAGCGCAAGAAGGAGGGCTACTTCTAGTGGGCTCGCCCCTCGCGGCCGCCGGCCGGCTCCCCGAGCCGGACGACGACGGCCTCCTGCGGTTCCTCACCTGCGGCAGCGTGGACGACGGAAAGAGCACGCTCATCGGCCGGCTCCTCCTCGACACCCGATCCATCCTCGAGGACACGCTCCACGCCATCGAGCGCAGCTCCAGGCGCCGCGGGCGCGACGCCGTGGACCTCTCGCTCCTCACCGACGGCCTGCAGGCCGAGCGCGAGCAGGGGATCACCATCGACGTGGCGTACCGCTACTTCTCGACCGGCACGCGCAAGTACATCATCGCGGACGCGCCGGGCCACGAGCAGTACACGCGCAACATGGTGACCGCGGCGTCGACGGCCCACCTCGCGATCATCCTCGTGGACGCGCGCAAGGGCGTCCTCACCCAGACGCGCCGCCACTCGTACGTGGCGCACCTCGTGGGCATCCCGCACCTCGTCGTGGCGGTGAACAAGATGGACCTCGTCGGCTACGCCGAGGCCACCTTCGCGAGCATCCGCGAGGACTACCTCGGCTTCACGCGGACGCTCGGGATCGAGGACGTGCGGTTCGTCCCCATCTCCGCGCTGCGCGGCGACATGGTGGTCGAGCGCGGCGGGAACCTCGGCTGGTACGACGGCCCGACGCTCCTCGAGATCCTGGAGACCGCCCCGGCCGAGCACGTCGAGCGCACGGAGCGCTTCCGCTTCCCGGTGCAATGGGTCTGCCGCCCGCGCGGGGACGAGCACCACGACTTTCGCGCCTACACGGGGCGCGTGGAGGCGGGCGAGATCGCGGCCGGCGACGAGGTCCAGGTGCTGCCGTCCGGGGTCGTCTCCAGGGTGCGGGAGATCC
>DASSSJ010000062.1:0-20256 GCA_035708485.1 Anaeromyxobacter sp. | reverse complement strand
CCCGGGAGCGACCCGTCGCAGTCGGCGAACTTCGCCTTCACCGGGATGGTGCTGCCGTACCTGAACACGCTCGTTCCGTCCGGGTTGACGGGCTGCAGGACGCCGCCGCCGACGACGGTGAGGTTCAGCGCGGCGACCGCGCTCGCGGGCGCGGACGCGCCGCCGTCCTCGTCCGCGACGGTGACGGTGACGGTGTAGAGGCCCGCCATCGCGTAGGCGTGGGCGGCGGTGAGCTCGAAGCCGGCCGCCGCGAACGTCTCGGCGGCCGAGCCGTCACCCCAGTCCACCGTGGCGGTGTAGGCGTCGTTCGCGAGCGCCGGGTCGAAGAACGCGATCGCCAGGGCGCTCGCGCCACCGCAGGACGCCGCCGGGCCGGGCTGGAGGGTCGTGATCGCCGGGGCGACGTTGGCGACGGAGTACGTGAACGTCGTCGAGGCGGGCTCGCCGTGGCCGTCGTCGGCCGTGATCGTGACGACCTGCGGCGCGACGGGGCCATCGGTCGTCTGCAGGCTCCAGGACCACGTGCCGCCGTTCGTGCCGGACCTCGTCACCGTGCCGACCGACGCCGTGACCGTGACGTCGTCGGCGACGTCGGGATCGGAGAAGGTGCCGGTGTTCGTCGCGAGATCGCCCTCGCTCACCGCGACGGACGCGTTGTCGGCCGCGACGGCGGGCGGCCGGTTGCTGGACTCGATGATCATGCCGCCGAGCTCGGTCCAGATGACGCCGCCCGGATCGAGGTCGAGCGGGTCGAGCGTCCGGTCCGCCTTCCAGAAGAACCGGGTGTAGAAGAGGTTGCTCGCGTCGTCGTAGACGGTGCGCGAGAGCACCTGGTCGCACCCGCCGTCGAAGTACGTCGCCGGAGGGGCGCCCTGGAAGCCGACGATGAGGCCGCCGCCCGGGAACGAGAAGGACGCCTCGGCCGTGTACGTCAGCTCGAAGTCGCCCACCTCGAAGTTCCCGCGCGGGTTGGCCGGGGTCTGCGTCTCGGAGACGACCTGCGTCCAGCCGCCGTCCGCGCGGACGCCCTGGCCCGTCGGGTACGTGTACCGCGCGGGGTTGACGTTCGCCCTGGCGAAGAAGATGGTCCGCCTGACGTCGACGCCGTTGACGGACCCGAGGTCGAAGCGGATCTTGTCCCCGGGCCGGAGCTCGAACGGCGGGATGTTGCGGTAGATGAACCCGGTGAAGCCGTAGCTCACGTTGTCGCCGAACGGGATGCAGTTTCCGACGATCGGGCTCTGGTAGGTCAGCGGGACGATGTTGACGCCGTTCGCGACCGCCGCGGACTGCACGGCGAGCTGGACGACGTTCGGGTCCGCCGGCGTGCCCTCGGATCCGACGGCCGCCTCCTGCGCCAGCGCCGGCTCGGCGAGCGCGAGCGCGCCCGCGAGAACGGCGAGCCTGAGGTGAATGCCTGGTACGTGCGTCATGTGCGTGATGCCCCCTTGCTCGGTGGAGTCGAGCAGAGCTGCTTCGTTGCGCTTCACGGCTGGAGTGCTTCGAGAGCTGCCGACCACTGCGTGCTGCCGGTGCGTTCCTCCTTTCGCGGAAGGGAGAAGGGAGGGGAGCGGCCCGCTCCCCTCCCTCGCGTGCGTCGGCCGTCGCCGGCTACTTCAGGCCGAACTGCGCCGTCACCTGCTGCCCCGTCTTCGCGACGGTGAGCACGATCTGGTACGACGCCGTCGGATCGGGCAGCGGCTTCGTCGCCAGGTTGTAGATGTACTGCTGGTCCGCGGCGGAGAACCGCATGAAGCCCGCCTCGTCGGCGCCGCTCGTCGACACCGGCTCGTTGATCTCGCCGCCGGGCTCGTTGCCGGAGAGCTGGACGAGCCCGATCGCCACGGCGAGGTCGCCCGGGAGCGACCCGTCGCAGTCGGCGAACTTCGCCTTCACCGGGATGGTGCTGCTGTACTTGAAGATGCTGGTGCCGTCCTGCCTCACCGGCGGGAGGACGCCGCCCCCGACGACGGTGAGGTCCAGCGCGGCCACCGCGCTCGCGGGCGCCGACACGCCGCCGTCCTCGTCCGCGACGGTGACGGTGACGGTGTACAGGCCCGCCATCGCGTAGGCGTGGGAGACGCCGAGCTCGAAGCCCGCCGCGGCGAGCGTCTCGGCGGCCGATCCGTCACCCCAGTCCACCGTGGCGGTGTAGGCGTCGTTCGCGAGCGCGGGGTCGGAGAACGAGATCGTCACGGCGTTCGCCGCGCCGCAGGACGCCGCCGGGCCGGCCGCGACGCCGGTGACCGTCGGGGCGACGTTCGCCACCGAGTACGTGAACGTCGTCGTGGCGACCCGGCCGCGGCCGTCGTCCGCCGTGATCACGACCTCGAACGGGCCCGCGGGGCCGTCCGCCGTCGGGATGCTCCAGGACCAGGAGCCGCCGTTCGTGCCGGTCTTGATCACGGTGCCGACCGACGCGGTGATCGTGACGTCGTTGTCGGAGTCGGGGTCGGAGAAGGTGCCCGTGTTCGTCGCGTCCTGCCCCTCGTCGGCCGTGACGGACGCGCTGTCCGCCGCGACCGCGGGCGGCCGGTTCGTGATCTCGATGATCATGCCGCCCAGGTAGCCCTCGATCAAGCCGGTCGGGTTCCCGTCGAGGACGCCCATGTACTGGTCGGGCCGGGAGTAGAAGCGCGTGTAGAAGAAGTTGCTCGTGTCGCTGGTGTGCGTGTACGCGAGGACCTGGTCGCAGCCGCCGTCGGCGTACGCCGCCGGAGGCGAGCCCTGGAAGCCGACGATGAGCCCTCCGCCGTCGAACGAGAAGGGCGCGATCGCCGTGTAGGTCAGCTCGTAGTCGCCCACCACCCAGTTGCCGCGCGGGTTGAGCGGGAGCTCGTTCTCGCTGGCGACCTGCGTCCACCCCGTCGCCGCCCGGACGCCCTGGCCCGGGTACGCGTACGGACCGGAGGGGTTCACGTTCGCCGCCGCGAAGAAGATGGTCCGCCGCGTGTCCTGCCAGTTCATGGCGCCCAGGTCGAACCGGATCTTGTCCCCCGGCTGCATCGAGAACGCCGGCACGTTGCGGTAGACGAAGCCCTGGAACCGGTTGTTGATCGGGTCCTCGCCCGGCTCGCCCATCCACCAGTAGTAGGTGTTGTCGCCGAACGGGATGCAGTTGCCGACGCCCCACAGCTGGGCGGGCCTGAGGTTCACGCCGACCGGAACGTCCGCGGCCTGGAGGGCGATCTCGTAGGCCTGCGCCGGCACCGGCCCCTCGGACCCGGCGTCCTGCGCCGCCGCGGGCAGCGCGGCGAAGGCGAGCGCGATCGCGCTCGCGAGAAGAGCAAACCTGAAACGGACACGTGTCATGACCGATGCCCCCTTGCTCGAACGGAGTCGAGCGGAACTGCCTTGCTGCGTCGAGAATCCTGCGGTGCTTCCGACGAACCTTCGGGTGCTGCGCGTGCGCGTCCCTCCTTTCCGAGAGGGGACCTCCCCCGGTCCAGCGTTCAGCCGCCGATCGCGGCGCCCTGCGCGGTGGCGGTGCCGCCGCAGCTCGAGGTCACCACGACGAGGAAGGGCTTCGACGCGACGCCGGCGATGGTGCCGGCGTACGTCCCCTTCCTGGAGGAGAAGACGAGCGCGGCGCCGCCGAGGTCCTTCCCGGCGGCGTCGTAGGCCCTCGCCGTCAGCGACTGAAGACGGCTCGAGGAGCTCGTCGCCTCGACGGAGACCGTCGCCTTCTTGGCGGCGTAGGTCGCCGCGACCATCCCGACGCGATCGAGCACCCGCACGGAGACGGTGGCCGGGGCGCTCGAGGCCTGCCCGTCGGAGGCCGCGAAGGAGAAGGCGTCGGTGCCGCAGAAGCCCGCGGCGGACGTGTAGGTCGGCTGCGGCGCCGCGCCGCCGAGGACGCCCTGGGACGGCCCCGCCACGATCGCGAACGTCAGCGCGTCCCCGTCGGCGTCGCTCGCGGCGAGGGCGATCGCGAGCGGCGTCCCCTCGTCCGCCGTCACCGACTGCCCGCTCGCGACCGGCGCGTCGTTCACCGCCGCGACCGTCACCAGCACGGTCGCGACGTTGCCGTCGAGCGCGCCGTCGTTCGCGGTGAAGGTGAAGCGGTCCGAGCCGTTGAAGTCCGGGTCCGGCGTGTAGGTCAGGCTCGGGGGCGTGCCGCCGAGGACGCCGTGGGACGGGGCCGCGAGCACGGAGAACAGGAGCGCGTCGCCGTCCGGATCGCTCGCGCTCAGGGCGATCGCGATCGGCGAGTCCTCCGCGGCCGCGACCACCTGGTCGTCCGCGACCGGCGCGTGGTTCGCCGCCCCCGTCGCGGCCCGCGCGTCGACGAGGCCGAACCCGAAGAGCGCGTCGCGTCCCGGGTCGCCGAGGTCGAGCGCGGTGAGCTGGAGCTGGGCCCGCACCTGATCGCCGCTCCAGCCCGGGTTCGCCGCGAGCACCAGCGCGGCGGTCCCCGCCACGTGGGGCGCGGCCATCGACGTGCCGCTCGAGAGGCCGTGGCCGCCGCCGGGCAAGGTCGAGTAGACCGCGTCGCCGGGCGCGGCCAGCTCGACGTCCGCGCAGGTGCTCGAGAACCCGGCGCGCGCGTCCGTCGCCGTCGTCGCGGCGACTGCGACGACGGAGTCGAACCGCGCCGGGTAGGTGCAGGTGTCGCCGGCGCCGTCGGCCGTCCCGAGGTTCCCCGCGGAGGCGACGTTCAGCACGCCCGCCGCGGCGGCGTTGTCGAACGCGGTACGGACGGTGAGGCCCGGGTCCATCGAGCTGCCGAAGCTGCTGTTCGTGACCCGGACGCCGTCCGCGACCGCGCGCTCCAGGGCGGCGATGACGTCGCTGTAGTAGCCGCTGCCGCTGCTGCTCAGGACCTTGTAGACGCAGAGCGTCGCCGCCGGCGCCATCCCGACCACGCCCGCGCCGTCGTCGAGCGCGGCGATCGTCCCCGCGACGTGCGTGCCGTGCCCGTACCCGTCCTGCAGGGTCTCGGTCTCGACGAAGTTGGCGCTGCACGCGGGGTCCCAGCTCAGGCCCGGATGCGCGGCGTCGACGCCGGAGTCCAGGACCCCGACCCTGACGCCGGCCCCCAGGTTCCCGCCGGCGTGCACGGTCCCCGCGCCGACGCGCTTCACGCCCCAGGCCGCGTCGAGCTCGGCGTCGGACGCGTGCACCACGCCGTCCGCCTCGACCCGCACGACCGCGGGGTTTCGCCGCAGCGCGTCGAGCGCGCCCTCGGGCAGCGACGCCGCGATGGCGGGCACGAGGCGGTAGGTGTACCGGACGTCGCCGCCGGCGCCTCGCACCAGCGCCCGCTCCGCCGGCCCGGGCGTGCGGTCGAACTGGACGAGCACCCTCGCCCGGGCGCCTCCGGGTTCGCCGGCACCCGCTGCCGCCGGAAGGACGATCCAGGAGGCGGCCACCATCGCCGCGAGGACAAAGACGGATCTCGCCGACTGCGGACACACGTGTCGCGTCACGCTTCCCCCTAGCGCGGGTGCCAGGCGCTCCCGATCGGCCCTCCCGGAGATCACCCCCCGGCCGACGAGGTCGCCTGAAGCAGAAACACTGTCAGGCTCAGAGACGCGCAGTTGACCCGTTCGTGACACGAATGTCTAGCGAATTCCGACACGCACGGCTAGTGTGGGGAATCCGCGCCGCTCGGCGACGAGGATCCCGGCGCGCCGTCGATCCGCTCTCGAGCGGGGGGACGCGCGCGACGTGGCTCGTTCCCGAGGGCGATCGCGCGCCCCTCGACGCCGCGGCGGCCGTCGCGCCGCCGCTCGTCGGAGCCGCGGTCGAGGCGGTCCGCGCTCGTCGCGGGCGAGCTGCAGTGCGGCGGGACGGCGCGACGCCGCGACCGCCGGTGCGTCCCGCGCGCACACCCCGGGGGCAGGGGCCACGACTGGCCTGCCCCGCCCGTTCCGTTGCAGAATGGGCGCGACCTCGCCGCTCGGGAGTTCCATGTACACGCGCAAGTACGCTCTGTGGGGCGCCGCCTTCGGCGTGCTGTTCCCGGTGTTCGGCACGATGATCGAGGCCATCACGCGGGGTTACGGCCTGAGCCCGGCCGGGCTGACGCGCGCCCAGACGCAATCGGCGCTCCTCTGGATCATCGACACCGCGCCGTTCTTCCTCGGCGTGTTCGCGAGCATCGCCGGCCGGAGCCAGGACCAGATCATCGCCCTCGAGTCGGCCCGCCGCGAGGGATACCTCAAGACCGCCTCCGAGCTCTTCACCGCCGCCCAGGCGCTCCTCTCCACCGTGTCGTCGTTCTCCTCGATGACCGCCGAGACCGCCGCGTCCGTGCGCGAGACGACGGCGACCATGGGCCAGCTCGGGCAGACCGCCACCAAGGCGGCCCTCACCGCCGAGACCGTGATCGGCCTCGCGCGCCAGGGGGAGCGGGCGTCGTCCGAGGGGCTCTCCGCGGTCGAGACGAACCTGGCCGAGATGCTGAAGCTGTCGGACGAGGTCCGCGCGCTCTCGCAGAAGATCGAGGCCCTCAACAACCGGATGCGCGACATCTTCGAGATCGCGTCGGTGGTGAACTACATCGCCGACCGCTCGCAGCGGCTCGCCGACACCGCGGCGAACGAGTCGAGCAAGGCCGGGGCGGCGGCGCGCAGCTTCTCCGGCGTCGTCACCGAGATGCGCAGCCACGCCGACGAGGCGAAGCGGGCGGCGGCGCAGGTGAAGGGGATCCTCTCCGACGTCCACAAGGCGATGCTCTCCGCGATGACGGCGGCCGAGGTCGGCATCCGGCGAGCGGAGCAGGGCGCGCAGGTGGCGGGCTCGACCGGCGACACCATCCGCCGGCTCGCCACGGCGCTCCGAGACTCGTCCCAGGCCGCGAAGGAGATCGCGACCGTCGCCCAGCAGCAGGATCACGGCATCGACCAGGTCCTGAAGGCGATGAACGAGATCTACCTCGCGACGCAGGAGACGATGTCGTCCACCCAGTCGGTCGCGACCGAGGCGAAGGCGCTGAACGACCTCGCCTCGGGGTTGAAGCGCGCGGTCGAAGCGTAGCGCCGCAGGCCGTCCCATCTCCGGGCGGGGCACTTCGTTCGCGACGCGAACGTGTGCCGGCCCGCTCCTTGCGGCCCGTCACCGGCTCGCGGTGGCCCGTCGAGTGGAGGACCTCCTCCGCGCCCGCGCCGGCGGCGCCTCCCTCAGCACCTCCACGTCGCCCGTCGGGCCGTGCCGCTCGACGTGGTCCGGGATGACGCGCAGGAGCGCGAGGCCGCGCTGGGCGGGGCCGCCCGGGAACCAGCGCGTCCACGACGGATCCCAGAGCGCGAGGGCGAGGTTGCGGTCGCGCAGCACCTCGCCGCGCCCCGAGATGGAGAGCGTCGTCCCGTCCCTCGCGTCGAACAGGGCGAGGGCGCAGCGCGGGTCCGCCTCGAGGTCCTTGCACTTCTTCGAGGCGAGCGCGGTGGCGAACCAGATCTCCTCGCCGCGCACCTTCTGGCGCATCGCCATCGGGCGGCAGCGCAGGTGGCCGTCCGCGCCGCGCGTCGTGAGCAGGGCGATGCGGTAGGCGCCGAGCAGCGTGGCGAGATCGCGCGGTCCTTCGGGCATGGTCGTCCCCCGGAGCGCCCATCTTGTCCCGGAACCTGGCGACGGCGCGCCGGCCTCGTTGGGGCGCGGGCCACCCGGAGGCACGCATGACCTCCCGCGACCATGGACGTTCACGGGGAGCGGGAGATCGCTACGCTCGTGCCGTGACGTCGTCCTCCTCCGGCGCGCGCCTCGCCTCCGCGGTCCTCGAGGCGCTCCCCGTCGCGGCCGTCGCCGTCGACGCCGCGCTGCGCATCGTGCACGCGAACGCCCTCGCGCGCGCCCTCCTGGGCGCGGCCGCCGGGAGGTCGCTCGCCGACGCGCTCGGCTGCCCCGCCTCCGGCGAGGCGCCCCGCGGCGCCGCCGCGATCCGGGACGCCGCCGTGCGCGCCCTCGCGGGGGAGCGCGTGCGGGCGCGCGGGTTCGTGCTCCGCACCGGCGCGCGGGGCGAGCCGGCCGACCTGCACCTCATCGTGTCCGCGAGCCCGCTCGCCGTCCGGGGCGCGCCGCACGCGGTCGTCGTGCTCGACGACGCGGACCGGCTCCTCCTCGACCCCGCGCTGGTCCGGATCTGCGCCGGCTGCGGGCGGGTCGAGGACGAGGAGGGCGAGTGGCACCCGCTGCACCGCTACCTCGAGGACCGCCTCGGCCTCGCGCTCGACGAGCTCTGCCATCGCTGCGCGCGCAAGGGCCGGGGCTAGGCCCGGGCCGGCGGCGCCGCGACTTGATCCGCCGGCGGGAACCGGCATCCTGCGGTGGTGCAAGCCCTCGCCTGCCTCGCCGCGGTCGCGACGGCGGCGGCGCCGACCCCGGTCTCGCTCGGCGCCGGGCCGCTGCCGGTGGAGATCGCGGTCGAGGCGCGGACGTCGACGCGCGCCTCCTCGCCCGCCCTCGGCTGGCGAACGCGCGCGGACGGCGTCGCCGAGGGACGCGGCGCGGGGCCCGGGTACGAGGCGCTCGTGGAGCTCCTGCCGGCGCCGGGCGGGGCGCGGCGCCTGCAGGCGACCGTGCACTGGCTCGCGCCAGCCGAGGTCGAGCGCGTCGCGCTGCGGCTCTCCTGGCCCGGCGCCGCGCGGGCGCTGGGGCGCGACCTCGCGTTCGGGCCGCTGCGGTCGCCGAGGCGGACGGGGCGCGGCACGCCGCTCCTCGTCGCGGCGGGGCGCGCGGTGCTCGCCGGGGGCGCCGGGATCGCGGCGGCGATCCTCGAGCCCGTGAAGGGCGGCGTCCGCGCGACGCTCCTCCTCGACGACGCCGACGAGCGGCCCTTCTCGACCTACGAGACGTGCCTCGAGCACCTGCCCGCGGCCGAGGCGGAGCGGGTGCCCTGGGCGGCGCTCGAGGTCCGGCGCGCGGTGCGGTACGCGCCGCGCGCGGCCGGCGCCACCGACGAGGCACGCGCGACGCTCTACCCGGCCGGCGAGGCGTTCCGGCCCGTCGTCGTGGAGCGCTGGCCGGCGGGCGCACGCGCCGCCGTCGTCCTCACCGACCACGCCGACCGGACCGATCCGGCGGCGCTCCGTGCGGTGCTCTGGGGCAGCTCCGATCCGCGCGCGGAGGGCGGCGTCGGCGCGGGCCTGCTCGGGCGCGGGCTCAAGCTCACGCGGACCTTCTTCGCGCACTCCCGCCGCGGCGGCGCCCTCGACGATCCCGAGATCCAGATCCTCGCGGAGGAGCTGGAGGCGTCCGGCTCCGAGGTCGCGCTGCACTCGGCGACCCCCGAGCGCGACGACCGCGAGGCGGTGCGCGAGGGGCTCGCCGCGGCGAGGCCGTTCCGCCCCGCCACGTGGGTCGACCACCAGCCCTACACGAACTGCGAGGCGCTCTCGTCGCGCGGCGCCGGCGACGCGGCGCCATGGGGCGTCCGCGATCTCCTGGAGGCGGTCGGCGTCCGCTGGGCCTGGGCGGCGGGGGACGTGGACGGGCGCGCCGGCACGCGCGTCGTGAACCTGCTCGGCGGCGACCCCGCCGCGCCGCGGCCCGCCATCTTCCCGCTCCCGGACGACCCGCGGATCTGGATCTTCCGGTCCTCCATGTTCCACGCCCCGCCGCAGGTGCTCGCCGCGGCGCTGTCCGAGGCGGCGCTCGCGGCGCTCGAGCGCGAGCGCGGCCTCTTCGTCGCGCACACCTACCTCGGGCCGTCGCCGCGGACGACCCGCTCCGAGGACCAGCGCGCCCGCCTCGTCGTGGTCGAGGAGGGCGGCGGGCTGGTCCTCCACCCCGCGGTCGATCGCGCCTTCGCGCGGCTGGCGGCGCACGTCCGCGCGGGGCGGCTCGCGTCGCTCGCGTGGGCGGAGGCGGGCGACCGGCTCCGGGCCCTCGGCGACGTCGAGGTGGTGTACCGGCCCGACGGCGCCGCCGAGGTGGTGAACCGCGGGGCCGACGCGATCCGCGCGCTCACCGTGTCGCTCCCCGCCGCCGGCCTCGACGTGGCGCTGGAGGGCGCCGCGCTGCTCGGGCGCGAGGACGACGACGGGTCGGCCCGGCTCTGGTTCGACCTGGACGCCGGCGAGCGGGTGGTGCTGCGCGTCTCGGACGGGCTCGTGCCGGTGGCGCTCCTGCCGTTCCGGTAGGATGCCCGCGTGGACGTCCGCGCGCTCGCCCCGCACGAGATCCCCGCGCTCGCGCGCGCGCTCGCGGGCGCGCCGCTCATGGTCCGCTACGGCCGGAGCCCGGGCGCGCTCGAGGCGGCGCTGGCGGAGGCGCACGCGCGCCGCGAGCGGCTCCTGGTCGCGGACGAGGGCGGCGCGATCCGCGGGCTCGCCTGGTTCCTGACGCGGGGGACCCTCGCGCTCGGCGGGTACCTCCGCCTCATCGCGATGCTGCCCGGCGCGGAGGGGCGGGGGGGCGGCGCGACGCTGCTGGCGGCTTTCGAGGCGGAGACCGCGAAGGAGAGCCGTCACGCCTTCCTGCTCGTCTCCGACTTCAACGAGGGGGCGCGGCGCTTCTACGAGCGCCACGGGTACGTCCGCGCCGGCGCGCTGCCCGGGCTCGTGCTGCCGGACGTCGCCGAGGTGCTCTACTGGAAGCGGCTGGGTTGACGCGGCGTCGCGCCGGACTACTGGTCCCTCCACCTCGTGTGCTTCAGCCACTCGCGGATCGACGCCCGCGCGAAGACCGTCCTCGCGTACCGGGCGAGCCGCTCGGGGCACGCGTCGCCGTTCGCGACGATCCGCTGCAGCATGAGCGCGAGGTCCGCGTCGGCCGGGGTGAACGAGTCCGCGACGAACGACGCGCCCTGAGGGAGGAACTTCTCGGCGATCGCGACGAGCCGGTCGGCCGCGGCCTTCCCGGCGGGCGTGAACGGCCTCGGCTTCTCGCCCGCGAAGAACGTCGAGGTCGGGCGCTCGGCGCGGAGCGCCGCGAGGTCGCTCCGCACGAAGGCCTGGATCATCCGGACGCGGGCGCGCGCGCGCGGCTCCTGGGGATAGAGCCGCGGGTGGGCGGGCGGCGCGAACGCGTCGTCGACGTACTCGTCGATGGCGGAGGACTCCGCGAGCCAGAAGTCGCCGTGCCGCAGCGCCGGCACGCGCCCCGTGTAGGAGGGCCCGGCGTACTCCGGCCGCTCGTGCTCCTTGCGCTCGAGCGAGAGCAGCTCCACGCGGAAGGGGACCTGCTTCTCCTGGAGCGTCACGAACGCCGAGAAGACGTACGGGCTCGTGTAGCCGTCGTTGCCGTAGAGGACGAGTTCGTCGGGCATGGCGGGATCATGGCGCGCGCGCGCCTCGGCGCAACGCGTCCCTCGGGGGGCCCCGGCCCCAGGCGACGGCGGCGCGGCCTGCGCTACCCGCGGGGCGCCGCCGCGAGCGCGGCGAGCTCGATCCGGACGACCAGCTCGCGCTCGTCCGCGATCCGCACCGGGTCGCGGGCGGCGCGGGCCGGCACGCCGGCGCCCTGCAGCACCACGAGCGTGTAGACGCCCGGCGGCACGCGCGGCAGGACGGTCCGCTCGCTCCCGAGCTCGGGCAGGTAGATCGCGTCGGAGGCGAGGAGCGACGCTACCGCGCCCGTCGCGCTGGGAGCGCCGGCGACGAGCACCGCCTGCGCGTCCGCCGGCCGGCCGCGCGCGTCGCGGGGCGACACGCGCACCACCGCGCCGGACGCGGGCTCCACGAGGTCGAGGCGCGCGATGGCCGCGCCCTGCACCTCGGCGCCGCGGCCGCCGATCCGGCTCGCGATGGGGGTGCCCAGCCCGGAGAACACCACGTACCGGCCCGGGCGGAGCCCCGCGAGGAGGAACAGCCCGTCGTCGTCGGTCGTGGTCTCGGACGCGTCCGTGCCGTCCGCCGACAGGGCGAGGACCGTCGTGCCGCGGATCGGCTCGCCGCGGGAGTCGCGCACCGCGCCGCGGATCGCGCCGGTGAGGACCGCGTCCGGCGCCGGCGCGTCGACGGGCGCTGCGGCGGCGCCGGCGGGAGCCGCCGCGGTCGAGGCGGCCGCGTCCGCGGGGGCGAGGGGCGCGCGCTTCGCGACCGCCGGGGCGGCGCGCTTCGGGCGCGCGGGCGCGCCGGCGGAGGGCTTCGCCGCCGTCGCGGGGGCGGCGTCCGCGCGCGGGGCGGGCGCGGAGGCAGGCGCGACGCGCGGCCCGCGCGGGCGGACGAGCAGGAGCGAGGCGACGATGACGGCCGCGAACGCGGCGGCGACGAAGATCTGACGGTGCTTCACCGGCTCCTCCCGCGCGAGAGATCCACGACGGATCCATCGTGCAGGCGCCGGCGGGGCGCGGCAACGAAGCGCCGTGTACCAGGTCCTTGGGGGTGGGCCCGCTGACGAGCGGGGCGCACAGCCGCGCCGTGCGCCCCGCCTGCCGTCGCCGCCTCACTTCGCGGGCGCGGGGGTCGGGGACTGCTCGGCGGGCTTCACGATGTCGAGCAGCTCGACCTGGAACGTGAGGACCGCGTTCCCCGGGATGACGGGCGGATTGCCGCGCTCGCCGTACGCCAGGCCGGACGGGCAGACGACCTTCGCCTTCCCGCCGACCTTCATGAGCTGCAGCGCCTCGGTCCAGCACTTCACCACCTGGTTCAGCGGAAACTCCGCGGGGCCGCGCCCCTGGGACGAGTCGAAGACGTTCCCGTTCACGAGGGTGCCGGTGTAGTTCACCTTCACCTTGTCGGTCTCCTTCGGCGACGGGCCGGTGCCCTCCTGCTCCGGGATCACGATCGCGCCGGAGGCCGTCTTCTTCGCCTTCGGGTCCTTCGCCATCCTGGCGAGGTAGGGGGCGCCGATCTCCTTCTCGCGGCCGGCCGCCTTCTCGGCGGCCTTGGGCGCCCGCCCGCGGGCGAGGTCGTTGATCGCGGCCTGGAGCTTGGGGTCGAACGCCGCCTTGGGCTTCCCGGCGACGCCGTCCCGGATCCCCTTGATCACCTGCTCGAGCTCGGCGGGGGCGAGCGCGAACGTCTCGAGGCTGCGGGCGATGGCGAGCCCGACGCCGTAGAGCGTCTTCGCGTCGTCCGGCTTCGCCTCGGCCTTCGGCGCGTCCGCCTTGGGGGTCTCCGCCTTGGGGGCGTCGGCCTTGGGCGCGGCGGGCTTCGCGGGCTCCTCCGCGCGCGCGGCGGCGGCGAGGACCAGCGCGAGGGTGAGGAGTGCGGCGGCGATCGTTCTCATGGCGTCTCCTTGTGCGAGCTGCGTAGTCGCGAGGTGCGGCGTCACGGCGCCGCGTCCGGTGGAGGTTGCTCCGCCGCGGCGCCGATCGCGGTGACCCGCGCGTCCAGCTCCGCGAGCTTGCGGTGGAGGAAGCGGAAGATCGCGACGAGCACGCTCGCGACGGGGACCGCGAGCAGCGCCCCGACGATCCCCGCCGTCCGCTCGCCGATCACGAGCGCGAGCACGATGAGCACCGGGTGGATGCGCGTCGCGTCCCCCATGATCTTGGGGTTGAGGACGTACGACTCGAGGGCGTGGATCACGAGGATCCAGGCGAGCGCGAGGAGGCCCTTGCCGAGACCCCCGGCGGTGAGCGCGAGGAGCACGATCGGCACGGACGAGATGATCGTGCCGAAGAACGGGACGACGTAGAGGAGGGTCGCGAGGGCGGAGAGCGCGAACGCGAACGGGATGCGCAGGATGAGGAGCCCGACGAAGGTCAGGACCCCGTTCACGATCATGATGGTGAGCTGCCCGCGCACGACGCCGGAGAGCCCGGTGTCGATCCCGGTGAGCAGCCGCCGCGCGTCGCCGCGCCAGCCCACCGGCACGAGCGACTCGACGAACCGCACCATCCGCGGGCCGTCCATCGACATGAACGCGGTGAGCATGAACAGCAGGATGACGAAGAAGAGGGTCTTGAAGGTGCCGGTGAGCAGCGCGCGCGAGAGCGCGACGACGTCCCCGAGCTGCGCGCGCGCCTGGTTCGAGAGGTCGCGGAGCGCCTCGGCGAGCTCGGCCGCGAGGTCCACGTGGATCCGCGCGCCGGCGCGCTGGGTCCCGGGCATGACGTCGACGGGGATCCCGTACCGCTGCATGAACGCGTCGATCGACTGCGACCACGACGCGACCTTCTCCGGCCCGATCCCGGCGAGGAAGTCGCGCGCCTCCACCAGGCCGCGGACCGCCTCGCGGTAGATCTGCGGGACGACCGAGACCGCGAACACGTACCCCCCCACGCCGAGGACGAGGTACACCGCGATCACCGCCACGGCCCGCGGGACGCGCCGGCCCCGCGCGCGGATGAGCGTGAGGCGCGCGATGAGCGGATCGATGACGTACGCCGCGAGCGCCGCGAGGATGAACGGCAGCAGGACGTCGCGCGCCGCGACCAGGATCGCGAGCACGATGGCCCAGAGCAGCGCCGTGAGCGCGAGGAGCTGCGCGCGCGGGCGTCGCCAGAGCGGGACCAGGGGCTGCATGCGTGCGGCCGAGTATCCCAGAACTCGGCGCCGCGGGTGGGGATCTTCCAGGGGCCGGCGCGGCCGGGCGCCGCGCCCGGCCGTCACTCCTCGAGCGTCGAGACGTCGCCCTCCGGCAGCCCCTGCGCGCGCGCCTTCAGGACGCGCCGCATGATCTTGCCCGAGCGGGTCTTCGGCAGCGTGTCGACGAAGGTCACCTTCTCCGGCCGGACGATCGGGCCGAGGTGCTGCGCGACGTGGGTCTTCATCTCGTCCGCGAGCTCGTCGCTCGGCTTGAAGCCCTGGCGCAGCAGGCAGTAGCAGTGGATCGCCTGCCCCTTCACCTCGTGCGGGAGCCCGATCACCGCGGCCTCGGCGATGGCGGGGTGGGCGACGAGCGCGCTCTCGATCTCCGCCGTGCCGAGCCGGTACCCGGAGACCTTGATGACGTCGTCGGTCCGGCCGATGACCCAGAAGTACCCGTCCTTGTCGCGCTTGGCCGAGTCGCCGGCCATGTAGAGGCCGGGGTACTTGGACCAGTACTGCTTCACGTAGCGGTCGGGGTCCCGGTAGATGGTCGTCATCATCGCCGGCCACGGCTTCTTCAGGACGAGGAAGCCCTCCTCGCCGTCGGGCACCGGCTGGCCGGCGTCGTCCACGATGGCCGCCTCCTGGCCGAAGAACGGCTTCGCGCCGGAGCCGGGCTTGAGCGGCAGGGTCGGGACGGGCGTGATCATGAACATGCCCGTCTCGGTCTGCCACCAGGTGTCCATGATCGGGCAGCGGCCCTTCCCGATGACGCGGTGGTACCACTTCCACGCCTCGGGGTTGATGGGCTCGCCGACGGAGCCGAGGAGGCGGAGCGTCGAGAGGTCGTGCCGGTTCGGCCACGACTCGCCGAACCGCATGAGCCCGCGGATCGCGGTCGGCGCGGTGTAGAGGATCGTGATGCCGTACTTCTCGACGAGCGACCACCAGCGGTTCGGGTACGGGTAGGTCGGCGCCCCCTCGTACATGAACGTCGTCGCGCCGTTGAGGAGCGGCCCGTACACGATGTAGCTGTGACCGGTCACCCAGCCCGGATCGGCCGCGCACCAGTAGCGGTCCTCGTCGCGGATGTCGAAGACGTACTTGAGCGTCGAGTAGATGCCGACCTGGTAGCCGCCGTGACAGTGCGTGATGGCCTTCGGCTTCCCCGTCGTCCCGGAGGTGTAGAGGATGTAGAGCGGGTCCGTCGCCTCCATCACCTCCGTCGGGCACGCGCCGGCCGCGAGGGGGAGCTTCATGAGCTCGTGGTACCAGTAGTCGCGCCCCGGCTCCATGCGGACCTCGTGGGCGGTCCGCTGGACGACGATCACGGTCTCGACGGTGGGGCAGCGCCGGACCGCCTCGTCGACGGTCTTCTTCAGCTCGACGATCTTGCCGTTCATGAACCCGCCGTCCGCGGTCACCACGACCTTGGACTCGGAGTCCTCGATGCGCCCCTGGAGCGCGTCGACCGAGAAGCCGCCGTACACGACGGAGTGGATGGCGCCGATCTTCGCGGCCGCGAGCATCGCGATCACGATCTCGGGGATCCGCGGCATGTAGATCGTGACGCGGTCGCCCTTCTTGACGCCCATCGCCTTCAGGACGTTCGCGAACTTCGAGACGTCGCGGTTGAGCGCGAAGTACGAGTAGGTCCGGACCTCGCCCTTCTCGCCGACCCACACGAGCGACAGCTTGTTCTTGCGCCAGGTCCGCTGGTGGCGGTCGAGGCAGTTGTGGACGATGTTCGTCTGGGCGCCCTTGAACCACCTGAAGAAGGGCTTCTCGGAGGCGTCCAGCACCTTGTCCCACTTCCGGTACCACTCGAGCTCCTCGGCCTCGCCCGCCCAGAAGCCCTCCAGGTCCTCGCTCGCCCGGCGGGCGACCGCGTCCCAGTCCTTCACGCGCGCCTGCGCCACGATCTCGGCGGAGGGGTAGAAGACCTCGCCTTCCAACTCCTTCGGCTTCCTCACGGGGGCACCCTCCAATCTGGTCCAGATCTAAGGACGGTTGGGCTCGGGGTCCGCGCCGGCGAGCCGGTCACGGCGGGTCACGGCGGTGGCCCCCGACCTTAGCAGAACCGGCCGCGGGGAATCGCCCTCGGTGGGGGCGTTTCGCGTTCGATGCGTGGCGCGCGGCGTCGAGGGCCGGGACGCGCGACCCGCCGTCCGGAGGCGGATGCGAGGGGAGGGTCGCGGCCGGCCGGGGCGGGGGTTATCCTCGGCCCCGGTGATCGTCCCCCCGCCGCTGCGCCGAGGCGACCCGGTCCGCGTGATCGCGCCGTCGAGCCCCTTCGATCCCGACGCCTTCGCGCGGGGCGTCGAGGCGCTCTCCGGGCGGCTGGGCCTCGTCCCGCGCATGCGGGACGACGTGGTCGCGCGGCGCGCGTACCTCGCGGGAGACGACGCGCGGCGGATCGAGGAGTGGCGCGAGGCGGTCGGCGATCCGGAGGCGCGCGCGATCTTCTGCGCGCGCGGCGGCTACGGCGCGATGCGGATCCTCCCCGCGGTCGATCCCGCTCCGCTGCGCGAGCGGCCGAAGCTCCTCGTCGGCTTCTCCGACGTGACGGCGCTCCACGCGGTCCTGAACCGCGCCGGGCTCGCCACCGTCCACGGGCCGGTGGTGACGCAGCTCGGGCGCGCGCCGGAGGACGCGCTCGCCCACCTCGAGGCGCTGCTCGCCGGCACCGCGCCGCGCGCGGACGCCTGGGGGTCCCCCCCGCCCGGCGCGGGGGTCGTCGCCGCGCGGACGATCCGGCCCGGGCGCGCCTCGGGCCCGCTCCTCGGCGGCACGCTCGCGATCCTCGCCCACCTCGCGGGCACCCCCTTCGCGCCGCCGCTCGACGGCGCGATCCTCTTCCTCGAGGAGGTGGGCGAGGCGCCGTACCGGATCGACCGGTACCTCACCCACCTCCGGCTCGCGGGCGCCCTCGACGGGATCGCCGGGCTCGCGGTCGGCGGGCTCACGCGCTGCGACGACGCGGGCGTGCTGGGCGCGGACGTGGTGCGCGACGTGGCGCTCGAGCTCGGCGTCCCCGCGATCGAGGGCGTCCCCGCCGGCCACGACGACGCGAACTTCGCCCTGCCGCTCGGCGCCCGCGCGACGCTCGTCGCCCCCGCGCCGGGAGAGGAGGGGCCGCCGCGGCTCCTCTTCGACGGGTGGACGGCCGCGCGGGGCGGGGGCGCCGCGTGACGGGCGCCGCGTCGGCGGCGGCGACGCTCCCGGGCGTGCCGGGCCTGCTCGAGGAGGCGCGGCGCGCGGGCGTCGCCCCGGCGCTCTCCGCCGTCGTGCTGCGCGGCGGCGAGCTCGTCCACGCGAGCTGCCACGGCGAGATCCCGGCGCCGGGCGCGCGCCCGCTCGCGCCGCGCGACCCGTTCGACGTGGCGTCGCTCACGAAGGTGATGGGGACCGCGACGGTCGCCGCGCAGCTCGTCGGCGAGGGCGCCCTCGACCTCGACGCGCCCGTGGCGACGCGCGTCTCCGGGTTCGAGCGGGGCGGCAAGGAGCGGGTCACGGCGCGCCAGCTGCTCGCGCACGCGTCGGGGCTCCCGCGCTGGCGGCCGTACTTCGAGGCGGCGGCGGCCGATCCCGTCGCCGGGGCGGCCTTCCTCCCGCCCGACCGCCGGCCGGCGTTCGCCGCCCTCATGGACGCGTTCGCGCGCGGCAAGGAGCTCGTACGCGCCGCCGTCCTCGCCGAGCCGCTGGAGGCCCCGCCCGGCGCGCGCGCGGTGTACTGCGACCCGGGCTTCCTCGCGCTCGGGTTCCTGCTCGAGGCGATCGCCGGCGAGCGGCTCGCGCGCGTCGCCGACCTGCGCGTCTTCGCGCCGCTCGGGCTCGCGGACACGTTCTACCTCGACGGCCTCGACCCGGAGCGCGGCTGGACGCGCGAGGCGGGGCGCGGGTTCGCGCCGACCGAGCGGTGCGAGCACCGGCACGAGGTGAACCAGGGGGCGGTCAACGACGACAACGCGTGGGCGATGGGCGGCGCGGCGGGGCACGCCGGCGTCTTCTCGACGGCGCGCGACGTGGCCGCGGTCGGGCAGGCCTGGCTCGACGCGCTCCACGGCCGGCCCTCGATCGTCCCCGGCGCGGCGGCGGCGGAGTTCGCGCGCCGCGACCGGACGCCGGGCTCCACGCGGGCGCTCGGCTGGGACACGCCGTCGCGCGAGGGCTCGTCGCTCGGCGCGCGGCTCGGCCGCGGCCCGCGCGGCGCCATCGGCCACCTCGGCTTCACCGGCACGTCCCTGTGGATCGATCCGGACGCCGAGGTGGTCGCGGTCCTCCTCACGAACCGGGTGCACCCGACGCCCGGCAACGAGCGGATCCGCGAGCTCCGGCCGCGGTTCCACGACACGATCGCGGAGGCGCTCGGGGTGTGACGGCGGCGCGCGCCCGCGCGCTCGGGGCCCGGGCACAAGGACGGGTCGCCGTACTGAGCGCGCGTCCCGGGCGCGGCCGGCGGCACGCACGGGGCGGTGGTGGCGCGGCCGCCGGGAATCCGGTAGACGGTGCGCTCCGTGACGGACTGGAACCGCATCCGCCGCATCCACCTCATCGGGGTCGCCGGGACCGGGATGGGCTCCTTCGCGGGGATGCTCGAGGCGGCCGGCCACGAGGTGACCGGCTCCGACGAGAACGTCTACCCGCCCATGTCCACGCAGCTCGAGCGCTGGGGCATCGAGGTCATGACGCCCTACCGGGCCGAGAACCTCGACCGCGCCCGGCCCGACCTCGTCGTCGTGGGGAACGTCGTCCGCGCGGCGAACCCGGAGGCGGTCGCGATGCGCGAGCGCGGGCTCCCGCACGTGTCGTTCCCGGCGGCGCTCGGCGAGCGGTTCATCGCGCCGCGGCACGGCGTCGTCGTGGTGGGGACGCACGGGAAGACCACGACGTCGGCGATGATGGGCGCGCTCCTCCACCACGCCGGCCGCGACCCGTCGTTCCTCGTCGGCGGCGTCACGCGCGACTTCGACTCGAACTTCCGGATCGGGCAGGGGCCCCACTTCGTCGTGGAGGGCGACGAGTACGACACCGCGTACTTCGACAAGGGACCCAAGTTCCTCCACTACCGGCCGCGGACGGCCGTCTTCACGAGCTGCGAGCTCGACCACGCGGACATCTACCGCGACGAGGCGCACTACGAGAGCGCCTTCGAGGAGTTCGTAGACCTGCTCCCGGAGGACGGCTTCCTCGCCGCCTGCGCGAGCTACGGGAGCGTGCTCCGCATCGCGCGCCGCGCGCGGTCCCGCGTCGAGACCTACGCGGTCGACCGGCCCGGCGCCGACTGGGAGGCGCGCGGCCTCTCGCTCTCGGCGGAGGGTGCCCGCTTCACGCTCGTGCGGCGCGCGCAGGCGCTCGCGGAGGTCAGCCTGCCCGTCGGCGGCGCCCACAACGTCGAGAACGCGCTCGGCGTCGCGGCCGCCGCGGCGGCGCTCGGCCTCTCGCCCGACGAGATCGCCGCCGGGCTCGCGGCGTTCCGCGGCGTGAAGCGCCGGCAGGAGGTGCGCGGCACCGCGGGCGGCGTGGTCGTCGTGGACGACTTCGCCCACCACCCGCGCGCCGTGGAGAAGACGCTCGCCGCGATCCAGGGGAGCCATCCGGGCGCGCGCCTGCTCGCGGCGTTCGAGCCGCGCTCCAACACGAGCCGCCGGAACCTGCACCAGCACCTCTACGCCTCGGCCGCGACCTGGCGCGACGCGGCGGAGGTGTTCCTGCTGCGACCCGCTGCGACCGACAAGGTGCCGGAGCAGGAGCGGCTCGATCTCGACGCCGTCACGCGCGAGCTCACGTCGGCGGGGAAGCCGGCGCGCGCGTTCGCGACCGTAGACGAGATGGTCCCCGCGATCGCGGCGGCCGCGCGCCCGGGCGACGTCGTCGTGGCGATGTCGAACGG
>DASSSJ010000061.1:0-11535 GCA_035708485.1 Anaeromyxobacter sp. | reverse complement strand
CAGGAGGCCGCGATGCCCGACGCGACCGATCCCCGAGCGTCGCCGAGGGATCGACCTTGCAGGTCATGCACGGTGCACGGCGCCGTGACGGGCGAAGCCCGGCGCGGCGCCTGCAGAACGACAGAACGCCCCGACGTCGAGGTCGAGGTCGCGGTCGAGGTCGAGGTCGCGGTCGGGGTCGCGGTCGCGGTCGGGGTCGAGGTCGGGGTCGCGGTCGCGGTCGAGCTGGCGCTCGAGGTCCCGCCCCCGTCTCGACCGCTTCCCCCGCGCTCACCGCCCGCAGCGCGGCGGCGCGTCGATGCGCGCATCCTCCGCGCTCGCGGGCAGCGAGAGGCCGAGCGCGCGCGCGTCGAGGGCCGCGCCGGGCGCGTCGAGGTCCGTCACCGTGACGCCCGCCGGCCTGCCGTCGGGCCCGAACGCGTGATCGACGCGGAGCCGCCGGCCGTCGATCCTGCCCTCGCGGACGTACCGCACCACCCGCCCGCGCGCGTCCACCTCGACGCGCCGCACCGCCTCGCCCTCGCACCCGGCGAAGCTTCGGACGCCGGAGCGGAGCGGCGCCTCGCCCGGCTCGGCGTCTTCGCGCTTCGCCGCCGTGTACCCGAGCCGCGCGTCGGGCGCGGCGGCGCTCTTGCTCCGCTCGCGCGACGCGGCGCGCTCCGGGGCGGCCGCGACCGCGGGTGGCGGCTCGGCGGCTCGCGGCGCGGCGGCGGGAGGCGCGGCCCCCTTCTGCCGGGGCGCGGCGACCGCCAGCGGAGCGTCGGCCCTCTCCTGCCGGGGCGCGGCGGCTGCCGCCCGACCCTCGGCCCTCTCCTGCTCGTATCGCCCGGAATCCGCGACGCTCGATCCCGCGTCGGCGAGGCCACCCTCCGGCTCGGGCGCGGCCTGCGCGACGGCGGGCGGCGGTGGCGATGCGTAGCTCCCGTACGCGTCGGCGGGACGCGGCGCGGGCGCGGGCGCCGGCGAGGGCTCGCGGCGGCGCGGCGCCGCGGGCGCACCGACCACCCGGGGCGGCGCGGCGCCGGGCCGGGGCTCGGCCGCCGCCGGGCGCTCGACGGCGTGCGCGTCGCCCCGGGCCTCGCCGGGGTCGGGCGCGGAGAGCGCGACCGCCTTCTCCCGCTCGGGCGGCGGCGGAGTGGCGTAGCGCGACGCGGCCCGGAGATCGCTCCGCTCCTCCCGCTCGGGCCCCAGCCTCGCCACCCGCACCGACACGACCGCCACCACCGCGAGCGACGCCGCGACGACGGCGCCGCCGAGGAGCCAGCGCGGCACGAGCCGGCGCGGCCTCCGCGCCTCGGCGGCTTCCCCCGCGGCGGCGATCAGGATCCGCTCGCCGCGCTCGGGCGCGGGCTCCTGCGGGAGCGTGGCCATCACCCGGCGCGTCGCGCGGATCCGCGCGAGCTCCGCCCGGCACGGCTCGCACGACGCCGCGTGCGCCTCCACCTCGCGCGCCTCGCGCTTCGAGAGCTCGCCGTAGGCGAGGTCGAGGAGGCGATCGGAGAACGCGTCGCTCATCGGGTCGCGCTCCTCGCCTGGGCCAGGTCGCCGTCCGGGCCCACGCCGAGGGCGGCCAGCCGCTCCCGCAGGCCTTCGAGGGCGTAGCGCATGCGGCTCTTCACCGTGTTCTCCGGCGTGCCGGTCACCTCGGCGATCTCGTGGAAGCGGAGCCCGGCGTACTCGCGCAGGAGGAACACCTCGCGCTGCTCGTCCGGGAGCCCCGCCAGCGCCGCCTCGATCTTGGGGCGCAGCAGCGCGGCGTCGGCGGCGCGGTCGGGCGCCGGGTCGGCGGCGACCGCGGCCGCCGCGGGATCGGCGTCGAGCGACTCCGCGCGCCGGAACGCCTGGCGCCTCGACTCGTCCACGGCGAGGTTCCGGGCGATGGCGTAGAGCCAGGTCTGGACGCGCGCGCGCGGCTCCCAGCCGACCGACGCGCGGACCGCCTTGAGGAGGGCCTCCTGGCAGAGGTCCTCCGCGCGGCCGCGGTCACCCGTCAGCCGGAGCAGGAACGAGAAGAGGGGCGTCCGGTGGCGGCGCACGAGGACCTCGAAGGCCCGGGCGTCCCCGCGCTGGAACCGGAGCATGAGCCGCTCGTCGCTCTCGTCCACGGGCACGGGGGTCGCTCGGCCTCTCCCACCTGAACGCGCGGGGCGCGGAAAGGATCTGGGCGGAGTCTAGCCCATTCGCGTCGCGGCCCGGCCCGCGTTAGGAACCCCCGATGCACGGCGGGGGAGCGGACGTTCGCGCGGCGCGGCTCCGGGGGACGCTGCGGGCGCTCCTCGCGCTCGCCTGGCCCGTCGTGGTGTCGCGGTCCACGCAGGTCGTGGTCGGCGTCGCGGACGCCGTGATGGTCGCGCACCTCGGCGCCGAGGCGCTCGCCGCGACCACCGCCGGCGCGATGAACGCCATGGCGCTCTTCATCCTGCCGATGGGGACGGTCTTCATCGTCTCGTCCTTCTCGTCCCAGCTCTTCGGGATGGGCGACCTCGGCGGCGCGCGGCGGTACGCCTGGTACGGCCTCGCCGTCGCCGCGGGCGCGCAGGCGGTCGCGCTCGCGTCGATCCCCCTCCTGCCGGGCGTGCTCCGCGCGCTGCCCTACGAGCCGGGCGTCCGGGCGGCGATGGGGGGCTACCTCGCGCTCAGGCTCCTCTCCGCCGGGGCGGTGGTCGGGATGGAGGCGCTCGCGAACTACTACGGCGGCCTCGGCAACACGCGGCTGCCGATGCTCGCGAACGTCGCGGCGATGGTCCTGAACGTCGCCGGCAACTGGGCCCTCATCGACGGCCACCTCGGCGCGCCGGCGCTCGGCGTGCGCGGCGCGGCGATCGCGAGCACGCTCTCGACCGGCCTCGCGTTCCTCGGCCTGTTCGCCGTGTTCGTCCGCGAGGCCCGGCGGCACGGCACGGGGCGGCTCCGCGCGGCGGAGCTCCGGCGGCTGCTCCGGTTCGGGCTGCCGTCGGGGGTGAACTGGTTCCTCGAGTTCACCGCGTTCTCGTTCTTCCTGAACGTCGTCGTGGCCGGCCTCGGGACCGCCGCGGTCGCCGCCCTGATGGTCGTGATCCAGGTGAACTCGTTCGCCTTCATGCCGACGTTCGGGCTCTCGAGCGCGGGGGCGATCCTCGTCGGCCAGGCCATCGGCGCCGACCGCAAGGAGCGCGTCCCGCGGCTCGTCGGCGTCACGTTCGCGGTCGCCGCCGCGTGGCAGTCGGCCGTCGCGCTCGCCTACGTCGCCGCGCCGGACCTCGTCCTGTCCGCGTTCGCGCGCGACCCGGCGAGCGCGCCGGAGCTGCTCGCCGTCGGGCGCGCCATGCTCCTGGTCTCGGCCGCCTGGCAGCTCGGCGACGCCGGCGCGGCGGTCCTCTCCGAGGCGCTCCGCGCCGCGGGGGACACCGCCTTCCCGATGTGGGCCCGCGTCGCGCTCGCCTGGGCCGTGTTCGCGCCCGGGAGCTACGTCTCGGTGCGGGTGCTCGGCGCGGACGGCTCGGTCGCGGTCGGCTGGCTCGTCGCGTACCTCGTCGCGCTCGCGCTCGTCCTCCTCGTGCGGTTCCGCTCCGGCGCGTGGCGGCGGATCGCGCTCGTCGAGCCGTCGGCGATCGCGTGAGACGCGACCGCCCGCGCCGGAGGATCGGCGCGGGCGGTCGAAGACGGCGGGAGCCGCGCTACGGCGACGCGCAGGCGCCCAGGCACACCCGGCGCGGGACCGTGGCCGTCGGGCCGTACTCGGCGGGCAGGGTCCCGCCGTTCGCGGCGCACTCGTCGATGATGTGCCGGGCGATCGCCTCGTAGTCCTTGATGTGGGCCTCGTTGCGGACGAGGATCGCGTTCTCGATCGGCCCCGCGCCGCAGGTCCCGGGCGGATCCGGCAGGCAGTCGTCCACCGCCTTGCCGTACGGCCGGCCGACGTCGTCGTAGAGCGTGACGCCGAACGCCGACGCGAAGCCGGCGATGTAGTACGTCGTGGCGACCGAGCGGAGCGCCGCCGCCTCCGCGGGGTTGAAGTAGCCGGCCGCTTGCCAGTCGGTGTTCGTCACGTCGTACAGGACCGCCCCGCCCTCGAGCGCCATGTACGTCACCCACCCCGGGCCCATCGGGCTCTCCGGGTCGAAGAGCGGCACCCGCGTCGGATCGTAGTGGACGACGAGCCCGCTCGCGCCGAGGAAGAAGTCGCCGTTCACGCCGTAGGCGAACTGCAGCGTCGTCTCGTACACCGCGCGCAGCGCGACCGTCGGGAGGTTGAAGCGGACGAGCGGGTAGCCGGGGACGGCGTTCAGGTACGCCTGGACGCCGACCGGGTTCGTCGCCGGGTTCATGTCCGTGGGCGGAGCCACCGACGGATCGCCGCCGAGCGGGGCCATGTGGTAGACGTCCGCGAACCCGATCTGGCCCGTGGTCCCCGGCTTCAGCCCGCCGCGGAGCGGCCCGAAGGCCTGGACGGCGATCTCCGTCGTGGCGAGCTCGCCCCCCGCCGCGCGGATCGCGTCCGTGTCGAGGTTGAGGGCGTTCGACTCGCCGAACGACGCGTCCTCCACCTCGAAGCCGAGCGTGCAGCCGACGCCGGGGAGCGCGGTCCCGAGGGTGTAGGTCCAGAGGCTGCCCGGCGCCCCGGCCGCCACCGTCGTCCCCGTGATCTTCGTCAGCGTCGTCTCGAGGAAGGACGGGATCACGGTCGCGACGTTCTGGTCGAGCCCGTACTCGAGGAAGCCGATGGTGCGGGTGTTGAGGTCGGTGAGGAAGGCCGCGTCCGTCGCCTTCGCGACGCCCTCGTCCACCGCGAAGAACTGCGTCCCGGCCGGATCGAGGTACGGCCGCGGCGCCTCGTCGTCGTCGCGGAACACGAGCTCGACCTTCCCGACGTTGCGCCCGTAGGGCTTCGCCTGCACCACCGGGACCGCCGTGCCGGAGCCGTACACGATGCGCGCCTGCGGCGTGAACAGGTGGGAGTGGCCGCTCAGGACGAGGTCCACGCCCTTGAGCTGCAGCGCCATCAGCTCGTCCTCGCCCGGGTGCAGCTGATCCGGGCCGATGCCGCCGTGGCCGAGGAGGATCACCGCGTCCACCCCCTCGGCGCGCAGCGCGTCCACCTGCGCCTGGACCTGCGCCGCGACCGAGGCGAACCGCGCGGTCGTCGTGGTCGCCGTCGAGGCCCAGAAGGCGTTCGGCGGGGCGGAGCCCGCGACCGAGCCGGCCCCGACGCCCATGCTCGCGACGACGCCGATCCGGAGGCCGTTGGTGGCCGTCAGGACGAGGCGCGGCGCGATGGGCTTCCCGGCGCCGTAGAGCGGCGCGAGCGCGGCGGCGTTCAGGTTGGAGAGGACGAGGGGCGGGCGCTGCGCGGTGCCGTCGATCAGCGAGGTGGCCTTCGAGATCGCCTGCGCGAGCGCCTCGGGGGGGAGGTCGAACTCGTGGTTGCCGAGCGCGACCGCGTCGTAGCCCATGAGCTTCATGCTCGCGAGCTCGGGCGAGGTGGCGAGCCACGCGGCCGACGCGAGCGAGCCCTGGCTGAAGTCGCCCGACGAGAGCGTCAGCGTCGCGACCGACGAGCCCCGCGCCGCCGCCGCGTCGCGCTGCTGCTTCAGGACCGTCATGCGGCGGGCGGCGCCGCCCTCGAGCGTGCCGGGCGCCGCGCCGGGGATGAAGTCGTCCAGCTCCGGCCACGAGGCGAAGAGCTGCGAGTGCTCGTCCGTCGTGAAGAGGATGACGACGCGCCGCTCGTTGGCGTCCTTCGATGTGTCCTCGCAGCCGGCGACGGCCAGCACGAGCGCGAGGGGAACCAGCGTTCTGAGGGTGGAGCGCATCCGTGACTCCTCGGGTTCGAGACGTCGGGTTGCAGGCGGTCGGAGCGAAGCCGTGGGAACCGCGTGGATCGAGACGGTTTACCGCATCGATGTGACCCTTTCCTCATCCGTCGCGCTTTGACCGTGGGCAGAACGGCGCCGATATCGCGCCGCGTCGGACGGTTCCCGAGGGACCGCGCGCGGTTGCGGCGCGCGGGGGCTTCTCGGCCCCGACGGGAGAGCGGATCGCCCGGACGGCCGCGCGTCCCCGGACCGCGGGACATGCGGTGGCGGCGCCGGCGCGGGCCCGGTACACCGCTCCGGTGATCCCCGACGCCGTCGTCGTCGGCTCCGGCCCGAACGGTCTCGCCGCCGCCGTGACGCTCGCGCGCGCCGGGTGGAAGGTGCGCGTGCTCGAGGCCGCGGCCGAGATCGGCGGCGGCGCGCGGACGCTGCCGCTCACGCTGCCCGGCTTCCTGCACGACCACTGCTCGGCGGTGCACCCGTTCGTGCCGGCGTCGCCGTTCTTCCGGTCCCTGCCGCTCGCGGCGCACGGGCTCGACCTCGTGGAGCCGCCGGTCGCGGCCGCTCACCCGCTCGACGACGGCACCGCCGTGCTCCTCCTCCGCTCCACCGCCGCCACCGCGGAGGGGCTCGGCGGCGACGGCCGCGCCTGGCGCGCGCTCTTCGACCCGCTCGCGGGCTCCTTCGACGCGCTCGCGCGCGAGGTGCTCGGCGCGGTGCTGCACGTGCCGCGGCGGCCGCTGCTCCTCGCGCGGTTCGGCCTGTCGGCGCTCCTCCCCGCGCGGCGGCTCGCCGAGGCCCGCTTCGCCGGGCCGCGCGCCCGCGCCCTCCTCGCCGGCCTCGCCGCGCACGCGGTCCGGCCGCTCGAGGCGGCGGGCACGACCGCCTTCGCCCTCGTGCTCGGCGCCGCGGCGCACGCGGTGGGCTGGCCGTTCGCGCGGGGCGGCGCCGGGCGGATCGCGGGGGCGCTCGCGTCCCTCCTCGCCGCGCACGGCGGCGAGATCGCGACCGGCGTGCGCGTCGAGTCGCTCGACGGCCTCGCGGACGCGCGGGCGGTGCTCCTCGACGTCGGCCCGCCGCAGCTCCTCTCGATCGCCGGGACCCGGCTCCCGGGCCGCTACCGCCGCGCCCTCGCGGCGTTCCGCTACGGTCCGGGCGCGTTCAAGGTGGACTACGCGCTCTCCGCGCCCATCCCGTGGCGGGCGCCGGGGTGCGCGCGGGCGGGGACGGTCCACCTCGGCGGGACGCTGGAGGAGATCGCGGCGGCGGAGCGCGACGTCGCCGTGGGGCTCATGCCCCGGCGGCCGTTCGCGCTCGTCGCGCAGCCCTCGCTCTTCGACCCGGCGCGCGCGCCGGCGGGGCGCCACGTCGCCTGGGCGTACTGCCACGTGCCGCACGGCTGGCGGGGCGACGCGACCGCGGCGCTCGAGGCGCAGCTCGAGCGGTTCGCGCCGGGGTTCCGGGACGTCGTCCTCGCGCGCGCGATCCGCGGCCCCGCGGCGCTCGAGCGCGACGACGCGAACCTCGTGGGCGGCGACGTCGGCGCGGGCGAGAACTCGCTCCGGCAGATGGTCTTCCGCCCGGTGCGGCGCGCGCTGCCGTGGTCCACGCCGGTCCCCGGGCTGTGGCTCTGCTCCGCCTCGACCCCGCCCGGCGGCGGCGTTCACGGAATGTGCGGGTATCTCGCGGCGCGGGCGGTGCTGCGCGCGGCGCGCCGGTGAGCCTGGCTCGCCGCGCGCCTCGCGACGCTCGCCCGCGTCGATCGCCCGGCCCGGCGCCCGAGGCTGCCGGGCTCGGGCGAGCGGGGAGCCGCCGTCAGCGGCGGCGGCCCCCCGCGGCCGAGACGGGCGCCGGCACCTCTTCGGTGTCCTGCAGCCGGCCGTTCGGGAGGAGCTTGTCCGGGATGGCGCGCCCGAGCGTCGCGAGCTTGTAGCGCTCGCAGCGGACGAAGGCGCCCTCGCAGTAGAAGCTCTGCCAGACGCGCAGCGCCTCCCGCATGGAGATGTTCCGGGAGAGCGCGCAGCTCGAGGCGTGGGGGCAGGACGGCA
Organism: Anaeromyxobacter sp.; assembly: GCA_035708485.1. Taxonomy (GTDB): domain Bacteria; phylum Myxococcota; class Myxococcia; order Myxococcales; family Anaeromyxobacteraceae; genus Anaeromyxobacter. The sequence goes on along the minus strand of DASSSJ010000061.1, from coordinate 3,692 downwards.
TCGGTCCTCTCGTAGGGGGCTTCTGCAACGCCGGTGCCCGGATCCACCCCGCGGAAACGGGCGGCTTTTCGCCCGGGGCCGCCCGGGTTCCCGCGCACACAGGGTGCGTCGGGCGAGGCGTCCCTACACCCGCCCCTGCGGCCCGGGCGGGGATCAGTCCCGCGGCGCCTGCGGCGCCGACGCCGCCTCGGCGGGCCCGTGCGCCGCGCCGGGCCGGAAGGACCGCGCGAGGCGGCCCCGCACCCACACGCGCGCGCCGTGCAGCACCTCGTACACCGTCGGGATGACGAGCAGGGTGAGGATCGTCGAGGTGACGACGCCGCCGATGACGGCTCGCCCGAGCGGCGCGCGGAAGTCGCCGCCCTCGCCGGTGCCGAGCGCGACGGGGATCATGCCCGCCACGATGGCGACGCTCGTCATGACGATCGGGCGGAGCCGGATCCGCCCCGCCTCGACGAGCGCGTCCCGGATCGAGATCCCGCGCTCCTCCTGCGCCCACTTCGCGAAGTCGATGAGCAGGATCGCGTTCTTCGCGACGATGCCGAAGAGCAGGATCACGCCGATCATGCTCATGATGTTGAGCGTGTCGCGGGTCGCGATCAGCGCGAGCACGACGCCGATGAGCGAGAGCGGCAGCGAGAGCATGATCGCGAACGGATCGAGGAACGACCCGAACTGCAGGACCAGGACGAGGTACATGAGCAGGACCGCGATCCCGAGCGCGATGCCGATCCGGGTCAGCACGTCGGCGAAGTCGGCCGACTCGCCGCCCTGCCGCAGCGTGTAGCCCGGCGGGAGCCGCACCTCGCGGTCGAGCCGCGCCTCGATCTCACGCACCACGTCGGAGAGCGGCCGGCCCGCGGCGTTCCCCTGGATCGCGATGAACCGCTGGCGGTCGAGGTGCGAGATCTGGGCGGGCCCGACGCCGTCGCGCACCTGCGCCACCTGGCCGAGCGGGATGACGTGCGGGGCGCCGTCCGGGCCGCCCGGCACCACCAGCGGGAGCTGGCGCAGGTCGGCGGCGCGCTGGCGCGCCTCCGGCGCCAGCCGCACCATGACGTCGCGCGTCTCGCCCGTCGGGTCGACCCAGTCGCCCGCGTCGAGCCCCGCGAACGCGATCCGGAGCGACTGCGCGATCTGCCCGACGGTCACGCCGAGGTTGCCGGCGAGCCCCCGGTCCACGCGCACCTCCAGCTCGGGCTTCTGGCCGCGCGTCGAGAGGCCGACGTCGCTCGCGCCGGGCACGCTCCGCGCGATCCCGCGGATCCGCTCCGCGTGGTCCGCCAGCACGCGCGAGTCCGGCCCGCGGAGCTCCATCTGGATCTGCTTGTAGGCGCCGCCGAAGCCGCTCGTGAACACCGAGATCTGCGCCCCCGCGACGGCGGCGAGCTCGGCCCGCAGGACCGCGCCCAGCTCCTCCTGCGACACCTCGCGCTCCGCCTTGGGGACGAGCCGCAGGTACACGTTCGCCTGGTCCACGCCGGGCACCTGGCCGATGAGCGGCGTCCCGATCGACGCGTACGCGTACGCGACCTCGGGGTGGCGGCGCGCGATCGCGACGGCCTCGTCCACCTTGCGCCGCGTGTACTCGAGCGACGACCCCGGCGGCGCCTCCACGGTGAGGTTCACCTCGCTCCGGTCCGAGATCGGCACGAACCCGGCCCCGCCGACGACCACCTGGAGGACGATCGCGCCGAGGAACGAGAGCGACGCGATGCCGAACATCGCGAGCCGGTGGTCGAGGGCCCAGGCGACGACGCCGCGGTAGCGGTCCGCCTGGCGGTCGAACCAGCGGTCGAACGCGCCGAGCGCGCGCGCGACCCGCCCCCTGCGGATCCCCTGCTCGACCTGGGGATCCGGCCAGTAGGCGGAGAGCATCGGGTCGAGCGAGAACGAGACGAACAGCGAGACGAGGACCGCCGCCGCGATGGTGAGCGCGAAGGGCTTGAACCACTAGCCCGCCTCCCCGCTCATGAAGGCGATCGGGACGAACACGGCGACGATGGAGAACGTCGTGGCGGCGACGGCGAGGCCGATCTCGTCCGTCGCCCGGAACGACGCGGTGGTGTGGTCCTCGCCCATCTCGATGTGCCGGACGATGTTCTCGCGCACGACGATGGCGTCGTCGACGAGGATGCCGATCGCGAGCGAGAGGCCGAGGAGCGACATCATGTTGAGGGTGAACCCGAACACCCACACGGCGACGAACGCGGCGAGCACCGAGACCGGGAGGGCGAGGCCGGTGATGACGGTCGAGCGCCAGGAGTTGAGGAACAGGAAGACCACGAGCACGGTGAGGAGCGCGCCCTCGAGGAGCGTCGTCTCCACCTCGCGCACCGAGCGCTGCACCCGCTCCCCCGCGTCCTGCACGACGTCGAGCTTCGCCCCCGCCGGCAGCCGCGCGCGCAGCGCGTCGGCCCGCGCCTTCACCTCGTCGGCGACGGAGGTCGTCGAGTAGCCCTTCGACTTCAGCACCTCGATGCCGACCGCCTCGTCGCCGTCGAAGAGCGCGAGCGTGCGCTGCTCCTCCGCGCCGTCGCGCGCCGAGGCGACCTGGCCGAGCCGGACCACCAGGCCGTCGCGCGTCGCGACGGCGATCTGCTCGAACTCCTCCGGGGTGTCGAGCCGGCCGAGCAGGCGGATCGACTGCTCCGCGAGCGGCGACGTCACGCGCCCGACCGGCGCGGCGAGGTTCTGCGCCTGCAGCGCGCCGACGACGTCCGAGGCCGAGATCCCCGCCGCCGCCATCGCCTCCGGGCGCAGCTCGACGGTGAGCTCGCGCACGAGGCCGCCGGCGATGCGCACGTCGGCGACCCCCTGGATCGCGCGGAGCTCCCGCTTCACGACCTCGTCGGCGAGCCGGGTGAGGACCGGGACGGAGAGCGCCTCCGAGCGCAGCGTGAACGTCACGATGGGCTGGTCGGTCGGGTCGAAGCGCGAGATGACCGGCTCCTCCATCTCGAGCGGCAGCTCCTGGCGCTTCGCGCCGATCGCGTCGCGGACGTCCTGCGACGCCTGCTGGATGTCCTTCTCGAACTCGAAGAAGACGATGAGCTGGGCGTAGCCGTCGATGGCGGAGGAGATGGTGCGCTTGCCGTCGATGCCGCTGATCGAGAAGACCGCGTCCTCGACCGGGTCGATGACCTCTCGCTCGACCGTCTCGGCCGAGGCGCCGGGGTAGACGATGCTCACCACCACGATCGGCGGCTGGATGTCCGGGAACTCGTCGGTCTTGAGCACGCCGAGGGCGAACAGGCCGAAGACGACGAGCGCGAGCATCACCGTGATGGTCGCGATGGGCTTCTTGATGGCGGCGTCGGAGATGAACACGCGCGGGCCCTCGCCCTAGTTCGCCTTCGCCTCGGGCGCGGGGCGCGACTCGGGCAGCCGCACCGGGGCGCCGTCCGCGAGCGTCCCGCGCGCGGAGCCGAGGACGAGCACGTCCCCGGCGGAGACGCCCTGCGTGAGCGCCACCGCGCCGGCGACGTCGTCGCGCAGGCCGACCTTCACCGGGACCTTCGTCGCCTTGCCGTCCGCGACGCGCATCACCGTCGGCGGGTCGCTCGAGGTGTCGACCGCGGTCGCGGGCGCGGCGAGCGCCTCCACGGAGGCGGCGGCGACGCGCCCCTGCGCGTAGAGCCCGGAGATGAGGCGCCCGTCGTCGTTCTTCACGTCCACGTAGACGCGCACCT
>DASSSJ010000060.1:0-13669 GCA_035708485.1 Anaeromyxobacter sp. | reverse complement strand
GGCTCGAACACGAGGAAGAGCACGATGGCGAGGCCGAAGATCCCCATCTTGAGCGACGCGAACAGCGTCACGAGCCCCGGGTAGCTCTCGGCGAACGCGCCGGTCAGCAGGCGCAGGAGCTCCGGGAGCAGCGTGATGAAGATCGCCCCGAAGATGGAGCCGAGGATCGAGCCCAGCCCGCCGATGATGATCATGCCGAGCTGGTCGATCGCGACCGTGATGGGGAAGTTCTCGGGGGAGATGATCCGGGCCTGGTACGCGAGGAGCGACCCGGCCACGCCGACGTAGAACGAGGACACCGCGAAGGACAGGAGCTTGTACTTGAAGACGTTCACGCCCATGACCTCGGCGGAGATGTCCTGGTCGCGGATCGCGACGAACGCCTTGCCGACCTTGGTGCGGAACAGGTTCTTCGCGCCGAGCAGCATGACCGCGGCGAGCGGGAGGAGGAGCCAGAAGAGCGGCTTGTCGCCCTTGAGCTCCAGCGCGCCGGCCTTCGCCGCCGGGATCGAGATGCCGTTCACGCCGCCGGTGACGCTCTCCCAGTGCGAGATCCCGAACTCGATCACGAAGTGGGCGGCGAGCGTCGCCACCGCGAGGTAGAGGCCCTTCAGGCGGAGCGAGGGGATCCCGAAGATCATGCCGATGAGCGCCGTGAGCAGCCCGGCCGCCGGGATCACGACGGGGAACGGCAGCCCGAGGCGGCCGCCGAGGAACGCGGTCGTGTAGGCGCCCACGGCGAGGAAGGCCGCGTTGCCCAGCGAGATCTGCCCCGTGAAGCCGGTGAGGATGTTGAGCCCGGTGGCGGCGATCACCGCGATGAGGATGCGGTTCAGGACGTCCATCCAGAAGGAGGTCGCGACCACGGGCGCGAACGCGAGCGCCCCGAGGAACACGAGGAGCAAGAGGCGCGGGAGCGCCGAGTCGAAGATCGCCATGTCCTCGCGGTAGGTCTCGCGGAAGTCGCCGCAGCGCATGGAGTGCCCTCTCAGACCCGCTCGATCTTGACCTTCCCGAAGAGCCCGTAGGGCCGCACCGACAGGATCCCGACGAGCGCCACGAACGGCGCGACCTCCTTCACCCCGCCGCCGAAGACCGGGTCGAGGTACCCGCCGGCGAGGTTCTCGAGGACGCCCATCACGAGCCCGCCGACGATGGCCCCGAGCACGGAGTCGAGCCCGCCGAGGATCACGACCGGGATGACCTTGAGCCCGAACAGCGCGAACGCGCCGTCCACGCCGCCCCGGATGCCGCCGAGGAGCACCCCGCCCACCGCGGAGACGACGACCGCGATCGACCAGGCGAGCGCGAACATGTGCTTCACCGAGATGCCCATCGACAGCGCGACCTGCTGCGAGAACGCGGTCGCGCGCATCGCGATCCCGTACCGCGTGTACTTGAAGAAGAGCGACAGCAGGAGCAGCAGGAGGACGACGATCCCGGTGCTGTAGAGGTAGCCCTGGCTGACCGGCAGCGGCCCGATCCGGACCGGCGTGGTGGGGAAGATCTCGGGGTACGCGCGGATGTCGGTGCCCCAGATCCCCTGCACGATCGCGCGGAGGACCGAGGCCAGCCCGAGCGTCAGCATGATCACCGAGATGACCGGCTCGCCGATCATCGGGCGCAGGAGGATCCGCTCCATGAGCACGCCGAGCACGGCGGAGAACGCGAGGGTCAGCACGAAGGCGAGCCAGAACGGCACGCTCGCGCCGGCGAAGGCGGCGAGGCACACGTACGCGCCGAGCATGAGGAACTCGCCCTGGGCGAAGTTCAGGATCGACGACGACTTGTAGATGATGACGAAGCCGAGCCCGACGAGGGCGTAGATCGACCCGATCACCACGCCGTTCAGGACGAGCTGGAGGAGGAACTCCATCGATCACGCCGCCTTCCCGGGCGCGAGCCGCCGGACGAGGAGCGTCGTGCGGATGCGCGAGACCTTGCCGTCCTGGAACTTGATGGTGGTGTCGATCCGGACCTCCGGCGCCTCGCCGTAGAGGGCGACGATCACGTCGCGGTAGCGGTCCTCCACGAACACGCGGCGCACCTTGCGGGTGCGCGTCAGCTCCTCGTCGTCGGCGTCCAGCTCCTTGTAGAGGAGCACGAACTTGTGGATGCGCGCGGCGGCGGGCAGCGTCTCGTTCACCTCGTCCACCTCGCGCTGCACGAGGTCGTAGACCTCCGGCTTCGCGGAGAGGTCGGTGTACGTCGTGTAGGAGATCTTGTTCCTCTCGGCCCACTTCCCGACGACGCCCATGTCGATGCAGAGCATGGCGGTGAGGTAGGGGCGATCCTTGCCCACCACGACCGCCTCCTTCACGTACGGCGAGAACTTGAGCCGGTTCTCGATGAACTGCGGCGAGAACTGCGTCCCGTCCGCGAGCTTCATCACGTCCTTCAGGCGGTCGATGACGACGAGGTGCCCCTCCTCGCTCATGTAGCCGGCGTCGCCGGAGTGGAGCCAGCCGCCCTCGAGCGTCGATCGCGTCGCCTCCTCGTTCTTGTAGTAGCCCAGGAAGACCGAGGGGCTCCGCGAGAGGATCTCGCCGTTCTCGGCGATCCGGAGCTCCGTGCCGGGGATGGGCTTGCCGACGGAGTGGAAGGCGATGTCGCCCTCGCGGTGGATGCAGCTGATGCCCGAGATCTCGGTCTGGCCGTAGATCTGCTTGAGCGGCACGCCCATCGCGTGGAAGAAGCGGAAGACGTCCGGCCCGAGCGCGGCGCCGCCGGTCGAGGCGGAGCGCAGGTGCGACATCCCGAGCCGGTCCTTGAGCGCGCGGAAGAGCAGGACGTGCGCGAGGCCGTAGAGGAGCCGCAGCGCGAGCGGCACCGGCTTCTTCGCGAAGCGCAGGTCGGCGACCTTCCGGCCGATCGGCATGCAGCGCTCGTACATGAAGCGCTTGAAGGGCGTCGTGTCCATGATCTTCACCTGCACGGTGGAGTTCAGGGACTCCCAGACGCGCGGCGGCGCGAACATCACGTTCGGCCCGATCTCCCGGATGTTCTCGGTGACGGTGTCGGGCTCCTCGGGGAAGTTCACCGTGAAGCCCTTCGCGAGCGCCGCGGAGAGGCTCATCATCTGCTCGCCGATCCAGGCGAGCGGCAGGAACGACACGAACTCGTCGTCGCGGAGCTTCGGGTCCACCTCGTCGAGGGCGAGCGCCATCGAGAGGAGGTTCCGGTAGGAGAGCATCGCGCCCTTCGGGTTCCCCGTCGTCCCGGACGTGTAGCAGATGATCGCGACGTCGTCGGCCGACGCCTGCGCGACGTTCTCGTCGTAGAGGCCGGGCTTCTCCTTCGCGAGGTTGCGCCCGATCTCCTCCACCGCCTCGAACGAGAGCAGCGCCGGGTGGTCGTACTTCCGCAGGCCGCGCGGGTCGGTGTAGACGACGTGGCGGACCTTCGGCAGCTTCTCCAGCATCTCCAGGATCTTGTCGACCTGCTCCTGGTCCTCCGCGACGACCACCGACGCGTCGCAGTGGTCGATGACGTAGGCGACCTCGGTGAGGTTCGAGTCCTGGTAGATGCCGATGGACGCCGCGCCGGCCGCCTGCGCGGCGATCTCGCTCCAGACCCACTCCGGCCGGTTGTCCCCGATGATGGCCACCTTGTCGCCGCGCTTCAGGCCGAGGCCGACCAGGCCGAGCGAGAAGTCGCGGACGTGCGCCTGGTACTCGCGCCAGGTGAACGACTGCCAGATCCCGAACTCCTTCTCGCGCAGCGCGACGCGGTCGCCGAGCGTGCGGGCGTTCCGCGCGAGGAGGCGCGGGAAGGTGACGTCGCCACCGAGGGCCTCGAGCGCGCCGGCGGTCACCCGTCCACCTCGAGGTCGTGCTGATCGCCCAGGTAGGCGTCCTGGACCTGCCGGTTCCGCTTCACCTCGTCGGGGGTGCCGTCCGCGATCCGCTCGCCGAAGTTCAGGACCGTGACCCGGGTCGAGAGCTCCATCACGACGCCCATGTCGTGCTCGATCATCATGATGGTGGTCCCGCGCTCCTCGTTCATCTCGACGATGAAGCGGGCCATGTCCTCCTTCTCCTCGGCGTTCATGCCCGCCATCGGCTCGTCGAGGAGGAGGAGCTTCGGGTCGAGCGCGAGCGCGCGCGCGAGCTCGACGCGCTTCTGCAGCCCGTAGGCGAGGGTGCCGACCACCTTCTTGCGCACGTGCTGGATCTCGAGGAAGTCGATGACGTCCTCCACGATCTCGCGGTGCGCGATCTCCTCGCGCTTCCCGGGGCCGAAGTAGGCGGCGCCGGCGAGGACGCCGGTCTTCTGGTGGACGTGGCGGCCGATGAGGAGGTTGTCGAGGACGGTCATGCCCCGGAAGAGGGCGATGTTCTGGAAGGTGCGCGCGATCCCGAGCGCGGTGCGCGCGGACGGCGCGACCTTCGTGAGATCCTTCCCGGCGAACCGGATCGTGCCGCGCTGCGGGCGGTACACGCCGGAGATGCAGTTGAGGAAGCTCGTCTTGCCGGCGCCGTTCGGGCCGACGATCGCGTGGATCGTCCCGGGCGCGACGGCGAGGCCCACGTCCGTCAGCGCGGACACACCGCGAAAGCTGAGAAAGATCCCGCTCGCCTCTAGAAGCGCCACGTTCCCTCGCTGAGTGGGCGATTGTGTGGCGAATGGTCGCAAAGAACCGCTTCGCGCTCAAGCACTCGCGCCAAAAATGCGCGCAAGGCGCGCGCGATTCTCCGCGCCCCGCGGGGGGTGCGGAGCGACCCGGCGGCGGCGCGCGCCGGAGCGTCGGCCGCGGGAGCGGGCCGGCACCTCATCGCTTCGCGAGCGCGGCGGCGCGGAGCCGGCGCGCTCTAGCCCGGCGGCCAGCCGAAGGCACGCCCGCCCATGAGGTGCAGGTGGACGTGGAAGACGAGCTGGTGCGCGTCCCGGTTCACGTTCACGGTGGCGCGCCAGCCCTTCTCCGCGATCCCGCGCGCCTTCGCGAGCGACGCGGCGACGCGGAAGAGCTTGCCCGCGAGCGCCTCGTCCTCCGGGCCGAGGTCGTTCAGCGTCGGCACGTGCTTGCGCGGGACGACGAGCAGGTGGACGGGCGCCTGCGGATCGACGTCCTCGAACGCGAGCACGTCGTCGTCCTCGTGGACGATCCGCGCCGGGATCTTCCGCTCGACGATCTTGCAGAACAGGCAGTCGGCCACGGCTCACCCCCGGTCAGAAGAGCCGCCTCGAGTCGAGCAGGATCGTGACCGGCCCCTCGTTCACGAGCTCGACCTCCATCGACGCGCGGAAGACCCCCGTCGCGACCTCGAGCCCGCGCTCGCGCAGGAGCGCGCAGAACCGCTCGTACAGCGCGTTCGCCTCCTCGGGCGGCGCGGCGTCCGTGAAGCCGGGGCGGTTCCCCTTCCGCGCGTCGCCGAGCAGCGTGAACTGCGACACGACGAGCGCCGCCCCGCCGACGTCGCGCACCGACAGGTTCATCTTGCCGGCGTCGTCCTCGAAGATCCGCAGCGCCGCCACCTTCTCGGCGAGCTGGCGCGCGTCGTCCTCGCCGTCGCCGCGCGCGACGCCGAGGAGCACCGCGAGTCCCCGCCCCACCCGCCCGGTGGCCTGCCCCGCGACGCGGACCTCCGCCCGCGACACCCGCTGAACGACGGCTCGCACGCCGCTCTCCATGGCACGCGCCGCGGCGCGATTCAACGGCGGAGTGAGGGCGGCGGCACGTGTCCTCGCGCGGCGAACGCCGTGACAGCCCGCGGGGCGCGTGCTAGACGGCCGGGGTGCTCCTGCTCCGGGACGCCCAGCGTAAGGACCTCCCGAGCCTCTCCCGGCTCGCCAAGGTGCTCGACTCGGTCAACCTGCCGTACGACGAGCGCGCGCTCTCGCGGATCATCGACCGCTCGGTGAGGAGCTTCTCGGGCGAGGTCCGCGACCCGCTCGAGCGGCACTACGTCTTCGTCGCCGAGGACCCGCGCACGCGCCGGATCGTGGGCACATCGATGGTGATCGCACAGCACGGCACGCGCGAGTCGCCCTGCACCTTCTTCGACGTCTCCGAGCGCGAGCACTACTCCTCGACGCTCGACCGCCACTTCCGCCACCCGGTGCTCACCATCGGCTACCACTTCGACGGTCCCACCGAGATCGGCGGCCTCGTCGTGGATCCCGGCGAGCGCGGCGGCGAGGCGAAGGCGGGCAAGCAGCTCGCGTTCGTGCGCTTCCTCTACATGGCGATCCACCCGGAGCGCTTCCGCGAGAAGGTGCTCGCGGAGCTGATGCCGCCGCTCGGCAGGGACGGGCGGAGCGCCTTCTGGGAGGCGTTCGGCCGCCGCTTCACGGACCTCGACTACCAGACCGCCGACAAGAAGAGCCGCGAGAACAAGGAGTTCATCCAGCAGCTCTTCCCGCCCGTGGACGTGTACGCGACGCTCTTCCCCGCGCCGGTGCGGCGCCTGCTCGGCACGGTCGCGCCGCAGACCGAGCCCGTCCGCCACCTCCTCGAGGGGATCGGCTTCTCGTACGTGAGCCGGATCGACCCGTTCGACGGCGGCCCGCACTACGAGGCGCGGCTCGCGGAGGTGACCCTGGTGCGCCGCTACCGGCGCGTCCGGCTCGCGCGCGAGCCGCTCGCGCCCGGCCACCGTCCGGACGCGGACCGGCTGGTGGGGTTCGTCCGGCCGGGCGCGCGCAACCGGTTCCGCGCGGTGCGCTGCGCGTGCCGGCTCGAGGGCGAGATGGCGCGGCTCCCGCCGGACGCGCGCGCCCTGCTCGGCGCGAGCCCGGGCGACCGGCTCCACGTGATCCCGTTCGACTGAGGATCGCGGCGGAGATCCAGGGTCGTGGTCGCGGTCGGGGTCGGGGTCGGGGTCGCGGTCGGGGTCGCGGTCGCGGTAGCTCAGATCCGCACGAGCGTCGCCACCCACGCCCTCGCGCCGGCGGGGTGGAGCTTGCTCTCGAACCGACCCGTCCGGATCCGCGTGAGCGCGAAGATCGACCGGAACGCATCGCGGATGTCGGACTCCGCGATCCGGTGCGGCCCCGGCCCGGGCGGCTCCTCGTCGGAGAAGCAGAGCAGGTGCAGCGTGCCGCCGGGCGAGAGCGCCTCGCAGAGCGAGTGGGCGTAGGCCCGCCGCTGCCCGGGGTCGAAGGTGTGGAACAGGCCGCAGTCGATCACCGTCTCGAAGCGGCGCCGGAGCTTCGCGAGGTCGAGCGCGTCGGCGACGAGGAACGGGACGCCGAGGCCGCGCGCGGCCGCCTTCTCGCGGGCGCGCGCGATCGCGGTGGGCGCCGCGTCGATCCCCATCACCCGGCGGCCCAGGCCGGCGAGGTACAGCGCGTTCTCGCCCGTGCCGCAGCCGACGTCGAGGACGTCGCCGACGATCTCGCCCTCGTCGGCGAGCCGCACGATCTCGGGCTGCGGCGCGCCGACGTCCCACGGCGGCGCGCCGTCCCGGTACGACGCCTCGAAGTCGCGGCGCGGTGGCTCCGTCATGCCCTCTCCTTGCCGCGCGGGCGGTCGTCGCGCAAGCGGGAGTGGGAGAGCCAGGGCGGCCGGGCCTCGACGCCGGGCGGCGCCGTCACGCGCGCGCGTCGCGCTCGCGCCGGAGCCGCCGTACCCGTCGCTCACGATCCGGTCGAGCTTCGCCTGCGACGGCGGCGGGCCGTTGCGGATCCGCTTCCCGTCCACGAAGAGCGCGTCCGACTCGCCCCAGGCGAGCAGGGTGTCGCGATCGCTCGTGTCCACCCGCCGGACCTCGACGAGGTCGCCGAACCGCTCCGCCGCCCTCCGCGCGCGCTCGAACGCAAGGTTCTGCGCCGGGCACCAGCCGTTCACGCACCCCGTCACGAGCACCTTCCCCGCGACGGGCTCCGGGCGCCTCCCGGTGGACGGCGGCCAGCGCGGGGGCTCCGCGTCCCGCGCGAAGGGCTTCCAGACGAGCGCCGCGATCCCGCGCCGGTCGGCCCGGCGGTAGCCGTGGCGGAGGAACCACGAGGCGCGCATCCAGGCCACCATGCCCTTCACGCCCCGCGCCTTCGCGTCCTCCTCGGCGGCCGCCAGCAAGGTTTCACGCGAAGGCCCTGGTCGCGCGTGCGAGCGTACCAGCGCGCCTTGTGGTCGCCGGCCTGCCGCAGCTCCGAGCCAGGCCAGTCCTCGAGACAGACGAGGTACTCGTCCTCCCGCTCGGGAGCGAGATCGACGACGCGGACCGGAGCGCGATCGCACGGCATGCGAGCCGCTCCATCGTACTCCCGCGCCGCGCCGCGGGCGTCGCGGCGGCGAGCCGCGCCCGGACGACCCCGAGCAGCGGCGACCCGGCCGCACCGGCGCCGAGGCGCCCTGGGGGCGCACGACGTTGGCGCGGCCGGAGCCGGGGTGCTAGGTTCCGCCGCCTGATGCCCGGCACCACCGCCGACGGGGCACCCGCCGGGGCCCCCGCGTCCGGCCAGCGCTTCGTCGCCCTCGTCTGGGCGCTCCTGCACGCCCCCCTCTTCCTCGCGCTGTTCGCGCCGGGGATCGGCGCCGCGATCCGCACGGCGCCGGAGGCCTACCGCGTCGCGCTCTGGCCGACGTTCCTCCCGCAGGCGACGCTGCTCTCGCTCGTCGCCTTCCTCGTCGGCGTGCCGTTCTCGCTGTCGCCGATCGCGTACCGGTTCGTCGCGCCCGGCGCCGCGGCCCTCGTGACCGCGGGGCTCGCGCTCGACGCGCGCATCCACCAGTCGGTCGGGTTCCACCTGAACGGGTTCTTCCTGCGGTTCCTCCTGCAGCCGAACGCGCTCCAGGAGGCCGGCGTCCCGAGGTCGGACGTGGCGATCTTCCTCGCGCTCGCGGCGGCGTTCGGCGCGCTCGACGTCGCCGCCGGCGCCTGGTTCATCCGGCGGTTCGCGGGGCCCCGCCGGACGTGGCCGCTCGCGGTGTCGCTCCTCCTCCTCTCGGCCGGCGAGCGCATCTACGGGACCGCGCTCACCTTCTTCGGCGGCCCCTCGTTCTTCGCGGCGTCGATGGTCCTCCCCCTCCAGCCGCCGCTCCGCTGGAGCTCGCTCTGGGTCCGGATCTTCGGCGAGCGCGAGCAGCCGGATCCGTTCGCGCGCGTGGGCGCGTCGAGGCGGCTCCCGTCCGGCCTCGATCCCGGCGCGGTGCGCCTCGCCCGGACTCCGGACGTCCTCTTCGTCGTCGCGGAGAGCCTGCCGGCCGAGCACCTCGAGCCGCGGACGATGCCGCGCCTGTGGGAGCGCGCGCTCGGCGGCGCCCGGTTCACCCGCCACTACGCGGGCGCGAGCTCGACGAACTACACGCTGTTCACGTTGATGTACGGCCTGCAGGCGCAGAAGCTGGAGGCGACGGTCGGCGCGGGGCGGCGGCCGCTGCTCTTCCCGGCGCTCGCGGCGCACGGCTACCGGACGAAGGTGCTCGCCGCGTCGTGCGTCGACTGGATGGACCTGAAGGACACGGTGTTCGGAGGCGTCCCGGCGGAGGACCTGCGCACCTGGTGCGACGGCGTCGATCCGCGGGACCGCGACGCCGCCATGCTCGCCGAGGCGCGCGCCTTCACCGCCGCGGCGGCGCCCGATCGACCGGTGTTCCTGTTCCTCTTCTTCTACGGGACCCACTTCAGCTACTACCTCGACGACGAGGACCGCGTGTTCGAGCCGTTCTGGGACGGCGAGGGCGGCATGAACGCGACGCGCGCGCCAGGCCCGCACATCCAGGCGCGCGCGCGCAACGCGGCGCACAAGCTCGATCGCGTCCTCGACGGCTTCCTCGCGGAGTTCGAGCGCCTGCGCGGGCGGGCCCCGCTCGTCGTGTTCACCGGCGACCACGGCGAGGAGTTCCGGCAGAAGGGGCGCATCGGCCACGGCTCGGCGGTCTCGAGCGAGCAGATCCACGTGCCCGCGGTCTGGCTCGGTCCAGGCGTGCCGAAGGGCGTCCACGACGCGCCGACGAGCCACTCCGACGTCGTGCCGACCCTGCTCGCGCTGCTCGGCGACGACCACCCTCCGTCGCTGTACGCGGACGGCGTCTCGATGTTCCGCGCGCCGCCCGAGCGGTTCGTCGTCTCGACCGTGGGCTGGGAGCCGTACTACGCGGCGACGGGGAAGGACCTCAAGGTGAAGATGTACGCGGGGCTCGGCACGGCGGAGATCACCGACCCCGAGGACCGGCCGATCCCGGACGGCCCGGCCCGGATGGCGGCGAGCGCGGGGAGGATCCTGAGGGCGCTCCGCGGCGAGGCGCAGGATCCGGGGCAGGGGCCGGCAGGGACGACCGCGAGCGCGAGGTAGACCGCGACCCCCGATCGCGGACCCGACCGCGACCCCGACCGCGGACCCGACCCCGACCTCGACCAGCGCCGGCCGCCCCTGCTACGGCACCAGCACCGTCCCCGCGCTCCCGGGCTCCAGCACCGCCCGCACGAGGTCGCCCTCGGCGAGCCGGCCCACGATCACGACCGACTTCGCGCCGCCCGCGAGCACCGCGAAGGACTCCTCCAGCTTCGGGATCATCCCGCCGGAGATCGTCCCGTCGGCCACCATCCGCTCGAACTCGGGGCGGGTGATCCGGCCGATGCGGCTCGCGGGGTCCTTCACGTCGCGCAGCACCCCCGGCGTGGACGTGACGAGCACGAGCGCGTCGGCGGCGAGCGCGCCGGCGAGCTGGCTCGCGACCGTGTCCCCGTTGATGTTGAGGGCCTGGCCCTGGCGGTCGCAGCCGAGGCACGCGAGCACCGGGACGTAGCGGCGCTCGAAGAGGTCGCCGAGGAGCGGCAGGTTGAACCCCGTGACGTCGCCGACGAGCCCGAGCTCCACCGGGTCCGGCCCGGCCCCCTGCATCACGCGCGGCGGCCGCCGCGTCGCCTGGACGACGTGCCCGCTCGCGCCGTGGAGGCCGACCGGCATGACGCCGTTCGCGAGCAGCCGCCCGCAGAGATCGACGCTGAGCTGGCCGGCCACCACGTACTTCATCACCTCGAGCGTCTCCGCGTCCGTGAAGCGCCGCCCGGCGACCATGCGCGTCTCGAGCCCGAGCCGCTTCTGCAGGGCGGTCGCCTGTGGGCCGCCGCCGTGCACGATGGCGACGCGGTGCCAGCCGTCCACGAGCGTGCGCAGGTCGCGCGCGACGACGTCGAGCTCCGGCGAGTGGACGATCTCGCCTCCCAGCTTGAGGACGATGGTCTTCATGGCGGCCACGGGCCCGGATCCGCGAGCGAGGCCTTCTCGTCGAGGCCGAGCATGAGGTTCATGTTCTCGATCGCCTGCCCCGCGCCGCCCTTCACGAGGTTGTCGGTCGCGCCGAACAGGGTCACGGTCCGGCGCCCGGCGCGGGCCGGCCCCGCGGCGACGCCGACCTCGGCGTAGTTCGAGCCCGAGACCGCGGCGACCTCGGGGAGGCGCGTGCGCGGCACGCGGACGAACGGCTCGCCCGCGTACGCGTCGCGGTAGAGCGCGAGGAGCCGGTCCTCGGTCCACGCCTCGTCGAGCTCGACGAACGCGGTGGCGAAGATGCCGCGGCCGAGCGGCGCCGAGACCGGCACGAAGCGCAGCGCGAGGTCGCGCGCGCCCGCCGCGTGGAGCGTCTGGACGATCTCCGGCACGTGCTGGTGCTCGAGCGGCTTGTAGGTGCGCAGGTTGCCGGCGCGCACGGGGTGGTGGGTGCCCGCCGACGGCGCGACCCCCGAGCCGGACGAGCCGGTGATCCCCTGCACGTGCACGACGCCCTCGAGGAGGCCGGCCCGGGCGAGCGGGAGCAGCGCGAGCGCGATCGTGGTCGCGAAGCAGCCGGGCGACGCGACGAAGCGCGCCGCCCGGATGGCCGCGCGGTTCAGCTCGGGGAGGCCGTAGACGAAGTCCGCGAGCCGCTCGGGGCAGGGGTGAACGTGCCTGTACCAGCGGGCGTACTCGGCGGCGTCCCTGAGCCGGAAGTCCCCGCTCATGTCCACGACCTTCACGCGCGGCAGCGCAGCCAGCTCGGGGACCTTGGCGGCCGCCACGGTGTGCGGCAGCCCGAGCAGGACGACGTCCACGCCGCGCGCCGCCTCCGCCGGGGGGATCTCCTCGAAGCGCAGCTCCGTCAGCCCCTCGAGCGCCGGGTCCGCGGCCGCGAGCGGCTCGCCCACGAAGTCCACGGAGGCGACCCGCGCGAGCTCCACGTCGGGGTGCACGAGGAGGCGGCGGATCATCTCCGCCCCGCCGTACCCGGACCCGCCGACGACCGCGGCACGGTAGCGCTTGCCCGACCCCATGCGCGGCCCTTATCCCGGGAGCGTCCGGGCGCTGCCAGCGTCGCCGTAGCACCGGGAGGAACCGATGCCCGCCCCCGCCGACGACGCGCTCGCCCCGCACGCGCAGGACGCGCTCGCCTGGCTCGCCGGGCAGCGGCGCGCGATGGAGGACCTGCTCGCCGAGCTCGTCGAGCGGAGCTCCTTCACGCGCGACCCCGCGGGCGTCGCGGCGGTGGTCGAGCGGGTCGAGGCGGAGCTCGCGCGCGCGGGGCTCGCGGCGGAGCGGATCGCGAGCGCGCGCTTCGGGCCGCACCTCGCCTTCCGCGGCGCGGCGCCCGGCGCGCCGGTGCTCCTCGTCGGACACACCGACACGGTGTTCCCTCCCGACCACCCCTTCCGCGGCTTCCGCCGGGAGGGCGATCGCGGCGTCGGCCCGGGCGCGTTCGACATGAAGGGCGGGATCGCGGTGTTGCTGTTCGGCCTCTCCGCCGCCGCGCGGGCGGGGCTCCTCGGCCGCGTGGCGGTCGCGGGGATGCTCGTCTCCGACGAGGAGGTGGGCTCCCCCGAGTCGCAGCCGCTCCTGCGCGAGCGCGCCCGCGGCGCGGCGTGCGCCCTCGTGTTCGAGTCCGGGCGCGCGGGCGACCTCGTCGTGACCCGGCGCCGCGGCGTCGGCTCGCTGCGCGCCGAGGCGCACGGCGTCGCGGCCCACGCCGGGAACGAGCCCGAGAAGGGTCGGAGCGCGATCTGGGCGCTCGCCCGGCTCGTGGACCGCGTCCAGGCGCTCTCGGACCCCGCGCGCGGGCGCTCCGTCAACGTCGGCACGTTCCACGGCGGCACGACGAAGAACACCGTGCCCGAGCACGCCGCGTGCGAGGTGGACCTGCGCTTCGAGACCGCGGCGGACGGCCGCGCGCTGTCGGCCGACGTCGAGGCCGCAGCGCGCGAGGCCGCGTTGCCGGGAACCCGCATCGAGGTCTCGCCCGGCGCGTGGCGCGACCCGCTCGAGCGCACCGCCGCCTCCGCCGCGCTCGCGGCGGAGTACGGCGAGGCCCAGCGCGCGTGCGGGCTCGGCGCGGGCGAGGCGCCGCTCGCGGGCGGCGGCTCCGACGCGTGCACCACGGGCGCCGCGCGCGTGCCGTCCATCGACGGCCTCGGCCCGCGCGGCGACGGATTCCACACGCCGGACGAGCACGTCGATCTCTCGTCGCTCGTGCCGAAGGCGCAGGCGCTCGTGCGATTCCTCGCGCGGCGCGCGGCGCGCGCTGGGTGAGCGCGGCCGGCGGGGCCGGGTCGCGGGGCCAGCCGGGGGGCGGGATCGGGGTCGAGGCCGAGGCCGGGGCCGGGGTCGGGAGCGGGGGCGGGTCGGGGCCGGGGTCGCGGTCGGGGTCGGGGTCGCGGTCGATTTCGCGGTCGGGGCCGGGCGTCGCGGCCGCGGCCGCGTCAGCGGGCGGGCGCCTCGCGGCCGCGCACCCGCTCGCGCCCCCAGCAGGCGAGGA
>DASSSJ010000059.1:0-8167 GCA_035708485.1 Anaeromyxobacter sp. | reverse complement strand
CCACCAGAGGGCGGCGGCGGGGCCGGGGGCCGCGCCCGCGGGGAAGAGCGCCGGGACGGCGCGCGCGGCGACGAGCCCCGCCACCGCGAGCGGCGCGTGCAGGGCGAGCGCGGCCGTCGCGGCGCCGGGCCGGCGCCGCCCGAGCGCGGCGCCGAGCGCGCCCGCGGCGAGCCACGCGCCGAGGAGCGCCGCGAGCACCGCCTCGTCGCCGCCGAACGCGGCGAGGAACGCGCGCGAGAGCAGGGTCTGCAACGTCGTCGCCGCCGCGCCGAGCAGCGCGAGGCGAGCGAGGGGAGTGCGGTCCGCGGCGGCCAAGGCTCGGCGGGCCGCCGCGGGGGCGGTGGCCCGGGCGGGGATCGCAGCACGGCGGCCGCCCGCGGCGCAACCCGGGATCCCGCGGCGATCGGCGATTCGCGCCCGTCGCGGCCGCCTCGTCGCGGGCTCACGCGTTCGGGTGACTCCACCTTGCCCCGTTTGCGCGCGCCGCCGCGCCGTCCGAAGCTCGCCCGCGGAACGCCCCGAGGCGCGGCTCCGCCGTCCTCCAGCCGCGCGGCGTCTCGCATCCAGGAAGGAGCGGATCATGCGGTTCATGGGGTGGAACCTGCTGTTCGCGACGTGGCTCCTCGTCTCCGCGTTCGCGCTTCCGCACACGCAGTACTCGCAGGCGACCACCTGGCTCGCCGCGATCGCGGTCGGCGCCCTGGCGATCGTGGCCGTCGGGCGGCCGCCGGCGCGCATCGCGATCGCCGGCGTCGCGATCTTCCTGGCCGTCGCCGCGCTGCTCCTGCCCGGCATGTCGACCGCGGCCGCGGTGAGCAACGCCGTCGTCGCGGCGATCCTGTTCGCGCTCTCGGTCGTGCAGCCGCACGCCCCCGCGGAGGCGCGCACCGCGCGCCCCGCGGCCTGACGGTCCCGCGCCGAGCTCCAGGGCCGCGCCGTTTCGCGAGCGAACGCGGGCGCTTGCACCGGCCGAGCGTTCCCTCCCGGGGTCCCCTCTGGACGACCGACCATTGACGGTATCCAATCCTGCGGTCCGCACCCACACGCCCGCGCGGCCACGTCGAGGACGCGGCGCCGGGCGGACCTGCAGCGACCCCGACCGGAGGATCCATGACGAGGCCCTCGAAGGCGCTGTTCCCCGCGGTACTCGCTCTCGCAATGAACGTCGCCTCGGCGCAGGCTCCGCTCGAGCCGCTCGCGCCCGCGCCCGCCGCGCCCGACGCCGGCCCGGTGGACGAGACGCCGTCGCTCTGGCTCGTCGAGCTCGCGGGCTCGCCCGTCGCCGACGGCGGCTCGCTCGCGACCGCGCGCGCGGAGAAGGCGGCCTTCCGCGCCGCCGCCGCGAAGGCCGGGGTCGCCCTCCGCGAGCGCTACGCGTTCGACACGCTCTTCAACGGCGTGTCCGCCGTCGTCTCGCAGGACGACGTCGGCAAGCTCGCGCGCGTCGCCGGCGTGAAGGCGGTCTGGCCCGTGCTGACGGTCCCCGTGCCCGAGACCACGCCGTCGGAGCCCGACCTCCTCACGGCGCTCGGGATGACCGGCGCGAGCGTCGCGGGCGAGGAGCTCGGCCTCACCGGGCGGGGCGTGAAGGTCGCGGTGATGGACACCGGCGTCGACTACCACCACCCCGACCTGGGCGGCTGCTTCGGCCCCGGCTGCCGCGTCGCGCGCGGATGGGACTTCGTGGGCGACGCGTTCAACGCGGATCCCACCTCGCCCGCCTTCGACCCGGTCGCCGTCGCCGATCCCGATCCGGACGACTGCAACGGCCACGGCACGCACGTCGCCGGCATCGTCGGGGCCCGGGCATCGGCCCCCGGCGGCGTCACCGGCGTCGCCCCCGAGGTCACCTTCGCCGCCTACCGCGTCTTCGGCTGCGCCGGCTCGACCACCTCCGACATCATGATCGCCGCCATGGAGATGGCGCTCGCCGACGGCGCCGACGTGCTCAACATGAGCATCGGCGCCGCGCTCCAGTGGCCGCAGTACCCGACGGCGGTCGCGGCCGACCGGCTCGTGAACAGGGGCGTGTCGGTCGTCGCGTCGATCGGCAACAGCGGCGCGGACGGGCTCTGGTCCGCGAGCGCGCCGGGGCTCGGCGAGAAGGTGATCGGCGTCGCGGCGTTCGACAACGTCGCGGTGATGCTCTCGTTCTTCACGGCCTCGCCCGACGACGCGCGGATCGGCTACGGCCCCGCGGCGGGCGCGCCGAGCGCGCCGACCTCGGGGAGCGCCCTGCTGTCCCGCACCGGCACGCCGACGTCGTCCGCGGACGCCTGCGCCGCGCTCCCCTCGGGCAGCCTCGCGGGGACGGTCGCGCTCGTCCGCCGCGGCACGTGCAGCTTCTACGTGAAGGCGAAGAACGCCGAGGCGGCGGGCGCGATCGGCGTGGTCCTCTACAACAACGTCGCCGGGCGCGTCAGCCCGACGGTCGCGGGGTCCCCGCCGGTCGTCATCCCCGTCGTCGCGATCACCGCGGCGGACGGCGTCCTCCTGAACGACCGCATCGCCGCGGGCCCGACGACCCTGACCTGGACCCCGGAGAAGGCCTCGTTCCCCAACGCGACCGGGAACCTCATCTCCTCCTTCAGCTCGTGGGGGCTCTCGCCCGATCTCGCGCTGAAGCCGGATCTCGGCGCGCCGGGCGGCCTGATCTTCTCGACCTATCCGCTCGAGCAGGGCGGGTACGCGACCGTCTCCGGCACGTCGATGGCCGCGCCGCACGTCGCCGGCGCGGTGGCGCTCCTCCTCGAGGCCCTGCCGCGCACGCCGGCGCAGGCGGTGCGAGGGCTGCTGCAGAACGCGGCCGATCCTCACGTCTGGTGGGGGAACCCGGGCCTCGGCTTCCTCGACAACGTGAACCGCCAGGGCGCGGGCATGCTCGACGTGCCCGGCGCGGCGACCGCGACGGCGCGGGTCGCGCCCTCCAAGCTGTCGCTCGGCGAGAGCCAGGCCGGGCCGAGCACCGTCTCGCTCACCCTCACGAACGACGGGGCGACGGACGCGGTGTACACCCTGTCGCACCAGCCGGCGCTCGCGAACGGGGCGAGCACGTTCACGCCGTCGTTCTTCGCCGCCTTCGCGGACGTGACGTTCTCGGCGACGACGGTCGCGGTCCCGGCCGGCGCGAGCGCCGTCGTGTCCGCCACGATCACGGCGCCGGCGGCGCCGGACCGCGGGCAGTACGGCGGGTACCTCGTCGTCACGCCCGAGGGCGGCGGGCACGCGCTGCGCGTGCCGTACGCCGGGTTCATCGGCGACTACCAGTCCATCCAGGCGATGGCGCCGACGGCGAACGGCTTCCCCTGGCTGGCCCGGCGCGTCGGCACGTCGTTCCAGCGGCAGGGGGCGGGCGCCACGTTCACGCTGGCGGGCGGGGACGTCCCGTTCTTCCTCGTCCACCTCGATCACCAGGTCCGCGCGCTGCGGATCCGGATCCAGGACGCGGCGACGGGCCGCTCGTGGCACGACGTGCTCCGCCGCGACTACGTGGGCCGGAACCAGACCGCGACCGGCTTCTCCTCGATCGCCTGGGACGGGATCACGACGACCGCGGGCAGGACGTTCCGGGTGCCGAACGGGACCTACGTCGCGGTGATCGAGGCGCGGAAGGCGCTCGCGACCGACGCGGACCCCGTCGAGACCTGGACCTCGCCCGCGTTCACGATCGCGCGGCCCTGAGCCGCGACGCCGCGGCGTGAACGGGCCGGCGGGCCTCCCCCGCCGGCCCGCGCCGCCTCCGGGCGCGGGGGCCGCGCGGCGGGGGGAGCCGGCCTCATGGCGACACCCGCTTGCATCGAGCTACTGCGGCGCACGATCCCGGCCGATCTCGGGCGGGCTCGTCGCTGCGATGCTCGACGTAGCCTCCGGCTACGCCTCCGCTTCTCGCTTCTCGCGCGCCCGACCTCGGCTCGGGCTCCTGCGCCTCGCTACGCTCGACGCAAGCGGGTGGCGCCATCAGGCCGCGAGCTGCGAGAGCGCCGTGTCGATGACGAGCGCCTCGAGCGCGGCGCGGTCCGCGTCGGGGAGCTTCCTGAAGGTGAACGCGACGCGGACGGAGCCGGTCTGCGGCCGCGCCTCCGCCGGGAGCACCGCCGTGACGAGCGGCTCGCGGCCGGGCAGCTTCATGGTCGCGGTGAGCTCCTCGCCCCCCGGCGGCGCCTTGGCGAGGATCGTCGAGAAGCCCGTGACGCCGAGGTCCACGGTCGTGGACCGGACCTTGCTGACGGGCGTCTCGAGGTCCACCTGGACGGCGCGCGCGACGCGCAGCGCGTGGCGGGGCGCCTCGCCCGGCCTCGGCGCGAGCTTCTGCGCTGCCATGAGCGCGCGGGCGAGCTCGTCGCAGCCCGCGAGGTAGGCGTCCATGTCCTCGCGGGAGAGGCCGCCCTGCTTCGCCCGCTCGTGCATCGCCCGGAACACGCGCAGCCAGTCGCTGACGCTCATGCGATCGGTTCCCGCCCCCGGGAGGGAAGGAGAGCACGTTTCCGGAAGGGTGTCACGGCGGCGCGCGGTGGGGCGTGCCCCGCAGCGCGGCTTCCTCGGGGCCGCGAGCGCGCGCAGATCGCGCGCATGCACGGGGTCGTCGCGCTGCTGTACCACGCGGTCGGAGAGCCCGCGGACCCGGCCGGGGACGAGCGCCGGACGGTGACGGTGGAGGAGCTCGAGGCGCAGCTCGACGCGATCGCGGAGGCCGGGGGCGCGATGGATCCGCGCCGCGCGACCACCGGCGACTCCGGGATCGCGCTCACGTTCGACGGCGGCGAACGGTCCGTCCTCCTGGAGGCGGTGCCGCGGCTGGCGCGCCGCGGCTGGGTCGGCGCGCTGTTCGTCACGACGGACCGCCTCGGACGGCCCGGGTGGCTCGCGCCGGACGAGGTGAAGGCGGTCCGCGCGGCGGGCTGGCTCGTCGGTTCGTGCGGCCACACCGGTCGGGCGCTCCCGGACCTGCCCGCGGCCGCGCTCCGGGACGAGCTCGCCCGCTCCCGGGAGCGGCTCGCGGCGATCCTGGGCGCGCCGCCCGCCCACCTCGCGTTCCCCGCCGGCCGCGCGTCGCCGCGCGCCGAGGACGAGGCGCGCGCGCTCGGGTTCACGACGCTCTGGTGCTCGAGCGCCGGAGTGAACGCGGCGATGCTCCCGCGCGGGCCGCTCCGTCGGACCGCGATCCGCCGCGGCGAGCCGCTCGACCGCTTCCGCCGGCTCGTGAGGGGCGACGCGCTCACGCACGCCGCCGGCCGGCTGGACGGCGCGGTGCGGGGCGCCGCCCGGCGCGCGCTCGGTGAGGCGCGGTGGGAGGCGCTCGTGCGGCCGCGCTACGACGCCGTCTCGGAGCGGCTCCTCGCGGCGCTCGAGCGGGCGCGGCGCTGATCGCGCGCCGGCGCGCCCCTCCGCCGCAGCGCGCGGCGCCCCACCGCTACGCGATCGCGACGTCCACCGGCGTCGCGGAGAGCAGCGCCGCCAGCTCGCGGGGCGCGACGCCGACGAGGAAGCCGCGGGAGCCGCCGTTCACGTAGATCGTCGGCAGCTCGAGGATGGACCGCTCGACGAACACCGGCATCGCCTTGCGCGTGCCGAGCGGGCTCGTCCCGCCGACCTGGTACCCCGAGTGGCGGTTCGCGACCTCCGGCTTGCAGATCGCGATCGACTTCCGCCCGAGCTGGCGCGCGAGCGCCTTCGTCGACACCTCGCGGTCGCCGTGCTGGAGGACGACGAGCGGCTCGCCGCGCTCGTCCTCCATGACGAGCGTCTTCACGACCGCGTGCTCGTCCACGCCGAGCTCGCGGGACGACACGCGCGTGCCGCCCTTCTCCTCGTAGCGGTAGAGGTGCTCCGTGTACGCGACGCCGCGCTCGCGCAGCAGGCGCGTCGCCGGGGTGGAGGGGGCCTTGCTCATGCCCCCGGAGGATACCCGACCGGCTAGCGCGAGGCGCCGATGCTCGACCCGAGCAGCGCGCCGAGGCTGCGCTTCTGCATCGCGCCCGCGCGCAGGTGGACGTCGAGGTCCGAGAGCTCGGACACGCGATTCGCGAGGTGGTTCACGCCGGCCGGCCCGCGGGGGCTCCCCAGCGAGAGCGCCGGTCCCCGGACGGCGCGGCGGCGCCGACGGCGCGCCACGACGAGCGCCGCGACGGCGACGGCGACGAGCCCGATCACGGCCGACGCAAGCAGCATGCGTCGCGAAACCTAGATCCGACACGTGACGGCGGAAGCCTCCCCGAAGAGGGGCGGGCGGGCGGACGAGCGCGTGCCGTGGCACGCGCCGCCAAGCCCGCGACGTCGCTCGTGACCGCGCGCGTCGGCGCGCGCCCGCCGCGGGGCGGGTCCCGCGGACCAGGGACACCGGGGGGGGCGCCTCGGCGTCCGCGGACGGCCCCGATGGGCGCCGCCGGACGGCGCACGTGCGCGCGCTCATTCGCGCGCGAGGAGCACGTGGACCGCCTTCACGATCACCTGGACGCGGTCGCCGACCTTCAGGCCGAGCTCGTCGAGCGAGTCCACCGTCATCACCGACGCCATCTTCCCGGGGGTCACGTCGAGCTTCACCTGGCACATCACGCTGCCCTTCTTGACGTCCGTGACGGTCCCCGAGAGCTGGTTCCGCGCTCCGACCTTCATGGTGTCCTCCGCGTGCGAGCGTGCACGCGGAGCGTACCGGCGCCGCCGCGCGGGCTGAACGCCCTCGACGGGCCGCCCACGCCCGGGAGCCATGCCGCCGACCGTCTCCGCCTTGACCTTCCGTGCCGCGCCGTGGGATTCCCGGCGGAGATGCGCACCGAGAACCTCGCGGTGATGCTCACCGACATGAAGGGGTTCACCGCCGCGACGAGCCGCCAGTCGCGCGCGGAGAACGAGCGCATGCTCGCGGTGCAGGACGAGCTCGTGCTCCCGGTCGTGCGCGCGTTCGGCGGGCGCCGCGTGAAGACGATCGGGGACGCCTACCTCGTCCTGTTCCGGTCGCCGACCGCCGCGCTCCTCTGCGGCATGGCCGTCCAGGACCGGCTCTGGGACTACGGGAGGCGGGTGGCGAAGGAGGAGCGGATCGAGGTGCGGATCGTCCTCTCGCTCGGCGAGGTGCGGCTCGTCGGCGCCGGCGCGGTCCCCTCGGACGTGTACGGCGAGGCGGTGAACCTCGCCGCGCGCGTCGAGGCGGAGGCGGAGGCGGGGGAGGTCTGGTTCACCGAGGCGGTGCGGCTCGTCGCGGACCGCGGCCAGGTCGGCGCGGAGGAGATCGGGACGCGCCGGCTCAAGGGGATCGACGAGGAGGTGCGCCTGTACCGCGTGCCCTACGCCTCCCACCGCGGCGACCGTCCGCCGTACGGCAACGTCGGCCTCGCGCGCGTCCTCGGCGTCGCGCCCCCCGAGCCCGAGCGGCTGGAGCGCGCCATCCGGCGCCGGGCGAACCCGCTCTTCCGGGCCGGCGCGGCGGTCGCGGGGCTCGCGGCGGCGGTCCCGCTCCGCGCCGCGACGGCCGCCCTGCTGCTCGCCGCGTCCGCCGCGGGCGCGTGGGTGTGGAGCCTGGGAGGCACGGAGCGGCTCATCGCGCGCGGCGAGTGGGACG
Organism: Anaeromyxobacter sp.; assembly: GCA_035708485.1. Taxonomy (GTDB): domain Bacteria; phylum Myxococcota; class Myxococcia; order Myxococcales; family Anaeromyxobacteraceae; genus Anaeromyxobacter. The sequence continues at coordinate 612 of DASSSJ010000059.1, read as the reverse complement.
CCGCGAAGGCGGAGATCGACGCCCGCGCCGCGGCGAGGGGCGACGCGGACCCGCGGGTGCTGTACCTGCGCGGCCGGCTCGAGGCCACCCGCGTGGACGCCGGGGAGGGCGGGAGCCTCCGCCACGCGTTCGCGCTCTGGTCGCGCGGCGTCTCGGCCGGGAGCGGCGACGCGCTCGGCGCGCTCGAGGAGGCCGCGCGCTCGTGGGAGTGCGAGCGCCGCCGCCTCGCCGCGCGCGCCCTCGCCGACTCCGGCTCGCGCGACGCGCTCGCCGCGTTGCGCGTGCTCGCCGAGGCGGAGCCGCCGCCCGCCGACGCGGTGGAGAAGGTGAAGCACTTCCTCCGCGCGGACGGCTCGTGCGGCGACGGAGACGTCGCGCGGCGCGGGATCGAGGAGATCGAGGGCGCGGGGCGGTAGGCGACCCTCGCGCCGGCACCGGGGTCGCCGCCGGATCCAGGGGTCGAGAACCGCCGGGTCGGGGTCGGGGCTCGGGTCGGGGGCGGGATCCAGATCGAGGTCGAGGTCGGGATCCGGATCGAGGTCGGGGGTCGAGATCGGGGTCGAGGTCGGGGTCGGGTCGGGGTCGAGGTCGGGGTCGGGTCGGGGTCGAGGT
>DASSSJ010000058.1:0-24741 GCA_035708485.1 Anaeromyxobacter sp. | reverse complement strand
GCTGTGGCGGCTGACACCCGCCCCCCGGCGTGGTATACGGCATCGCCTTTTCACTTCCCCACCCACGAACCCGCGGCGGACCCGCGGTGTAAGGAGGAGCCCGTGATCGAGGCTTATCGAAAGGCCGAGGCGGAGCGGAAGGAGCTGGGCGTCCCGCCCAGGCCCCTCGACCCCGAGCAGACGGCGGAGCTGGTGAAGCTCCTCCAGAAGCCGCCCAGGGGTGAGGAGGCGTTCGTCCTCGACCTCCTCGAGAACCGCGTCTCCCCCGGCGTCGATCCCGCCGCCGAGGTGAAGGCCGCGTTCCTCGCGGAGATCGTGAAGGGCACGAAGAAGTCGCCCTTCCTCGACAAGAAGAAGGCCGTGCACCTGCTCGGCACGATGGGCGGCGGCTACAACGTCCCGCCCCTCGTCGCCGCGCTCAAGAACAAGGCGCTCGCGGACGACGCCGCGAAGGCGCTCTCCGGCCTCACCTACGTGTACGACGCGTTCGACGACGTCGCCGCGCTCGCGAAGGCGAAGAACGCCGCCGCGAGGAAGGTGCTCGAGTCGTGGGCCAACGCGGAGTGGTTCACCTCGAGGCCGGGCGTGCCCGAGCAGGTCAAGGTGAAGGTCTTCCGCGTGGACGGCGAGATCAACACCGACGACTTCTCGCCCGCGGGCGACGCCTCCACCCGCCCCGACATCCCGCTCCACGCGCTCGCGATGGGCAAGACGCGCTTCCCGGGCGGCCTCGCGACGATCGCCGAGTTCCGCGCCCAGGGCTTCCAGGTCGCGTTCGTCGGCGACGTGGTCGGGACCGGCTCGTCGCGCAAGTCGGCGTGCAACAGCGTGCAGTGGCACATCGGCGAGGACATCCCCTTCGTCCCGAACAAGCGCCGCGGCGGCGTGATCGTCGGCGGCGTGATCGCCCCGATCTTCTTCGCGACCGCGCAGGACTCCGGCGCCCTGCCCATCAAGGCCGACGTCTCGAAGCTCAAGATGGGCGACGTCGTCGTGGTCGACACGGCGAAGGGCGAGATCCGCAGCGAGGCGGGCGAGGTGCTCTGCACGTTCAAGCTCGCGCCCAGCACCCTCGCCGACGAGTTCCGCGCCGGCGGCCGCATCCCGCTCACCATCGGCCGCGCCCTCACCGAGAAGGCGCAGAAGGTCACCAGGAAGGGGCCGAAGGACCTCTTCGCGACGGTGACGAACCCCGAGCCGAAGCCGGGGCAGGGCTACACCCTCGCGCAGAAGATGGTCGGCAAGGCCTGCGGCCTCCCGGGCGTCCTCCCCGGCGGCTACTACGAGCCGAGGATGACGACCGTCGGCTCGCAGGACACCACCGGACCGATGACGGCGGACGAGCTGAAGGAGCTCGCCTGCCTCAAGTTCCAGGCGCCGATGTTCATGCAGTCGTTCTGCCACACCGCCGCCTACCCGAAGGCGGCGGACGTGAAGATGCACGGATCGCTCCCCGCCTTCGTGCAGGCGCGCGGCGGCGTGCCGCTCCGCCCGGGCGACGGCGTCATCCACTCGTGGCTGAACCGGCTCCTCCTGCCCGACACCGTGGGCACCGGCGGCGACTCGCACACCCGCTTCCCGATCGGCATCTCCTTCCCGGCGGGCTCGGGCCTCGTCGCGTTCGCGGGCGCGCTCGGGTTCATGCCGCTCGACATGCCGGAGTCGGTGCTCGTCCGGTTCAAGGGCAAGCTCCAGCCCGGCATCACGCTGCGCGACGTCGTGAACGCGATCCCGCTCTGGGCGATCCGCCAGGGCCTCCTCACCGTGCCGAAGAAGGGGAAGAAGAACGTCTTCAACGGCCGGATCCTCGAGATGGAGGGCCTCCCGGACCTCACCGTCGAGCAGGCGTTCGAGCTGACCGACGCCGCCGCCGAGCGCTCCGCCGCGGCGGCGGCCGTGAAGCTCTCGGAGAAGAGCGTCGCGACCTACCTCCGCTCCAACGTCGCGCTGATGCGGAAGATGATCGCGGACGGCTACGGCGACAGGAAGACGCTCGAGCGCCGCATCGCGGACGTGGAGAAGTGGCTCAAGAAGCCGCAGCTCCTCTCCGCCGACGCGGACGCCGAGTACGCCGCGGTGATCGAGATCGACCTCGCCGACGTCACCGAGCCGATCCTCGCCTGCCCGAACGACCCGGACGACGTGAAGGTCCTCTCCGAGGTCGCGAACACGAAGATCGACGACGTGTTCCTCGGCTCGTGCATGACGAACATCGGCCACTTCCGCGCCGCCGGCGAGATCTGGAAGGGGCAGAAGTTCAACGCGGCGGTCCGCACCTGGATCTGCCCGCCGACCCGCATGGACCAGCAGCAGCTCAAGGACGAGGCCTACTTCTCGACCTACAGCGCGATCGGCGCCCGGATCGAGATCGCCGGCTGCTCGCTCTGCATGGGCAACCAGGCCCGCGTCCCGGCGGGCGTGACGGTCTACTCGACCTCCACGCGCAACTTCGACGACCGCATCGGCGACGGCGCCAGGGTGTTCCTCGGCTCCGCCGAGCTCGGCGCGGTCGCCGCGAACCTCGGCCGCCTCCCGACGGCCGCCGAGTACTTCAAGGCGTTCAACGAGAAGATCGCCCCGAAGGCGGAGAAGGTGTACCGCTACCTCCAGTTCGACGAGCTGGCGGCGTACGCCCCGCCCGGCAAGAAGCTGCGCGTCGTCGCGTAGCCGGCGTCGAGCGACCCTTCCCCTCTGCCTGGCCCTCTCCCCCGTTGCGAGGGGGAGAGGGGAGATTCCCCGCGAGGTCGGGGTCGGGGTCGGGGTCGCGGTCGAGGTCGGGGTCGCGGTCGAGGTCGGGGTCGCGGTCGAGGTCGGGGTCGCGGTCGCCGGTCGGACGCCGCGCAAGGGCTTTGCGCACGGCGCCCTCGCGGTGCACGCTTCCCCGCATGCCCGAGGTCGCCGAGATCGAGATCGTCGAGGACTTCACGGACCGCGCCCGCTGCGACGAGGGGTTCCTGCGCCTGCGCCGCCTGCGCGCCCGCAACCGTCGCGCGGACGGCTCGCGCTCGCCGGAGTACCGCATCGACGTCATCGACCGGCCCACCCTCGACGCCGTGGGCGTGTGCCTGTGGGCGCGCACGCCGCGGGGCGTGGAGGTCCTCACCCGCCGCGGGCTCCGGCCCGCCGCGTTCTTCAGGCGCGGCAAGGCGCCGGCGCTGCCCGAGCCGGAGTACCTGCTCGTCGAGGAGATCGTCGCGGGCGTGCTCGAGCCGGGAGAGCGCGGCCTCGGCGCGCTCCGCAGGCGCGGGGCGGACGAGGCGCTCGAGGAGGCGGGCGTCGCGGTCGCGCCCGAGCGGCTCGAGCCGCTCGGCGGGGCGTTCTTCCCGCTGCCGGGGATCTCGTCCGAGAAGATCCACCTCCTCGCGGCGGAGGTGGACCGCGGCGCGGCGACCGGCCGCCACGCCGCGCCGCACGAGGGCGACGGCTCGCCGCTCGAGGAGGGCGCGGTGCTCGAGTGGCGCGAGCTCGGCGCGGCGATCGCCGCGTGCGAGGCGGGCGAGATCGAGGACGCCAAGACCGAGCTGGCGTTCCGGCGCCTCGCGGCTCGGCTCGCGGCCGGGCGCTGACGGCGGGCGCCGCGGGCCCGCCCGCCGCGCTCGGCGGCGGTCGCCCGCGTCGAGCCCGTGAACCCCGCGCCCGAGCCCGCCGGACCCGGGACGGGCTCGGGGCTCGGGCGCGCCGGGTGCCGCGCGCGCTCAGTTGTCCTGCGCGCACTCCGCGATCCAGGTCTGGATCCTCGCGGAGTCGGCGTCGCTCAGCCGGTCGCCGCCGACGTGGCCGTCCCCGCCGTTCCCCTTCACGAGGAGCCGGCTCTGCGCGGGCGTCGCCGTGCTCACCTTGGCCTTCACGGCGTCGTACGACGTCTGATCGGTCGCGCTCCCGAACTTGGACAGCGTGCCTGCGTCGCCGTGGCACGTGCCGCAGCTCGCCGTCAGGATCGGGTGCACGTCGGCGGCGAACCTCACCGTCGCCGTCGCCGGCGGCGTGCACGCCGCCGGCTGGCCGTTGCCGCCGTCGTCGTCGTCGCCGCACGCCGCGAGCCCCAGCCCGAGCGCCGCCGCCGCCACCACCCACAGGGATCTCGTCATTCGGCACCTCCTCCTCGGCGAAGAGGGTGACGACGGCCGCAGGTCCGAGCGAGCCCCCGCCGGCGCGGGCGGCGGGGGCGCGGCGGCGCGGGACGCCTCCGGCGGGAGGGGCGGCCGGCGCGCGGGCCGGCCGCCCGCCCGCTCACCGGACGCCGTGGACCCGGGCCGTGTCGGCGGCGCCGCCGCTCCCGTGGCAGCTGGCGCACGCCGCCTCCGCCTGCGCGCCGGCGGAGTGAAGGCACGCCGCCGAGTTGGCCGGGACGATCGTGTTGCAGGAGGGCAGCGCCTGCTCCGCCTGGGCGAACCGCACCCGGTCGTGGCAGGACAGGCAGACCGCCTGCGTCTTCCCGAGCGTGGTGTCGTCCGCCGGCTCCGCGGGCGTGCCGTTCGTCGCGACCGTCGTGTCGAGCGCCTCGGCGGGCAGCGGCGGCATGAACGTCGTCGCGGCGTGGCACATCGCGCAGTTCGCGACGCCGTGCGGGATCTCGCCCGGGAACTCGTGCGGGATCCCCGGCGCGCCGCCGGTCCCGGCCCTGGCCGGGTTGAACCCGTAGACGATCATCGGCTCGTCGCGGATGTCCGCGGAGTGGACGCCGTGGATCAGCACCTTGAAGTCGACCGACTGCTCCGCCGCGGCGCCCTCCGTCCCCTGGCGCTTCTGCCAGTCGGTCGCCCGCGGGTTGTGGCAGACGACGCACGTCTCGATGCTGCCGTTCCGGTTGCGGCCGTGCGCGGACACGACGCCGTGGCACGCGTTGCAGCGATCCACCGAGACGACCTGCCGCCGCGCGTCGCCGGCGCCGCCGGCGGCGCCGAACGTCCTGGTCGCGTTCACGACGGGCACGTTCTCGCCGGCGATCACCGGGTGCCCGTCCATGAAGACGGTGCCTCCCGTCACGCCCTCGGGCAGGGCCACCGGCGAGGCGACCTCGTAGACGCCCGGCTGGCCCGCCACCTTCGTCACCGTGACGGCGTCGGCGGGATCGAACAGACCCCCGCGCACGATCGCGACCGACCGGGGCTGCCCGGGCGCCGTGGTGCTCGCGCCCTGGTTCGTGTGCTCCTTCGACGGCCAGCCGAACTGGACGTTCAGCGAGCTCTGGGGATCCCTGTACGCCGGATCGTTCTCGAGGTCGCGCGGCTGGTTCGTCTGCGCGTCGCGCACCGCGAACCGGGCGACCGGCTTCCGGTCGCCGCCGACCGTGACGCTCTGGAGGTCGTACTGGAACCGCCTCGCGATCTCGAAGATCGAGACGTGCTGCGAGCGGATCGCGTCCTGCGTGTGGCAGGTGCTGCACGCGGTGCCCGGCGCGACCTGCACCGGGTGGTTGCAGTCGGACGCGTCCTTCCGGTCGGGCGAGCAGGCCGACCCCGCCGAGGCGTCGAACTGGACGATCGTGTGGCAGGTGGTGCAGCTCCGCTCGCTCGGCCGGGCGAGGTGCCGGTCCGCGTCGGCGCCCTGGTGGCAGATCGTGCAGTCGCGCACGTCGTTCATCCAGGGCTGGTCGAACCTGAACTCGCGCCCGCCGAAGCCCACGATCCGGTACGTCTCGCCGGGCCGGTCGCCGCCGTAGTGGATCTTGTGGATCAGCTCCCTGAACTCGACGGAGTTGCCGGTGTCCGGGTCGCTCGTCTGCGACGTGTGGCAGGTGAGGCAGAGGCGGGTGCCGAGCCGCGTCCCGTGCGCGCGCACCGCGGGCCCGTGGCAGGTGTTGCACGCCTGCAGCGAGACGACCTGCCTGGCCGCGGCGGCGCCGCCCGCGGGCACGAAGTCGAGCGTCGAGCTCGCCGCCTGATCCTCGCCGACCTGCTCCGACGGGAAGCGGCTCGCCCACACGCCGACGGTGTGGGTCCGCCTTCGCTCCTCGGCGGTCGGGTTGGCGGAGAGCGGGTCGAGCTTGAACGTGTAGGAGCCGTTCCCGTTCGAGGTGACCCGCGCGTCGAACTGCGCCGGGTCGCGGGGGAGCGTCACCGACGTCGCCTGGGTGTTCGCCGGGTTCATGTAGAGCGAGCGGTAGGCGTCGTCGGGCTCGAGCCGGGCGAGGGTGAACCGCGGCGCGTTGACGTGCGGGTGCCCGGTGGCGGGCGTCTGCCCGCTCGGCGCCCTGGCGAGCTCCTCCTTCAGGCCGAGGATCGGCGCGCCGTCCGCGTCGGTGACGCGGAACGTGACGGTGGGCGGTGTCGCGGCCGCGGTCGGATCGGCGGGGACGTCCACGCCGGTGATCTCGATCTTGAACCCGTACGGAGCGACGACCGCCTCGTTGGCCGGCGGGGGACCGCCGCCGCCGCCCCGCTTGCGCGTCTCGCCGCACGCACCCACCGCGAACGCCGCCGCCGCCACCGCCGCCGCGCCCAGCGCCGCCCTGCGCCTCGCCGCCGTCATCGCGTCCCCCCCGCCGAGAGTCGTCCCGTGCCGCTGCGCGCCGCGCGGGCGCACGCGTCGCCCGAGGGCACCGGTGCACGCTACGGGCGCGTGGGGCGCGCGCGCACCGCCACGTCCGGGGAGTGCCCGCATCGTGTCCGGCGCGCCGTCCGCACGGCGGGCGGCCCTCGAATCCCCGGTCCGCCTGCTCGTCGGCTGATACGCTCCGCACGTGGGCTCCCCGCCCGGCGCGTGGGCCCCCGGGAGGACGAGCACATGCCGGAGCGCAAGGGCGGACGGACCCGGGACGCGGCGCGCACGCGCGTCGAGCGGGACACGATGGGCGAGATGCGAGTCCCGGCGTCCGCGCTCTGGGGCGCGCAGACCGCGCGCGCCGTCGAGAACTTCCCGATCTCCGGGCTCCGCGCGCACCCCGCGTTCGTGGAGGCCACCGTGCGGGTGAAGCTCGCGGCGGCGCGCGTGAACGCGCGGCTCGGGCTCCTTCCGCGGAGGAAGGCGCGCGCCATCGAGGCGGCGGCGCGGGAGGTGCTCGCCGGCCGCCACCGCGAGCACTTCGTGGTGGACGTCTACCAGGCGGGCGCGGGGACGTCCCACAACATGAACGTGAACGAGGTGCTCGCGAACCGCGCGACCGAGCTCGTCGGCGGGCGCCGCGGCGCGGAGCGGCTCGTCGACCCGAACGACGACGTCAACATGGCGCAGTCCACGAACGACGTCGTCCCGACCGCGATCCGCCTCGCCGCGCTCGAGCTCGCCCCGGCGGTGGTCGACGCGCTCTCGGCGCTCGCCCAGACGTTCGAGCGCAAGGCGCGCCGCTGGGACGGGGTCGTCAAGTCCGGCCGGACGCACCTCATGGACGCGACCCCCATCGCGCTCGGCCAGGAGGTGTCCGGGTGGGCCGCGGCGCTGCGGAGCGCCGCGGGGCGCGTGCGCGACGCGCTGCCGGAGCTGTCGGTGCTCGGGATCGGCGGGACGGCGGTCGGGACGGGGCTGAACGCGCACCCGCGCTACCGGGCGCTCGTCGTCGCCGAGCTCGAGCGGCTCACCGGCGTCCCGCTCACGCCCGCGCCGAACCTCTTCTACGCCATGCAGTCGCTGGCGCCGGCGGTGGCGCTCTCCGCGGCGCTGCGCACGGCCGCGCTCGAGCTCGTCCGGATCGGCGGAGACGTCCGGCTCCTCGGCAGCGGCCCGAACACCGGGCTCGGCGAGCTGCGCCTGCCCGCGGTGCAGCCCGGGTCGTCCATCATGCCCGGGAAGGTGAACCCCTCCATGGCGGAGATGCTCGCGATGGTCTCGTACCAGGTGATCGCGATGGACGCCGGCGTCGCCTGGGCCGCGAGCGGCGGGCAGCTCGAGCTCAACGTCATGATGCCCCTGGTCGCCTGGGATCTCTGCCACGCGCTCGAGATCATGGCCTCGGCGGTCCGCGCCTTCGACGCGCGGTGCGCGCGCGGGCTCGAGCCCGACGCCGACCGCGCGCGCCACTACGCGGAGCGGACGGTCAGCCTCGCGACCGCGCTCGCGCCGCGGCTCGGGTACGCCCGCGCGGCGGAGATCGTGAAGGCCTCGGTGGAGACGGGCCGCTCGATCGTGGACCTCGCGGCGGAGCTCGGCGGCCTCTCGCCCGCCGAGGCGCGGAGGCTGCTCGACCCGGCGAAGCTGACGCGGCCGGGGAGGGCCTGACCGAGGTGCGCTCGCGAACGCAGCCCACCAGGTCCCCCAGTCGCCGGGCGGAGCCCGGCGGAGAGGGTCGGAAAGAGGGGTGCTCGAAGCGGGTTCGTGAGGGCCCCGCCCTCCCTCACGGCGGACACGCCGCCGGGTCGCACCCGTTCGCGAGGAGGTACGCCTCCGCCTGGCCGACGTAGACGCTCGCCGCGAGCCTCGTCCGGAGCTCCTTCAGCGCCGCGCACGCCGACGCGGGCGCGGCGTCCCCCGATCTCGTGGTCGCGCAGTACGGCCCGCCTGCAAGGTGGAGATACGACTTGGCCGCGAAGTAGAGCGCGTTGTCCGCGTACACCGACGCGGTCGGCGCCACCGCCTTCATGTCCGCGAGCGCGAGCGGCAGCTCGACCGGATCGACCGGCGTCCCCTGGAACGCCAGCGCGTAGTGGGCGCGCCCCCGCCAGTAGGTCGCGGGCACGGCGAAGGAGGACGGGCCGGGGAGGCCGATCACCGTCGCGAGATCGCCGACCGCGGACGCGAGGTTCGCCTGGCGCGCGGCGGCCGGGTCCACGGCGCTCGTGGTGGGCTCCTCGAAGAAGCTCCGCCCGCGGTAGTAGCGGGCGTTGTCGTAGTACGTGCTCGCGGCCGGCACCGCGGCGAGCTCCGCCTCGGCGCGGTCGAAGGGGGCCGCGTCCGAGCCGGGCTTGGCGAGCGGGTCGAGCGGGTGGACGCCGAGCTCGCCGATCTCGAAGTCGCAGCGCCCGAGGTAGTACGCCGCGTTGTCGCCCCACGGCGCCCCCGGGTTCACCGCGACGGATCGGACGAACTGCGCCTTCGCCAGCGCGTACTGCGCCTGGACCGCCGCGGTGTCGGTGGTCGCGGCGCGATCGACCTCCGCGATCCGGAAGATCGCCCGCCCCGCGAAGTAGGTCATGGAGTCCATCGTCTTCGCGGTCCCGTGCGCCGCGATCGCCGCCTCGAGCAGGGTCCGCGCCTTCTCGAAGTCGATCCTCAGCCCCGTGATGGTGCCGATCTCGTAGCGGGATCGCCCCTCCAGGTACGCCGCGTTGTCGGCGCGGACCGAGGCGGGGAAGTCGATCAGGAGCCGGTGGAAGCCGCCCTCCGCCGCGCCGAACTCCGTGACCGCGGTCGCGTTCTGGGCCGTCGGGTCGGCCGCGAGGCGCGCCGCCGCATGTGCCGCGGTCCCCGCGTCGTAGCGCGCGAGCGCGGCCTGGAACGCGCGCTCGTCGGGGGCGTTCGGGTCGATCCGCGGCGTGGAGCTCGACGCGCTCGACGCGCCGCCGCACGCGGAGAGGACGAGGGCCGCGAGCGCGGCGAGGGCGCGGCGGGCGCCGCGAGCGTGAACGGTCATGGAAGCCTCCTGGGGGGAGAGGCACCGCGCGCGCCGCGCGCGGGCCCTTGCCAGGGGAGTTAACGATCGTTTGCTCGCACGGCAGCGCCCGGGAGGGGTGGGTTATCATCGGCGGAACGTGGCCCCGAAGATCGGCGAGCTCCTCGTGAGGGACGGCGCCTCGACGCCCGGCGCGGTGCGCGACGCGCTCGAGAACCAGGTGATCTTCGGCGGACGGCTCGGGACGAACCTCCTGGAGATCCAGGGGGTCTCCGAGGAGGCCCTCGCGCGGGCGCTCGGGCGCCAGCACGGCCTGCCGGCGCTGTTCGGGCGGATGACGCTCGACGCGAAGGCGACCGCCCTCCTCACGCCGGAGATCGCGGATCGCTACGACGCCGTCCCCTACGCGCTCGCCGACCGGCGGCTCGCGCTCCTCGTCGTCGATCCGAAGGACCTCGCGATGCTCGACGAGGTCGCCTTCGCGACCGGGAAGCAGGTGCACCCCATCGTCGCTCCGGAGGCGCGCATCTGGGCACTCCTGCGCGAGACGTACGGGATCGACCGGCACCTGCGCGGCATCGACGTGGACTTCGCGACGCTGAGGGCGGCCGCGCGCCCCGATGCGGCGGGCGCGATCACGGTCGCGGCGGTCGCGGCGCAGGATCTCATGGACGAGAGCGCGTTCGGCGCGCTCTACGCGGGAGCGCAGGCGACGCCCGCGGCCGAGGCCTCGACTCGTCCGACGGCGACCGCGAGCGCGACCGCGACCCCGAGCGCCACCGCGGCCCCGACCCCGACCGCGGCCCCCCCGACCCCGACCCCGACCCGGACCCCGACCCGGACCCCGACCCCGACCCCGACCCCGACCCCGACCCCGATCCGGACCCCCGCCGCGACCTCGACCCCGACCGCGGCCCCCGCCGCGGCCCCACCGCCACGCCCGGCCCTCACGCCGGTCCCCGCCGACGACGTCGTCGAGCTGACCGATCGGCTCGAGGAGGCGCCGCCGCCGCCCTCGCCCGCGGCGCCGCCGGACCTCGCCGCGCAGGTGCTCGCCGCCCTGTCCGCGGGGGCCGGGCACGCGCCGCCCGAGCGGCTCGTCCGCGCGCCGCGCCCGCCCGAGCCCGAGCCGCCGCCGCTGCGGTTCGAGGAGGCGACGAGGTTCCTCGAGGGCGTCACGGATCGCGACGCGATCGCGACGGCGGTCCTGCGCTACGCGCGCTCGCGGTTCGCGCGCGCCGTCCTGCTCACCGTGCAGCGCCGCGCCGCCCACGGGTGGGCCGGGCTCGGCGAGCGGCTCGGCCGAGAGGCGGTGCGCCGCATCCACCTCGCCCTCGGCACGCCGGGGATCGTGGACACGGTCGTCCGGACGCAGGCGCACTTCCTCGGCCCGATCCCGAAGACGGAGGCGAACATCCGGCTCCTCGGGGCGCTCGGCGGCGGCGTCCCGGCGAACGCGCTCGTCGTGCCCATCCTCGTCCTCGGTCGGGTGGTGAACGTGTTCTACGCCGACGGCGGGAAGGGCGGGCTCGTGGACGCGGGCGGCGTGGGCGAGCTGCTCATCCTCGCGACGCGGATCGCGAAGAGCTACGACGCGCTGCTCGCGCGGGTGCGCTAGGCTGCGGGCGCGATGGCCGCGACGGTCCACTACTTCATGCTGCCGGAGGACGAGGCGTCGCTCTTCCGCGTGCTCGCCCGCCGGGAGCTCACCCTGTGGCCGGAGCTGATCCCGCCCGGCCACGTCCCGCTCCGCGTCGACGCCGACGCGGTTCCGAGGCTCGAGCACGACGCCTACTACATGGCCGCCGAGCGGCTCGGCCCGGTGATCGTCCACCCCGTGAAGCGCGGGCCGGACCGGGGCATGCTGGTCGTCGAGGAGGTCCCGTCGCCGGTCTTCCATTACGCGCGCTCGGTCCGGAACGGCGCGGGCGAGCTCGTGTCGGGGCGGCTCTGGGCGGAGCTCGACGTCACCGACGACGCGAACGACCGCCGCGGGAAGCCGCTCGCGCTGCGGACGCTGTTCCACGAGATCGAGGCGTTCTTCCGGAAAAGCTGGCGACGGAGCGATCCGAAGGGCTTCTGGGTCGGCCCGCACGCCGGCGCGGCCTGGAAGCGGGGCGAGCTGGTGCTCCGGGAGGAGGGGCACCGGGGGCGCGTCGTGGGCGTCTGGAGGTAGGCGCGACGTCGCGGGGGGCGCTCCCGTGCACGGTTGACGCGCAGCCGGGAGGTGGGTACACGTCCGGCTTGACCATGGCCCCCGTCCCCCGCTATAAGGCCGCGCTCGCCGTGCTCTTTCTCGCGGTCCCGGCCCTCGCCGGGGCGGAGAAGGTGGCGGGGGCGGTCCTCCCCGACGAGGCCGTGAAGATCGGGGAGAACCGGTACCGGATCCCGAGGAGCTACGAGGAGACCCTCAAGTTCTTCAAGACGGTCTACGGGCCCCGGTACACGAGGAAGCCGATCGCCGACACGCCGACCGTGAAGGCCGAGCACATCGAGAACCCGGATGCGAAGCCGGGGCAGTGGGAAGGGCTGAACGTCTACGAGCTGAAGAACGAGACCCGCGTCTTCGTGCTCGTCAAGCCGAGGTGAGAACTTGGGGGATCGTCTAACGGCAGGACGCCAGACTCTGGATCTGGCTATCTAGGTTCGAATCCTAGTCCCCCAGCCAGCTGGGAAATCCCCGGGCGTTGACTGCCGCGACGCCCGGGACTAGGAATCCGGAGGTTCGTGGCCCCTTAGTCTAGTGGTTAGGACGTCGGCCTCTCACGCCGAAAGCATGGGTTCAAGTCCCGTAGGGGTCACCATCCGTGCCCCCGCGATCCTCGTCCAGGTCGCGGGGGTTTTTCTTCGATCGGTCAGAACGAGAGCATCACCCCCACCTCGGGAGCGAAGTCGGTGGCGTTCGGCGTGAGCCCCCAGCCCATGTTGAGCTTCAGGAAGGCTCTCCGGTGGAAGTGCCATTGCGCCTCGGTGATCAGCTCCACCTCGTCGAGCTGGACCCCCTCGACGAGGGCGACGATCCGCCAGGATCTCGACAGCCGCCTGAGGTACTCGATCGCGTACTCGCCCGCCTCGAACTTGCCCTCCTCGCGGCTGTACTCGACGGCGGCGCGAAGCGTCATCGTCCCGAACCCGAAGCCCTTCGTGACGCCGAACCCGAGCTTGTACTCCCAGTCGCGGGTGCCGATGAGCTGCCTGTGCTTCTGGAGCGGGAACACCGTCTCGAAGTAGGCGAAGCCCTCCGGCCGCCCCACGTCCTCGCGCAGGAAGCGCCAGCGCACCTGCGCCTGCGTGTCGCCGAGGCCGGACTCCTCGACCACTGCCGGCTGTGCGCTGGGATCGTCCGCGGCTTTCTCGAGCCGCGCCTGGATCACCGCGACCTCGAGCTCGAGGGCGAGGTCGTTCGTGATCCCGTATCCGAGGAAGAGAAGGCCCTCCGTGGCACGGTAGCGGCCCCGGTAGTCCACGTCGACCCCGTACCCGAGCTCGCTCGGCTTGTACTCGTAGTTCGAGTCGGCGTACCACTCGAAGAACGGGTAGAGAAGGAGCTCCCTCCCGCGGACGTACGTGCCGAACATCGACGTCGCGACGCCGCTGCCACGGTCGCGGAGGAACGCCGGCTCGTCCTCCTCGGCGGCCGCGCGGGCCGGCACGGCTGCAACCATCGCGGTGACGAGCAGGGCGGTCGCGTCGCGGCGGAATCCCGGCATATGGCCACTCCTCCCCGGCGAGGCGCGCGTGGCGGCCCTCCGCGAGCGCGCGCTTCGATACCGGCATACGGTTGGTCGCTGCCGATCGTGCTTCTTGTGCTCAGGGAGCGCGCGAAGGCGGCGACCCCGAGCTGCCCCCGAGCGCGGCGACGCCTGGCCAGCACACCCGGTTCCGCTCGGCCGCGGGGAGGAGCGGGCAGAGGAGGCCCTTCGCGGCGCGTCTCGCGCTCGGCTCCCGCTCCCGGGCGACGAATGCCGAGACGTGGGCCACCGCGCGCGCGGGACGTCCCAGCGCGCCGGCGTAGAGCCTTCCGAGCTCGAGGCGGGCGGTCTGCGCTTCCGGCGCTTCGGGAGCGCGGCCGACGAGATCCTCGAGGATGCGCGCCGCCTCCGCGGCACGCCCTTCCGCCAGCGCCCGTTCGGCGTCGGCGTAGAGCGACCCCGGATCGATGCGGTGCGGGAGCACTCCGGTCCGCGGCGGGGCGATCTCCACGGGGGGTACGGGCGCAGCCCTCGGACGCTCCTCGAGCTGGGCGGGGGCGCGGGTCCGCTGGACGCGCGGCGCCGCGCTCGCGGCCGACCGCGGCGCCGCCGCCGTGGAGGGGGCGCCCACCGGGAGGGGAGCGGGCGGCGCCACGGACGCCGAGCCGTCGCGCACCGCGTTCACCGGGACCGTCGGCGGCCCCGTGACCTCCGTCCTCGAATGCACGATCGCGAACAGCAGGAGCGCCACCGGGACGACCACCACCGCGGCGGCGCGCCACCGGGGGATCCGCTCCCCCCGCGCCGGCTCGCACCGGGCGCAGACGAGGTCCAGGATCCCGTCCTTCGTCGCCTCGCCGAGCGTCGGCGCCGACGCGCGCGCGTGCTCGAGCGTCGTGGCCCAGCGGTCCGCGAAGGACCGGCAGGAGGTGCAGGCCTCGAGGTGGGCGGCGAGACGCGCACGCGCGAGGTGAGACAGCCCGTCGCGAACCGCGACCTCCTCGCGGCACTGCTCGCATCCGTACCTCATGCCTTCTCCTCGTCGGCCGCGCCCGCAGCGCCGCGGGCCACCCGGCCGCGTCCGAGCGCACGGGCGACGGCGAGCCGGGCCCGGCGCAGGCGAGCCGCCGCCGCCTGCAGCGGCACGCCCGTCGTCTCCGCGATCTCCTCCAGCGGCATCCCCTCCAGCTCGAACAGCACGAACGCGACCCGGTTGCGCTCGGGCAGCTCGTCGAGCGCGCGGTAGAGGGCGAGCACCTCCTCGCGGGCCTCGAGCTGCTCGCCGGGGTCGGCGTCGGGCGCGCGCAGGGCCGGCTCGAGAGGCTCGCGCAGCGCGCGGCGCAGCACGCCCGCCGTCACGTTCACGGCGAGGCGGTGCAGCCACGTGGCGAACCGGCTGTCGCCGCGGAAGCGGTCGAGGGAACGGTGAACCTGGACGAAGATCTCCTGGACCGTGTCGTCGAGGTCGCCGCGGGGGCCGAGGATCCGCGCCGCGAGGCGGTGGACGCGATCGACGTGCCGGCGGTAGAGCTCGCGAAAGGCGCCCTCGTCGCCGTGTCGCGTGAACCTTTCGGCGAGGGCGCGGTCGGACGGCACGGTCATGGCGATCCTCGCGGGCGTGTCACCAGCGCACGCCAGCCCCCGCGGTGAGATCGAGGATCATCGTTCCGACCTCGAGCACCTCGCGGCCGGTGTCGTCGACGTACTCGCGCTCGCGGAACGAGAACGACGGGCTGATCGAGATCCCCACGGTGAGGTGCTCCGCGGGCGACCACGTGACCCCCGCGCTCGTCCGCAACCCGAGCCGCATGCTCGCCGGCGCCTTCAGGCTCGTCACGGGGCCGCCGCCGTCGATGTCGGCGACCGGGTGCGTGTACTGGAAGGCGGCGCCGAGATCGACCGCCACGGTCGGTGAGACCCACGCCTCGTACGCCATCCCGGCGAAGAACGCGTGGTCGGCGACGCCGACGGACTGGGACGGAGACGCCGCGGTGTACTCCCCGGACAGCTTGGCGCCGATCTCGACGGCCGTGCGGTGCGAGAGGTAGCGGCGGCCACGAACCGTGAGCGCCTCGGTGGAGAGGATCCCGTCGTCCTCGAACGCGAGCGCCTGTCCGATCTGCACGCTCAGGGACCAGCGGGCGCGCGCCGCGCGTTCCCAGGACACCGCAGCGGGGGCCGGCGGCGCACCCGGAGGAGGCACGGTCCCGGGAGCCACCCCGGCGAGTGGCGGGACCGTCCCGGGCGCCGACGGCTCGCCCGAGGGCCAGGCGAGGTCGGGCGGCGCGACCTCGGGGAGCGGCGCGCCCTGCTCGGCAAAGAGCGCGATGAAGAGCGCCGCCCGTCGCGTGACCTGGGGGAGGTCGGCGCCGGCGCGACCTCCGTCACCCAGCGGAAACTCGACGGCGTCCCCGCTGCCGCGCTCGACGCGCAGGCCCGGCGTGTCGAGCCAGCGGACCGTGACCGACCCCCCGGACCCGCCGCCCGGTCGAGCGGCGGCGGCGGCGACCACCTCCGCCCGCGGCAGCCGCAGCCGAACGGCGGATGCGAGCTCGGCCACGGTGAAGGGCGCCGCCCACGGTTCGGACACGATGGTCACCTGCAGGCGCTGCGCGCCCGCATCGCTCGCTTGCTCCGGCGAGACGAGCGTCACGGCGGACATCACCTGGGTCACCAGCCAGATCCGAGTTGCCACCTCGATGATACGCGCGTCGCGGCCCGTCCGAGCGCGTTCCTCCGCATGGGGTTGGTCGCTGCCGACCGTGGTTCTTGTGCTGACCTCCAGGGGGCACGTGGAGGGGGCGCGCCGAGGCCCCTGCGCATCGCGGCTGGCGGCCCGGCTCCGGCAGGCCCACCCGGCGTTCTGGTACGCTCCTCCGGTGCCGCGCCGGACACTCAGCCCGGTCCACCTCGCGCTCGTCCTCCTGCTCGCGGCGGCGGTCGCGGCGATCGTCCTCCCCGGCCGCCGCACGCGCGAGGATCCCGCCGACGTGCTGCGGGCGCTCCGCGCCTCGCGCGGGCCGACCCTGCCGGCGGCGGCGGCGGCGGGCGCCGCCTCGGCCACGCCGCCGGGGCGGTACGCGAGGGACACGCTCGCCGACGTCATCGACGGCGCAGCGGAGGCCTACCTCCGGAACGGCTTCGTGTCGGCCGTCATGGCGACCTACGCCCTCGACGGCGCGGGCGCCACCCTCGAGATCGCGGCCGAGGCCCACCGGTTCGAGCGCGCCGAGGGGGCGCGGACGCAGGCCGCCGACGAGGCGCCGCCGCGCGCCGCGCCCGTCGAGGGCGTCGCCGGCGCCTCGAGCGACGGGGCGGTGCTGATCGCCGTCGCCGGGCGCGACCTGCTGAAGCTCACCGTGCTCTCGCCCGGCGAGGGCGGACCCGAGGCCCTCGCGGCCATCGCGCGCGCGTGGAGGAAGGAGCAGGCGCCATGAGGAAGGCGCGTGGGACGGCGGGCGGGGACCCTGCGAGCGGCGCGCCGAACGGGACGGTCGGCCGGCGCGAGGCGGCGATCCGGCTCTCCCAGGCGGCGCTCGCGGGCGTGGCGGTCGCGGGCGGCGCGGCGTTCTTCGCGGGGCGCGTGAAGGCCGCGGCGAGCGCGCCCGCGATCCCGGACTGGCGCGTGCCGGCGGCGGGCCCCGCGGCGCGCGCGTACGCCGCGCGCGGCGACGACGCCGCGAGGAACGTCCGCCGCGTCCTCGCGGCGCTCGGCGGCATGGAGGCCTTCGTCCGCAGGGGCGACGTCGTCCTCGTGAAGCCCAACGTCGGCTGGGACCGGCTCCCCGAGCAGGCGGCCAACACGGATCCGAAGGTCGTCGCCGAGCTCGTCCGCGCCTGCCGCGCGGCGGGCGCGGCGAAGGTCGTGGTGGCGGACCTCTCCTGCAACGATCCGAGGCGCTGCTTCGCGCGGTCCGGCATCCGCGCCGCCGCCGAGGAGGCGGGGGCCGAGGTGCTCGACGGCAGCCAGCTCCGCATGGTCGCCGCCGCGATCCCGGGGGCCGCCGACGGCCTCGAGGTGTTCGAGCCGCTCCTCCGGGCGACGCGCGTCGTCAACGTCCCGGTCGCGAAGCACCACGGCCTCTCCCGCGCGACGCTCGGGATGAAGAACTGGTTCGGCGTGCTCGGCCGCGGCCGGAACCGGCTCCACCAGGACATCGACCGCACCGTGGCGGAGCTGGGCGCGGTCTTCCGGCCGACGCTCACGGTGATCGACGCGACGCGCGTCCTCCTCGGGAACGGCCCGCAGGGCGGGAGCCTCGACGACGTGCGCGCGGTCGGGGCCGTCTGCGCGGGCGTGGATCCGGTGCTCTGCGACGCGTGGGGCGCGGCCCAGCTCTCGCTCGGGCCTTCCGAGCTCGGCTTCGTCGGCGAGGCGCAGCGGCGGGGGCTCGGCACGGCGGACCTCGCGCAGGTGCGGGAGCTCGGCAGGACGTGAGGTGGACGCGGCGCATCCGGATCCTCTGGCAGGGGACGTTCCTCGCCCTCTCCCTGTGGCTCCTCGAGCGGCTCGCGGCGGGCGACGCGCGCGCCTTCCGGACGGGCGTCCTCCACGAGGCGGACCCGCTCTCCGCGGCCTCGCTCGCGCTCGCCGACGGCGGGTTCCCGGTGGCGCTCCTCCTCGCCGCCGCGCTCCTCCTCCTCACGCTCGTCCTCGGCCGGTTCTTCTGCGGGTGGATCTGCCCGCTCGGCACGCTCCAGCAGCTCTCCTCGTGGCTGCTGACGCCGCGGACGCGGCGCGAGAGCCTCGACGTGAACCGGCTCCGGCCGTGGCACGCCTGGAAGTACGCGCTCCTCGCCTTCCTGCTCGCGTTCGCCCTGCTCGGCTCCACGCAGGCGGGGCTCCTCGATCCGCTCTCGCTCCTCGCGCGCGGGCTCGCGAGCGGCGTGTGGCCGGCCGTCCTCCACCGGCCCCCGGTGCCGGGCGGGATCCTCGCGTTCGCCCTCCTCCTCGCCGTCGTCCTCGCGAGCCGCTGGGTCCCGCGCTTCTTCTGCCGCGCGCTCTGCCCGCTCGGCGCGCTCCTCGGCGTGCTCGGCCGGTTCGCCCTCCTCCGCGTCACGCGCGGGAAGCCGGCCTGCACCGACTGCCGGCTCTGCACCTTCGCCTGCCAGGGCGGCGACGAGCCGCTCGGGATCCACCGGCCGGGCGAGTGCCACGTCTGCCTCAACTGCCTCGATGCCTGCCCGGAGCATGCCCTCCGCTACGGGCTCGTCCTCGCGCAGCCCGACCGGCCGGCGCGGCCGGACGTGGGGCGGCGCGCCCTCGTCGGCGGCGCGCTCCTCGGCCTCGTCGGCGCGCCGGTCGTCCGCGCGTCCGGCGGCGGGCGGGAGGCGGCCCACCCGCGCCTCATCCGACCGCCCGGCGCGGTGGCGGAGGAGGCGTTCCTCGATCGCTGCGTGAAGTGCATGCTGTGCGGCGCCGCCTGCCCGACGGGGACGATCCAGCCCGCGCTCGCGGTCGCCGGCCTGGAGGGCTTCTGGACGCCGGTGGTCGTCCCGCGCCGCGGCGGCTGCGAGTTCGCCTGCACGCGCTGCGGCGAGGCGTGCCCGACCGGCGCCATCCGGCCGCTCGCGGCCGCGCGGAAGACCGGCTACGACGGCGCTCCGCCCGTCCGGATCGGGACCGCGTTCGTGGACCGCGGGCGGTGCCTGCCCTGGGCGAACCAGATCGCCTGCATCGTCTGCGAGGAGATGTGCCCGACCGATCCGAAGGCGATCACGGTCGCGCGCGCCGACGAGCGGCGGCCGGACGGGACGGCGGTCCGGCTCCAGAGACCCCAGGTCGAGCCGCTCCGCTGCGTCGGCTGCGGCATCTGCGAGCACCGCTGCCCGGTGGGCGAGGAGGCCGCGATCCGGGTCTCGTCGGTGGGCGAGACGCGCGACCCGCTCAACCGGATGGTGCTCGGGTCGTGAGCGGGGGCGGCCGCCCGTGACGCCGCTCCTCCTCGCGCTCGCCGCCTACCTCGCCCTCCAGCTCGCGATCGGCGTCTGGGCGTCGCGCCGCGTCGCCTCCGAGGACGACTACCTCGTCGCGGGGCGCCGGCTCGGGTACGTGCTCACGACCTTCTCGATCTTCGCGACCTGGTTCGGCGCCGAGACCTGCATCGCCTCGGCGGGGCGCGCCCACCGCGAAGGCGTGTCGCTCGCGAGCGCCGAGCCGTTCGGGTACGGGCTCTGCCTCCTCGTCATGGGGGCGGTGTACGCGGTGCCGCTCTGGCGGCGCGGCCTCACGACGTTCGCGGACCTGTTCGGCCGGCGGTACTCGCCGGCGGTGGAGCGGGTCGCCGCGGTGCTCCTCGTGCCCGGCTCGATCCTCTGGGCGGCCGCGCAGGTTCGGGGGTTCGGGCACGTGCTCTCGGACGCGAGCGGGCTCGCGCTGCCGCACGCGCTCCCGCTCGCGGCCGGGATCTGCATCCTCTACACGGCGTTCGGGGGCCTGCTCGCCGACGCGGTCACCGATGTCGTGCAGGGCGTCGTGCTCGCGGTCGGCCTCGCCATCGTGCTCGCCGCGGCGGTGGCGCGGCTCGGCGGGCCCGCCGAGGCGGCCGGAGCGTTCGCGGCGTCCGCCGGCGCCCTCGCGGCGTCGCGCGCGGGCGGGCCGCTCCTCCCCACGATCGAGGCGTGGGCGATCCCGGTGTGCGGCTCCGTGCTGGCGACGGAGCTCGTCTCGCGCGTCCTCGGCGCGCGCTCGCCCGAGGTCGCGCGCCGGTCGTCGCTCGCGGGCGGGGCGACGTACCTCGCCGTCGGGATGATCCCGGTGTTCCTCGGCGCCGTGGCGAGCCGGATGGGCGTCGCGCCGGCCGACGCCGAGCAGGTGCTCCCCGCGGTGGCCGCGTCGCTCTTGCCCGGGATGGCGTACGCGATCTTCGCGGGCGCGCTCGTCTCGGCGATCCTGTCCACGGTGGACTCCACGCTCCTCGTCGCGTCCGGGCTCGTCTCGCACAACCTGCTCGTGCCCCTCCTCCGGATCGCGTCGGAGCGGCCGAAGCTGCTCCTCGCCCGCGGGGGCGTGCTGGCGTTCGGGCTCCTCGCCTGGTGGCTCGCGGCGCGCGCGGGGGGCGTGTTCGAGCTCGTGGAGCAGGCCTCCGCGTTCGGCAGCGCGGGGACGTTCGTCGTCGGGACCGCGGGCCTGTTCACCCGGTGGGGCGGCCCGCGCACCGCGCTCGCGACCCTGCTCGGAGGCGTCGGCACCTACGTCGGCGCGAGCCTGGCCGGCCTCGCGACCCCGTTCCTCGCCTCGCTCGCGGCGGCGGTCGCGATCTACGCGGCCGGCGCGGTCGCCGGCGCGTCGCGCGGCGCGTCGAGGACCGCGCGAGCCGGACCTGCGTGAACGAAGCGACGCTCGAGGGCGCGCGCGCGGGTGCGCTGTTCGGCCGCACCCCTCCGGGCCCAGGCCACCATGCCGGCGAAACGAATGCGGGAATCGAGCAGATGGTGCGTGCGACAATTTCGCCGATTGGAAATGCCACACCGACAGTAGACGATTCCCACGTCTTCACACCGGTGGTGGCGGTCGCAGGGCAAAGCGTCGCACGCCGAGTCAACCTCTTACTTGCGGCGACCCGCCACGCCGAAGCGCACTGCGCGCCGGAAAGGGGTTCGCCCGATGAGCGTGACCCGGAGGACGTGGCTGAAGGTGGTGGCGGGGGGCGGCGTCGGCCTCGCGGTGACCGACCTCGCGGACGCCCGCGTGATGCGCGGCGCGGCCGCGAGCACGAGGCTCGCCGACGCGAAGGAGGTCCCGACCGCGTGCAACTTCTGCTCGTGCGGCTGCGGGATCATCTGCCACGTGCGCGACGGCGCGCTCGTGCACCTCGAGGGCGACCCGGACCACGTCGTGAACCGCGGCGCGCTCTGCAGCAAGGGCGCGGCGATGGTCGCGACGCACGCCTCGGAGCGGCGGCTGAAGGTGCCGCTGCGGCGCGCGCCCGGGAGCGACCGCTGGCAGGAGATCTCCTGGGACGAGGCGCTCTGGCGGATCGCGCGCAAGCTCAAGGAGACGCGCGACGCGACCTGGATCGCGACCGAGAAGGTCGGCGACGTCGAGTGGCGCGTGAACCGGACCGACGCCCTGGGCTTCCTCGGCGGCGCGCAGAACACGAACGAGGAGTGCTACCTCTTCGCGAAGCTGGCCCGGCTGCTCGGGTCCGCGTACGTGGAGCACCAGGCCCGGCTCTGACACAGCCCGACGGTGCCCGGTCTGGGCGCCTCGTTCGGCCGCGGCGCGATGACGAACCACTGGCTCGACCTCGCCAACTCGAAGCTCTTCCTCATCGCCGGCTCCAACGCCGCCGAGAACCACGTCATGTCGATGAAGTGGGTGATGAAGGCGAAGGAGCAGGGCGCCAAGATCATCCACGTCGATCCGCGCTTCACGCGCACGTCGTCCGTCGCCGACCTCTACGCCCGCATCCGCCCCGGCACCGACATCGCGTACCTGGGCGCGATCATCAACCACATCGTCCAGAACCGCCTCTACGACGAGGAGTACGTCACCACCCACACGAACGCGCTCCTCCTCGTGGACGACGCGTTCGGGTTCGACGAGGGGCTCTTCACGGGCTACGACGAGGGCGCGCGCCGGTACGACAACGCCTCGTGGGCCTACCAGCTCGACCCGAAGGCGAGGACGCCGCTGCGGGCGTCGAGCCTCGACGACCCGCGCTGCGCGTTCCAGAAGCTCGCGCGACACTTCTCCCGGTACACGTTCGAGGAGGCGGAGCGGATCTCCGGCATCCCGGCCGCGACGATCCGGCGCATCGCGGACCTGCTCGTCGAGAACCGGCCCGGCACGATCATGTACGCGCTCGGGATGACCCAGCACACGACCGGCGTGCAGGGGATCCGCTGCTACCCGATCATCCAGCTGCTCCTCGGGAACATCGGGAAGCCCGGCGGCGGCGTGAACGCGCTGCGCGGCGAGCCGAACGTGCAGGGCGCCTGCGACATGTCCGTCCTCTTCAACTACTTCGCGGGCTACACCGCCCAGCCCGACCACGACCTGCAGACGCTCGAGGACTACGCGCGCAAGTACGGCACGTTCCGGGCGAAGTTCGTGGTGAACGGGCTCAAGGCCTGGTTCGGGGACGCCGCCACGCCGGAGAACGACTTCGGCTACGGCTGGCTCATGAAGAAGAACGGCAAGGCGAACTACTCGATCATCAAGATGTTCGAGAACGCCCTCGCCGGGAGCCTGAAGGTGCTCTTCACCATGGGTCAGAACCCCATGGTGACGAACCCGAACCTCAACCTGGTCCACGCCGCGCTGTCGAAGCTCTCGCTGCTCGTCGTGGCGGACCTGTGGGAGACGGAGACCGCCGCGTTCTGGCAGCGGCCGGGCGCGGACCCGAAGGCGATCCAGACCGAGGTGATCCTCCTCCCCGCCGCCTACTTCATGGAGAAGGAGGGGACGATCACGGGCTCCGGGCGGCTCGTGCAGTGGCGCCACCGGGCCGTCGCCCCGCCCGGCGAGGCGAAGCCCGACCTCGAGATCCTCGACGAGCTCTTCCGCAGGGTGCGCGAGCTCTACAAGGAGTCCACCGCGGCGAAGGACGCCCCCATCCTGCGGGCGGCCTGGAGCTACGAGGGCCCGTCCAGGGCCGAGGAGGTGCTGAAGGAGATCTCCGGGAGGAACTTCAAGACCGGCGACCTCGTCGCGGGCATCGGCGAGCTGCAGGCCGACGGGACGACGAGCTCGGGGAGCTGGATCTACGCCGGCGTGATGAAGGGCGGCAAGAACCTCGCCGCGCGGCGGGACGGCAAGACCGATCCGTCCGGCCTCGGGATCTACCCGGGGTTCGCGTGGACGTGGCCGGGCAACATGCACGTCCTCTACAACCGCGCGGCGTGCGACCGGGACGGGAAGCCCTTCCCGAACGCGAAGCCGATCGTCTGGTGGGACGAGGCGAAGAAGGAATGGGCAGGCCACGACACGCCGGACGTCCCCGCGAAGCAGGACGGCCCGGACACCGAGAACGGCCAGCGGCCGTTCCGGATGACCGCGGAGGGGGTGGGGCGGCTGTTCGCCGCGCCGTACAAGCACCCCGACGCGAAGGCGAGGGAGGCCGGCAAGGACCTGCCGCGCGACAGCTCCGGCGTCCTCGCGGACGGTCCGCTGCCGGAGTTCTACGAGCCGGTGGAGAGCCCCGTCGCGAACGCGCTCCACCCGCGCGTGCAGACGAACCCGGTGCTCAAGTATCCGCGCGTGAAGGGGCTCCAGCCGGTGGGCGGCCCGAAGGAGTTCCCGTACGTCCTCTGCACCGCGAGCATGACCGAGCACTGGTGCGCCGGATCGGTCACCCGCAACGTGCCGTGGCTGAACGAGCTCGCGCCCGAGCCGTGGTGCGAGATCCCGGAGTCGCTCGCGCGGGCCCAGCGGATCCGCTCGGGCGACAAGGTCCGGGTCTCCTCCGCGCGCGGCGAGGTCGTCGTCCGCGCCCTCGTGACGAAGCGCATGGAGACGCTGCGCGTCGCGGGGCAGGAGGTGACCGTCGTCTGGATGCCCTACAACTGGGGGTTCAAGGGGCTCAGCCAGGGACCGAGCACGAACGTCCTCACGACCGACGCGGGCGACCCGAACACCTGGTGCCAGGAGACGAAGGCCTGCCTCGTGAACGTGGAGCCGCTCCCCGTCGAGCAGGACGAGGTGCTCCTCTCCTTCACCACCGAGCGGTACTGGCCATGACCGGAGCCGGGCACGCCTGGATCGCGGCGCACCCCTACCTCGCGCCGATCGCGCGCTTCCAGGCGATCGTGGCGGAGGTGGCGGCGGAGGCGCCCCTCGCGCCGCTCGCGAGCCCGCGGTGGGACGCGTACGCCGCCGACCGCGCCGACGGCGTGCCGCTCCTCCGCAGCGCGGCCGCGGGCGTCGACCTCGCTCCCGCGGCGGGGGTCCTCGCGGACGTGGCGGAGCGGGTCTCGGCGGCGCGTCCACCCGGCCGCGTCGCGCCGGCGTGCGGCGAGCTGGGCGGGGCGCTCCGCGAGGGCGCGCGGGCGAGGCGCGCCCTGGCGTGGGTCGTGGCGCACGACCCGGCGCCGCTGCCGGACGCGCCGCACCCCGGGCTCGTCCGGCTCCTCGCCTGGGCCGTGCTGAGGCCGCTCCTCGCGAGCGCCCTCGCGGGCGAGCGCCGGCGCGAGGGCGCGGGCTGGGACCGCGGCTTCTGCCCGACCTGCGGCGCCCTCCCGGCGCTCGCGCAGCTCCTGCCGAGGAACGGGTCGCGCGAGCGGCGGCTCGCCTGTGGCTGCTGCGGGACGCGCTGGGAGTTCCAGCGGATCGCGTGCCCGTTCTGCGGCGCGGCGGACGCGCGGCGCCTCGGGATCCTGGAGGTCGAGGGGGGCGGTCCGGTGCGGATCGACTGGTGCGGCGACTGCGAGGCGTACGTGAAGACGTACACGGGAGAGGGCGACGAGGAGCTGTTCCTGGCCGACTGGCCGACGCTCCACCTCGACCTCGCCGCGAGGAGGAGAGGGCTGGTGCGTGCGGGCGCGTCTCTCTACGACCTGCCGGAAGAGCAAGCGCGGAGCGAGCCATGAAGAAGGCCATGCTGATCGACACCACCCGGTGCA
>DASSSJ010000057.1:0-13740 GCA_035708485.1 Anaeromyxobacter sp. | reverse complement strand
CGCTGCGGCGCGAGCTCGCCGCGCTCGACCGCGCCGAGCTCGCCCGCCGCTTCGTCCGCGGCGCCGCGGAGCCGCTCGCCACGCTGGTGCCGCCGGCGCTCCTGCCGGGCGCCCCGCCGCCGGCCGCGCCGGGCGACCGCGGCGGCGCGCCGCCGAGGAGGATCGTGCTGCTCGCGGACGCCGCCGCCGCGGACCAGCGCGCGCTCGCGGAGCGCCTCCAGGTGAAGCTGTTCGACCGCGGCGCCGGGGCGGCGCTCGATCTCGTCGACGGCGGCGCGCGGCTGCGGGCGCGCCTCGCGGCGCGGGACTGGGACGTCGCGCTCGTCCCGGTCACCGTGCTCGCGCCCGATCCCGCGCTCGCGGCCGGCCAGGTCGCGTGGGCGGCGCGGGGCGGGGCCGCGGCGCGGCGGGCGATGGCGGAGCTCGCCGCGGCCGCGCCGGAGGCGCTGCCCGCGGCGGCGGACGGGCTCGCGCGCGAGCTCGGCATCGTCCCGCTCGTCGCGGCGGGGCTCCGCGCGTCGGCCGGCGCCGCGCTCCAGGGGCTCGCCGTCCGGCCGGACGGCGCCATCGACGCGGCGGGGCTCTGGCGCCTCGGCGGGGCTCCCCGGTGACGCTCCGCGCGCGGCTCGCGGCGGCGTTCGCGCTGTTCGCGGCGGTGCCGCTCGCGGCGACGTTCTGGCCCGTGTCGCGGGCGCTGTCGCGCGCGCTCGAGGCGGAGCACGCGGCCCGGCTCGACGGCGCCGCGCGGGCGGTCGCGCGCGAGCTCGCGCGCCTCGGCGACGAGGCGGCCGCCTCGGTCGGCGACCTCGCCCGGAGCGCGGAGGCCGAGGCCCTCGCGCGCGATCACGCGTCCGGCGCCGCCGGCCCCGCCGAGGAGGCCGGCGTCGCGGCGGCCTGGAGCGCCGCGCGCGGGCTCCCCGTGCTCGCCGTGACGGAGCCGGACGGCCGCGTCGTCTCGTCGGCCCACCTCCCCGGCCGCGCCGGCGACCTGGACCCCGAGCTCGCCGGGCTCTTCGCGTCGTCCCCGCCCGGGCGCGCCGTCCCGCGCATCGTGGCGCGCGCGGCGCCCGAGGGGGTCGAGCCGCTCGTCGCGCTCGTGGCGTGGGCGGACGTCCGGGGCGAGGGCGCGCGCCTGCGCGTCGCGGGCGGCGCCGCCGTGGGCGCCGACCTCGCGACCCGCCTCGCGGCGCTCACCGGCGGCGCGATCGCGATCCGCGGCCCGGACGGCGCGGCGCTCGCCGAGGCGGCGCCGCCCGGCGCGGAGGGGGGCGGCGCCTGGGCGCGGCTCGCGCCGCTCCTCGGCCGCGTGGGGGGCGCCGCTCGCGCCATCCCGCTCGGCGCGCCGGACGCGCCGGTCGCCCGCATCGACGTCTCGCTCGCGTCGGAGGGGCTCGCCCGCGCCCGCGCCCTGGTGCTCCTCGCGTTCGCCGGCGCGCTCGCGGTCGGCGCGATCGCCGCCGCCGCGGTCGGGCGGCTCCTCGCGTCGCGCGTGACGCGCCCGCTCGAGGCCTTGCGCGAGGGGGCGGCGCGGGTCGCGGCGGGCGACCTCGACGCGCGCGTCGCGGCGCGGGCGGGCGGCGAGCTCGGCGAGCTCGTCGCCGCCTTCAACGCCATGACGCGCGACCTCGCCCTCGGCCGCGCGCGGCTCGCCCAGGCCGAGCGGATCGCCGCCTGGCGCGAGGTCGCCCGGCGGCTCGCCCACGAGATCAAGAACCCGCTCACGCCGATCGCGATGAGCGTCGAGACGCTGCGCGACGCGCACGAGAAGCGGCGGGGGGACTTCGGCGAGATCTTCGGCGAGGGGACGCGCGCGATCGCCGAGGAGGTGCGGCGCCTGAAGCGGATCGTGGACGAGTTCAGCCGGTTCGCGCGCCTGCCCGCGCCGGAGCGGGCGCCGGTCGCGCCGGACGAGCTCCTCGCGTCCGTCCTGGCGCTGTTCGCCGAGCCGCCCGCGGGCGTGTCGGTCGTCCGCGACGTCGCCCCGGGGCTCCCGCGCGTCCACGCGGACCGCGACCAGATCTCCCAGCTCCTCCTGAACCTCGTCCGCAACGCGCTCGAGGCGATGCCGGGGGGCGGGACGCTCACCGTGTCGGCGCGGCGCGCGCCGGAGGGAGTCGCCTTCGCGGTGGCGGACACCGGGGCGGGGATCGCCGCCGCGGACCTGGCGCGCGTGTTCGAGCCCTACTTCACGACCAAGGAGGGCGGGACCGGGCTCGGCCTGGCCATCGCGCAGCGGATCGCGGAGGAGCACGGCGGCCGGCTCGAGGCGGCCTCCGTGCCCGGGCGCGGCGCGACGTTCACGCTCACGCTCCCCCTCGCCTAGGCCCCCCGCCGCCGGCCCTACTTCACCGGCGTCGCCTTGAGAGCCGCCTTCCCGTCCTTCACGTAGACCTGGAACTTGACGCTCTTGCAGGCGTACTTCGAGGCGAGCGCGGCCTTGTTGCCCTCGAGCTTCAGGCGGAACTTCTCGTAGGTGAGCCCCTCGGTGGTCTCGCCGCAGCTCGCGCGGGTCCTCAGGAAGTCCTGGAAGATCTGCTGCCAGTGCGTCTCCTCGTCGACCTCGACGGTCCCGGGCGCCGCGGCCCGCGCGGCGGCCTGGAGGAGCCCGGCCGCGGGAACGGCGGCGGGCGGCGGCGCGGGCACGGGGACCGGATCCGGGGGGAGCACGAGGGCCCGCGCGACCGACGGCTCGGGCGCGGACGCGGCGCCCGCCGCGGCCGGACCGGCGAGCTCCGCGGCCTTGTTGAGGGCGGAGGCGATCGTCCCCAGCCGGCCCGCGAGCCGGGGCGCGCGCGCCGCGAAGTCGCCGCGATCGATGCGGCTCGCGGCCTGCACCAGCGCCTCGGGGACCGTCGCCGGCGCCTCGGCGGCCCGGACGAGGAACCCCACCGCGACGCCGACGAGGAGCAGCGCGACGACGATCGCGAGCGCGGCCCAGTGGGAGGCGGCGAGCGCGCCGAGCGGCGCGGCGGTCGAGACCGCGAGCACCACGTACCCGTTCTTCACGCCCTCGAGCGGGACCGCGCGGGCCCGCCACGCCGCCGGCGCGCCCCAGGGCTGCGGCACCTTCGCGAGCTTCACGGGGCCGAAGCTCGCCGGCGCGGGCGCGAGCCGGCCCACGTCGGTGCCCACCTCCGGCCCGGCGGCCCAGGCGGTGAACGGCTGCGCGGCTTCCGCGCGCAGCGTCGAGAGCGGCTTCACGTCCGGGGCGGAGAGCGTGACCTCCGCGCCGGCGGCCGCGGCGGCGGCCTTCACCCACGCCTCGTCGAGCGGCACGAGCACGACGAGCCCCGCCGTCTCGCCGGCGGGGGCGGCGGCGGCGAAGAAGACCGCCCCGTTGAGGCGGACCCAGCCGCGCTGCGCCTTCCCGGCGATCGCGCCGCGCAGGAAGGCCATCGCCTCGCCCTCGGCGACGCTCGGCTCCCCCTTTCGCGCGAGCCACTCGCGGTTTCCCGCGGTGACCACGGTCCCGTCCGGGAGGTCGAAGCCGAAGGTCTTCTCGGCGCCGTCGAGGGCCGCGCGCGCGACGGCGCGCAGGGCGGCCTCCCAGGCCTCCTCGTCGTCCGAGAGCGCCGGCGGCGCGCCCCGCGCGCGCTTGCGGGGGAGCAGCTTCGCCTGCGCCGCCTCCTTGGCGTTGAGCGCCTGGACGAGCTGCGCGTCCCGCGCGGTGAACGCGGCGGCCGCGCTCGCCTCGCGGGAGATGGCGCGCGTCGTCGCGCTCACCTGCGCGGCGCCCGCCGCGAGGCGCGCGTCGAGCGCGGCGGTGGCCTCGCTGCGCCGGGAGAGCAGGTCGGCGCGGAGCGCGGCGACGCCGACGCCCGCGACGACGACCGTGTACGCCCACACCTTCACGCGGTTCATCGCCCGGACTCTTAGCATGAACCCGCCGGACCGTCGAAAGAGCGGGCGGCCGGGCGGGCGCTCGGGCCGGGACCGTGGCTATAGTGCGAACGTTCCTCACCCCCCCCGGGAGACCCATCATGCGAAGGCTCCTCGCCATCCTGACCGTGCTCGCTCCGCTCGGCGCCGCCGCCGACGAGGGCATGTGGACGTTCGACGCGTTCCCCTCCGAGAAGGTCCAGCGCGCCTACGGGTTCTCGCCCACGCCCGCCTGGCTCGAGAACGTCCGGCTCTCGTCGGTCCGCCTCGCGCGCGGCTGCTCGGGGAGCTTCGTGTCCGAGCAGGGGCTCGTGCTGACGAACCACCACTGCGCGCACTCCTGCATCGAGCAGCTCTCGCGCGCGGGGAAGGACTTCGTGAAGGACGGCTTCTACGCGAAGGCCGCGGGGGACGAGCCGAGGTGCCCGGACGTCGAGGTGAACCAGCTCGTCGGGATCGCCGACGTCACCGCCCGGATCCGCGCCGCGACGAAGGGGCTCGAGCGCGACGCCTACGAGAAGGCGCTCCGCGGCGAGATGGCGAAGGTCGAGAAGGAGTGCCAGACCTCCGACGCGCTCCGCTGCGACGTGGTGAGCCTGTACCAGGGCGGCCTCTACCACCTCTACACGTACCGGCGCTTCCAGGACGTCCGGCTCGTGTTCGCGCCGGAGCTCGCCATCGCCTTCTTCGGCGGCGACCCGGACAACTTCAACTTCCCGCGGTACGACCTCGACGTGGCGTTCCTCCGCGTCTACGAGGGCGGCAAGCCGGCCCGGATGAAGAACTGGTTCCGGTGGTCCGCCCACGGCGCCGCGCCGGGTGAGGTCACCTTCGTCACCGGCCACCCCGGCGGGACCTCCCGCACCCTCACCGTGGCGCAGCTCGAGTACCAGCGCGACGTCGCGCTCCCGAGCCGGCTGCTCCAGCTCGCCGAGCTGCGCGGCCTCGTCACGGGGTTCCAGATGCTCGGCGCGGAGCAGAAGCGGATCTCCACCGCGCGCCTGTTCTACGTCGAGAACTCCTACAAGGCGCTGCGCGGCCGGCTCGAGGCGCTCCAGGACCCCGAGTTCTTCCGCTCGAAGGTGACCGCCGAGACCGCCCTGCGCGCCGAGGTCGCGAAGGACCCGGAGAAGGCGAGGACGGTCCTCCCCGCCTACGAGGCCATCGAGAAGGCGCAGCGGAGGCTGCGCGAGCTCCGCAAGGAGCTGAACGCCCTCGAGAACGGCTTCGACGGCGACCTCTTCCGCATCGCCCGGACGCTCGTGCGCGGCGCCGAGGAGCGCCCGAGGCCGAACCCGGAGCGGCTGCGCGAGTTCCGCGAGTCGAACCTGCCGGTGATCACGCAGCAGCTCTTCAGCGAGGCTCCGATCTACCCCGAGTTCGAGCGGCTCCTCCTCGGCCACGCGCTGACGAAGATCCGCGAGCAGCTCGGCGCGGACCATCCCGCCGTGAAGAAGCTCCTCGGCAAGGAGTCCCCGCAGGAGGTGGCGGACCGGGTCGTGAACGGGACGAAGCTCGCCGACGTCGCGACCCGCAGGAAGCTCTGGGACGGCGGCGCGCAGGCGCTCGGCGGGATCCAGGACCCGCTCGTCGCGCTCGCGAAGCTCGTGGACCCCGACGCGCGCGCCGTCCGGAAGACCTGGGAGGAGGAGGTGGACGCGGTCGTGAAGAAGAGCCACGAGGCCATCGCGGAGGCCCGGTTCGCCGTGCAGGGGCGGACCGCCTACCCGGACGCGACCTTCACGCTGCGCCTCTCCTACGGGCAGGTGAAGGGCTGGAAGGAGGGGACGCTCGAGGTCCAGCCGTACACCACCGTCGGCGGCGCGTTCGAGCGGGCGACCGGGCGGGACCCGTTCGCGCTGCCGGAGAGCTGGCTCTCCGCGAGGCCGCGCCTCGAGCTCGGCACGCGGTTCAACTTCGCCACGACGAACGACATCATCGGCGGGAACTCCGGCTCGCCGGTGGTGAACCGCAACGCGGAGATCGTCGGGCTCATCTTCGACGGCAACATCCACTCGCTCGGCGGCGACTACGGGTTCGACGAGTCCGTGAACCGCGCGGTGGCGGTCCACTCGGACGCGATCCTGGAGGCCCTCGCCAAGATCTACGGGGCGCAGCGGATCGCGGACGAGCTCAGGCCGGCCGCGAAGGGGGCCGCGGGCGGGGGGAAGAAGAAGCGGTAGCCGCCGGCGGGCCCCGGGCGCGTTCACGGGAGCGGCGCCCGCCCCGTGCGCGGCTCAGGCGTCCCGCGGCACGGCGATCATCCGCTCGAGCGCGCGGCGCGCGCCCTCGGCGACGTCGGCGGGCACGTGGATCTCGTGCTTCCCGCGCGCGAGCGCGTCGCGCAGCATGACGAGGTCGATCATCTTCATGTACGGGCAGTGCATGCGGCAGCCGATGCACCCGTCCGCGATGACGAACTCCTTGTCGGGGAAGCGCTTCTTCATCTGGTAGACGATGCCGTGCTCGGTCGCGACGATGAAGGTCCGCGCGTCCTTGTGCTTCTCGACGGCCGAGAGCATCGCGGTCGTCGAGCAGACCTCGTCGGCCACGTCGAGCACGTCGGCGCGGCACTCGGGGTGGGCGATGATCACCGCCTCGGGCTTCGCGCTCTTCACGCGGTTCACGTTGGCCGCGCGGAGCACGTCGTGGATCGGGCAGCACCCGTCGTAGACCACGACCTCCTTCTCCGGCACCTTCGACGCGACCCAGGCCCCGAGGTTCCGGTCGGGCGTGAACAGGATCTTCCGCTGGGGGAGCGAGCGGACGACGGAGGCCGCGTTGGCGCTCGTGCAGCAGATGTCCGACAGCGCCTTCACCTCGGCGGTCGAGTTCACGTAGGTCACGACCGCGTGGTCCGGGTAGCGCGCCTTCCAGTCCTCGAGGGACTCCGCGGTGATCGAGTCCGCGAGCGAGCAGCCGGCGGAGAGGTTCGGGAGGAGCACGCGCTTGTCCGGCGCGAGGATCTTCGCCGACTCCGCCATGAAGTGGACGCCGCAGAACACGATGGTCCGCTGCGGGACCTGCTTGCCGATGACGGCGAGCCCGAGCGAGTCGCCGACGTGGTCGGCGATCTTCTGGATCTCGGGGAGCTGGTAGTTGTGCGCGAGGATGACCGCGTCCTTCTCCTTCGCGAGGGCGCGGATCTCCCGCTCGAGCGCGGCCACCTCCGCGGCGGGGAGGTCGCTGCCGGACTCCGGGTTCGCGACGGGGTCGTGGATGGGGACGACGGGCAGGGTCATGCTTTCACCCGGGCGCCGCGCGCGGGCTTGATCTCGCCCGTGCCGGCGGGGAACAGGCGCCAGAACTCCCGGCGCACGAGGCCGACGAGGGTCGCCGACTTGGAGAACCCGTGGTAGGCGGCGACGGCGTCGAGCATCGCGACGTCCTCGTCCGTGGCGGAGTAGCTGCGGACCCTGGCCGCGCGGCCGCCGGGGATGGGCTTTCTCATACGTTTTATATAACTTTTCGGTTTCCATCCTACCCATCCCGCGCGCCGGGCGCAACGCCTCTTGCCCTGCGCCGCCGGCCCGGGCATGAGGGGCGCCGTGAGGCTCGCCGTCACCACCCCCCTCCGGCCCTCCCCCGCCGAGGAGGCGGACGCCCGGGCGGCGGCCGCCCGGCACGGCCTCCCGTTCGTGGCGCGGGGGAAGCGCTCCGCGGCCGAGGCGCGCCGCGCGGCCGCGGTGGACGCGCTCCTCGTCGTGTCGCCGGGGCGATCGATCCTCGTCGCGGACGGCGGGGAGCGCCGCTGGTCGCCCGGGATCGGCGTCCTCCGCGCGAGGCGAGCGCGGGGCCGCCTCCGCGGCGACGGCGACGCGACGACGCGCGACACGTTCCTCGAGGCCGCCGGGATCCGGGACGGCGACGCGGTGCTCGACTGCACCCTCGGCCTCGGCGCCGACGCGCTCGTCGCCGCGGTCGCCGCGGGGCCGCGCGGCCGCGTCGTCGCGATCGAGGCGAGCCCCGCCCTCGCGGCGTGGGTCGCCGAGGGCCTCCGGCGGCTCGGCGACGAGGCCGCCGCGCGGATCGAGGTGCGCGCCGGGGACCACGCGGACGTCCTCGCGGCCCTCCCGGAGCGGAGCTTCGACGTCGTCGTGTTCGACCCGATGTTCCGCCACGCGCGCGCCGAGCCCGCCGGGTTCGACCTCGTCCGGCGGCTCGCGGACCCGCGGCCGCTCTCGCCCGAGGCGCTCGCGCGCGCCCGCCGCGTCGCGCGCCGGTGGGTGCTCGTGAAGGACGGCGCGCCGGGGTGGGACCTGGCGCGGCTCGGGCTCGTGCCCCTGCCGTCGGCGCGCGGCGCGCACCGGTACTACGCGCGCGTGCCGCCGGGGTGAGCCCGGGCGGCGCGGTCCCCGGGATCACCGGCGACGCAGGCGCACCAGCCCGGGCGCGAACGGGTTGCACGCGCGCGGCCCCTCCTCCTCGGCGAACGCCGCGTGCGCCTCGCGCAGCGCGCCGGCCAACGCGCGCCGGCGCGCGTCCGCGTCCGCGTCCGGGTTCGTGGCGAGCCACGACTCGATCGCGAGGCCGAAGGCCTTCATCACGTGCAGCCGGTGCGCGTCGAGCACCCGCGGCTCGAAGGGGACGCCGAGCGCCTCGAAGAACTCCTCGGCCTCGGAGAGGCCGGCGAGCTCGGACGGCGCCGGGCGGTTCACGCGGCGACCTCCACGCGCGGCGGCGCCGCAGGGACCGGCGCCCGGCGCGGCGCCCCCTCCTCGCCGCGCGCCACCCGCGCCGCGAACGCCTCGAACCACGCGAGCGCGGCCGCCTCGATGGGCTGGTGCGCGTGCTCGCTCGCCGCCTCGATCCCGGCCGCCGCGAGCTGGCCCGCCGGGCAGCGGCCGATCCGGGCGACGAGCACCGCGCGGCAGCCGTCGAGCGCGCGGAGCGAGGCCGAGAGCGCGTCGTCGTCGCCCTCGCCTCCGGCGCAGTACGTCTCGACCGCGCGGCGCCCGACGAGCCGCGCGCCCGCGCGATCGACGTCGTACAGGAGGAACTCGCGCGCGTGGCCGAAGTGCTGGTCCACGAGGCCGCCCTCGCGCGTCGCGACCGCGATGCGCGCGGAGAGGTCCGCGGGGACGCCGGCGACGCGCAGCAGCGCGGCGTCGCGCGCGCGTGCCGCGATCGCGCGCGCCCCCTCCGCGACCTCGCGCCGCTCCGCGCGGAGGTCGCGCGCGTCCCGCGCCGGACCGCGCGGGAGGCGCGCGAGCGTGAACGACGCGAACCGGTCCTCGCCGAGCCGGCCGACGGCGTCGGCGCGGCACTGGCGGCAGTGGCGCATGAGCCGCGCGTGGAGACGAGCACCCGCGGCGGAGCCGCGCTCCTCGTCCGGGCCGCCCTGCGGGACGACCTCGCACGCGGCCTGCACGCGCTCGAGCTCGGCGTCCGTCGGCCCGCGCTGCCCCGTCAGGCCGTAGTGCGTGCCGTGCTCGGGCGCCGAGACGAGCGGGACGAGGTTCACGAGGAACGCTCCGGCCGCCCGGACCGCCCGCGCCACCGCCGGGAGGTGCCCGTCGTTCACGCCCGGGATGACGACGGAGTTCACCTTGACGAGCGCGCCCCGCGCGCGCAGCCGCGCGATCCCGAGGAGCTGGCGCTCGGACAGGATGCGCGAGGCCTCGCGGCCGCGGATCTTCCGGCCGTCCCGGACGATCCACGGGTGGATCCGCTCGCCGACGTCGGGGTCCACCATGTTCACCGTCACGGTCACGTGGCGCACGCCCGCGTCCACGAGCCGATCCGCGTGGTCCGGGAGCGCGAGCCCGTTCGTCGAGAGGCAGAGCGTGAGATCCGGGGCCGCGCGCCGGATCCCCTCCAGCGTCGCGTACGTCGCGTCGGGGTTCGCGAGCGCGTCGCCCGGCCCCGCGATCCCGACCACGGACAGCTCCGGGATCTCGGCGGCGACGGCGAGCACCTTCCGGACGGCGTCGTCCGGCGTGAGCCGCTCCGACACCACGCCCGGGCGGCTCTCGTTCGCGCAGTCGTACTTCCGGTTGCAGTAGTGGCACTGGATGTTGCAGGCGGGCGCCACCGCCACGTGCATCCGCGCGAAGTGGTGGTGCGCGTCCTCGGAGTAGCACGGGTGGTTCCGCGCCAGCGCCGCGAGGTCGGGCGGCAGCGGCTGCTCCTGCTGCACGTCCCCGCACCCGCCGGCGAACGTGCAGTTCGCGGCGTTGGGCTTTGCGGCGTCGACGACGGGCAGCGGGGGCATGGCTTTGCTCCGGGGAACGGCGGTCAGGCCGCGAGCGGCTCGAACGTGAACGCTTCCTTCTTGCAGGTGCGGCCGCACGCCTCGCAGCCGATGCAGTCGTCCGGGTTCGCGACCGACGCGAACATCTTCGCGGACTCCTCCTCGTCGACCTCGGCGGGCGCGAGGACCTCGTGCGCGCAGATCTTGATGCAGCGGCCGCAGCCGATGCACAGCTCGCTGTCGATCTCCTTCACGTAGCGCGGCGTCCACTCCTTCTTCCCGCGGGTCAGCCCGGTGACGTACGACATGACGTGCTCCTCCTCGTTCGCGCCCGGGGGGGGGCGCCTGGGTTCACTCGTCGGCAGAGAAGTTCGGCGTGCCCTCGCCGGCCAGCGCCTTCCGCAGCCACGGCGGCGGGGTTCCCTTCAGGACCTGCTGCAGCTTCGCGACCATCTCGGCGATGGGCACCTCGGCGCCCGTCTTCATCGGGTGGATCCTCCGCGCGACGAGCTTCGCGGCCGGCGGCCCCCCGATCTGGACGGTGCAGACGATCGTGCACTCGGAGACGGCGCTCACCCGTGCGGCGGTGCGCTCCTCCTCGTCGGCGCCGTCCGGGATGAGCGGGCTCACCTTCCCGACGAGCTCCGCGCGTTCGGGCCCGATCTCCCAGATGCAGTACTCCGCCGCCTGGCCGAAGTGCTGGTCGATCGTCTTGCCGTCGCTGCTCGTGAACGCCGCCTTCATGCGCTGCTCCTTCGCCGTCAGTTGTGGGCCGACTTCTGCGCCTCGGACGCGCTCGCCTGGAACAGGTTCGCGACCTCGAACACGAGGTTCGTCGTCCCGCGGTACCCGACCCACACCTTGTGGTGCGCGCCGAGGCGGTCGAAGACGGGCAGCCCCGTGCGGAGGTGGGCCTTGATGCCGAGCCGCGCCGCGGCCTGACGCCCGTTCGAGCTCGCGACGAGGAGGTCCGCGCCCTTCGCGGCGGTCTCGAGGTCCTCGAGGTCGCCCACGAGCACGTGCTCGCAGGGGAGCGCGTGGAGGCCGCGCGTGCGCGTCGCCGCGATCGCGGCCTGCACCTCGCAGCCCATCGCCGCGAGGAAGCGCGTCATCCCCTTGAGGTGATCGGCCTCGAGGGCGAGGGCGACCTTCTTCCGGCCGAGCTGGTAATGGCTGTCCACCATCGCGTCCAGGAGGCGGGACCGCCAGCGGCGGAGCGTCCCCGGGACCGGGCGTCCCGTGATCCCGCAGAGCGTCGCGACGAGGCGATCGACCTCCTCGAGGCCGGTGAGGGAGGTGAAGCCGTACGCGGGGACGCCGAACGACTCCTCGAGCGCGAGGGCCGCCTGGGCGAGCGAGTCGCCGACGTAGAGCGTCGCGACGCTCCGTCCCGCTTTCCGGATCTCCTCGACCGGGATGCCGCCCGTCGAGAGCGGCGACACCTCGTCGTCGATGTGCCCGTCGAGCGCGTTCGCGACGTCGGGGACGGTGAGCACCGTGAGCCCGAACGACTCGACGAGCGTCTTCACCTCCTCGACGTCCGCCGGGGTGAGGTGCGCGCCGGGCAGGAGGTTCACCTGGTCCGGGATCCGCTCCCCGCCCTCGGCGAGCGCCGTGACGATCGCCTCCACCGCCGCCGCGTACCCCTCCTGCAAGGACCCGCAGTAGTCCGGCGTCGAGGCCCAGACCACCGGGACCGCGGCATGCTCGGGGTGCTCCGCGCGGAACTGGACGATCGCGCTCCGCACGTCGTCGCCCATCGTCTCGGTGAGGCCGGAGGTCATCACGCCCACGACGCCCGGGCGGAACTTCTCGACCACGCGCGCGAGCCCGCGCTTCAAGTTCTCCCAGCCGCCGAAGATGGCGGTGTCCTCGCTCATCGCGGTCGAGTTGAGCGCGATGGACTCCTTGAAGTGCCGCGAGAGCTGCAGCCGGATGAACGTCGAGCAGCCCTGGGCGCCGTGCAGGAGCCCCAGCATCCGGTCCACGCCGAGATAGGCCAGGGTCGCGCCGAGCGCCGGCGAGTTCTTCTGGGGGTTCACGGTCGCGGCCTTCGTCGGGACCTTCACGCGTGACGCCGAGAGGTCCTCCGCCCGCAGGGTCTCCGCGTGCCGCGCGGCCTCGTCGCGCACCGCCTCGCGCTCCGCGCCCGAGAGCTCCCACGGCGCCTTCGCGGCGAGCGCGCGCCAGATGGGGTTGTTGACGGTCAGATCGAGCTGCTTCGCGAACGTCACCATGCCCTCGTACCCGGCGTACGGGTGGGAGCGGCCGTGGTTGATGTCGAGGAACGGCGTGCGCGTCTTCAGCGCCAGGAACTTGGTCTTGCCGCCGGCGACGATGAGGTCGGGCAGCTTCTCCTTCATGATCCCGAGGAGCCCGGCGGTGGACGTGTCCTCGATGATCCGGGCGTCCCGGTGCATGAGCGCCTTCATCCGGTGGAAGTCCTCGAGCGTGGAGTTCTGCGTACCCGCCGCGAGGATCTCGACGCCCAGCTCACGGAGCGCGTTCACCATCGACCAGGTCTTCACGCCGCCCGTGAAGAGCACCGCGCGCTTCCCCTCGAGGCGCGCCCGGTACGGCGCGAGCCGAAGCCGGCAGCGCGCCTCCTCGTCCCTCACCAGCCCCTCGACCCGATCCCGCATCGTCCCGCCGCCGTTCGCGCGGTCGAGCTCGCGCGCCATGTCCCGCAGCGCCTTGGCGGTGTCCGTCATCCCGTAAAACGACTCCTCGAGGTACGGGATGCCCCACCGCGCCTTCATCTTGCGCGCGAGGTTGGTGAGGCTCTTCGAGCAGATGATGACGTTGAGCTTCGCGCGGTGCGCGTGGCGGAGATCCTCGAAGCGCGCGTCGCCGCTGATGCAGGAGAGGACGCGGATCCCGAGGCGCTCGAACAGGGGCAGCATCCCCCACAGGTCGCCGGCGATGTTGTACTCGCCGATGAGGTTCACGTCCCATGGGGTGACCGTCGCGGGCTCCGCCGTCCCGACGACGTGCTTCAGCAGGAGCTCGCCCGCGAGCCGGTTGCCGATGTTCTTGTCCCCGATGAACCCGGGCGTGTTCACCGGGATGACGGGGATCGGGACCTTCGCCGCGGCCGCCTTGCAGACCGCCTCCACGTCGTCGCCCGTCATCGCGCTGACGCAGGTGGCGTACACGAAGATCGCCTTCGCCTCGCCCGCGTAGCGCGCGGCGAGGTCGAGGATCGCCCGGTAGAGCTTCTTCTCGCCGCCGAAGACGACGTCGTTGTGGAGCAGCTCGGTGGTGAAGCCGCGCCGGTAGAGCTGCGAGCCGGAGGAGCGCGCCCCGCGGTTGTCCCAGGAGTTGCCCGCGCACGCGATGGGGCCGTGCACGAGGTGGATGGCATCCGTGACCGGCATGAGCACGACGCGGGCGCCGTCGTACGCGCAGCTCCGCTCCGTCCCCTCGCCCGGCTCGGACTTCTTGCAGAACTTGGGCGCGCCCCGCTCCTGCGTCTCGCACTCGGCTGCGTCGTAGTAGTCGGGGCGCGCCATCGTCCGCTCCGCGGCCTACCGCATGAGCTCGAAGTGCCGGTCGTCGCAGCCGTCGTCGCGGAGCTCGATGAAGCGGTTCGCGATCTCCGTGACCATGTTGATGACGCCCTGGTAGCCGACGAGCGGGTAGCGGTGCTTGTTGACGCGGTCGAAGAT
>DASSSJ010000056.1:0-5667 GCA_035708485.1 Anaeromyxobacter sp. | reverse complement strand
GCGCGGACCATCGCGAGCGCGTCGGCGGCGGTCTTGATGCCGCCCGACGCCTTCACGCCCATCCCCTCGCCGACCACCTTCCGCAGCAGCGCGACGTCCTGCGCCTTCGCCCCCCCGCCGCCGAAGCCGGTCGAGGTCTTCACCCACGCGGCGCCGGCGCAGCGGGCGATCGCGGCGCCCGCCGCCATCCCGTCCCGCTCGAGCTTCGCGGTCTCCAGGATCACCTTCACCGGCACCGGCACGGAGCGCACCACCGCGCGCAGGTCGTCGAGCACCGCCTCCCAGCGGCCCGCGAGCAGCGCGGGCAGCGGCGCCACGATGTCGATCTCGTCCACGCCCGCCCGCACCGCCTCGAGCGCCTCGATCACGCGCGCGCCGATCGTCCCCTCGCCCTTCGGGAAGTCCACCACCGCGACCGTCTTCACCGGCGAGCCCCGGAGGAGCTTCTTCGCCTCCGCCGCCGCGTCCCGGTGGACGCAGACGGCGGCGAACCGGTGGGCCCTCGCCTCCGCGCACAGCCGCTCGAGGTCGGCGGCGGTCGCGCCGGGCGCGAGCAGGGTGTGCTCGAGGAGCCGCGCGAGGTCGGCCGGGGAGCGGATCGCGTCGGCGGAGACGATCGGCACGGCGGGCTCCGTTCAGAACACGGCGGAGAGCGAGAGCGGCATCGAGACGTCGATGGGCTCGCCCTCGAAGGCGGGGAACACCATCCGGCGGGCGGCGGCGGAGAGGCAAGCGCCCAGATCGGTGCGGTCCACCTCCTCCTCCGCGATGAACGCGCCGGTGACGGCGCCGTTCGGCTGGACGGTGACGACGAGCGTCGCGCGCCGCGCCACGTTCAGGCTCGGGTTCAGGCGGAGCGCCTTCGAGATGCAGGCGTCGAACGCCTTGCGGTTCTTCGCGACGGTGCGGCCGACCGCGTCGGGGTCGAGGCTCCCCTGCGCGCTGTCGAGCGCCTCGTCCGCCTCGGGGATCACCGTGACGTCGTCCTTCTTCGCGAGGAGGTCGAGGAGCCTGCGGTCGTCGCGCGTGATGGTCTTGCCCTTCTTGCGGATGGCGGGCGCGGCGCGCGGCGCGAGCGCGGGCGCCGGCTCCGGGGCGGGCGCGGCCTTGGCGAGCAGGACCGAGGCGTCGTACGTCGCCGCGGCGCGCGCGGCGCGCTCCTCGCGCGCCCGCCGCGAGAACGGCCCCGGCCCGCCGAGCCGGCCGACGGCCCACACGCCCGCGAACGCCACCGCGCCGACCGCCACGATCGCCCCGGCCACCATCGCGAGGCCTCGCCACCTCCGCTGGGCCGCGGTCCTCGCCGCGAACTCGGCGACCTTCTTCTCGACCACCTCGGGCTTCTCGAAGAGCGGCTCCGAAGGCTGCGGCTCCGCCGGCTTCCCCTCGCTCGCGAGCCAGGCGAGGTCCTTGTCGTCGAGCGCGTCGGCGCGCGCCGCGGCGACCTCGAGCACGCCCTGGCAATCCGGGCACTTGGCGCGGAACGCGCGCCCCGCCACCAGATCGTCCGGGACGTAGGAGGAGCGACCACATCGGTCGCAGGTCAATTCCAAGACGCCCGGATCCTATCTGGGGCCTGACGGAAGCGGCAAGCGCGGCGTCACCCGCGCGGCCGCGCGAGCGCGACCACCTCCGGCGGCGGCTCGCACCCGGAGTCATCCTCGTCCTCGTCGAGCCACGGGTCCTTCCCGGCCGCCGCGACCGCGCGCGCGAGGTCCCGGTCGAGGAGGTGGGACGGCACGACGCGGCCGAGCGCGGCGAGGAGGTTCCCCTTCACCGTCGGGTGCTCGCGCGACAGCTCGGCGAGGAGCGCCTTCACGCGCCTGCGCCGCAGGTTGGGCTGCGAGCCGCAGAGATCGCACGGCACGATCGGGAAGCGCATCGCCTCGGCGAACGCCGCGATGTCCTCCTCCGCGGCGTAGCAGAGCGGCCGGATGACGACGTTGCGGCCGTCCTTCGCGTGGAGGCGGGGCGGCATGCTCTTCAGCGTCCCGGAGTAGAGCGCGGACAGGAGCAGCGTCTCGACGAGGTCGTCGCGGTGGTGGCCGAGCGCGATCTTGGTGCACCCCAGCTCGATCGCCGCGCCGTAGAGGACGCCCCGGCGCAGGCGCGAGCAGACCGGGCACGTCGTCTTGCCCTCCGGCACGAGCCGGCGGACGACCGAGTAGGTGTCCCGGGCGATCATCCGGTACGGCACGCCCACCGCGCGCAGGTGGTCCTCGACGACGTGGGCCGGATACCCGGGCTGCCCCTGATCGAGGTTGACCGCGACGAGGTCGAAGCTCACCGGCGCTCGCTCGCGCAGGCGCATGAGGACGTGGAGGAGGGTCCAGCTGTCCTTGCCGCCCGACACCGCGACCATGATCCGGTCGCCGGGCTCCACGAGCGCGAAGTCGGCGATCGCGTCCCCCGCGGCGCGCAGGAGCTTCCTCTCGAGCCGGGCGGCGGCGTGCATGGCGCGACCCATTTACCAGACCCGCCCCGCGCCCGCACGGCCGGGGGGCCTCGGCTCGATTTTCCTTTGACGGGCGCGCGAGCCCTGCGATAAAGGCGCGGTTTCTCTCGTCGGGAGCCGAACGCCGATGCCTGCCAAGGACCTGGGCACCAAGCACGCCTGCTTCAAGTGCGGCACCAAGTTCTACGACATGAAGAAGCCCGAGCCGATCTGCCCGAAGTGCGGGGCCGATCAGCGGCAGAGCCCGGCGAGCAAGCCCTCGCCGGCGGCCGAGCGCCGCCGCGCGCCGCCGAAGCCGGTCGCCCCCGCGCCGCCCGAGGTCGAGGAGGCCGAGGCCGAGGGCGACGACGACGCCGAGGGCGACGAGGCCGAGGACGACGCGGACGACGACGAGCCGTAGGCCGCTCCGAGCCTCCGGACCGGCGCTCCTCGCGGCGAGCCGTGCCGGCGCGTCGCCTGCGCCCGCCCGCGCCCGGTTCGTTCCGTCCCAGCCCCGAACGAAGCGTTGACCCCCGGATGGTCCGCCGCTATCCGTGCCGATCATGCGCGAATACCGGCTCGCCGTCCTGACGGCGGTCTCCGCCCTCGCACTCGCCGTCATCGGAACGCTGGTCGACCCCGAGGGCGCCCCGCTGGCCTGCCCCGACTGGCCGCTGTGCCAGGGCGAGGCGCTCCCGGCGCTCACGGGGCGCGTGCTCGTCGAGCACGGACACCGCCTCGTGGCGGTCGCCGTCGCCGCCCTCACCATCGGTCTCGCGGTGTCGGTGCGCCGCCGGCGGACCGACCCCGCCCTGCGCGGCCTCGCCCTCGCCGCGGTCGCGCTCGTCGTCGCGCAGGCCGCGCTCGGCGCGGCGAGCGTCCTCCTCCGCCTCCCCGACGTCGCGCGCGTCGCCCACCTCGTCACCGCGATGGCGTTCTTCGCGCTCGTCGTCCACCTGGCGGCCCGCCTCCGGGCCGGCGCGGCGGAGGCCGCGGCCCGCGCATGAGCACCGCCGCCGCCCCGCTCCGCGCCGCGGCGTCGCCGCTCGCGTACGCCCGCGATCTCGTCCTCCTCTCGAAGCCGCGCCTCTCCGGCCTCGTCGTCCTCACCTGCGCCGGCGGGCTCGCGCTCGCGCCGGGGGAGATCGCGGCGGCGCGCGCGATCCTCGCCGTGCTCGGGACGGCGGCCGTCGTCGGGGCGGCGAACGCGCTCAACAACTGGGTCGAGCGCGAGTCGGACGGGCGCATGCGCCGCACCCGCGACCGGCCGCTCCCGGCGGGCCGCGTCGAGCCGGTGGTGGCCCTCGCGCTCGGGGTCGCGGTCCCCGTGTTCGCGCTCCCGGTCGTCGCGCTCGTCGCGAACCCGCTCACGGCGCTCCTCGCGTTCGTCGCGCTCGTGACGTACGTCCTCGTCTACACGCCCATGAAGAAGCGCTCGACGCTCGCGCTCTTCGTCGGGGCGATCCCCGGCGCGATCCCGCCGCTCATGGGGTGGACGGCCGTCACGGGGAGGCTCGACCCGGGGGGGCTCGCGCTCTTCGCGCTGCTCTTCTGCTGGCAGCTGCCGCACTTCCTCGCGATCTCGGTCTACCTCGCCGAGGACTACGCGCGCGGCGGGCTCGTCGTCTTCTCGCTCGTCCACGGCGAGCGCGCGACGCGGGCCTGGATCGCGGCGACCTCGGTCGCGCTCGTGCCGGTCCCGGCCGTCCTCGCCGCGCTCGGCGTCGCCACCCCCGCCGCGGCCGGGGTGGCGGCCGGGCTCGGCGCCGGCCTCTCCGCGTACGCCTTCGCCGGCCTGGGGAGGACCGGCGGCCGCTGGGCGCGGAGCTTCTTCCTCGCGACCCTCGCGTACCTGCCGCTCGCGTTCGCCGCGCTCCTCGCCCTGCGGTAGCCGCCGTGACGCCCGCCGCCGCGATCGCGCCGGACCTCCCGCCGCGCCTCGCGATCCGGGACGTGTCCGCGCGGCGCGGCGACCGCCAGGTGCTGCGCGGCGTCTCGTTCGAGGTCGCGCGCGGGGAGATCTTCGGCCTGCTCGGCCCGAACGGCGCCGGGAAGTCCACGCTGTTCGCGATCCTCGCCGGGCTCCTGCGGCCCACCGCCGGCGCGTTCCGGCTCGACGGACGGCCGATCGCGCCCGGCGCGCGCGAGCTCCGCGCGTCCGCCGGCATCGTGTTCCAGGAGCCCGGGCTCGACGGGAAGCTCACGGCGGAGGAGAACCTCGAGCTCGCCGCGGCGCTCCACCGCGTCCCCCGCGACGTCGCCCGCGAGCGC
The DNA here is from genome assembly GCA_035708485.1 of Anaeromyxobacter sp. GTDB lineage: Bacteria > Myxococcota > Myxococcia > Myxococcales > Anaeromyxobacteraceae > Anaeromyxobacter. Next base: position 962 of record DASSSJ010000056.1, on the reverse strand, counting down.
CTGCCGCGCCTCCTCGCGGAGGCCGGGCTCGCCGACCGCGCCCGCGAGCCGGCCGAGCGGCTCTCGGGGGGGATGCGGCGGCGCCTCGAGCTCGCGCGCGCGCTCGTCCACGCGCCGGCGCTCCTCGTCATGGACGAGCCGACCGCCGGCCTCGACGCCGCCGCCTTCCGCGCCTTCTGGGCGTCCATCGCCGCGCTCCGGCGCGAGCGCGGCACCACCGTCGTCCTCACGACGCACCGCCCCGACGAGGCCGAGCGCTGCGATCGCCTCGCGGTGCTCTCGGGGGGCGCCATCGTCGCGTGCGAGACCCCGGACGCGCTCCGCGCGCGCGTCGCCGGCGACGTCGTGGTGGTGGACGGCGACGACCGCGAGGAGATCGCGCGCGAGCTCCAGGCGCGGCTCGGGCTCGCGCCCCGCCTGCGCGCGGACGGCGTCCACGTCGAGCGGCCGCAGGGGCACGCGCTCGTGCCGCGCATCGCGGAGGCCTTCCCGCCCGGGCGCCTGCGCTCCGTCGCGCTGCGCCGGCCGACGCTCGCGGACGCGTACCTCTCGGTCACCGGCGCCTCGCTCGAGGCGGAGGAGCCGTGACGCGCGCGAGCCGCCCCGCTCCGGCGTGCGGCCGAGGCGCCGCGCTCGCCTACGACGCCGCGACGGTGCGGGTGCTGGCGCGCCGCGACCTCGTCCGCTTCTTCCGGCAGCCGTCGCGCCTCGTCGGGGCGCTCGGCCAGCCGGTGATCTTCTGGGCGATGATCGGCGGCGGGCTCTCCGGGACGTTCCGGATGCCGGGCGCGGACGTGCCGTACCTCGCCTACTTCTTTCCGGGCGTCGTCCTCATGGTCGTGCTGTTCGCGGCGATCTTCACCACGGCGTCGGTGATCGAGGACCGGCACCGCGGGTTCCTCCAGGCGGTCCAGGCGGGCCCGGGCTCGCGGGCGGCGCTCGCCGCGGGCAAGACGCTCGGG
>DASSSJ010000055.1:0-38417 GCA_035708485.1 Anaeromyxobacter sp. | reverse complement strand
ACGCGAGCTGACCGCGGCGGGGCTCGATGCCCCCGCGGTGACCTCGACGCGCTCGGGAGGGGGCGGGCCCACGGGGGCCGATGCGTCGGCGGCCATACGCATGGAACATGCCGGCCGAGGACGTTTTTCCTTGCCACCTGGAGTGGCGGGGGTTTATACGGGTTTACCCTTTTTCTTCGCGGTCTTCGCACGGCTCACCATCGGCCCGAGCGCGGGCCGCCGGCGTCGAAGCGAGGACACCTCATGCGGCTCTACCCGAAGGTCATCCCGACGATCGCGCGCGAGGTCGTGCAGACCTTGATGCAGGACGGCGACGTCGAGATCGAGACCCTTCGCATCGCCGACGCCGAGATGGACATGGCGGCGATCATGAAGGAGTACCTCGCGGCGGAGGAGCGGGTGAACGCCGCCACCCGCGAGGCGCTCGAGCGGCGCGGGTACGATCACTCGAGGTTCAACCAGGTGAAGCGCGAGATGGCGGACGTCCGCGGCTTCAAGATGGGCGACGAGGGGATCGAGTACGTCATCGGGCAGATGATCGAGTTCCTCCTCATCTCGCGAAACGTCGAGGAGGTCTACGCGGAGGATCACTCGCTCCGCAAGAAGGTCTTCCAGATCTTCAAGAAGCACCTGGACGTCGACGACGAGATCGATCGCGAGGCGCGCGCCCGCCTGAAGCACCTGCAGGAGGGGACGAGCGCCTGGGACATCGAGTACCAGAAGGTCGTGGAGCTGCTTCGCCGCTCGCGCGGGCTGATCTAGGCACCGCTCGCGATCCCTGCCGGAAAATTGACGCCCGATATCGCCCGACTACGCTCACGGTGGGCCCGTGGGCGGAGGCGGCGGCGTGTCGAAGGTCCCGTACTACCGGGGAGTGCGCGGCAGCGCGGCGCTCGCGACGCGGGCGCTCGCGGCGCCGGCGACCGCCGCCGAGGCGCTCGCGCCCGGCGAGATGCGGCGCGTCCCGTTCGCGGGCGAGCTGCTCGGCGCGGTCCGCGTGCGCGGCGCCTACGCGGCGCTGCCCCTCGAGGCGTTCGACCGGGCCTGCGCCGCGCTCGAGGCGGAGGAGCAGGCCGCGTACCTGCACCTCTTGCGGCTGTCGGTCGCCGAGGGCCGGAACTTCTGCCGGATCGCGAAGCGCGACCTCGCGGCGCGGCTCAGGCTCTCCGAGCGGCGGCTGCTCCGCGTGCTCGACGCCCTCGTGGCGAGGGGGTTCGCGCGCCCGCTCGACCGCGACAACCGCGGGACGCTGTGGCGCGTGTACCTGCCGCGCGAGGCGTTCGGCGAGCCGCTCGGGGACGACGTGCTCGTCGGGCGGGCGGTGGAGCTGAGGGTCGTGAAGACCGCGACCTCGACCGCGATCTCGACCTCGACCTCGACCTCGACCCCGACTCCGACTCCGACTGCGACCCCGACTCCGACCCCGGGAGAGGGAAGCGCTCACCGTGGCCCGCGCCCCGTCCACACGGAGGCGAGCCTCGCGCGCGCGCTCGCGGTGGCGCGGGGGCGGACCGACGCGGACGGGGTCGCGGCCGCCGCCCGCGACGTGAAGGAGCTCCTCGCGGAGGGGCAGCGGCCCGAGCGGATCGCCGCCGCCGTCGAGACCATCCGCCGCCGCGCCGCGCGCGCGGGGCCGGGAACGGGAGGCACGCCATGAAGAGAACGACCGCCGCCGTCCGCGCCGCCACCGGGACCGCCGCCGGCGCCGTGGACGAGGGCGCGGTCGAGGCGCTCCGCGGGCGCCTCGCCGGCCCGACCGCGCGCGAGCACGTCGTCCTCGACTTCCTCGCGGACGACCTGCGCGAGGTCCGCGGCGCGCTCGCCGCCGTCGCCGCGTACGTCGCGAACGTGGAGGCGGCGCTCGCCGACGGCGAGCCGTCGCAAGAGCGGCTGCTCTCGGTCGCGCTGGGGGGGAAGCCCGCGGACCGCATCGAGGAGCTCGCGAACGCCGTCGCGAGCGTGCGGCGGCGGCTCGCGCAGGTGGCCGCGCGGATGTAGCCGGCGCGGGAGGGGCCGCCCTACTGCGCCCTCGCGGCGCGGACGCCGGAGAGCATCGCCCGCACCGGCCCCACGTCCACCTCCGAGACGATGGCCACCGGCAGGTGGCGCGCGTCGCGCGTGAGCCAGAGGTGCACCGGCCGCGGCCGGTCGGCGGGCCGGTCCGCGCGGCGCATCGTGGCGTCCACGCGGAAGGTGTCGAACCGGCCGGCGGCGGTCTCGACCTTCTCCGCCTTGGGCGCGACGGAGCCCTCCATCCGCCAGAAGCGCCGGTTGGCCACGAGGTCGAAGCAGAACCGGTCGCCCGGCGCGATCCGCGCGGCGCGGAGGTAGGCGATCGCGGAGAGGCCGTCGAGCACCTCGCCCTCGCGCGGGTAGGCGGCGCGTCCCTTCTTGTCCCCGAACTGCGTCTCGATGACGAGCTCCGGGCCCGCGGGGCGGATGCGCGCGTCGGAGATCTTGCGGACGCCGTCCTCCTCCGCCTCGTCGCGGTAGCGCTCCGGCAGGAGCGTCCGCGCGTCGATCCAGGAGAGCGCCACCGCCGCGAACTTCTTCACGTTCGCGACGGACGCGATCGTCTTCGCGCGGGCGCGGAGGGGGACGATGTCGCCCCCGGACATCGGCCGCTCGACGGAGAGCTGGAACGTGCCGGCCTTCACGACGCCGAGGACGTCGAGGTCGTAGGTGAGCGTCTCACCGGTCTGCCAGGGCCGCTCCCCCTGCTCGAGCGGGGGCAGCCCGCAGCCGGGCTCGGCCGCGACGGCGAGCGCGAGCAGCGCCGCGGAGGTCACGCGGCCTCCGTCAGCGTGCTGCGCGCGGCGAGGCGCCGCTCGCACCGCGCGCCGCGCGCGCGATCGCGTCGCCGAGCGCGCGCCGCGCCTCGAGCCAGGGCCCGGGCCGGCGCTCGAAGCCCCGCGCCGACGGCACGAGCCGCGCGAGCCAGCGCTCCGCGAGCGCCCCCTCGCCCGCCGCGCGCGCGAGCCGGAGGAGCTCCACGTCCTCGAGCGCCTCGCGCACGAGCTTCAGCCGGATCGACTCCACCGGGAACGGGCGCGTCCCGCCGAGCTCCGCGGGACGTCCGGGGTAGAGCAGCGTCCCGTCGCCGTTCCCGGCGAAGGCGCGAACGTCCGTCCAGGGATCGCCGGTCCACGCCCGGAGCATATCGTAGTAGAGCTCGCCCTTCAGGCCGCGCCCGAACCCGAGCAGCGGCACGGCGATCGCGGCGGCCCCGGGCAGGTCGATGGCGTAGCCGGGCCAGCCGGCGAACTCACGGAGCATCCGCTCGCGCACCCGCCCCGCCGGCGGGAGCTCGTCGCACCCGTGCGACAGGCACGACGCGTACGACCAGGTCACGCGCGCGGGAGGCCTCGGGCCGTCGGCGACGAGGGCGAGGTTCGGCGCGTACTCGTCGACGAGCCCCTCGAGCGGCGCCTGCGGGACCGTGGTCGCGAAGACGCGGATCCCGGCGGCGCGGGCGAGCCGCGCGCGCCGGGCGAGCTCGGGGAGCTGCGCGGGGGAGGGCTCGTCGAGCACGTACAGCCGGAGCCGGTCGGACCAGCCGCGCCCGTCGAAGTGGGCGCGCCAGGCGCGGAGCGTCGCGAGGAGGTCCGCCTCCGGGCCCTCCCACACGCGCCCGGGGATGCGGACCTCCGCGAACGCCCCGCGCACGCCCGGCACGAGCGTGCCGTCGAGCACCGGGCCGACCTCGGCGTCGTACCGCGACCAGTCGAGGCGGCACGCGCGCGCGGTGCAGCTCCCGTCGGGCGGATCGGAGGAGAGGTAGTACGGGGACAGCCGGTGGCGGAGCGCGGCCGCCGCGAGCGCGCGGGCCAGCTCCGGGTCGTCCGGCGCGCCCAGCGCGCGGGTGCCGACGCGCGTGGGCAGCCCGAACGCCGCGGCGAACCCTCCCGTGCGGGGGATCGCGAACGGCCACACGCGAAGCCGGACCGGGACGGCCGCGAACGTCCGGCCGCCGTCCGCGAGGCGCACCTCGCCCGCGTAGCGGCCCGCGGGCGCGGACTCGGGGACGCAGACCTCCACCCACACCGCCTGCAGCCGCCCGGGGCCGACCCCCACCGGGAACGCGCGGCGCGGCTCGCCGAACCACGGGTCGCGCGCGGGCACGAGCGGGTCGGGCCACTCGCCGGCCTCGCCGTCGGGGCCCGACGCCCGCGGCAGGCGGAGCGTCGCCACGCGGTAGAGCGCGACGGGGAGCCGGGCCGGCCCGGAGAGCGGCGCCGCGCTCGCCGAGAGCGCCTCGAGCCCGCCCGGCGCACGGACCGCGACCTGCGCGGACGCGCAGCCGCCGCGCGGCGCGACGAGGTCCAGCTCCCGCCCCGCGGGGAGCGGATCTCCGGGCCGGACCTTCTCGAGCGCGCTCGCGGTGCCGACGCGGGCGGCGGCCGGCGCGCGGTCCGGGGCGGGCGGCCGGGCGGCGCCGGCCCCGGGCGCGGCGGCGACGAGGGCGGCGAGGAGGCCGGGCAGGGCGCGCACGCGCGAAAGCTCGCGACGCGCGGCCGGCGCCGCAACGCGCGCGTCCCTGCCGTGGCGCGCGCGTCCCTGCCGCGGCGCCTGCCTACCGCGACGCGATCCGGCCCCCGGGCCGGTACGCCCTCAGGCGGGCGACGATGCTCCCCACCGCGAAGTCGGCGGAGACCTTCACGAGCACGTGGCGGGCGTCGTCCGACAGCCACAGGAAGGTGTCGCGCTTCGTCGAGAACTTCCCGTCGAGCTGCGTGCGGACCTTGAGCTTCACCGTCCGGAAGGTGCCCGCCGGCGCCTCGACGGTCTCGCGCTCCTGCACCTCGGCGACGAGCGTGAACGCCTTCCTGCTCGCCACCACCGGCAGCTCGTACCGCTGGCCAGGCGCGAGCGGCTGCAGCCGCAGCCACATGAACGCGCTCGTCAGGTCGTGCACGTCGGGCGGGATCGCGATCGTCGCCTTCGACGTGCGCCCGTTGCGCTGCACGGTGTAGGTCGCCTCCCCGTTCGCCCGGTCGAAGCGCGCGCTGTCCTGGTGGTAGTCGCCCACCTCGAACGCGCGCAGGTCCGAGCCGCGCGTGAGCCGGGCGGCGGTGTCCCAGTACGTGACGAAGTGCTCGCGCACGTCGACGAACCCGACGACGCCTCGCGTCTTCGCCTGGAAGATCACCGGCCAGACCTCGCCGGCGGGATCGCCGACGAGGATGCGCCCCTCGCCGGTCGGGAGCCCGAGGTAGGTGACGTCGAGGACGGTCTCCTCGCCGGGCGAGAACGCCTCCGCGCGAGCGGCGGGAGCGGCGGCGAGGGCGACGGCGGCGCTGGCGGCGAGGCGGCGGAGCAGGGTCATGCGGTCTCGGGGGCTCTCGGGTCGGGACGTCTCCCCGGCGGTGGAGCAAGCGAGATGCCACCCGGGGGAAGCGCGCGATCCTCCTGGATCCGAGGGGGTGGGAGCCAGACGCCCTGGGTCCGGGGCGCGACACCACCGTCGCGGTCCCGCGCGGCCGCGCTGCGCCGGCCGGCCGAGTTGGCGTACGCTCGGTCCCGGGGCCGTCGCCGGAGGGAGCGCCGGATGGACAGGGACCACTACGACGAGGACGACGCGAAGGGCGAGCCCGAGACGCTCGGCCGCGCGCGCCGGTTCGGCGACTTCGACTGCCCGGACTGCAACGCGAACAACCCCTACGACGACCGGTTCGGCGACGGGGACGAGGTCCGCTGCTACTACTGCGGCCAGGAGTTCAGGGCCGAGGTGAACGACTCCGGGCGGCTGCGGCTGCGGGTCATCTAGACCTCGCGCGCTCGCCGAAGATGGCCGTGCCGATCCGGACGATCGTCGCCCCCTCCTCGATCGCGATCTCCCAGTCCGCGCTCATCCCCATCGACAGCTCCGCGAGGCCGAGCCGGTCGCGCAGGGCGCGCAGCAGCCGGAAGTGCGGCCGGGGGTCGTCCTCGGGGGGCGGCATGCACATGAGGCCGCGGAGGTCGATCGAGGGGAGGGCCCGGACGGCGGCGGCGAGGGCGGGCGCGTCGGCCGGCGCGCAGCCGCCCTTCGTCGCCTCGCCGCCGGTGTTCACCTCGAGCAGCACGCGCGCGACGGCGCCCTTCTGGCCGGCGCGCCGCGACAGCTCGCGCGCCAGCTCCTCGCGATCCACCGCGTGGACGAGGTGGACGCGGCCGGCGAGGTACTTCACCTTGTTCGTCTGCAGGCCGCCGACGAAGTGCCAGCGGAGGTCCGGGAGATCCGCGAGCGCGTCCGCCTTCTCGCGCCACTCCTGCGCGTAGTTCTCGCCGAAGTCGCGCTGCCCGGCGGCGTGCGCCTCGCGGATCGCCGCGGCGGCGGGGGTCTTCGAGACGGCGACGAGGGTCACGCCCGGCGGGATGCGGGCGCGGAGCGCGGCGAGCCGCTCGGCGATCGTCACCGGCGCTCCCACGGCAGCGCGACCCCGGCGCGCCGGAGCAGGTCGGCGGTCTCCGCGAGCGGGAGCCCGACGACGTTCGACACGCTCCCGTCCACCCGCACGACGAACGCCCCGCCCGCCCCCTGGATCGCGTACGCGCCCGCCTTGTCGAGCGGCTCGCCGGTCGCGACGTACCACTCCACCTGGGCCGCGGAGAGCGGCGCGAACCCCACCTCGGTGACGACCACCGCGTCGAGCTCGACCCCGGGCGCCGGGGCGTTGCGCCGCACGCACACCGCGGTGAGCACCTCGTGCACGGTGCCGGAGAGCAGGCGCAGCATCCGGCGCGCGTCCTCCGCGTCCGAAGGCTTGCCGAGCACCTCGCCGCGCAGCACGACGGCGGTGTCGGCGCCGAGCACGACCGCGCCGTCGACGGCGCGCGCCTTCTCGCGCGCGACGCGCACGACGTAGTCGCGGGCCGGCTCGCCCGGCAGCATCGCCTCGTCCGCGTGCGCCGGGCGGACCACGAGCGGGACGCCGAGCTGCTCGAGCAGCTCGCGCCGCCGCGGGCTCTGCGACGCGAGCACGAGCGGCGTCACGGGCGCCTCCGCCCGGCCTACTCCGGCGACCCCGTCGCGGCGACGAGCGCCGGGTTGGTCTCGACCTTCGCGGTCTTGCGGATCGCCTCGAGCCAGGCGGTCTGGACCTGGGACTCCTTGCGGTTGCGGAGCCGGGTCTCGATCGCGGCGCGCTGCGCCTCGAACGCGGCGGCGTCGGGCGTCTCGCGCAGCGTCACGACGGCGACGACCGGGCCGGCCGGCGTCTCGTAGACCCCGGGGAGGACGTCTCCCTTCTTCGCCGCGAACGCGTCGGCGCGGAGGCCGGCGACGTCGCCGAGCTTCGGGAGGAACGGCGTGCCCCGGCCGAACGGCCCCGTCTCGTCCGCCGCGACGGGCTGGCCGCCGAGCTGGACCGGCTTCTTCCCCTTGGCGCCGGCGGGCGGGAAGAGGTCGGCGAGCGCCCTGCCGCCGCGCGCCGCGGCGAGCGCGGCCCTCGCGCGCTCGTCCGCGAGCTTCCGCGCGCGGTCCTTCACGAGGAGCTCGCGCGCGATCTGCGGGGTGGCCTGCTCGAGCGGCACCTGCTTCGCGGGCACGACCTCCTCCGCCTGGACGAGGTGCCACCCCGAGGCGCTGCGCACCGGGTCGGAGAGCTGGCCCTGCTCGAGCGCGAGCGCGGCGGAGGCGAACGCCTCGTCGAAGAGCCCCTCGGAGACGAAGCCGATCTCGCCGCCGCGGTCCTTCGTGTTGGCGTCCTCGGAGAGCGCCGCGGCGACCCGGGCGAAGTCCTCGCCCTTCTGGACGCGCGCCTTCGCGTCCTCGATCTTCTTGCGCGCCGCGGCCTCGTCGCCGTCCGGCGCGACCCTGGCGAGCACGTGGCGCACGCGCACCTTGCGCTTCTGGTCCCAGCGGGCGCGCTCGTCCTCGTAGGCCTTCGCGATCCGGTCGGCGCTCGCGCCGGCGAACGCCTTCACCTCCGCCTCGGTCGGCTTCGCGACCTGCGCCTCGGCGGCCGCGATCGGGAACCGCACGAAGGACAGCGCGGCGCGGTCGGCGTCCGCCTCCCACGCGGCGCGGATCTCGGAGGCCGGGAGCTTCACCGTCTCCCGGACGGCGGCCATCATCTTCCGGAACAGCAGCTGGTCCTTCAGCGACGCCTCGAGCTTCGCGGGCGAGCCGTAGCTCCGGCGGGCGTAGTCCTCGTACACCTCGAACCGGAACTGGCCGTTCTCCTGGAAGGACGGGTCCTCGTGGACGACGCGCGTGAGCTCCGCCTTCGAGATCGCGAGGCCGCGCCTCTTCGCCTCCTGGATGACGAGCTGCTGGTCCACGACCTGCTCCATCGCCTGCCGCCCCAGCCCGAGCGCGTCCACGAGCTCGCGGTTGAAGGCCTCTCCCATCTGCGCCCGCACGAGCGAGTGGAGCCGCACGTACTGCCGCTCCCAGTCGGAGACCGGGACCACGGCGCCGTTCACCCGGGCGGCGTAGGTCTGCTCCCCCGGATCGGTGGACTCACGCCGGGCCAGGGAGCCGGGGCCGAAGTTGATCGCGAAGACCACCGCGATGCCGGCCACGATGATCCACGTGAAGGTGCTCTTCGCGTTCGAGCGCAGGACGTCCAGCATGAAGCGGTGCTCCGGGCTGTTGGTAGGTCGGGCGACCCGAGAAACCGGGGCGCGCGAAGTTGAACACCCTAGTCGAGAAGCGCTAAAATGCAAGGGTTTTTGGCCCTCCCGGAGCCACCGCACCCCCCGGAGACACCGTGTTCGCCTTGCTCAAGCGGTACCGCGAGCTGATCCTCGTCGCGGTCCTGCTCCTCGTGCCCCTCGGGGTGTTCTTCGCGCACGCGAAGGCGCCGGGCGAGCGCTCGCGGCTCGATCGCGCCGTGGTGTGGCTCGCGACGCCCGTCGAGAGGGCGATCGGGTGGACGCTCACGGGCGTCACCAGCGGGTGGAGCGGCTACGTCGCGCTGCGCGGCGCGCACGGCCGCGCGACCCGGCTCGAGGCCGAGGTGCGCGCGCTCCAGCTCGAGCGGCAGCAGCTCCTCGCGGAGCGCGGCGAGGTCGAGCGGCTGCGGCGGCTGCTCGCCTTCGCGGAGGCGTCGCCCGAGCGGCGCTACGTCGGCGCGCGCGTCATCGGCGTGCGGCTCGGGACGGCGGGCCTGCAGCTCCTCACGATCGATCGCGGCGCGGCGGACGGGATCGCCCGCATGATGCCGGTGGTGGTCGCCGAGGGCGTGGTCGGGCGCGTGAACGCCGTCGCCTCGTCGACGGCGGACGTCCTCGTGCTCACCGATCGCAACAGCTCCGTCGCGGTGCGCGTGGACCGCACCCGGGCGCGCGCGAACGTGCGCGGGCTCGGCAAGCCGGACGGCGCGAAGCTGGAGTACGCGCTGCGCACCGAGGACATGATCGAGGGCGACCTGCTCGTCACCTCCGCCACGGACGGCGTGTTCCCGCGCGGGCTGCCCGTGGGGAAGGTGACCCAGCTCGAGCGCGCCCGGCACGGCCTCTTCCAGGACGCGCGGGTCGTGCCGGCGGTGGACGTGACCCGCCTCGAGGAGGTACTCGTCGTCACCTCCTGGGAGCGGAGCGGCGACGTCATGCCCGCGGCGCTCGCGCCCGGATCGCTCAAGTGAAGCCGCTCGCGCACGTGCTCTTCGCGCTCGCCCTGGCGGGCGTCCAGGCCGCGCTGCTCCGCTGGGTCGGCGGCGGCGCGTTCTCCCTCATGCTCCCGGTCGCGTGCGTCGTCTACGTGGCGCTCCACGGCGGAAACGTGGACGGCTCCATCTCCGCGGCCGGCGTCGGCTACGTCATGGACCTCATGGGCGGCTCGCCCAAGGGGCTCATGACCTTCCTCGCCGTCGCGCTGTTCCTGGTCGTGCGCGGGACCTCCGCCGCCGTGGACGTGCGGAGCCGGTCCGGGTTCGCCGCGCTCTCCGGGTTCGGCGCGCTGTTCCTGTCGCTCGGGGCGCTCCTCCTCGGCCGCTACACCGCGCCGCCCGAGAGCGCGCCGGGCGCCACCCTGATCCCGCGGATGCTCGTCGAGGCCGTGCTGACGGGCGCCCTCGCGCCGCTCGTGCTCGCGGGCCTGCGCCGCGTGGACGGCCTGTTCCACCGCGAGGAGCCGGGCCTGCTCCGCTGATGTCGCTCATCCCTCCCAGCGCGCCGGGCGCGGCGCAGAAGGACTTCAAGCCCCGCCTCGCGGTCGCGACGGTGGTGGTGGCGCTCGCCTTCGTCGTGCTCCTCGGGCGGCTCTTCCAGCTCCAGATCCTGCGCGGCGACGACTACAAGGAGAAGGCGGACGAGAACTTCGTGAAGGAGCTCCGGCGCCCGGCCGACCGGGGGCTCATCCTCGACCGGAATCGCCGCATCCTCGTCGACGCCCGCCCGTCGTACGACGTCACCCTCACGTCCTACTTCTGCGGCAAGCAGTGCGACGAGATCATCTCGCGGCTCGCGACGATGCTCGCGATGTCGCAGGAGGAGGTCGAGCGCGCGCGGGCGCAGCTGCAGGTCGCGCGCACGAAGAAGCTCGAGCGCTTCCGCCCCTTCACCGTGAAGATCGACATCACCCGCGACGAGCTCGACAAGTACCTCGCGAACGCCGCCGACCTCCCCGGCGTGGACGTGCAGCCGACGCCGCACCGGAACTACCGCTTCGGCGCCCTCGGCGGCCACCTCATCGGCTACATGAACGAGGCCGGCCCGGACGAGCTCAAGCGGCTCAACGAGGAGGTGCAGCGGACGGGGACCGGCCAGGGGCCGTACCTCCTCGGCGACTACGTCGGGCGGCGCGGCCTCGAGCGCCGCTACGAGCGCGAGCTGCGGGGGATCGACGGCAAGGAGCGCGTCCCGGTCGACGCGAAGGGGCGCCGCAAGGACGACGCGGACGACTTCATCCCCGAGGACCAGCGCCTCGTCCCGTCCCGGCCCGGGAAGAACCTCGTCCTCTCCCTCGACTGGCGCCTGCAGGAGTTCGCGGAGCAGACCTTCCCGGCGACCGCGGGCGTGGTGCTCGCCATGGACGCGAAGACGGGCTTCCTCCTCGCCCTGGTGGACCGGCCGGCGCCCGATCCGAACAAGATGTCGGGCCGCATCACCGCGGCGGAGCTCTCGGCGATCCACTCCGACCCGCTCCAGCCCGAGCTCTTCCGCGCGATCCAGCAGCATTACCATCCGGGCTCGACGTTCAAGGTCGTGACGAGCATCGCGGCCCTCGAGGAGGGGTTCTTCAAGCCCGGCACGACGGTGTACTGCCCGGGGCACTTCCGGATGGGCTCGCACGTGTGGCGCTGCGACAAGGAGTCGGGCCACGGGTACGTGGACTTCCCGCACGCGATCGGCGCGAGCTGCAACGTCTTCTACTACGAGGCCGGCGCCATGCTCGGCGCCGACGGCGTCGCCAAGTGGGCGCGCGCCCTCGGCCTGGGCGCGCCGACCGGCTTCGACGTCGCCGGCGAGGTCCCGGGCGTCATCCCGGACGCCGCCTGGCACGACCGCAACGTGCCGGGCGGCTACCAGCGCGGCATGGCGGTGAACCTCGCCATCGGGCAGGGCGACGTGAACGTGACCCCCATGCAGCAGCTCGTCCTCTACGGCGCGATCGCGACCGGGACGGTGTGGCGCCCGCAGGTGGTCCAGCGGATCGAGGACGCGGACGGCCGGGTCCTCGCGGAGTCCGGGCCCGAGGCGCGGCGCAAGCTCGAGCTCAAGAAGCCGACGCGCGACGTCGTCATGAAGGGGCTCCTCGCGGCGGTGAACGAGCCCTTCGGCACCGGGTGGTGGTCCCGGCTCAAGGACGTGCCGATGGCCGGGAAGACCGGGACCGCCCAGGTGAAGAAGCTCGGGGCGCGGCGGCTCAAGGCCTCGCAGATGGCCTACTTCGAGCGCGACCACGCCTGGTTCGCGGCGTTCGCCCCCGCGGACGACCCGGAGATCGTGGTGGTGGTGCTGAACGAGCACTCGGGCTTCGGCGCCTCGAACGCGGCGCCCACGGCCGCCGCGGTGGTGAAGAGGTGGCTCGAGCTCAGGGCGCAGGACGAGGCGGAGCGCGCCGGCCCGCCGCCCGCGGCCCCGCGGGCGCCGCCCGAGCCGCCGCCGCCGCCGCAGCCCCCGCGGCCGGAGGCGGCGGAGAAGCCCAAGCTCGGCGCGGCGGGCGCGACGGGAGGCGGCCTTGGCGCCTGACGTCTCGCTCGCGGCGCTGCCGCGGCGGCGGCCCTTCGCGCACTTCCCCTGGCACCTCGCCGCGGTGGTGATCGCGATCTGCCTGCTCGGGATCTGGAACCTCGCCTCCGCCTCGCGGACCGCCCACGCGCCCGTCTGGATCAACCAGACCGCGTGGATGGGCGCGGGCATCCTGGTCGCCGCGGCGGTCGCGCTGGTGGATCCGCGCGCGTTCCAGCGCCTCTCGTGGGTGTTCTACGCGATCGTGGTCGTGCTGCTCGTGCTCGTGATGTTCAAGGGCAAGCGGGTGATGGGGGCGCAGCGCTGGCTCGCCCTCGGGCCGATCAACGTGCAGCCCTCGGAGCTCGCGAAGCTCTCGGTGGCGCTCGCCCTCGCGAGCTTCCTCCACGTGGACGCCCAGCGGCGCAAGGACGGCTACGGCCTGTTCGGCCTCGTCGTGCCGCTCGCCATCATCCTCTTCCCGGCGGTGCTCGTGCTCCGCCAGCCGGACCTCGGGACGGCGCTCGTCATCGTCGCCGTCGGCGGGACCCAGATCCTGTTCGCGAAGGTGCGCTGGAAGACCCTCGCGCTCCTCGCGGGCGTCGGGATCGGCGCCGCGGTGCTCGTGTACCCGCACCTCAAGCCCTACCAGAAGAAGCGGATCGAGACGTTCGTGAACCCGAACGCGGACGCGCTCGGCGCGGGGTACCACGCGATGCAGTCGATGATCGCGGTCGGCTCGGGCCAGGGGCTCGGGAAGGGCTGGGGGCAGGGGACGCAGACGAACCTGTCGTTCCTCCCCGAGCAGCACACCGACTTCATCTTCTCGGTGTGGGCCGAGGAGCACGGCTTCCTCGGCTGCCTCCTCCTGCTCGGCCTCTACTTCGCGCTCATCACGTCCGCGGTGGACGTCTCGGCGAGCGCGCGCGACCGGTTCGGGAACTTCCTCGCGGTGGGCGTCACCGGGATGCTCTTCTGGCAGGTGGTCATCAACATCGGGATGGTGGTGGGGCTCCTGCCCGTCGTGGGCGTGACGCTCCCGCTCATGAGCTACGGCGGGTCCTCGGTGGTCGTCATCTTCACCGGGATCGGCCTGCTCTCGAACGTCGGGATGAGACGGTTCGTGAACTAGATCACCTTCTTGATCGAGTCCTCGAGCTTCCCCTTCGGGACGGCGCCGACGATCGTGTCCACGACCCGGCCGCCCTTGAAGAGGAGCAGCGTGGGGATGGAGCGGATCCCGTACTGCTGCGGCACCTGCTGGTGCTCGTCCACGTCCATCTTCGCGACCTTCACCTTCCCCTTGTACTGCCGGGCGAGCTCCTCGACCGCGGGGGCGATCGCCTTGCAGGGGCCGCACCACACCGCCCAGAAGTCCACGAGCACGGGCACGTCGCTCTTCAGGACCTCATTGTCGAAGGTGGCGTCCTGCAGGATCACGAGGTCGGTCGAGGCCATTCGGGCTCCTTGAGGAATGTCGTCGGGGACGACATTTATCCGCCGCGTCCGAAGCTGGCAAGCGGCGAGGGGGGCGTGGTAGGTTCGCGGACCCACGGAGAAGGAATGGGCCGGCTGCTCTTCGTATCCCAGGCGATGCTCGACTCGTGGGCCGGGCAGGGGAAGATCGACTTCGTCGGGAACGTCATGACCCTCCTCGCCGGCGGCGGGAAGGGCCGGAGCTACGCCCTGGATCCCGCGGTCCGCTTCCTGAAGGTGGTCGGCGCCGAGGTTGACCCGAACGGCCTCCTCCACAAGGTCAAGACGGTGGCGCAGCTGAAGGAGATGGGGGCCGAGCCGGTGGACGACTCCTGCATCCTCGGGGACCTCGCCTACGAGGTCGAGCCGGGCTTCCTCGCGGAGGCCGCGGCGCTCGCCGCCGCCGCGACGGCGCAGCCCGCCCGCCCGCCTCCCGGCCAGCCGCCCGCGCCGGCGGCCCCACCGGCCCCCGGCGCACGCCCCGCCGCGCGGGCGGACGCCCCCCCGGCGCCCGGCGCCGACGCGCGCGCCCGCCCGCTCGGCGGCGTGCCGCTCCCCAAGGACCTCGAGGAGAAGAGGAAGGAAGCGGAGGCCCTCGCCCGTTTCCTCCTGGAGAACCTGTCTTGAGCATCGTCATCCTCCGGATCGCCGCCGCGCTCTACGCGGGCGCCGCCGCGGCGTACATCGTCTACTTCGCCCGCCCGCGCCACGCGCGGATGGCGACGGTGGGGTTCTGGCTGCTCGCGGCCGCCTTCGGCGTGCAGGCCGTCGCGATCGGCGTCGGGTGCGCGGAGTACGGCGGCGCGGACTTCTTCGGCCTGCGCGGCGGACTCGTGCTCATCGTCTGGTTCGCCGCGGGCGCGTACCTCCTCCTCCAGCGCTTCTACCGGCTGCCGACCCTCGGGGCGTTCATCACGCCGGTCGTGCTGATCGTGCTCGTCCCGGCGCTCTTCGGCGATCCGAAGCACCCCGAGATGATGCCGGAGCGGCTGCGTTACCCGGCGCTCACGGCGCACATCCTCGCCGCGGGGCTCGGCGTCGCGCTGTTCGCGATCGCCTGCGCCGCCGCGGCCATGTACCTGCTCCAGGAGCGCGAGGTGAAGGGCAAGCGCTTCGGCGCCCTCTTCCTGCGCCTGCCCTCGCTCGACACGCTCGACCGCATGGTCCAGCGGCTCGTCCGCGCCGGGTTCGTGGTCTACACCGTCGCCCTCGTCGCGGGCACGATCACCGCGAACGCGCTCTGGCAGAGCGCCTGGTCCTGGGACCCTCAGCAGGTCGCCTCGCTCGTGATCTGGATGCTCTACGGCGGCATGGTCCAGCTCCGCCACAGCGGGTGGCACGGGCGCCGGTACGCGCTCCTCACCCTGGTCGGCTTCGTGCTCGTGCTCGGCTCGATGGTGAGCCTCAAGACCGTGCCGGGGATCACCCGCCACGCCGGCGACTACGGGATGCGCGCACCGGCGGGAGGCGCCCAGTGAGCGGGCGGGACCTCTTCCTGGTCGGGCTCTCGCACAAGAGCGCCCCCATCGAGGTCCGCGAGCGGGTGGCGCTCTCGGGCGAGGCGCTGAAGTCCGCGCTGCTCGAGCTCCGGCAGGCGGAGGGGGTCGAGGAGGCGTTCGTCGTCTCCACCTGCAACCGCGTCGAGGTCTACGTCCGCGCCGGCGGCGACGCCCCGGCGCGCCGCTTCTTCACGTCGCGCGCCGCGGAGGCGGGCGACCACCTCTACGCGAAGGGCGGCGTCGAGGCGATCCGCCACCTGTTCCGCGTCTCCTCGAGCCTCGACTCGATGGTGGTGGGCGAGCAGCAGATCCTCGGCCAGGTGAAGGAGGCGTACGGGCTCGCCAGCGCCGTCGAGGCCGCGGGCGCGTACGTGTCCCGGCTGTGCAACCGCGCCTTCGCGACGGCGAAGCGGGTCCGCACCGAGACCGACATCGGCCGCGGCGCGACCTCGATGTCCCAGGTCGCGGTCGAGCTCGTCGAGAAGATCTTCGGCGATCTCAAGGGCCGCGCCATCCTCCTCGCCGGCGCGGGCAAGATGGGCTGCCTCTCGGCGAAGGCGCTCGCCGACCTCGGCGCGGACCGGATCCTCGTGACCAACCGCTCCGCGGAGCGCGGCCTCGCCCTCGCCGACCAGGTCCACGGCACGTTCCGCCAGTGGGAGGAGCTCCCGCGGCTGCTCGTCGAGGCGGACGTCGTGATCGTCTCGACCGGCGCGCCGACGTACGTGCTCACGCGCGACGCGGTCTCCGCCGCGATGAAGGCGCGCCGCCACCGCTCGCTCTGCCTCATCGACCTCGCCGTGCCCCGCAACGTCGATCCCGCGGCCGCCGAGCTCTCGGACGTGTACGCGTACGACGTGGACGACATGGAGCGGGTGGTCGCCTCCACCCAGGAGGCGCGCCGCGGCGAGGCCCTGCGCGCCGAGGCGATCGTCGAGGCCGAGGTGCTCGCGTTCGCCAAGGAGCGCGAGACCCGCGCGGCGCTCCCGGTGCTGGTGCACCTCCGCCGTCGCGCCGAGGCGATCGCCCGCGCCGAGGCCGAGCGCACGCTCTCGCAGTGCGGCGCGAAGCTCGACGAGCGCGGTCGCCGGAGCGTCGAGGCGATGGCGCAGGCGATCGTGAACAAGCTGCTCCACGGCCCGACGGCGCGGCTCAAGGAGGCCGCGTCCACCGGCGACGGCACCCTCGCCGGCGCCGCCGCGGAGCTCTTCGGCATCGACGACGCGGCCGCTCCGGGCGCGCCCGGGCCCTCCGCCGGCGGCGACCGGCGCGGGGACGAGCGCCGCGAGGGCGAGCGGCGCGAGGGCGAGCGGCGCGAGGGCGAGCGGCGAGGCTCGACGTCGAGCGCGGCCGGCAACGAGTGAAAGGCAGACCCACCGACATGATCCGCATCGCGACCCGCCGAAGCACGCTCGCCAAGTGGCAGGCGAACCACGTCTCCGACCTGCTGCGCAGGAACGAGCCCGGGCTCGAGGTCCGGCTCCACGAGGTGGTGACCCGGGGCGACAAGATCCTCGACGTCCCCCTCGCCGACGTGGGCGGGAAGGGGCTCTTCGTGAAGGAGATCGAGGACGCCCTCCTCGCCGGCGACGCCGAGATCGCCGTCCACTCGATGAAGGACCTCCCGGCCGTGCTCGCCGAGGGGCTCGTGGTGGGCGCGGTCCCCGCGCGCGAGGACCCGCGCGACGCGCTCTGCTCGCCGCGGTGGAAGACGCTCGCCGCGCTGCCGAAGGGCGCGAAGGTGGGGACCTCCAGCCTGCGGCGCAGCGCCCAGCTCAAGGCGCTGCGGCCGGACCTCGAGATGCACATGGTGCGCGGCAACGTCGAGACGCGGCTGCGCAAGGCGTCCGAGGGGCTCGACGCCGTCGTGCTCGCGTACGCGGGGCTCCGCAGGCTGGGGCTCGCCGAACAGGCCACCCACGTCCTCTCCGCCGAGGAGATGCTGCCCGCGGTGGCCCAGGGCGCGCTCGCGCTCGAGGCGCGCGGGTCCGACGCCGCGACGCTCGCCCGCCTCGCGCGGCTCGAGGATCCGGAGACCCGCGTCCGCACGGAGGCGGAGCGGGGCTTCCTCGCCCGCATCGAGGGCGGCTGCCAGGTGCCCATCGCCGGCCACGCCACCGTCGAGGGCGGCACGGTGCGGCTGCGGGCGCTCGTGGCGTCGCTCGACGGCGGGAAGATCATCCGCGGGGAGCGGAGCGGACCGGCCGCCGGCGCCCGCGCCATGGGCGAGGCCCTCGCCGAGGAGCTGCTCTCGAGGGGCGCGGCGGAGATCCTGCGCGCCGCCGAGGGGAAGGCGCCGGGGCTCGCGGCGCCCAAGGCGAAGACGAAGCGCCCGTAGGCGCGCCGTGCCCGGCCCCCGGCTCGACCGCCGCACCGTCGTCGTGACCCGCAGCAAGGGGGGCGAGGACGCGCTCGCGACGCGGCTGCGCGAGCTCGGGGCGGCGGTGCGCGAGATCCCGTCGATCGCCTTCGCGCCGCCGGCCGACCCGGGCCCGCTCGACGCCGCGCTCCGCGACGCGGGGCGGTTCGCGTGGGTGGTGTTCGCGAGCGCGACCGCCGTGGAGCGGACGGTGGCGCGCATGCGGGCGCTCGGGCTCGACCCCTCGGCGCTCGCCCGCGCGCGCCTCGCGGCCGTCGGCCCCGCGACCGCGGAGCGCGTCGCGCGCGAGCTCCGCGAGCCCGACCTCGTCCCCGCGGAGGCGCGCGGCGAGGCGATGGCCGCCGCGCTCGCGCCGCACGTCGCCGGCCGGGCGGTCCTCCTGCCGCGTCCGGCGGAGGGGCGCCCGGAGCTGCTCGACGGCCTGCGCGCCGCGGGCGCCGAGGTCGCCGCGGTCGAGGCGTACCGCACCGTCGCCGCGCCGGCCGAGGCGATCCGGCCGCTCGCCGCCTGGATCGCGGCGGGGGAGGTGGACGCGGTGGCGTTCGCGTCGCCGTCGGCGGTCGCGGCCGTCGTCGCCGGGCTCGGCGCGGACGCGCCGCTCCTGCGGCGGGTGCTGCTGGCCGCGATCGGCCCGACGACGGCGGACGCGCTCCGCGCCGCCGGGCTCGCGGCGGAGGCCGAGCCCGCGCGCCACACCGGCGCCGACCTGGCGGAGGCGATCGCCGAGCGGCTCGGGGCGCGCTGAGGTCGGCGGGTCGCGGGCAGCTCCTGCATCCGGCGCTCGAGGGCGATGCGCTGCCGGACGGTGCTCGGGGCAGGCCGAGCCGCTCGGCGCACCAGGTGTCGGCGCACGACCCACCGCGGTGCGAAGCGGACCCGGCTGCTGCGAAGCGGACCCGGCTTCCCCGGACCCGGGCCGACGCGGTCACTGGTGGGCGATTCCACCGTGCGGAAAGTGGTACCGTCCGGGGATGCACGATCGCCACGGCACGGGCGAGCGCCGCAGCCCCGCCGCCACCGCGAAGTTCTCCAGGATCGCGATCTCCGCCCTGCTCCTCGCGGCGGGGATGCTGCTGCTCGGCAGGAGCGAGGACGGGCGTCGCCCGCCCGCGCGCGACGGGCTGCGGCTCGGGCCGCCCGGCCCCGGCGCCGCGGTGGGGGGCCCGCCCGGGCTCGATGCGGGACCCGCGGCCGGCAGCTCCCCGACCGCCGCCAGACCGGTCGCGAGGCCGTCCTTCGATCTCGGCGCCGTGATGGCGCAGGTCCACCATGCCTTCCGCCGGAAGGACGGCGCGTGGCGCGGCGGCCACACGACGTACGAGGCGGCGCTGCTGCCGGACGGCGCGCTGGAGGTGGTGCCCTGGGACCGCGAGCGCGGCGAGGGCGCCGCCGTGAGCTTCGCGCCGTCCCGCGTGGCCCGCGGCGCCGGCCCGGTCGCCGGCGGCGCGGGAGAGGCCCGCACCGACGCCCAGGGACGGCTCGAGATCTCGCGGGGCGCTCTGGTCGAGCGGCTGGGAAACGGCCCCGACGGCGTCGAGCAGAGCTGGGACTTCCCTGAACGCCCCGAGGGGCGCGGAGATCTGGACGTACAGGTGGCGCTCGCGGGCGGCGCTTTCGTCGGCGAGACGGACGCGGGACTGCACTTCAGCGGCGGGAAGCTCGGCGTCCGCTACGGCCACGCCACCTGGGTCGACGCGCTCGGCGTCGAGACGGCGGTGCCGGCCCGTTGGGACGGCGACGCGATCCTCCTTCGCGTCCCGGCCTCGGTCCTGGACGGCTCGGTCTACCCGGCGGTGCTCGATCCGATGATCTCCCCGGAGCTGTCGATGGACGCGCCGATCGTCGGTCCGGCGTGGGGCGAGCAGTCCTTCGCCGCCGTCGCGTCCGACGGAACCGGCTGGCTCGTCGTGTGGCAGGACTCCAGGCCCGGGGCGGTCAACGACATCTACGGCGCGCGCGTGAGCGCCGCGGGGGCCGTGCTCGATCCGACGGGGATCCCCATCTCGACGGCGGCGCAGAGCGAGAGCTACCCCGCGGTGGCCTGGGGCGGGACCCAGTACCTCGTGGCCTGGGGAAGCACGGCGCTTCGTGGCGCGCGCGTCAGCGGGGCGGGCGACGTCCTCGACCCCGGCGGCTTCACGATCCGTGGAGCAGGCGGAACGGATCCGGCCATCGCCTGGAACGGGACGCAGTTCCTGGTGGCATGGTACGACGGGCGGAACGGGACGAACGACATCTTCTGCGCTCGCGTGACCGCGGAGGCCGAGGTGCTCGATCCGGGCGGCGTCCCCGTCTCGACGGCCGCGGCCGCCCAGGTGTACCCCGTCGTCGCCGCGAACGGCGGCGACTGGCTGGTGGTCTGGTACGACTACAGGACCTCGGCGACGACCAACGCGGATGTGTACGGCGCGCGCGTGAGCGGGGCGGGCGAGGTGCTCGATCCCTCGGGGATCGCCATCTCCGCGGGGGCGGGATACCAGACGGACCCCGCGGTGGCCTGGAACGGGGCGAACTACCTGGTGGTCTGGTCCGACGACCGGAACGGCTCGAACGACATCTACGGCGCGCGCGTGAGCCCCGCGGGCGCGGTGCTCGACCCGACCGGCTTCGCGATCTCGACCGCGCTCAACAACCAGCGCGAGCCCGCGCTGGCGTGGAGCGGGACGAGCTACCTCGTGGTCTGGTGCGACCCGCGGACCGGCGGGCTGGCCCACATCTACGGCGCGCGCGTCACCGGCGCGGGCGAGGTGCTCGACGCCGGCGGGATCCCGATCTCGCCGGCGTCGTCGCTGCCGAGCAGGCCCGCCGTCGCGTGGAACGGGAGCAGCTTCCTCGCCGCCTGGGACGAGTACCGGAACGCGCCGTGGAAGGACGTCTACGCCGTGCGGGTGAGCGGCGCCGGTGCGGTGCTCGACGCGGCCGACGTCGACGTCTCCCGGTCCGCGAACGCGCAGCAGGGCCCGGCGATGGCGTGGGACGGGACCAACTACCTCGTGGTCTGGCAGGACTGGCGCGCGTCGTACTCCGACATCTACGGCGCCCGGTTGAGCGGCGCCGACGGCTCGTTGCTCGATCCGTCGGGGATCGCGGTCTCCACGGCCACGGGGAACCAGGCGAACCCCGCCGTGTCGTGGGGCGGGAGCGGCTACCTCGTCGTCTGGGAGGACGAGCGGAAGAGCTCGAGCGACGGCGACATCTACGGCGCGCGGGTGAGCGGCGCCGGTGCCGTGCTCGGCCCCGAGATCGCGATCTCCACGCTGACCTGGGATCAGCTGCGGCCTGCCGTGGCCTGGAACGGGGCGAGCTGGCTCGTGGTCTGGGAGGAGTCCGAATCCCTGACCTACCAGGACATCTTCGGGAAGCGCGTGGGCGGCACGGGAGCGGTCCTCGATGCAGCCCCGATCTCGATCTCCGCAGGGACGCGCAACGAGCAGGACCCCGCGCTGGCGTGCGACGGGACCGGCTGCCTCGTGACCTGGCTGGACTACCGGGACGCGACCTCGGACATCTACGGCGCGCGCGTGAGCGGTGCGGGAGCGCTCCTCGACCCGTCGGGCTTCGCGATCTCCAACACGACGAGCAACCAGTTCAACCCCGCGGTGGCCTGGGACGGGACCGACTACCTCGTGGTCTGGACGGGCTATCGCAGCGGAACGGGGTACGACGTCTACGGCGCACGCGTCACGCAGGGGGGAACGTTGCTCGATCCGTCGGGCATCGCGGTGTCCGCGCAGCCCGGCGATCAGACCTGGCCCTCCGTCGCGTGGGACGGCACGAGCTTCCTCGTGGCCTGGCAGGACCTGCGCAGCGGGGGGCAACTCGACATCTACGCGGCGCAGGTGACGCCCGCCGGGGCGGCGCTCGACTCCGGCGGATTCCTCGTGAGCGGGTCGCCGCTCGACGAGCGCGCCCCGGCCGTCGTGTCATCCGGGCCGCGCCGGTTCCTCGTCGCCTACTCGGAGCTCGACGGATCGCCGGGCGTCGGCACGTGGAGGGTGCGCGCGCGCTCGGTCGAGTTCACCGGCCCCCCCACGGCGTATCCGCAGTCGGTGACCACGAGCGAGGACACGGCGGCGGGGGTCACGCTCGTCGCCGTCGACCCGGACGGCGACCCGCTCACCTGGACCGTCCTCTCTCAGCCGTCGCACGGGTCGCTCTCGGGGACCGCGCCGGATCTCACGTACGCCCCCGCGCCCGACTTCGCCGGCAGCGACGCGTTCACGTTCGTCGCGAACGACGGCGGCGCGGACTCGAACTCCGGGACGGTGAGCATCACGGTCACGCCGGTGAACGACGCGCCGGTGGCGCAGGCCCAGGCGGTGACGCTCGCGGAGGACGGCTCCCTCGCGATCACGCTCGCCGCGACGGACGTGGACGGCGACGCCCTGATCTACTCGATCCCGACCCCGCCGGCGCACGGAGCGCTCTCGGGCAGCGGCCCGAGCCGGATCTACACCCCGGCGGCGAACTTCCATGGAACCGACGCGTTCACGTTCTCCGCGAGCGACGGCACGGCCTCGTCCGCCGTCGCGGTGAGCATCACCGTCACGTCGGTGAACGACGCCCCCGCCGCCGAGGCGCAGGCGGTCACGGTCGCGGAGGACGGCTCCGTCCCCGTCACGCTCGCGGCGACCGACGCGGACGGCGACCCGCTCACGTACACGATCGCGACTCCCCCGGCGCACGGGACGCTCTCGGGCGCGGGCGCGAGCCGGATCTACGCGCCCGCCGCCGACTTCCACGGTCGCGACGCGTTCTCGTTCACGGCGAGCGACGGCGCGCTCTCGTCCGGGGAGGCGACCGTGAGCGTCACCGTCTCGCCGGTGAACGACGCCCCGATCGCGGAGGCGCAGGCCGTGACCCTCGACGAGGACGGGTCGCTCGCCATCACGCTCGTCGCGGCCGACGTGGACGGGGACGTCCTCACGTACTCCGTCGTGACCCCGCCGGCGCACGGGACGCTCGCGGGTGCCGGGGCGACCCGGACCTACACGCCGGCCGCGGACTTCCACGGCAGCGACGGGTTCACGTTCGCGGCGAGCGACGGGACCGTCTCCTCCGGCCCCGCGACGGCGAGCCTCACGATCTCGTCCGTGAACGACGCGCCCGTGGCCGGCTCGCAGTCGGTCACCGTCTCGGCGAACGGCTCCGTCGCGATCACCCTCGCGGCGACGGACGTGGACGGCGACCCGCTGACGTACGCCGTCGTGGCCCTGCCGGCCCACGGCACGCTCTCGGGCTCCGCCCCTGGGCTCACCTACGCGCCCGGCGACGGGTACGGCGGTCCCGACACCTTCACGTTCAAGGCGAACGACGGATCCGCGGATTCCGCGGCGGCGACGGTGTCGATCACGGTGACGCCCCCGGACGACCCCGGGAAGAGCGGCTGCGGGTGCACCAGCGGCGGAGACGTGGCGTCCCTCGGGGCGCTCCTCGCGGGGCTGCTCGTGTTCCGGCGCCGGCGGGCATGACTTCGGCGATCGAGGATCGTGCCGGTCACGGGGACGGCGAAGGACGGGGCCTCGGGGCCGTTCGTCTCGACCACGATGGTCCCGCGGATCGGGCCGGGCGCGAGCGCCCGCGCCGGGGCTCGCTGCGACGCGGGTCGAACGCGTGGAAGCGCACCGGGCGGACGACGCGCAGCTTCCCCCAGAGCAGGCGATGGCCGCGCAGGAACCGGAGGTGCCGCACCCGCCTCTGGAAGAGCTCGCGCTCGGCGGCCGTCGCCTCGCGTCGCTCGCCCGCCGTGCCGTGGAGCCGCACGCCGAACGGGCGGCGGACCTCGCCGCGCCAGAGGGCCTTCAGCAGCTCCCACCGTGAGCCGTTCAGCGCCATCACGCAGACCCGAGGGTCGCGCTGCAGGTCGTGCGCGAGCCCCCGCGCGTACTCCTCGAAGTAGACGGCGTGACCCGGCTCGCCTAGGAGGATCGACCCGATGGGCGCGACCCGCGGCGCGCCGTCCTCGCCGACGCTCGCCACGGAGAAGTGGAAACCGGACGCGAAGCCGTCCTGGAACACGCGCCGGATGATCCGCCAGTCCGCCGGGGTGATCTCCATGTCGCCCTCCCGCGCCACGACGATACGCGAACGGCGCGCCCTCGCCGCTTGGTTCGTGTCAAGCGACGACGGCGCGGGACACGGCGGCGGCCGGCTCGACGCCGACCGCGCGCCAGCCCGCGCGGTACACGGGGCTGGACCTCGCGGACGCGGTCGCGGCGAGGCTCGGGCCGCGCTGACGCGGCAACCCGGCGCGGCGCCGAGGGTGGCGGCGTCCGACGTCGGGGCAGACGCCGCCCGGGCCGTCCGCGCTCGCGTGCGCGCGCGGGTCGGCGAGGAGCCCGCGGTCAGGCGGGCCGGAACGCCCGCGCGAGGACCCGCTCCGCGAGCGCCCCGATCCCGGGGCACGCGCTCTCGGCCGGCCCCGCCACGTTCAGCGTCCGGACCCGGAGCGCGTCGATCCAGCCGCGGATGCGCTCGGCCGCGTCCGGCGCCGCGGGGTCGCACACGAGGACCGGACGGCGGAGCAGGGCGGCGCTCCGGAGCGCCCACTCCGTCCCGGGATCGTCGGCCGCGCCCGACGCCGGGCGGAGCACGAGCGTCGCGTCCGAGTCGCGGACGTTCCACTCCGTCCGGAGCGAGCGCGGGACGTCGGGCGCGGAGGGGCTCCGCTCGCGCGGCGTCTCGATCAGCGGGAGATCCGCAGGGACGGGTCCGGACTCCGACTCCCGGCCGGGAGGGCACCAGCCTCCCAGCCCGAGGCCGCACGCGCGCGCCGCGCGCAGGGCCGCCCGGTCGACGCCCGTCTGCCCCCCGGAGATCACCTTGGCGAGCGCACCCACGTGGACTCCCCCCGCGACCCCGGATCGTGTACCACCGTCGTGCCGGTCCGGCGCGACCCGCCCGGCCGCCCGACCCCCGCGGACGCGGGGAGCGGCGAGGGTCGGCCCCTCCGGTTAAAGGAGCTTTTCGTGTCGACAGAGCTGGAGAGCCCGGACGCCCTCGTCCGCATCCGCGTGCCGCTCGACGCCGCCGGCGGCGCCGGCCCGTCGGACGACTGGCTCTGGGCCGAGCCGCTCGGCAGCGGCCGCTTCCGCGTCGAGAGCTGCCCGTTCTTCGCGTACGGCGTCTCGCGCGACGACGTCGTGGCCGCATCGCCGCCGCCCGGGGACGAGTCGCCGCGGCTCGACGACGTCGTGGAGAAGGGCGGCCACCGGACGCTGCGCGCCGCGCTCGACCCGTCCGTCGACGTGGCGCACCCGCGCGTGCAGGACCTCCTCGGGCGGCTCCTCGAGCTGGGGTGCACGCACGAGACCCTGCGGCCGAAGCTCGTCGCCGTGGACGTCCCGCCGGCGGTGGACGTGGCCACGGCGGTCGCGGCGCTCCAGGCGCTCGGGGACGAGGGGCTCCTGCTCTGGGAGTGGGCCGACCCGCGACCCTGCTAGCGCCCCTTCCTCGCGGCCTCGCGGCGCGCGCGGCGCGCCTCCTTCTCGGCGCGGCGGCGCGCGAGGAAGCCCTGGCGCGCGGGAGCGGTCGAGGTCGCGGTCGAGGTCGCCGCCCGGGTCGAGGCCGAGGTCGAGGCCGAGGTCGAGGTCGCGGTCGCGGTCGGGCCCTCCGCGCGGGACCGCGGCGGCAGCTCCGGCCGCGGCGCGCGGCGCCGGCCGCGCGCGGACGGCTCGCGGCGCGGCTCGAGCGTCCAGTGGAAGAGCCGCTTCACGACGAGCGTCGCGTACGCCCCGGGCGGCAGCGTGAACGCGACGTTCACGCGCAGGCGGCCGCGGTTCAGCTCGTCCGCCAGCGCCTCGCCGACGGCGAGCCGGCCGGGGTGGACGAAGAGCGGGCGCTCCTCCGGGTCGAAGTGGATCTCGGGCGTCCCCGGCACCGCCAGGCTCGCGAGCGTCATGTCCTCGCGGGCGAGCACCGAGAGCGCGGCGCGCTCGACGCGCGCGTCCGCGAAGCGGGTCGCGGGCGCGAGGAGGGGGAACGTCGCGTCGCGGAGCGCCCGCGCCTGCGCCGCGTCCAGCTCGCGCGGGAAGAGGAGGGTGCCCGCCTGATAGCGGATCGCGACGAGGCGCGCGATCCCGACGGCGTCGCGGAGGTACTGCTTGACGCCCTCGTTCCACAGCCAGCTCTGGTACGCGAAGACCTGGAGCGCGCGCCAGCGTGGCTCGGTGCGCAGGATCGCGCCGCGGTGGTCCGTGGGGTGCGCGCGGAGCCACTTCACGACCGCCTGGTAGCGCTCCGCGCCGCGGTGCGGGTTCCGGCGCTCCCAGTCGCCCCAGTGCTCCTTCCAGAACGCCTTCACCTTGGCGTCGCCCGACTGGTCGAGCTCGGAGGGTCGGGCGAGCACGTTCCGGAGCGCGGCCTCGAAGTCGCCGCGCATGAGGTCCTTCACGATGAAGCCCTGGCCGTGCTTGAGCGCCCCGAAGCGCTGCGAGTCGAAGTAGTTCACGACGCCGAGCCGCCGCACCTCGGCGACCGACGCGCTGAGGCGCGCGACGTCCTCCCCGGAGAGGTCGCGCACCGTCACCGCGAACCGGTTCGAGGTGGTGTTCGCGGCCGACAGCGGCGCGCGCGTGCGGCCGAGCGGCTTCAGGCGCAGGTCCGGGTCCTGGAGCTCGAGCGGCCGCCCCTCGATCGCGACGAGCTGGGTCGTGCGCCCCTGCTTGTCCTTGAGGCCGCAGTAGCTCACCGCCGCCTTGGGGATCTTGAACCGCGCGCAGATGCGGTCCACCGCCTCGAACGTCGAGAGCTTCTGCTTGTCCATGAGGTACACGAAGTGCCGGCCCCTCGGGTCCTCGTCGAACCGCCAGGACTCGGTGACCTGGAAGTCCTCCGGCCGCTGCTTGAGCTTCATGCGGGGTTCCCGTAGCACGCCGCGCCCCGCCGCGGGGACGGAACGCGCGGCCGGCCGAGGGGGCTGGCGCGCGTCCCCGTTCGAGGGTATGGAGCGGCCATGGGCTTCACCGAGCTGCTCCTCGTGCTCTTCGTCGTGCTCCTGTTCTTCGGGGCCCGCAAGCTCCCGGGCATCGGCGCGGGGCTCGGAAAGGCGGCGCGCGGGTTCAAGGACGCGCTCACGCCGGACCGCCCGCCCGCGGCGAAGCCGGAGCCGCCCGCGCCGCCGCCGCGCGAGCTCCCGCCGAAGTAGGCGGGGGCGATCGCGGCGACCTAGCGGTTCCGGTAGAAGAGCACGATCGAGAGGCAGTGGAACTCGTCGTCGCTCGACTGCGTCACGACGCGGTCCACGACCTCCACGTCGGCGTTGGAGCGGAGCCAGCGGGTCACGGTCTCCCCGAGCTCCTCGCGCTCCTTCGCCTTCGTGGCGGAGAAGACCTTCACGCCCGTGAACTGCATCGCGCGCTCCCTGTCGTCCATCGCTGCCTCACACCCGTCCGGCGCGACCCGCTCGCATCCAATTGCCACACGGATCACGCGCTGTCAAACGAACGGCGGAGCCAACCCCCGATGCCGCCTCGCGCTTTTCGTCCCCGCCCCCGCGGCCCGCTGGTCCGCGCCGCCGCCGCGCCCTACCTTGCGCTCGGGCGCGGTTCGCCCGTGGAGGGCCGCGATGCGGCGAGCGAAGAAGGTCCTCGCGATCGAGTTCATCAACCGGGTCCGGGCCATGGAAGCGGCGGACCTGAACGCGCTCATCGTCCGCGAGGCGGGCGAGGAGCTCGCGCAGTTCTTCCTGTCGTACAGCGCGAGCCTCATCTCGAAGGACCCGCAGCGCGTCGTCGAGAACACCTCGAGCCTGATGCTCATGGGGTATCTCATCCGCGCCGCCGAGGAGCGGCAGGAGCGCGACGACGAGCGGCGCGCCGGGGCGCCGGCGCTCGCGTGACGCGGCCGGGCGGCGCGCCCGGCGCGCGGCCGCGACCCCCCGTCCGAGCCGCCGCACGGGCAAGCGCTTCCTCACCGGACGGCAGGCGTGCTAAGCACGGGCCCTGCCTCGGCTGGGACGGCGCATGCTCATCGATCTGCACGTACACACGCACCACACGAGGGGCTCCACGCTCTCGCCGCGGGACGTCCTCCGCCGCGCGAAGGAGTCCGGGCTCGACGGCGTCGCCTTCACCGACCTCAACACGCTCGACGGGCTCGAGGAGATCCGGGCCGCCGGCCGCGACGAGGGGGTGCTCGCGCTGTGCGGCGTCGAGATCGCGACCGACCGCGGGCACTACCTCTGCTTCTTCCCCGATCCGGCGAAGGTCCCGCCGCCGCCCCAGCTCTTCGGCTCGGCGACGCCGTGGCCCGTCCGCGACGTGCTCGCCAAGGTGCGCGAGCTGGGCGGCGCCGTCGTGGCGGCCCACCCGTACGACAAGACGGTGGAGAAGCCGAGCGGCGACTTCATCTTCACGCTCGACGGGCTGTCGGCGATCGAGGGGCTGAACGCGCGCCGCAGGGGGCCCGCCAACGATCTCGCGGTCGAGGCGGCCGACCACATGAACCTGCCGTGCACCGGCGCCTCCGGCGCGCTCGACGCGCTCGACCCGGTCGGCAAGGCCGCGACGCTCTTCCGGGAGCCGGTCGCGTCGGAGGCGGACGTCGTGCGGCAGCTGCGCGCCGGGAGCGTCTTCTGCGTGGCGATCGGCGTCTCCCCGGCGCCGCCCGAGCAGGGCGGCCGCGGGCCGGGGCGCGATCGCGAGCGGCGCGAGCAGCACGCCTCGCCTTCGCTCCGCGGCGCGGGAGGTCGTGGGCGCGGGGGCGGACACGGCGGGAGCGGCGAGGGCCGCGGCGACGGGGGCGGGCGGCGGCGCGGCGGGAGGGGCCGCGGCGGCCGCGAGCGGTAGGAGCGGAATGCAGAGGACGATCGGTCTCGACGTCGGCGCGGAGACGGTGAAGGTGGTGGAGCTCCGGGGGTCCCCCGGGAGGCTCGAGTGGACGCGCCGGGCGCGCGTCGACCACCAGAAGGATCCCGCCGCGGCCCTGCGCGAGGTGCTCGCGTCGTGGGGCTGGGACGCCGCCACGGGCGCCTGCGCCACGGGCCGGCTCGGACGGGCGCTGGCCGTGGAGCGCATCCCCGGCAAGCAGGCGCGCATCGCCGGCCACCA
Organism: Anaeromyxobacter sp.; assembly: GCA_035708485.1. Lineage (GTDB taxonomy): Bacteria > Myxococcota > Myxococcia > Myxococcales > Anaeromyxobacteraceae > Anaeromyxobacter. The sequence goes on along the minus strand of DASSSJ010000055.1, from coordinate 9,915 downwards.
CCTCCTGTACGGCAACGGCAAGGCGGCGGCGGTGGTGGACATCGGCGCGCACGGCTTCTCGGTGCTCGCGCTCGAGGCGGACGGCCGCGACACGTACCGCGAGAACCCCCGCTGCTCGCAGGGGACCGGCAACTTCCTCCGCCAGCTCGTCGAGCGGTTCGGCCTCACGCCGGAGGAGGCCGACGCGGTCGCGGCGGGCGCGGCGCCGGCGCCGCTCTCCGGCCGCTGCCCCGTCATCCTCAAGACGGACATGACCCACCTCGCCAACAAGGGCGAGGACCGCGGCCGGATCCTGGCGGGGCTCTTCGACGCGATCTGCGACAACGTGCAGGTGCTCGTGAAGGCGCGCGGGCCGCGCGAGGTGCTCCTCGCGGGGGGCGTCGCGCGCTCGCGGCGCGTCCGCGACAACTTCGCCGCCTGGCTCGCGGCGCGCGACATGACGCTCCGGGAGGGCGGGGACGACGCGCTGTACCTCGACGCGCTCGGCTGCGCCGCGATCGCCGCGGAGCGGCCGGCCGCGCCGCCCCCGCTCGACGCCCTCTTCCGCGCGGTGGAGCACGCCGCGCTCGACCGGCTCCCGGCGCTCCGCGAGGCGCTCCCGCGCGTGCGGCGGCTCGGGAGACCAGCGGTCGCCGCCGCCGCGTCCACCGGCCCCCTCATCCTCGGCCTCGACGTCGGCTCCACCGGCTCGAAGGTCGTCGCGCTCGACGCGGCGACGCGGCAGCCGGTCTGGGAGGCCTACGCGCGCACGGGGGGCGACCCGGTCGGCGCCGCCCAGGGGCTCGTCCGCCGGTTCACGGAGAGCGCGATCTCCGCGCGGCCCGTCGCGGCCGCGGCGGTCACCGGCTCCGGCCGCGAGATCGTGGGCTCGCTCATGGCCACCTGCTACGGGCCGGAGCGCGTCCACGTCCTGAACGAGATCGCCGCGCACGCGGAGGGCGCCCGCGCCTACGACCCGCGGGTGGACACGATCTTCGAGATCGGCGGGCAGGACGCGAAGTACATCCGGCTCGAGGGCGGGCGCGTGGTGGACGCCGCGATGAACGAGGCGTGCAGCGCCGGCACCGGCTCGTTCATCGAGGAGCAGGGGCGGCGGCTCGGCGGCCTCGGCGCGGCCGAGCTCGGCGCGGAGGCGATCGCGGCGGACGGCTGCGTCGCGCTCGGCCAGCACTGCGCCGTGTTCATGGCGGAGATCCTCGACGAGGCGGCCGCCGCGGGCGCGGACCGGCGCCACGTCGTCGCCGGCCTCTACGAGTCGGTGATCCAGAACTACCTGAACCGCGTGAAGGGGCAGCGGTCGGTGGGCTCGGTCGTCTTCTGCCAGGGCATGCCGTTCAGCAGCGACGCGCTCGCGGCGGCCGTCGCGCGCCAGACCGGCGCCGAGGTGATCGTCCCGCCGTCGCCGGGCACGGTGGGCGCGTTCGGCATCGCGCTCCTCGCGCGCGAGGCGCTCGGCCTCGGCGCCGACGGCGCCCCGGCCGCGGCGCCGCTCGACCCGGCGCGCTTCCTCGAGGCGAGGGTCGAGCGGAAGGAGGTCTTCGTCTGCAAGTCCACGCAGGGCTGCGGCGGGACCGGGAACCTCTGCAAGATCGACCGGCTCCGGACGGTGGTGGACGGGAAGCGCCAGGCGTTCACCTGGGGCGGCGCGTGCTCGCTCTACGACCAGGGGACGCGCGGGAAGAAGCTCCCCGACGGCGCGCCCGACCCGTTCCGCGCCCGCGCCGAGGCGATCGACGAGATCGTCGCGCGCCACGGCGCCGCGCGAGCGCCGGGGGCCCTCCCTCGCCTTCGCTCCGGAGGACGGGCGCGTCGCGTCGCGATCGCCGAGGCCTTCCAGCTGAAGACGCTCTTCCCGTACTTCGCGGCGTTCCTGCGCGCGCTCGGCCTCGACCTCGAGGTCGTCCGCCCCGGCGAGCGCGAGGCGCTGAAGCGCGGCATCGAGGCGGCGAACGTGCCGTTCTGCGCGCCGATGCAGCAGTACCACGGCGTCGTCCAGGCGATGGCCGACACCGGCGCGGACTTCGTGTTCCTCCCCATGCTGCGCGACCTCCCGCCGGTGAAGGACGAGCCGCACACCTGGCTCTGCCCGATCGTCCAGGGGAGCCCCGACGTGGTCCGCCACGACCTCGGCAAGGCGCTCGGCGCGCGCGTGCTGTCGCCCGTGATCCGGACCGGCGAGGGGTTCCTCGAGTCGGCGCGGTTCCTCGACGCGGTCCGCGCGCTCGCCGCCCAGGTGGGCGTCGCGTCGGAGGCCGACGTGGCGCGCGCCCACGCGGCGGGGCGCGAGGAGCAGCTCCGGTTCGAGCGGCGGCTCCACGCGATCGGCGAGGAGGCCGTGACCCGCTGCGCGCGCGAGGGGCTGCTCCCCGTCGTCGTGCTCGGCCGCGCGTACACGATCCACGACGACGTCCTCAACTCGAACGTCCCCGCGCTCCTCCGCGAGCAGGGGGCGGTGGCGATCCCGGTGGACTGCTTCCCGGTGGACGCGGCGGCGCCGCTCGTCCCCGGCGCGTTCTGGTCCTACACGCAGCGGATCCTGCGCGCCGCGCACGAGATCCGGCGAACGCCGGGCGTCTACTCCATCTTCACCTCGAACTACGCCTGCGGACCCGACAGCTTCACCCTCCACCACTACCACCGCCTCATGGAGGGGAAGCCGTTCGCCGTCATCGAGACGGACGGCCACGCGGGCGACGCGGGGACGAAGACCCGCGTCGAGGCGTTCCTCCACTGCGTCCGCGAGGACCTGCGCTCGCGCGCGAGCGAGGCCGCGCCGGCGGCGCCCATCATGCCGCTCGCCGCGCGGACGCTCCCGGAGATCGCCGCGCTGGGCAGCCGCGTGCTCGTCCCCCCGATGGGGCCCGAGGCGGCGGCGCTCCACGCGGCGCTCCGGGGCTACGGCGTGGACGCCGAGGTGCTGCCGCGCGCGACGGTCGACACGATCCGCCTCGGCCGGCGGCACACGAGCGGCAAGGAGTGCCTGCCGATGACGGTCACGGTCGGCTCGCTCCTCGAGCGCATCGAGAAGGAGCCCGGACGCCCGTTCACCTTCTTCATGCCCGGCTCGAACGGCCCCTGCCGCTTCGGCATGTACCGGCAGCTCCACCAGATGGTCCTCGCGCGCGCCGGAGAGAGCGGGCGGGTGGGGATCTGGTCGCCGCCGGACTCGGACTACTTCGAGGGCGTGCCGCCGGGGATGGGCGCCATCGTGCTCGGCGGGCTCACCGCCTACGGGCTCCTCGCCGACGCGGCGCGCGACGTGCGGCCGGTCGAGAGGACGCCGGGCGCCGCGAACGCGGTCCTGGAGCGCTGGTCGCGAAGGCTCTTCGAGGCGATCGAGACGGCCGCCGCGGGCGACCTCTCCGCGAGGAAGGTCATCGTCGAGGCCGCCACGGGGCGCATCTACGGCATGCGCGACGTCGTCGCCGGCTTCGCCCGCGAGCTGTCCGCGGTCCGCGATCCCAGGCCGCACCCGACCGTGCTCCTCGTCGGCGAGATCTACGTCCGCTCCGATCCCGCCTCGAACGGCTGGGCCGCGGACGAGCTCGAGCGGCGCGGGCTGCGCGTCCGGATCGAGCCCGTCGTCGAGTACCTCCAGTACTCCGACCTCGTCCAGCTCCGGCGCGGCGTGAAGAAGGGCTGGAAGGCGAAGCTCAAGACGACGCTCCGGCGCCGCATCGTGGAGCGCCTCCAGCACGTCGCCGCCGACGGGATGGGCTGGCCGCGCCACGCCCCCATCCCCGACGTCGTCGCGGCCGGCGCCGAGTACCTGCGCCCCGACCTCGAGCACGAGGCGGTGCTCGCGCTCGGCCTCGCGACGCACGGCTGGCGCGACGGGACCCTCGACGGCGTCCTCTGCGTCGGCCCGCTCGAGTGCATGCCGAACAAGCTCGTCGAGGCGCAGCTCGTCCACGCCGCCGAGCGCGAGGGGCTCGTCTCGCTCACGCTGTCGCTCAACGGCGATCCCATCGACCCCGAGGTGCTCGACCAGTTCGCCTACGAGGTGAGGGAGCGGTTCCGGGCGCGGCACGGCGGGGCATAGCGGCGCGCTCGACTCCTTCGGCGCGGGCGCGTATCCTCGCAGGGTCGTTTCACCCCGGGGGAACACGTGATCCCGCGCGATTGCCTTGCGTTCGCGGCGGCACTCGCGGTCGTCGCGCCGAACCTCGCCGCCGCCGTCGAGCCGGCACCCGCGCCCGCGGGGATCGCCCGGTTCACCCGCCACGCCCGCTTCGTCGAGGCGAAGATCTCGCCCAAGGGCACCTACCTCGCCGCCATCACGCAGGAGGCCGGACGGCGGACGCTCGCCTTCATCGACCTGAAGAGCCGCCGGATCGCCTCGCAGCTCAAGCCGGACTCGGAGAACATGCCGGGCACGTTCTACTGGGCGAACGACGAGCGGGTGGTCGTCGCGCTGTGGAGGCTCGACGCCGAGCTCGACGCGCCGACGTCGGCCGGCGAGCTGTACGCGGTGGACGCGACGGGCAAGGGTGGCAGGCTCGCGATGGTCGTCCTGCCCCACGGCGGACCGCACTTCGTCCGCGATCGCTGGAGCTTCGATCCCGAGGTGCAGCTCCTCGCGAGCGCGGGGTACGCGGTGCTCCGGGTGAACTACCGCGGCTCCCACGGCTACGGCGACGCGTACGAGGAGGCGGGCTACGGCCGCTGGGGCGATCGCGTCGTACAGGACGTCGTGGACGCGACCCGCTGGGCCGTGAGGAAGGGGTTCGCCGACCCGGACCGCATCTGTGCGTACGGCGCGAGCTTCGGGGCGTACGCGTCGCTGCAAGCCGCGATCCTCGCGCCGGACCTGTTCCGCTGCGCCGTCGGCTTCGCGGGTGTCTACGACCTCACACGGATGTCGTGGACCGGCGACATCCCTTGGACGCACCACGGCCGCGGCTACGTCCGCAGAGCCATCGGTACCGACGAGGCGGCGCTGAAGGCGGCTTCGCCCGTGTACAACGCGAACAAGCTGCGGGCCCGCGTGCTGCTCGTCCACGGCGAGGAGGATCAGCGCGCGCCGCTCGCGCACGCCGAGAGGATGCGGAAGGCGCTCGTCGAGGCGGGCCGACCGCCCGGGTGGCTCGTGGAGCCGCGAGAGGGGCATGGGTTCTACGACGAGACCGCGCGCGAGCGGATGTGGACGCGCGTGCTCGCGTTCCTGGCCGAGAGCACGGCTCCTGCATCCCCGCCCGCCGCCCCCGCCGAGGCGCCGGCGAAGGCGCCCGCGGCGCGCTGAGACCTCGGGGCGGCCACGGCCGGGGCTCGCGTGCTCGCCCGGGCGTTTCGGGCCGCCCGGCGGTCCGTCAGCGTCTGGAACGGGCTCCAGGTCACCCCGCAGGCGCTCTGACGGTTCGGCCCGCGCGCTCGCGAGCGAGGGACGCGGAGAGGAGCGGTCGCGCCGGGTGGTCGCGCTCGCGCGAGCGCGCGCCGGGCTGGGCGACGCGCTCGCGCGGCTCGGGTCCTTCGGCTCAGCGCACGGCGGCGAGCGGCGACGAGGCCGACGCGGCGGGCTGCGGCTGGGCCGGACGGCGCTCGATCTTCTCGCCGGCGGCGAGCATCTTCAGCGACATCGCGAGCAGGGCGGAGATGAGCTCGTTCGAGCCGGCGACGTCGAGCTTGCGGTAGATCCGCTTGCGCCGCGCCCGGATCGTCTCCGGCGAGACGTTGGCGGCGGCCGCGGAGTCCTTGCAGGTGAGCCCCTGCGCCATGCGCAGGACCTCGGAGCGTTCCGCCGGCGTGAGCGTGGTGCCTTCCATGAACTTGGCGCCGAACGGTGCAAGGACGTCGATCTCGATCTGGGGCATGTTTCGTCTTCCTCTTGCTTTTTCGACGGCCTGGCGGGGATGCCGTCGCGGCAAGAGACTGTCCACGCGGGGAGACGGGCGCATCCCGCCCGTGCGGGGCGTCGTGAGCCCGGTCGGTCGGACGATGTGCGAGCCGTACGTACAGTGCGCGAGCCGAATGGGGCGTGCCACGCGGGCCGCTGCCCGCTACTGCGGCCTCTCCCAGCGCACGAGCCGGTCGTCCTGGAAGAAGGCGCGCCGCTTCCCGCCCGGCCACGACCACTCCTCGGTGCCCGCTGGGCGGTCCACCTTCAGCCGCTCCGGGAGGCCCCACGCCATCTCGACCGCGCGCGGCCCCATGCCCTCGACGAGCGTCTTCTTGAGCACCGCCGCGCGCTGGTCCTCCGGCAGCGCAGAGAGCGCGGACGCCGGATCGTCCTTCGTCAGGACTCGCTCGAGCTCGCCGCGCACCTCGTCGAAGGAGGCCGCCGTCTGCGAGAGCACGATCACGTGGGGCCGCCGGTCGCCCGGGACCTCGACGAGCACCCACGGGTGATAGCGCGGCGACATCACCACCCGCTTCGCGATGATCCAGCCGGTCGGGAACTCCACGTCGGAGATCCGCACGGACGTGCCGGGCGGCAGGACCTTCTGCGGGGCGGGCGGCGGGACGGGCTTCCCGCCCGTCGTCTGCACGAGGTCGAGCTCGTCGAGCGGCTGCTCGGCGAGCAGCACCTTGCTCGCGTCGCCCCAGAGCGGCGCGGCGAAGCAGGCGACGCGGAGCCACCGCTGATCGCCGGAGAGCTCGCGTCGGACGCGGTCGCGCTCGGCGTCGGGGATGACCGCCCGCGGGGCGCAGGCGGCCGCCGCGGCGGCGAGGAGGAGGGTCGTGGCACGGGGGGCGCGGCGCATCGCCCTTCAATGCCAGAGGCCCGGCGGAGGCACAAGCGCCCGCCGGGCCCCCGCCCCCCCGCGTCACTTGCGCTCGGAGTGCTTCCCTTCCTCGATCAGCTCGCGCACGCGCTGCCCGCCCTTGTGGCCGAGCTCGGAGTAGCCCTTCGACCCGAGCTGCTCCTTGCGCGCCTCGCCCCCGAGCCGGCCCGCCTCCCGGACCGTCATCTCGCCCGAGCGGCGCTGGCCCTTGTCCTTTTCCGCCATGCGCCCCGTCCTTCCGTGGTGTGGTGTGACGCGAATCTGGGTTTCCCTCCAAGGGGTGGCAAGAGGAGGCGGCGAGGGAGCGTTCGAGATAAGGATCCGCCGTGACGACCCCCACCCTCGGAGAGAGCGCGCTCCACGTCCTCGAGCGCCGGTACCTGCTGCGCGACGACCGGGGGGCCGTGGTCGAGACGCCCGCGGCGCTCTTCCGGCGGGTCGCCCGGGCGGTCGCCGCCGCGGAGCCGGAGGCGGCGCGCGCCCGGTGGGCCGAGCGCTTCGAGGGGCGCATGGCGGCCCTCGAGTTCCTGCCCAACTCGCCGACGCTGATGAACGCCGGGCGCGCGCACGGGCAGCTCGCGGCGTGCTTCGTCCTGCCCGTCGAGGACGACCTCGCCGCGATCTTCGACGCGCTCAAGTGGGCGGCGCTCATCCACCAGTCCGGCGGCGGCACCGGCTTCGCCTTCTCGCGCCTGCGGCCGCGCGGCGACGTCGTGAAGACCACCCACGGCGTCGCGAGCGGGCCCGTCTCGTTCATGCGCGTCTACGACGCCGCGACCGAGATCATCAAGCAGGGCGGCGTCCGGCGCGGCGCGAACATGGCGGTGCTCGCCGCCTCCCACCCGGACGTGGAGGAGTTCGTGGACGCGAAGCGCGCCCCCGGGCTCGAGAACTTCAACCTGTCGGTCGCCGCGCCGGACGCGCTCTTCGCCGCGGCGGCCGCCGGCGCGCCCTGGCCGCTCCGCCACCCGCACGGCGGCGTCGTCCGGACCGTGGACGCGCGCGGGCTCCTCGAGCGGATCGCGTCCGCCGCCTGGGCGAACGGCGAGCCGGGCCTCGTCTTCGTCGACCGCGTCGAGGCGGCGAACCCCACGCCCGACCTCGCCGCCTTCGAGGCGGTGAACCCGTGCGGCGAGCAGCCGCTCCTGCCGTTCGAGGCGTGCACGCTCGGGTCGGTCAACCTGGCGCGGTTCGAGCGCGGCGGGCGCGTCGATCACGACGCGCTCGGCGCCTGCGTGCGGGACGGGGTGCGCTTCCTCGACGACGTCCTCGACGCGAACGTCTGGCCGCTGCCGCAGATCGCCGAGATCTCGCGCCGGAACCGCAAGATCGGCCTCGGGGTGATGGGGCTCGCGGACCTCCTCGTCCGGCTCGGCGTGCCGTACGACGCCCCGGAGGCGCTCGCGGTGGCGGAGGACGTGATGGGGCTCGTCCAGCGCGAGGCGCACGCCGCGAGCGAGGCGCTCGCCGCAGAGCGCGGACCGTTCCCGGGGTTCGGGACGAGCGCGCTCGCGCGGGCGGCCGCCGCGCCGCGCCGGAACGCCACGGTGACGACCGTCGCGCCGACGGGCACGCTCGCGCTCATCGCGGGCTGCTCGTCGGGGATCGAGCCGCTCTTCGCGGTGACCTACGTGCGGCGCGCGCTCGACCACTCGGCGCTCAAGGAGGAGCACCCGCTCCTCGCCCGGGCGCTCCGCGCGGCGGGCGCGGAGGCGGCGCTGCCCGCCGTGCGCGCGATGGGGCGAGCCCGCGGCGTCCCCGGCGTCCCGGAGGCGGTCGGGCGCGTGTTCGCCACCGCCCACGACGTGTCGCCGGAGGCGCACGTCCGGATGCAGGCCGCCTTCCAGCGTCACACCGACAACGGCGTCTCGAAGACGATCAACCTGCCGCGCCAGGCGACGGTGGACGACGTCGCCGGCGCGTACCGGCTCGCGTTCGAGCTCGGCTGCAAGGGGATCACCGTCTACCGCGACGGCTCGCGCGAGAAGCAGGTCCTGACGAGCGGCGGGACCCGCAACGGCGAGCTCTGCCCGCAGTGCGAGGCGCCGGTGGTGCTCTCCGGCGGCTGCCGCACCTGCACGCGGTGCGGGTGGGCGAGCTGCGAGACGACGGAGTAGGGGAACGTCGCGGAAACGCGCCGCTCGCCCATGCGGCCTCGAGCGCGCTCCGGCTCTCGAACACGGACCAGCGCTCGCTCCTGTCAGCAGGTACGCCGCCCACGCGGTGCGCACCTGACCGCGCAAACGCTCATCCTCGGGGGCAAGAACCGAGGCGCCCTCCGACGCCGCCCTCGCGACCATTGCGCGGTCCGCGCGCTCGATCTTGTCCCAGCCGCCGCCGACCCACGGTGGCGCGCGCGCGAAGCCCGGGCCGAAGCCGAAGGGCGAGCGCGCCGGCGTCACGCACCATGGCCGGCCCGAGGTCGATCGGAACACGCCGGTCCACGCGACCCTGCGCGTTCTTCCGCACGTGTGGAACCTCAGGAGCCGGCGCTCGCTGGCCGTCGTCGAGCGCGCGCTCGAGGGCGCGCGGACATGGCGCGAATTCCGGGTGGTGCACTTCACGCTCCTCGGCGAGCACCTGCACCTCATCGTCGAGGCGGAGGGCAATCGCGCCCTGTCGGAGGGCATGCAGGGACTCACGGTCCGGCTCGCGAAGGGGCTGAACCGGCTCATGGGGCGCCGTGGGAAGGTGTTCGCGGACCGGTTCCACGCGCACGTGCTCGAGACGCCCGCGGAGGTCCGGAACGCCCTCGCGTACGTGCTCCTCAATCACCGCAGCCACGTGGCGCGGATCGGCGAGCGCGCGCCGACGAGCCTCGACCGCTTCTCCTCGGCGGCGACCTTCGACGGGTGGCGCGGCGGTCCCGCGCCAGAGCCGCCGGCGGTGACCTCCGAACCGGAGACGTGGCTCTTGCGCTCGGGGTGGCGGCGGCGAGGGCTGCTCTCCCCGGACGAGACGCCGGCGGTTCGGGCCTGAGGGGTCGTCAGCGCGTAGACCGAAGGCCCCCCTACTTCGCCGCCGCGAGCTCCCCGAGCTCCCGCGAGCGCCGCGTCGCGGCCTCCACCGCGGCGATGAGCGCGGCGCGGAAGCCGTGCTGCTCGAGCGCGTGGACGCCGGCGATCGACGTGCCGCCGGGGCTCGTCACCTGGTCCTTGAGGCGGCCGGGGTGCTCGCCGGTCTCGAGGACGAG
>DASSSJ010000054.1:0-18736 GCA_035708485.1 Anaeromyxobacter sp. | reverse complement strand
TGCTCGGCCCCGCGATCGGCGCGATCGTGCTGGAGTACGCGCGCGACCCGAACTTCGACCGCGCCCTCAAGGCGGGCGCGGGCGCGTTCCTCGCGTTCGTGCTCGGCAGCGCCGTGAAGGTGTCGCTCGCCTTCGTGCTCGTGGGCGTGCTCGGGCTCGCGGTCGTCTTCTGACCCGGGGCGCGGCCCCAGTGGCGTCCACGAGGGATTCCCCCGCGGGGCGCGCCGCGCCTGCGCCGCCGCGCGGCGCCAAGGGCGAGACGGCCGCGCGCCTGCCGCGGCGCGCGCGGCGCGAGGGCCCGGATGAGCGGCCGCGCCGGCACTTGCGGTGCGCCCGCGCCTCGTCCAACTTCGACCCGATGCTGGACGTCCCGGACCCGAGCCTGCTCGCCGCCGAGCTCGAGCTCGACCTCGAGCGCTACCGGCGCGCGGCGGCGCTCGTCCGGATGCCGCCCGCGATGCGCGAGCTCGCGGACGCGCTCGGCCGGATCGCCGCGATGCTGCGGCAGGCGGAGGCGTGCGGCCAGGCGGTGGACCTGTCGGACGACATCGTCCGCTTCATCCGCCAGTGCCGGGGCGCGCTCGCGACGGTGGGCGGCGCGCCGGCCGAGGCGTGACGGCGCCGCGCCGCGAGGCCCGCGCGGAGGTGGCGCGGCCGGCCCGCGCCGAGCACGCTCCCTCCGGAGGCGCGCATGGGATCTCCACCGGTGAAGGGGTTCGGGCAGGGGAGCGACACGCTCGCCGCGTGGGCGGAGTCGGTCTACCGGCCGGAGGACGAGGTGCTCCGCGAGATCCGCGCGCGGAGCAGGGCCGCCCGCCTGCCGCCCGTGGAGGTCGGCCGCTTCGACGGGCTGCACCTCGAGGTACTCGCCCGCGCGTGCGGCGCGCGGAAGGCCGTGGAGATCGGCACGCTGGGCGGGTACAGCGGCGTGTGCCTGCTCCGCGGGATGGGGGAGGGCGGTTTCCTCCACACGTTCGAGGCGGAGCCGCGCCACGCGGAGGTCGCCCGCGAGTCGTTCCGCCGGGCGGGGGTGGAGCCGCGCGTGGAGATCCACGTCGGGAACGCCGCGGAGCGGCTCCGCGACGTCGAGGCGCAGGGGCCGTTCGACCTCGTGTTCGTGGACGCCGACAAGCTCGGGTACCCGGCGTACCTCGCCTGGGCGGAGGAGCACCTGCGCGTGGGCGGCGTGCTGGTCGCCGACAACACCTTCGGGTTCGGCCACGTCCACGAGGCGCGTCCCGCGGGCGAGTCCGCCGAGGCGATGGCCGCCCTCCGCCGCTTCAGCGAGCGGCTCGCGGGGGGCGGCCGGTTCCGCGCGACGATGCTCCCCACCGCCGAGGGGCTCTCGCTCGGCGTGAAGGTCCGCTGAACGGCGAGGCTATCGCCTCGGCGAGCGCCGGCCCGCGGCCGTCCCGCCGAGCTTCGACGCCTGGCGCTTCGCGTCCGCGACGCGCTGCTTCGCCTCCCGCGACGTCACGCCCTCGATCGCCGCCGCCGCCTGGAACGCCTCGCGCGCTTCGGGCCGGCGCTTCGCCTCGATGAAGAGCTGCCCGGCGCGGTAGAGCGCGAGGGCGGCCACGTCGGGCGACGCCTGCGCGCAGCGCTCGTCCTTCCCGAACGCCAGGTAGCGTCCCGCCGCGTCCGCGGCGCGCTTCGCGACGTCGAGCTCGACCGCGCCGTTGCGCAGCGCGGTGCAGTGGTTCGGGTCGTCCGGCCAGCGCTCCGCGTGCATGGCGTAGACGCGGGCGGCGCCGCCGTGGTCGCCCTGCTTCGAGAGCGACGCCGCGATCTGCAGGGCGGCGCCCGGCGCGAGCCGCGAGTCCCCGTGCCGGTCCACCACCTGCTGGCGGAGCTCCGTCGCGCGCCGCGCGTCGCCGGCCTTCTCCCACGCCACCGCGGCGCCCACGAGCGCGGCGGGCACGTCGCCCTGGCCCCGCTCCGCGAGGGCCTCGAACTCCCGCGCGGCCTCCTCCGCCTTCCCCTGCTCGAGCAGGCCCTTCGCGCGCTCGTACCCCGCGGAGGCCGCGACCCGGGCGACGTCGGCCGAGACCTTCTCGTACGCCCCGCGCGCGTCCTGATCGGTCGCCTGCTGGCCCTGCGCCGCCGCGAGCTGCTGCACCCGCTCGACGGCCTGCCCCGCGCCGTTCCAGTCCTGCTCCGCGACGAAGGTCTGGACGTAGAGCGGCGCGGCGCCCTGGAACGCCTGCGGCTCGCCCGACCAGCGGTCGAGGATCGTCTCGAGGCGCCCGCGCGCGTCGTCCCGGTGACCGGTGGCCCAGGCGACGCGGGCGGCCACGAGCGCGAGCTGCCCGGGGCCGAGGATGCGGTCCGGCGGCTCCTGCGCGGCGGGGCCGAGCGACTGGAGGTACGCATCGGTCGCCTCCACGTACCGCGCCCAGGGCGCCGGCACCTCCGCGGGCGCCGCCCGCTCCCCCTCGGCGGGGGCCTCGATCTTGAGCGGCTCGAGCTTCCCCGCGGTGGTGAGCGCGTTCGCGAGCTGGAGCGACGCCATGGCCTTCGACTTGGGGTTCGCGCCCGGATCGTTCGCCACCTGCTCCGCGAGGGCCGCGGCCTCGTCGCCGCGGCCCGCGCGCCGGAGGAGGTCCGCCGCGTGGAACCGGAAGGTCAGGTCCCAGCCGGTCCTCGGGAACCGCTGCAGGAACGCGAGGAAGCTCCGCGCCGCGGCCTCGAGCGGCTGCCGCGCCTCCTGCGCCCTGCCGCCCTGCTCCGCGCGCCACCCGGCCTGCTCGTGCGTCAGCGCCTCGTTGTACGCGATGCGCTGCTCGCCGGGCGGGAACGCGGAGATCGGCGGGATGCGCTCGTCGGCCTGGTGCACGACGGCGGGCGCCTTGCCGCCGCGGCCGGCGCTCGCGCAACCGGCGCCGAGATTGAGAATGAGGAGGGAGAAGGAAACCACCGCGACTCGGCTCGTCGACGTCATCCGGAACCTCTCGCCGGCGCTCGCCCCCTCCACCGCGCGCCGGATCCGTGGCGCGGAAAGCTAGGGACGATTCCCCGCTCGCCGGGAGGTCCGGACCTCACCGGGCCACGGAGCGAGCGGCCGCGCCCCGCGCGGCGCCGGCCGGACGGCCCCGCTCCGAAGACGCGAAGAGGCCCGCGCTGGGCGGGCCTCTTCTTCACCGTCGATGGTGGCGCCCGCTTCGGTTCGGGCGCGTTCCCGGCTTCACGCCGGGCGACACTGCATTCTGGTCTGGCACTGCGACGGCTCTACTATCGCGGCCTCCTTTGCAGTTCGATCGACTGCAGGATCACTATAGCGACTGGTTCGCGAGCGTCGAGGGCGGCGGCCCGTGGAAACGTGACGCAGATGGGGCCCCCCGACGCATCCCCCCGGCGGGACACGGGTTCCGGAGCAGGGCCGCGGCCGTCCCCGCATCCGGGGGTTGCGCGCGCCGCCGCCGTTCCGGCGGGCCGGCCGGGCTGCGGCGGGCGCGGCGCACCAGGATCTGCGGCGGCCACTCGCCGGCGTCGATGACGTACGTGTGGGTCGGGGCGCCGAACGCCGCCGACATCGCCCCGAGCCCCGCCTCCTGGACGAGGGCCCCCGGATCGCCGTCGTCCCACGTTCGCCAGTACTCCTCCGCCGCGCGCACGCGCGCGAGGAGCGGGCTGTCCGGGGCGAGCGGCCAGGCGACCGGGCTCTCCTCGGTGCAGTCGCGGGCGTACCCGTGGAACCCCTCGCGCCCGCTCCAGCACGGCATGATCGCGAGCACCGAGTCGCCCTCCACGAGGGCGACGCCGTCGCCCTCCTCGAGCCAGACGATCCGGACGGAGTCGGCGGACAGCGGCGCCGCGCCGTCCGGGTGAGCGCAGCTCGCGGCGGGCATCATCGGCGCGAGCCCCTGCCGCAGCTCCGCGACGCGCAGCAGCGGCGGCGCGGGCCCCAGGTTCCTGACCCAGCAGGACCTGAGGCCGAGCAGCTCGAAGGACGGCTCGCCCAGCTCGCGCAAGTGGAGGTAGGCGCAGCGATCGTCCTGCTCGACGGCCGCCTCGAGGTTGCCGTTCGGTGAGCGGGATGCGGCGACCGTCCGAGGCTCCATCGCCACGACGGTACCACCGGCCGGCGGGGGCGGGAGCGCGCCGGCCGTCCCTTGGCGCGGGGACGGAGCGCGATGCGCTATGCTGGGCGGCCTCGCCCGCCGGCGAGCCGATCCCGATGCCCGAGGAAGCCGCCGTCCCGCCCCGCTCCGCGCCCGCGCGCCGCGCCGCGGAGCGGATCGTCGCCGGTGCGCGGGGCCTCGCCGGCTGGCCGCTCCTCGGCGTCGCCGCCGCCGCGCTCGTCGCCGCCGCGGTCCGCCGCGTCGTCCGCGCGCCGCAGATCGAGGCGGACACGGTGCAGGTGGTCCTCGGCGCCGCGCGCGCCCTGCGCTGCCTCGAGGGCGGCGCGGCGACGTGCCCGGACCTGTCCTACTTCCCGCCCCTGCAGTACCTGCCGAGCGCCGTCGTCCTCCTCGCGGGCGGCTCGCCGGGCGACGCGATGCGGGGGCTCGCCTGGCTGAACCTCGCCGCCTGGATCGGGACCTCCGTCCTGCTCGCGGCCGCGCTGCGGCGGGCGCGCGGCGCGTGGGCTGCGGCGCTGGCGCTCGCGGCGTGGCTCGGCGGCTACGGGCTCGCGTACGCCAACACGACGTTCGGCGAGGTGCTGACCGGGTTCCTCGCGCTCGCCTTCGCGGTCGGCTGCGCGCGGCGGTGGCCGTGGGCGGCGACCGGCGTCCTCGGGCTCCTCGCGGGGCTCGGCAAGGAGACCGCGCCGCCGTTCCTCGCGCTGATCGGCGCGAGCGCGTCGCTCCTCCCCCCGGGCGGCGCGCGCGACGCGCGCCGGTTCCCCTGGGACCGCGCGCTCGCCGTCGCGCTCGCCGTCGCGGGGAGCGCCGGCGCGAACGCCGCGTTCAACCTCTGGCGCTACGGCGAGACCGGCAACCCCTTCCTCCTCCAGCCCATCCTGCGCGCTCCCGGCGTCGCGCAGTGGCTCAGCGCGCTCGCCGCGCTCTGGATCTCGCCCAACGGCGGCCTGCTGCCGTTCGCCCCCGCCGCGGCGGCGCTCGTCTGCGGCGCGGGCGCGTGGGCCCTCTGGCGCGCGGCGCGGGGCGCCGACCGCTGGACCTCGGCGGCGCCGGCGCTCGGCGCGCTCGGCCTGCTCGCCGCGGCGACGCTGGGGCTCGCGGCGTGGTACTCGCCCTTCGGCTGGTGGGCGTGGGGGCCGCGGCTCGTCCTGCCGTGGCTCCCCGCCTGCCTCTTCCTGGCGCTCGCGTCGCCGCTCCCCTGGGGCGACGCCGCCGCGCGCGCGGCGCGGTCGAGGGGGCCGTTCGCGCTGGGCGCGGCGCTCCTCGGGGGCGCGGTGGTGATCCACGCCGCCGCGCTCGCCGACCCGGGCGAGTGGCTCGGGCACTTCACCGCCAACCCGGCCTGCGGCGTCGTGATCATCCAGCGCGATCCGATCGGCTTCTACGACTACCTCGGCTGCCTCATGTGGAGCACCGACCGGTTCCTGCTCGGGCGCATGGTCCGCGCCGCGCTCGACCCCGCCGCGATCGGGACGGTGATCGCGGCGGTCGCGCTCGAGATCGCGCTGCTCTGGCGCGCGCGCGCCCTGTGGCTCGAGCGCGCCGCCTACCTCCCGACCGCGAACGCGAGGTCGTCCACGTCGTCGTAGCCGCCGGTCGGGCACGGCGAGGGCGCGCCGCCGTAGCGGAAGATCGCCCGCACCGCCTGGACCGGGCCGCCCGCGGGCAGCGCGTAGGTGGCCGAGAGGACCTGCTCCCCCTTCGCGGCGGGGCGCACCGTCGCGACGAGCGTCCAGGCCGGCGCGCTCGCGTCCGGCGCCGCCCAGACGTCGAGGGCGTCGGCGCCCGAGCTCCACGCCCAGACCCTCGCCTCGACGCGCACGGTCCTGCCCTCGGCGAGCGGACCGCCGTCCGCGGTGGCGATCCGGAGCGCGTCGAGGGACTCGTCGGCGTGGTAGGTCCCCGCCGCGCCGTCGGCGCAGCGCGCGCCGAGCGCGTTGGGCGCGTTCGGCTCGGGCCCGAGCGTCGCGCGCCCGGTGAGGAGCGCGCCGGAGTCGCAGCCGCGGTCCACCGCCGCGCAGGCGGGCGCCCCCAGCGCCGCGTCGTACGCCGCGAGCGGCAGGGGCGGCGGAGGAGGCGCGAACGCGCCGACCGCGAAGACGAGATCGTCGCGGTCGTCGTAGCCGCCGGGCGTGCACGGCCCCGGTGCGCCCGCGTACCGGAAGTTGGCGCGGACCGCCTGGAGCGGGCCGCCCCCCGGCAACACGTACGTCGCGGAGAGCGTCTGCCGGCCGCTCGCGGACGGCTGCACCGTCGCGACGAGCGTCCACTCCGGCGCGCTCGCGTCGGCCGCCGCGTAGAGGTCGAGAGCGTCGGCCGCCGGCCCCCACGCCCAGACGGTCGCCTCGACGCGGACGGCGGCGCCCGGCGCGAGCGGCGCGCCGTCCGCCGTGACGATCTTGAGCGCGTCCAGGGACTCGTCGGCGTGGTAGCTCCCCGCCGTTCCGTCGGCGCAGCTCGAGGCGATGGTGTTGGGCGCGTTGGCCTCCGGGCCGACGCCGGCGCGGCCGTCGACGAGCGTCCCGGTCTCGCAGCCGCTCGCCCCGGCCGAGGTGCACGCGGGCGCCAGGAAGCCGGCGTCCCAGCGCGCGAGCGTGGCGCCGGAGTTCGCGAGCGTGACGGTGACGGGCGCGCTCGCGCCGGCGTTCCCGGCCCGGTCCACCGCGCGCGCGACGAGCGCGTACGCGCCGTTCGGGTGGTGCCGCGTCTCCCAGCTCGCCGACCACGGCGCGGACGAGGCCGTCGCGACGACGGCGCCGTCGGCGAGGAACTCGACGCGGGCGACCGCCACGTCGTCGGAGGCGGCCGCCGTCACCGCGACGGCGCCGCTCAAGCTGGCGCCGTCGGCCGGCGCCGTGAGCGTCGCGACGGGCGCGGCGTTGTCCACCGTGACCGTCACCGGCGCGCTCGCCGTGGCGTTCCCGGCGCCGTCGATGGCGCGGGCGACGAGCACGTGCGCGCCGGAGAGCGCCGCGGCGTTCCAGCCCGCCTGGTACGGCGGGGTGGCGTCGATCGCGAGGACGGCGTCGTCCACGCGGAACTCGACCGCCGCGACGCCGACGTTGTCCCACGCCGCCGCGGCGAGGGTCACCACCCCGCCGACCGTGGCGTTCGGGGCGGGCGCGGTGATCGACACCGAGGGCGCGACCGCGTCCCGGACCACCACCGGGACCGGCGCGCTCGTGCCCACGTTGCCGGCGGCGTCGTACGCCTTCGCGACGATCGTCGCGTCGCCGGCGAGCGCGCCCGCGTTCCAGACGACGGAGTACGGGGCCACCGCGTCGCTCCCCACGAGCGCGCCGTTCGCGTGGACCTCCACGCGCGTCACGGGCCCCGCGTCCGTCGCGGTGACGTTCACGGCGACGTTCCCCGCCACGGTCGCGCCCGGCGCCGGCGAGGTGACGGCGACGGCCGGGGGCGTGGCGTCCACGGTCGCGGAGACCGCCGGGCTCGTCCCGACGTTCCCGGAGGGATCGTGCGCCCTCGCGACGATCGCGTGCGCGCCGTCCGCCGCGCCGGACGTGGACCAGACCACCTGCCACGGCGCCGAGGCGGCCGTGCCGACCGCCGCGCCGTCGACGAGGAACTCGACCCGCGCGATCCCGCCGCCGTCCGAGGCGGAGGCGGAGAGGGTGACGTCGCCGCGGACGCGCGCGCCTTCGGCGGGCGCGACGACGGTCACCACCGGCGCGGTCCGGTCGACGACGGTGATCGTCACGGGCGCGCTCGTCGCGGCGAGGCCCGCGCCGTCGTGGGCGCGCGCGGTCAGCGCGTAGGTGCCCGGCGCCGCCACGGCGAACGTCGCCGCCCACGGCGCCGCCGCGTCGGCCGCGAAGACCTCGCCGTTCGCCAGGAACTCGACGCGCGTGACGACGCCGTCGTCGGTCGCGGCGGCGGCGACCGGGACGGCGCCCTCGACGGTGGCGCCGTCCGCGGGCGCGGTCAGGGCGACGGACGGCGGGGTCGTGTCGGGAACGCCGGGCGCGACCGCGAAGACGAGGTCGTCGTGGTCGTCGTAGCTCCCCGTCGAGCACGGGTCGGGGCTGCCTCCGTACCGGTAGCTCGCGCGGATCGCCTGGAGGGGACCCTCCGGCAGCGCGTAGACCGCCGAGAGGGTCTGGGCGCCGCCCGTCGAGGGCTCGAGCGTGCCGAGGTACGTCCAGGCGGGCGCGGCGGCGTCCGCGGCCCAGTAGAGGTCCAGGTGGTCGGAGGTGTAGCCCGGGTACGCCCAGACGGTCGCGTCCACCCGGACCGGCTTCCCGACGGCGAGATCGCCGCCGTCGAGGGTGGAGACCGCGAGCGCGTCCACGGACTCGTCGACGTGGAACTTGCCCGAGGTCCCGTCGGCGCAGCCGTCGAGCGTGTTCGGCTGCCTCGGCTCGGGCCCGAGCGCCGCGCGGCCGACGAGGAGCTGGCCCGACCGGCAGAACGGCCCGGGCGTCGCGCAGGTCGGGGCGCCGAGCGCGCCGTAGCCGGCGTACCCGGGGTTGTTCACCGTCACCGCGACGGCGGCGGACTCCGTCGCGTTGCCGCCGAGGTCGAAGGCGCGCGCGACGAGCACGTACGCGCCGTTCGCGACGAGGAGCGTGTCCCACGAGATCGCGTACGGCGGGGTCGCGTCGCCGCCGAGCTCGACGCCGTTCCCGTAGAACCGCACCTGGGAGATCGCGCCGTCGTCGCTCGCCTCCGCCGAGAGCCCGGCCGTCCCCGAGAGCGTGGCGCCGCCGGACGGCGCCGTGAGCGCCACCGCGGGCGGGACGAGATCGGGCGGGCCCCCCCTCACGAACCCGTAGAGGAGCAGGTCCGGCGTCCCCGGCGAGACGCTCGCGATCGCGCCGGCCGTGGCGTTCGCGACGAGCGCGCGGGCGACCGTCTGCGGCGCCGCCGCGGGGCTCGTCTCGAGGAACTGGGCGGCGACGCCGGCGACGTGCGGCGTCGCCATCGACGTGCCGCTGATGGTGTTCGTGGCGGCGTCGCTCGCGATCCAGGCGGAGGTGATGCTCGAGCCCGGCGCGAACAGGTCCACGCAGGCGCCCTGGTTCGAGTAGTACGCCACCCCGTCGCCGAGGCTCCCGATCGCGGTGGCGCCCACCGTGATGGCGTCCGGGACGCGCGCGGGCGACCTGCTGCACGCGTCGGCGGAGTCGTTCCCCGCCGCCACCGCGTAGACGACGCCCGAGGCGATCGACCGCCCCACGGCGTAGTCGAGGGTGGTCGAGACGCCGCCCCCGAGGCTCATGTTCGCGACCGAGGGTCCGGAGCGGTTCGCCGTCACCCAGTCCACGCCGGCGGCGACGCCGGAGGTGGAGCCCTTGCCGGTGCAGCCGAGCACGCGCACCGCGTGGAGGGTGACGTCCTTCGCGACGCCGTAGGTCCGGCCGCCGATCGTGCCCGCCACGTGCGTGCCGTGGCCGTGGCAGTCGTCGGTGCCGTACCCGTCCTCCACCGCGTCGAAGCCCGGGCGCGCGCGGCCGCCGAACTCGGCGTGCGTCGCGCGGATGCCCGTGTCGATGACGTAGACGTTCACCCCCGCGCCGGTCGTCTCGTACGCGTAGCTCCCGTCGAGCGGAGGGGCGCGCTGATCGAGGCGGTCGAGCCCCCAGGTCGCGCCGGGCTGGACGGCGCCGGCCTCGACGATCCCGTCCTCCTCGATCCAGCGCACGCGCGGATCGTCGGACAGCGCGACCGCGCGCGCCCTCGGCATGCGCACCGCGAAGCCGCGCAGGGCGTGCTCGTACGTGCGCAGCACCGCCCCGGCGTGCTGCCGGGCCATCTGGCTCGCGACCGCCGGGACGCCGCCCGCGTCGTCCGCGAGGACGACGATGAACTGGTCGGGGATCGGCTTCGCGGCGCGGAGGAACTTCGAGCCGGTCCCCACCGCGACCGCGCGCGGCTCGCGGGAGCAGGCGGCGAGCAGCAGCAGGACGGCGGCGGAGGCGAGCCGACCGGAGAAGGGCGCGTTCATGGGATCCTCCGGCCCGGTCAGTTCACGGTGACGGTGAGGAGCGCGGTCACCGTCGTCCCCGTCGGGCCCGTCGCGGTGACGGCGTGGCTCGCCGTCGGAGACGCGGCGGTCGGCGTGCCGGAGACGACGCCGGTCGCGGCGTCGAGGCGGAGCCCCGGCGGGAGCGGCGGGGACACCGAGTACGACGCGATCGGTCCGCCGGTGCTCGACGGGACGTTCGGCGCGATGGGCGCCCCCACCGTGTACGTCGCCGGGTTGACGCCGTACCGGAGCCCGAAGGCCCTCGCGACGTCGGGGACGAGCTGCGGGACCGCCTCCTCGCGGACCCCGTCTCCGAGCTGGCCGTCCTCGTCGAGGCCCCACGCCCACAGCGACCCGTCGGCGCGCACCGCGAGGCCGTCGTTCCACCCGGCGGACATGGCCGTGAACCCCGCGCCGAGGAGGGCCGGCCGGGGGACCACCCCCGCGAGGCCGCCGCCGACCTGCGCGGAGAAGTTCTGGCCCCACGCGTACAGCCGCCCGTCGCTCTTCAGCGCGACGCCGTGCTCCTCACCCGCGGAGATCGCGGCGAACACCTCCGAGCCCACGCGGGTGGGGACGGTGCGATCCGTGCCGTTGCCGGTCCCGTCGCCGAGCTGTCCCCACGAGTTGTCGCCCCAGCTCCACAGCGCGCCGTCGGGCGCGAGGGCGAGGCTGTGCTGGCCGCCCGCCGCGACGGACGCGAACCCCGTCCCGACCTGCACCGGCAGGTAGCGGGTCGTGGTCGTCCCGTCGCCGAGCTGCGTCTGGGAGTTGCAGCCCCACGCCCAGAGCGAGCCGTCGGTCTTCACCGCGAGCGTGTGGCACCCGCCGGCCGAGGCGGCGCGGAACCCCGTCCCGACCTGCACCGCGAGGTTCCGGGTGATCGTCGTGCCGTCGCCGACCTGGCCCGAGGAGTTCACGCCCCACGCCCACAGCGAGCCGTCCTTCTTGACCGCGACCGAGTGGTCGGGCGACGCGTCCATGGACGCGAAGCCCTGGCCGACGAGGCGCGGCACGTGCGCGTTGTACTGGCTGCCGTCGCCGATCCGGCCCAGGTTGAACCCCCACGCCCAGAGCGAGTCGTCGGTCTTGAGCCCGAGGCTGTGGTTCGCTCCCGCCGCGATCGAGGCGAAGTCGGTCCCGACGAGGACGGGGCCGGAGCGCTGCCCCGTCGTGCCGTCGCCGATCTGCCCGTAGGTGTTGTCGCCCCAGGCCCAGAGCGAGCCGTTCGCCTCGAGCGCCAGCGTGTGCGACTCTCCCGCCGCGATCGACGTGAAGCCCTCGGCGACGAGGACCGGCACGTCGCGGAGCGTCGCGGAGCCGTCGCCGCGCTGTCCGTACGTCGAGTCGCCCCACGTGTACAGCGACCCGTCCGTCTTGATCGCGGCGGTGTGGCCGGGCGCCGACATGTCCCCGCCCGCGGAGGCGGAGGCGAAGCCCGAGCCGACGTAGACGGGCGACGGCCTGTGCCAGCGCTCGCCGTTGCCGAGCTGGCCGTCGCCGTTGAAGCCCCACGCGTACAGCGATCCGTCCACCTTCACGCCGACCGTGTGGACACCGCCGATCTCGACGGACGCCCAGCCGGCGCCGACCAGCGTGGGACGGAGCTTGTTGTCGTAGGTGCCGTCGCCGAGCTGGTAGTAGCCGTTGTAGCCCCACATGTAGAGGTCGCCGTTCGGCGTGAGGGCGGCGCTGACGTCTCCGCCCGCGGTCGCGACGGCGAACCCCGTGCCGACGAGGACGGGCCTCGTCCTGGCCGTCCCCGACGTGCCGTCGCCGATCTGGCCGCCGTAGTTCTGGCCCCAGGTGTGGACGGAGCCGTCCGTCTTCCGGGCGACGTTGTGATAGCGGGCCGCCGACACGGAGGCCCAGTTCCTGTCCGCGCCGACCTGGAGCGGGAAGTGGTGAGCCGCGGTCGTGCCGTCGCCGAGCTGGCCGTCCCAGTTCGAGCCCCAGGTCCACAGCGTGCCGTCCGCCTTCACGCCCGCCGAGTGGTAGTTGCCCGCCGACACCGACGCGAAGCCCGTCCCGACGAGGACGGGCTCGGTGCGATCCGAGACCGAGCCGTCGCCGAGCTGGCCCGCCCAGTTCTTGCCCCAGGCGTACACCGATCCGTCCGCCTTGAGCGCGAGCGCGTGCATCAGCCCAGCCGAGACCTGGGTGAAGCCCGTGCCCAGCCGCGCCGGCCCGGTGATCGAGGTGGGCCGCGGCTGGTTGGACATCATCCACCCGTCCGCGTAGGCGCCCCACGCGTACAGCGAGCCGTCGTTCTTCACCGCGACGACGTGGTGACCGCCCGCGGCGACCTGCTTCCAGGTCGCGCCGCAGTCCACGAGCACGCCGATCACGTCGCGGTCCGCGACGGTGCCCGACCCGTTGAGCACGGCGCAGCGCAGGCCCGCCGGCTGCGCGGCGACGGTCACGGCGTACGCCGTGCCCGACGGGACCTCCACCCCGAACGCGAACTGCGTCGCCCCGGAGGGCACCGCGAGGTCCGGCAGCCCCGGCGTGGAGAGCACGAGCCCGTCGGCGGTGAGGCCGGAGACGACGCCGCCGATCGCGTAGACCGGCGTCACGAACTCGACCTCGGGGGACTGCGCGAGCACGACCTGGCCCGCGCCGGGGTTCACCGTGGCCGTGAGCGCGCCCTTGCCCACCGAGGACGACGTGAGCGCGAACGTCGCGGCGCCGCTCGCGTCCGTCCGCGCGCTCGCGGGCTGGAACCGGGCCGGGCCGGAGAAGGAGAGCGCGACCGTCGCGTCCGCCACCGGCCGGCCGATGCCGTCCCTCACGGTGATCGTCGCGAGCGCGGTGGACGTCCCGTCGGCCGGGAGCGAGGCCGGGGCGACCGCGACGGTGGAGCGATCCGGGCTGGGCGGCGCGACGGTGAACGTGACGTCGGTCTCGGCGACGACGAGGTCGCCGATGCGCGCCGAGAGCCTCTGCACGCCTGCCTCGAGCGCGCCGGCGGAGCCGGCGGCGGTGCCGTCCGCGCCGGTCGGGGCGGAGGGCTGGGTGAGGTCCGTCCTGCCGCTCGACGAGAACGTCACCGTCTCGCCCGTGACCGGGTTCCGGTAGGCGTCGCGGACCGTCACGGTGAGGGCGGCCTTCGTGCCGTCGTCGGGGACCGACGCCGGCGAGGCGACGAGCGACGACTCCCAGGCGTCGGGAGCGCCCGCCATGAACGCGACGACGGGCGCGTCGGCGAGCGCGAGCGCGCCGACGGTCGCGGTCACCGTCTTCGCCTCGGCCTTCGTCGAGGAGAGCGTGCCGGAGGCGACGCCGTCGGCGGCGGTCGCCGCCGGCGCCGAGACGGCGTTCCCGGCGCCGGTCGCCGCGAAGGCGACGGTGGCGTCCGGGACCGCGTTTCCGAAGGCGTCCCGCACCGTGGCGGAGAGCCGCGCGGTGCCGCCGACCGCGACGGAGGTCGGATCGGCGGCGACGTCGCTCACCGCCGCGTCGGGCTCGGCGGGCGAGATCGCGAACGGCGCGCTCGTCGCGCCGGTGAGGCCGGCGCTCGACGCCGTCAGCACGTACCCCGCGCCGGCCTTGCGGACCTGGAGATCCGAGAAGGCCGCGGAGCCCGTCGCGGTCGCGGTGAGCGTGCCGATCAGCGCCGCCCCGCCGGGTCCGCCGGCGAGCGCGACCGAGATCTCCCGGGGCGAGGACACGACGTTTCCGAACGCGTCGTGGACGCTCACCTCGACGGAGGGCGAGAGGAGGTCGCCCGCGACCGCGTTCGCCGGCTGGACCGAGAAGGCGAGCGCGGCGGCGGGGCCGGCGACGAACGTCGCCTCCGCGTGCGCGGCCACCGCGACGCCGTCGATCGCCACCGAGACGTCCTTCGTCCCCGACGCCGTGCACGCGAGCCGCACCGTCGCCGTGCCGTCGCCGGCGGTGGCGGCGGTCGCGGGGGAGAGGGTGCACGCGGCGCCCTGGACGGCGAACGTCGCGGCGCGTCCGGGCACGGGCGTGCCGGCGGCGTCCCGCGCCGTCGCGGTCAACGTCACGGCGGCGACGCCGTCCGCGACGGCCGAGGCCGGCGCCGCGGCCAGCGTCGAGCGCGCGGCGTCCACGACGAGCGGCGGCGGCGGCGGCGACGCCTTGTCCTTGCAGGCGGCGAGCGCGAGCAGCGCCGCGACGGCGGCCGTGCGCCGGGTCGTCCAGATCATGTCCCCTCCCGAGGGTGAAACCGGGGGTGAAGCGTACCCGAAATGGGGGCTTCGGTTCAGTGGTCTGCGGCAGGATGACGCACCGATGGGTCTCCGACGAACGCGCTCGACGCGGCGCGTCGGCCCGTCAGCGCAGCGGCACCGCGTGGAAGAAGTACGTCGTGACCTGGCCCGAGACGGCGTACGCGACGACGAAGAGCGTGCTTCCGTCCTCGCTCACCCGCGTGACGAGCGGGTTCTGCGCCGCGGGCAGGACGAAGGCGTGCGGGGCGGCGTCTCCGGCGTAGGGGCCCGCCGCCGCGCTCACGTCGGTGCGGCGCAGCACCCACGCGGTGGAGGGCTTGCCGAACGTGTAGACCGCGGAGCCGTCCGGCGAGACGGCGCCGCAGGTGGGCGTCCCGTCCGGCAGCACGAGGCTGCCGAGCTTCACGAACTCGCGGTCGTACACGTCCACCCCGTCGAGCATGCGCCCCCCGTCCGCGCTCACGTCCCAGCTCCGCTCGTAGGACGCCGCGGGCTTGAAACGCTGCGTGAACACGCCCGCCGCCGAGTCGAAGGACTGCAGCTTGTTGGACGTGCTGTAAGGGTCGAGGTACGAGGGCCGGACGAGCACCCGGCTCCGGTCGCGCGTGTGGCGCATCATCGTGCCGGACACGTAGACCTGCGGTCCCCACGCGAACCCGGGGTACCAGCGGATCGAGAGCCACTGGTTCGAGTCGAGGAGCATGGTCCGCCCGTCGTCCAGCGGCGCGACGAGGCTGTACATGTCGTACGTGCCGTCGAACGTGATGGTCGCGCGCGCCGCGAGCGTCTCCGGGTCGAGCTCCACGATCGTGTGCGGGCTCGACCAGTCGAGGAGCCCCGTGGACGCGAGCACCGTGCGCCCGTCCACCGTCACGCCCGCGCCGACCGCGTTGGCGAGGGGCACGCTCTGCGTCGTCCAGCCGCCGTCCTGGAACCGGATCCGCAGCACCTCGTGCGCCGCGTAGTCGGTGAGCAGGACCGCCTGCCGCTCCGGGTCGAGCACCATCTCGCGGAACGGCTTCGCGAGCTGCAGCGAGGTGGCGGCGTAGCCGGGCTCCGGCAGCACCACGAGCTCGGCGCCGCCGCGATCGATGCCGAGCGCGTTCTCGGTCCAGACGGCGAGACGGCCCGGAGCGGGCTCGGCGGCGACGGTGGCGCGGAGCTCGGTGTCGCTCACGACCGTGGCGGTCACCACCTGCGACCCGACCCGCAGCGGGAGCGTCGCGTTCCCGGCGAAGCCGCCGCCGCGGACGATGACCTTCGACTCGCGGTTCACCCAGGTGGTCGAGGGCGACACGTGCTCGACCGTCGGCAGGAGGACGTCGAGCGACACCGGCACCGAGAGCGCCGCCAGGCGCGCGTCCGTCGGGACGACGGCGAGCGTCGCCGCGTGGTGTCCCGCGGGGAGGTTCGACAGGGCGGCCGACGTGAGCTCGAGCGCGATCGAGCCGCTCCCCGTGCCGCTCGTGGGCGCCACGGTTGCCCAGGTGTCGGAGAGCGAGGCGGTCCAGCCGGCGTGCGCCGCGAACGCCTCGCCGAGGTTGCTCGCGAGGGCGACGGTCTTCGCGAAGTCCGCGGCCGTGGAGCCCGCCGCCACCGTGAACGAGACGGGGGCGGCGGACAGGGCCGGCCGCAGGTCGAGGTTCACGGACATGGTCGCGGGGGCGTAAGCCGCTCGCGAGCAGCCCGCGCCGAGCTGGACCGAGAGCGTGACGGTCCGGTAGCCGTTCGTGAGCGCCCAGAGCGCCTCCGCGTCGAGCCGCGCCACGATGGGCGTGTCGGCCGAGAGGTCGCCGGAGGCGGGCGTCACCGTCAGCCAGGTCTGGCTGCTCGCGAGCTGCCAGGTGCACGCGGCGCCCTCGACGGGGCCGAGGCCGGTCTTCATCGTGAGCGGCAGCTCGAGGTCGGCGGCGCTCGCCGCGTGGGTCACGACGAGGCTCTTCGTTCCCGTGAGCGTGTAGGCGGGTGGGGTGACGTCGAACCGCACCGGCACGTCGCGCCAGACGTAGTCGCTCCCGTCTGCGTCTCCGGTGATGAAGCGCAGCGTGGCGGAGTAGGCGTTCGGGGCGAGCTGCGTCGTGTTCACGCCGACGGAGATCGTCGCCGTTCCGGCGCCCTCCTGCACGAGCGACACTTGGAGCCACCCGGGGACGCTGGTTCCCTGCGGATAGCCCACGACGAGGCCGTCCCCTCGATACGAGACCTGCAGCAGCTTGGCCGCGGGCACCGGGGCGTATTGCTCGGCCGTGAAGGACACGCTCGCGGGGCTCACGTCGACGGAGTAGGAGCTCCCGCCACCTCCTCCGCCGCATCCGGACGCGAGCAGGGCGGCGGCGAGGAGCGGGGTGACGTAGCGGCAGGACGTGTCGCTTGCCAGGTGCATGTGACTCTCCTCGACCCCCCGCGGGCGCGCGGGAACGGTCATCGTCGCTGCACGCGCAGCGAACCTGCCTTGACGAGCGACAAACGGTCGCAGCGCGGCGGCGGTCCGGAGATCGCGAATGGCTCGCCCGTGGCGCCGCCCGGTCGCGTGTCCGTGCGCCTCGACCCCCCGAGGTCGACCGCCGCCGGGAACTCTGGTACTTGGCGGGGACCGGAGGCGCCCATGCCGATCGTCGTCCAGAAGTACGGCGGCTCGTCCGTCGCCGACGTCGAGAAGATCCGGAAGGTCGCGGAGAAGGTCGCCGCGGCGCGCCGCGCGGGCAAGGACGTGTGCGTGGTGGTGTCCGCCATGGGCGACACGACCGACGAGCTGCTCGCGCTCGCGAAGAAGGTCTCCGCGGCGCCGGCGCGGCGCGAGCTGGACATGCTCCTCACCGCGGGCGAGCGCATCTCGATGGCGCTGCTCTCGATGGCGCTGAACGACCTCGGCGTGCCGGCGATCAGCTTCACCGGGAGCCAGTCCGGCATCATCACGAACGACAGCCACGCGACGGCGCGGATCGTCGAGGTGCGGCCGTACCGGGTCCAGGACGAGCTGGGCCGCGGGAAGGTGGTCATCGTCGCCGGGTACCAGGGCGTCTCGTACCGGCGCGAGGTGACGACGCTCGGCCGCGGCGGCTCGGACACGACGGCGGTCGCGCTGGCGGCGGCGCTCGGCGCGGACTGCGAGATCTACTCGGACGTCGCCGGCGTGTTCACGGCCGACCCGCGCGTCGTCCCCGACGCGCGGCGGCTCGACGCGCTCTCGTACGAGGAGATGCAGGAGCTCGCGCAGGCGGGCGCGAAGGTGCTGAACGCGCAGGCGGTCGAGTTCGCGAAGGAGAAGGGGATCGCGATCCACGCGCGCTCGACGTTCGGCGGGTCCGAGGAGACGATCGTGAAGGGCGACGCCCACCCGGAGCGGATCGCCGGCGTGGCGTCGCAGCGCGAGCTGGCGCTGCTGGGGTTCCCCGCGCCGGCGCTGGAGCGGGTGCTCGGGATCCTCGAGGCGCGCTGCGCCGCCGCGAGCGAGATCGCGGTGCCCGGGGAGCGCGCCGGCCTCGTGCTGTCGCTCGAGAACGTCCACGACTGGCCCGTGCTGCGCGATCTCCTCCGCGCCGAGGTGCCGGGCCTCACCGCCGAGGACGAGGGGATCGGGGCCGTGTCGGTGGTCGGCACGGGCCTCGCCGCGAGCCACCGCGTGCTGCGCGAGGTGACCGCCGCGCTCGGGGCGCTCGGCGCGCCGCCGCGCGCGATCTTCACCTCGGCGCTGCGGGTCACCGCGTGCTGCGACGCGCGCGTGCTGAAGGACGCGGCGAAGGCGATCCACGAGCGGCTGATCGGGTAGTGGCGGCCGTCCCCGCGGCCGTCGCCCGCCCGGGCGGCCGCGCGCCGTTCCCCCGCGCGCTCGCCCGCCACCCCGCCGGGGACGCCCGCGCGCGCCGGGCACGCCGCGGGCGTGCCGGCCCTGTCGATCTCGAGCGTCCTCCAACGTCTAGGGATACGAAGGGGCGCGAGCCCCGATGCACGAGACAGGAGGACGTCATGCCCAGCATCACCCCGTTCCTGTGGTTCGAGAGCCAGGCCGAGGAGGCGGCGCGCTTCTACGCGTCGATCTTCGACGACGCCAGGATCGGCGAGATCACGCGCTACGGACCCGCCGGTCCCGGGCCCGAGGGGAGCGTGATGACCGTGGAGTTCGAGCTCCAGGGCCAGCGCTTCATCGCCCTGAACGGCGGACCGCAGTTCAAGTTCACGGAGGCCGTCTCGTTCTCGGTCGAGTGCGAGACGCAGGAGGAGGTGGACGAGCTGTGGGAGAAGCTCGCCGACGGCGGCGAGGAAGGGCCGTGCGGCTGGCTCAAGGACCGCTACGGGCTCTCCTGGCAGGTCACCCCGAAGGCGCTCGGCGAGCTGCTCGCAGACCGCGACCCGGCGCGCTCGAGGCGGGTCATGGAGGCCATGTTCCGGATGAAGAAGCTCGACGTCGCCGGCCTGCGGCGCGCGTACGACGGGCGCTAGCCGCGAACGCGAAGCGCCGCCGCCCGCTC
>DASSSJ010000053.1:0-2440 GCA_035708485.1 Anaeromyxobacter sp. | reverse complement strand
GATCGCGGGCGGCGGCGGCTGCCGCGTCCTCGAGCACGGGCGCGAGCTCGCCGGGCGCCGCCACGCCGTCGCGCTCGCGGACGCCCGGGCCCGGGCGCTCGCCGGGTGCCGCGACGGGCGCGAGCGGCTCGCCGATCACCTGCGCCGCCACGGCGACGCCGCGGGCGCCGCGGACGTCCTCCGGCCGCTCGTCGCCGCCCGGCCATGGGCGGTCGGGCCGGCCGCGTCGCTCGCCGACGCGCTCGTCGCCGCCGGGGAGCCGGCGAAGGCCGCCGGCGTCCTCGAGGCCCTCCGCGCGATCTGGCCCCGCAGCGCCCGGACCGAGAAGGCGCTCGCCGACGCGCGCGAGCTCGCCGGCGACCCGGCCGCCGCGCGCGCCGCGCGGGAGCGCGCGCTGCGGATCGACGGGTCGGACCTCGCGCTCCGCCGCGCGCTCGCGCTCGAGGACGGGCGGGAGCCGCTCGAGGACCTGGCCGAGGACGGGGGCGCGGCGATCCGCGCCTACGAGGCCACGCGTCGGAGCGACGACACGTCGTCGACGCTCGTGCTCGACGCGGCCGCCATCGAGATCCACCCGGGCGGCGCCGCGACGGAGCGGACGCACCAGGTCATCCACGTCGCGGACCCGCAGGGCGTCGAGCGGCACGGCGAGGTCTCGCTCCCGGCCGGCGCCGACGTGCTGGCGCTCAGGACGCACAAGCGCGACGGGCGCACGCTCGAGCCGGAGCGCGCCGGCGGCGGCGACAAGCGGGCCGTGTCGCTCGCCGGCCTCGAGCCGGGCGACTACGTGGAGGTCGAGTACCTGCGCGCCGTCCGCGGGGACGGCGCGCGGCTCGTCGCGGATCCGTTCTTCTTCCGCGTCTCGGGGGAGCGGCTCTTCCGGTCCACCTACGTGGTCGCGGCGCCGGAGGGGCTCGGGCTCGAGGTGGACGCGCACGGGATGGCGGCGCCCCCGGCGGCGCGCGAGGGCGGCCGCGAGGTCGTGCGCGGGCTCGCCCTCGACGTCCCGGCGCAGGTGCCCGAGCCGTCGTCCCCACCGTCCACGGAGTTCCTGCCGTTCCTGCACGTCGGCGTCGGCCCCGGCCGCGACGCGGTCCACCGCACCCTCGCGGACCACGCCGCGGACCGGGCGCGTCCGACCGAGGAGCTCCGCGCGTTCGCCCGCGAGATCCGCGCCGCCGCCGGGCCCGGCGCGGCGCCGATGGCGCTCGTGCGCGCGGCGGTCGCGCGCGTGTCGAGGGCGGTGCTCGGGCACGGCGGCGCCTTCGGCGAGGAGGCGAGCGTCGTCCTGTCGCGCGGCCAGGGGAGCCGCCTCGTGGTCCTCAGGGCGGTGCTCGCCGAGCTGGGGGCGCGGACGCGCGTCGTGCTCGCGCGCCCGTACGGCGCGGACGCGTCGGCGTGGCGCTTCCCGCCCTCGAGCCTGTACGGGCACGCGCTGCTCCGGGTCGAGGCGGGCGGCGAGACCGTCTGGCTCGACCCGAGCCTGCGGGTCGCGCCGTTCGGCGCCGTGCCGTCGACCGTGCTGGACGTCGAGGCGCTCCTGCTGCCCGAGCCGGGGGAGGAGCCGGAGGTCGTGCGGACGCCGGCGCGATGCGCGGTCGAGGAGCGGCGCGAGGTGGTGGCGCGCGTCGCGCTCGACCCCGACGGCGGCGCGACGGTCGCGGGGGAGGACCGGTACTTCGGGGCGGCGGCCGCCGCGGCGAAGGCGGCCGTCGAGCGGCTCGACGCGAGCGACCGCCGGCAGGTGATCGAGTCGATGCTCGCGCGGAGCTTCCGCGGCCTCGCGCTCGGCGAGGCGGCGTTCGCGGGCGAGGACGACCCGGAGGCGCCGCTCGTGATCCGCTGGCGCGGGAAGGTCCCGCGCCTCGCCCGCGCGGCGAACGGGGGGCTCGTCCTCGACGCCGCCATCCTCCCCGCGAGGCTCGGGCCGCGCTTCGTCCAGGTCGCCGGCCGCACGACCCCGCTCCTCCTGCAAGTCCCCGAGCGCTCGGTGCAGCGGCTGGAGCTCGTGGCGCCCGAGGGGTTCGCGCCCGTCGCGATCCCCGCGGCGCCGGTCGGGTCGCCGTTCGGCTCGTTCTCCCGGACGGACCGCGTCGAGGGCCGGACGCTCGTGCGCGAGGAGCGGCTCGAGCTCGCCCGCGGCCGCGTGCCGCCCGAGCGTTACCCGGAGTTCGCGGCGTTCGCCGGCGCGGTGGACGCGGCGCAGGAGCAGGCGATCGCGATCGACCGGGCGACGAGGTAGTCGCTGCGCCTCGAGCGCGCGGGCGCCGGTCAGAGCAGCTCGATCCGCGCCCGGTGGCCGTGGGACCGGGCGAGGCGTCCGTCGCGGGTGAGGAGCGGCGCCCGCAGCGCCTCGGCCAGCGCGACGTACATGGCGTCGTAGGCGGTGATCGAGGCGCGCAGCTCCCATGCCCTGCGGAGGAGCAGCCCGTGCGGATGC
>DASSSJ010000052.1:0-78930 GCA_035708485.1 Anaeromyxobacter sp. | reverse complement strand
GGCTGTGGCGGCGGTGCCGCCGGCTGCGGCGGAGGCGCCGGCGCGCGGACGGAGGCGGACGCGCCGGACGGCCCGGCGCCGGCGCGCGCGGCGGGCGGAGGTGGGCCCGCGGGGGCACCGCGGACGCCGGGCGGCGGCCCGGCCGGCGGCGCGCGCGCGGCGGCCGGCGGCGGCGCGAACGGCATCGGCGTGGGGCGCGCGTGCCCGATGGCGGCCACGACGTCCTCGTCGTCCGGCGCCAGCTCCTGCACCTTGCGCCAGGTGCTGCGCGCCTCCTGGGGCCGGCCGCGCTCCTCGTGGACGCGCGCGAGCTCCTTGTACACGGAGATCGTCTTCGAGGTCTGGCCGAGGTCGCGGAACGCCTGCGCGAGCAGCGTGAGCGTCTCGACGTCCTTCGGGTCCGCCTTGAAGCAGAGCTGCAGCTTCGCGAGCGCGCGCTTCGTGTCGCCCTTGGCGAGGTAGATGTTCGCGAGCTCGCGCGTGAGGCCGAGGTCGTTCGGCGCGATCGCCGCGATGCGCTCGGAGACCTTGAGGTACTCGTCGGCGCGGTTGTGCCTCTTGAGGTAATCCGCCGCGCGCCGGAAGCACTCGAGGGCGGGGCCGGCCTGGTTCGCCCGCGCGTGGAGCTCGCCGAGCTTGATCGAGGACGCGATGTTCTCCGGGTCGAGCTCGAGCATCCGCTTGAGCACGTCGGTGAGCCTGGCGCCGTCGCCCGCCCGCTCGTACGCGGCGGCCATGAGCTGGTACTGCCCCATGGCGTCGGAGAGGAGCCCGAGCTGCTGGTACAGCCCGGCGAGCCGCTCGTTCACCCGGACGTCGTCCGGGTCGAGCTTGACGATCTGCTTGTAGACGGCGACCGCCTTCAGGAAGAAGCCCTGCTCGGCGTAGGTCTGCGCGACGCGGTCGAAGGCCTCGGCGGCCGCGTGCGCGTCGCCCTTCTTCTGGTGCAGCTCCGCGACCTTGAGCAGGATCCGGACGTCCTTCGGATCCTCCGCGAGGATCTTCTGGTACGCCTGGATCGCCTTGTCGTGCGCACCCTTCTGAACGAGCCTGGTCGCCTCGGCGATGATCTTGTTCTTGTCGACAGCCATCGGGCCGGGCGCAGCTCGCTCTCGGGAAGACCGCCCGGGGCGAAGGCCGTGCGCGGGGCGCACGCGGACGCGAAGCCCTCGGGCCCGTCGAGCGTAGTGGATGCGCCGCGGTGGGTCAAGCCGCGAACCCCGCGGAGGTCCGCGGTTTTTCGCCGTTTTTTGGCATTCCCACGGCCGCGGGTCAGGCCGCGCGCGGGCCCGAGGAACGGGCGGCGCCGGGAAGGCCGCGCGGAGCGGGCCGGCGCGTCGGCCGCGCGAGGAGTGCCTGCCCGGCGATCGGGAGCGGGCCCTACCCGGCCGCGGTCTTCGGCGCCTCCTCGGGCGCCGCCGGGTTCAGGATCTGGTCCACGATGCGCGTGTCGTAGCGCCCCTCGGCGAACGCCGGGAACGCGAGCACGCGCTTGTGGAAGGGGATGTTGGTCTTGATCCCCTCGATCACGTACTCGTTGAGGGCCCGCATCGCGCGCTTCAGCGCGATCTCGCGCGTCGCGCCGGTGATGACGAGCTTGGCGACGAGCGAGTCGTAGTAGGGCTGCACCTTGTACTGCTCGTACGCCATCGTGTCCACGCGCACGCCGTAGCCGCCCGGCTGGTGGTAGCCGGTGATCTTGCCGGGGGACGGCGCGAACGTGACCGGGTCCTCCGCGTTCACGCGACACTCGATGGAGTGGGAGCCCGGCACGACCGAGTCCTGCGTCCGCTCGAGCGGCTCGCCCGCGGCGAGCCGGATCTGCTCGCGGAGCAGGTCGAGCCGGTAGACCTGCTCGGTCACCGGGTGCTCGACCTGGATGCGGGTGTTCATCTCCATGAAGTAGTAGCGGCCCTTCTCGTCCATCAGGAACTCGATCGTGCCCACGTTGTTGTAGGCGATCTTCCTCATGGCGGAGAGGGCCACCTCCCCCATCTCGCGGCGCAGCTCCGGCGTCACCGCCGGCGACGGCGCCTCCTCGATGAGCTTCTGGTGCCGCCGCTGGACCGAGCACTCGCGCTCGCCGAGGTGGATGATCCGGCCGTGCTCGTCCGCGACGATCTGCAGCTCGATGTGGCGCGGCTGCTCGACGTACCGCTCGAGGTACATCGAGCCGTCGCCGAAGGCCGAGAGCGCCTCGGCGCTCGCGGTCTCGAACACCTGCCGCACCTGGGCGCGGTCGCGGCAGATCTTCATGCCGCGCCCGCCCCCGCCCGCGGCCGCCTTCAGGATGACCGGGTAGCCGATCTGCTCGGCGATCTTCTCGGCCTCGTCCACGTCGGCGAGCTTGCCGCGCGCGCCGGGCAGGAGCGGGAGGCCCGCCTCCTCCATGGCCTCGCGCGCCGCCACCTTGTTCCCCATGAGGCGGATCATCTCGGGGCGCGGCCCGATGAACCTGAGCCCCATCCGCGTCACCATCTCCGCGAACTCCGCGTTCTCGGAGAGGAACCCGTACCCGGGGTGGATGGCGTCGGCCCCGGTGACGTCGGCGGCGGAGAGCAGCGCCCGGACGTTCAGGTAGCTCTGCTTCGAGGGGGGCGGCCCGATGCAGACCGCCTCGTCCGCGAAGCGGACGTGGAGCGACTCGGCGTCCGCCGTCGAGTGGACCGCCACCGTCGCGAGCCCCAGCTCCTTGCACGCGCGGATCACGCGCAGGGCGATCTCGCCCCGGTTGGCGATGAGGACCTTCTTGAACATGTCGCCTCCCGCGCGCTAGCCCGGCACGATGCGGAAGAGCGGCTCGCCGAACTCCACGGGGGTGGCGTTCTGGACGAAGATCTCGGCGACCGTCCCGTCGGCCTCCGCCTCGATCTCGTTCATGAGCTTCATCGCCTCGACGATGCAGAGCGTCTGGCCCTTCTTCACCTTCGTCCCGACCTCCACGAAGGGCGGCGAGTCGGGCGAGGGCGCGCGGTAGAACGTGCCGACGAACGGCGAGTTCACGACGACGCCCGGCTTGTCGGCGGCCTTCGCCTCCGCCTTCGCGGCGTGGGCGGCGGCGGGCGCGGCGGGCGCCGGGACCGGCGCGGACACCGGCGCGGCGTGGACGATCGGGGCGGCGACGGCCGGCGCCGCGACGAGCGAGTTCCCCCGCTTGATGACGACCTTCTCCGGCCCCTTCTCCCACTCGATGTGCGTGACGTCGCTCTCCTCGACGAGCTGGACGAGCTTCCTCACGTCCTCCATCGAGAAGCCGGCCTCCTGCGGCCGGCCCTCCTGCTTCAGCGGTCGGGTCGCCATTTCCTTGGGTCTCCTGTCCTGCGAGGGCTGGGAGCCTACACCGCCACGCGGGTGAGGTACTCGCCCGTGCGGGTGTCGATGCGCAGCGTGTCCCCCTCGTTGATGAAGAGCGGGACGTTCACGACGTAGCCGGTCTCGAGGGTGGCGGGCTTCGTCGCGCCGGAGACCGTGTCGCCGCGGACGCCGGGGTCGCACTTCGCGACCTTCAGGTCCATGGCGTTGGGCAGCGTCACCCCGATCGCCTTCCCGTTGTAGAACAGGATGTGCGTGGTGGTGTTGTCCTTGATGAAGTTCTTCGCGTCGCCCATCTGCTCGGCGGTCACGAAGGTCTGCTCGTAGGTCTTGTTGTCCATGAAGTTGTAGTGGTCGCCCTCGCGGTAGAGGTACTGCATCTCCCGCTCGTCGATGTCGGGCTTGCCCACCACGTCGCCGGACTTGAACGTCTTCTCGATCGTCCGCCCGGTGATGAGGTTCTTGATGCGCGTCCGCACGAAGGCCGAGCCCTTGCCCGGCTTCACGTGCTGGAACTCCACGATCTCCCAGGGCTCCTTGTCGATCTCGATCTTGAGCCCGCGGCGGAACGCCGTGGTGTCCAACGTGTCGGCCATCTGTCGATGCTCCCTGAAGGTCCTGGTTTGAAGTGCCCCGCCGCCGGCGCCCGCCGGGCGGGCGCTCCCCGGCCGCCTAGAGCTCCGACCTCAGCTTCGGAGCCGTGACGCGGAGCAGGTAGCGCGCCTTCCCGAAGTTACCGTCGGGCGTCAGCGCGACGACCATGAAGTACTCCGGCGA
Organism: Anaeromyxobacter sp.; assembly: GCA_035708485.1. Lineage (GTDB taxonomy): Bacteria > Myxococcota > Myxococcia > Myxococcales > Anaeromyxobacteraceae > Anaeromyxobacter. The sequence goes on along the minus strand of DASSSJ010000052.1, from coordinate 74,841 downwards.
GACGGTGCGCACCACCGCGAGGAGCTTGTCCGTCGCGATGGCGAGCTCCGCCACGCCTCCGGCGGCGTGGGCCTCCGCCGCCTCCTTCGCGCTCCGCAGGACCCCCGAGTACTCGACGAGGAGCGACTTGAGATCCACCTCGCCGCCGTCGGCGACGTGGGTGTCCACCTCGATCCCGTCCACGCCCATGAGCGAGCAGGCGACCGCTCCGTCGACGTCGCGGCAGATCTGCTCGAGGTGCTCCCGGAAGCTCATCGGCGTCGGTATTCCGCGAAAAGGCCCAATGTTCCCGCGCGAAAGCGCGCGGGCGGGCCGGGATTTAGCCCGCCCCCGGAGCGGGCGTCAAGGTCGGAGGCGGGACGCGGCGCGTCACGGGGTCGGCGTCGTGGTGCCCCCGCACTCGAGCGGCCGCTGCCCCTCGCCGCTCTCGGGGCAGGTGGACGGCGCCGTGCCGCACTTGGCGGTGAGGCACCCGCTGCAGACCAGGGCGGTGATCGGGAACGCGCCGGTCTCCCAGCGCGTCCCGTCGTCGTAGTACCCGCGGAAGCGCACCCGCGCGAGCAGCTCGCCGGTGGGCGCGCCGACGAGGGAGGAGTCGCCCACCGGGATCGGCACGGCCAGCACCGACACCGAGCTCGTCTCGATGAAGGCGTTCACGCCGACGGTGTAGGTGCCGGAGACGACGCCGGCGAGCTCCGTCTCGATCTCGTCCACGTGCGCGCCGTTCGTGTTGAGGCGGCCGGAGGACGCATCCGAGTTGTCCGCGAGCTGGTTCGCGATCTGGAGGAACACGCGCAGCACGTCGCCGGTCCCGAGGGCGCGGTCGTAGACCGGGTACCCGGCGTACTCCAGCTCGCAGCCGTCCTCGGGGAACGTGCAGTCCGAGGTCGGCTGGCAGATCATCTGCACCTGGATCGACGCGCGGTTGTCCACGCAGCCGCTCGCGCCGGCGAGGGCGCCGAGCAGCGCGGCGGCGGCGGCGATGACGAGGCTCTTCTGCATGGCGGCCTCCCTAGTTCGCCCCGGAGGCGACGGCGGTCGCCGGGCGGTTCAGGATCTTGGGCGTGATGAAGATGAGGAGCTCGGTGTGGTCGTCCTGCTCCGACGTCGCCCGGAAGAAGAAGCCGAGGATCGGGATCTTGCCGAGCCACGGGACCTCCCGGCGGTTGTTCGAGGTCTGGCGGGTGTAGATGCCGCCGATCACGGTGGTCTCGCCGTCCTTCACGAGCACCTCGGTCTCCGCCTCGCGCTTCGAGATGGAGGGCTGGCCGTTCGCGCCGGTGAGCTGCGGGTTCGGCGCGTTGTTGGTCGCCTTGATCTTGAGGAGGATCGAGCCGTCCGCGGAGACGTGCGGCGTCACCTTGAGCTCCAGCTTCGCCTCGATGAAGGTCGTGTTCACGCCGGACGCGGAGACCTGCGAGAACGGGATCGAGATGCCCTGCCCGATGGTCGCCTCGCGGTTGTCGATCGTCGCGATCTTGGGCGCGGAGATGGTCTTCACGACGCCGGTGTTCTCGAGCGCGCTGAGGCGGAGGTTCAGGTTGAACGCGCCGCCGGCCGAGCCCAGGATGAACCCGATCGCGCCGCCCGCCCCCTCGCCCACCGGCGCCGGGAGGCTGACCGCGAAGTTCGGCGCGTTCGCGGTGCCGGTCGTGGAGGTGCCGCCGATGCCGCCGGTCGCGGCCGCGTTGTTCGGGAAGGCGAGGCCGGTCGGGTTGCCGGTGACCTGGGTGAAGGCGGCGTTGCCGCCCCACTGGACGCCGAGCGCCTTGTTGAAGTTGGAGGACGCCTCGATGATCCGGCTCTCGATGAGGACCTGGGGGATCTCGGTGTCGAGGTTCCGCACGAGCCCCTCCGCGCGCACCAGCGCCTCCTGGACGTCCTTCACGATGAGGACGTTCGTGCGCTCGTCGGTCGAGACCGACCCGCGCTCGGAGAGCACGTCCTTGACGCGGTCGCGCATGTCCTGCGCGCGCGCGAAGTTGACCGGGATGATGCGCACCTTGAGCGGCAGGGTCGGCGCGCGGGCCTTCTCCGCCTCGGCGCGCGCCTGCTGCTCCCTGGCGATCTGCTCGTACTTCGCGATCCGGATGACGTTCCCCATCTCCTCCTTGCCGAGCCCCTTCGACTTCAGCACGAGGTCGAGCGCCTGGTCCCACGGCACGTTGCGGAGCGACACCGTCACCTTGCCCTGGACGTCGTCGGCGACGACGATGTTCTTCTTCGAGACGTCCGCGATGAGCCGGAGGAGGTTGCGGATCTCGATGTCGTGGAAGTCGAGGGTGATGCGGCGCCCCGTGTAGCCCGCGCGCGGCACGCCGGACGCGGCGTAGCCCGGCGCCTCCGAGGAGAACCCCGCCGCCTGCGCGTCGGTGATCTTGACGACGGGCGGCTCGGCGCCCGGCGCGGCCTTCGCGACGGGCGACGGCGTCACGCCCTGGAACGTCCAGGAGAGGCCGCTCGCGGTCTCGGCGACGACGTCGCGCGCCTCGCCGCGGAGCGTCGCGACGATCTTCACCGCCCCCGAGGCGGGCTGGTTGAACGAGGAGACCATCATCACCGGGCCCTGGAACGCGGTCGTGTCGAGCGACCGCTCGAGCTTCGGCGCGAGCTCGGCGCCCTCGAGCGAGAGCACCACCGTGCGCGCGTCGGGGCGGGAGACCGCGTGGCGCGCCTTGCCGGCGATCTCGATCCGCGCGAAGCCGCCCTGCTGGGCGAAGCGGAGATCCGTGATCCTCGCCTTGCGCGGGGCCTCCGCGGCCGCGGCGGGCGTCGCGGCCGCGGCCGCGGTCTCGCCGGCGGGCGCGGCCTTCGCGCGGGCCGCGACGATCGCGACGCCCTCCTTCACGCGCCGGACCTCGTACCCGGGGAGCGCGCCCGCGGCGTCCAGGACGACGCGGACCTTGCCGTCCGCGCGGCCGAAGCGGACGGCCGTGAACCCCGCGCCGGCCTTCGCCGGCTGGCGCGGCGCGGCGCCGACGCCGTGGAGGTCGAGCGCGAGCCGGGCCGGGTCGCGCAGCTCGATGATCTCGATCCGCGCCACCTGCCCGTCGGTCGCGAGGACGATCCGGTCCTTCGCGGCCCGGACGCCGGTCACGGCGCGCGCCGGCCTCGTCACGCGGGCCTCGTCGACCCGGCGCGAGACGACGTGATCGCCTTCGGCCGGCGTCGCCTGCGGGGGCTCGTCCTTCCCGGGATCGGCCGCGGCGACGGCCGCGGTCGGGGTCGGGGTCGCCGCCGGGGTCGAGGTCGCGGTCGAGGTCTGCGTCGGGGTCGAGGTCGAGGTCGGGGTCGGAGTCGAGGTCGGGGTCGGAGTCGAGGTCGAGGCCGAGGTCGAGGTCGAGGTCGGGGTCGAGGCCGAGGTCGGGGTCGGGGTCGAGGTCGAGGTCGAGGTCGGGGTCGGGGTCGGGGTCGGGGTCGCGGTCGGGGCCGGGCGCGCCGCCGCGGTCCTCACCGGCGCCGGAGGCGGCGCCTCGCCGTGCACGGTGACGACCACCGCGTCGCCCTTCGGCGCGACCTCGTACCTGCGCGGCCCCGCGAGCGCGACGATGACGCGGCCGACGGCGCTCCGCTCGTCCTTGTACTGGGCGGTCGACACCGCGACCACGCCGGACCTCCCCACCTCGAGGGGCGACGCGACCTGCGACACGTCCGCGCCCGCGAGGTCGACCACGAGCCGCGGCGGGTCCTGGAGCTTGAACACCGTGTACGAGGGCGCCCGCGTCCCCTGGATCGCCAGCTCGACCGCGCCGCCGCGTTCCGCGACGTCGATGGCCCGGATGACGTTCGGCTCCGCCGCGCTCGTGCGCGCCGCGACCGCGAGGACGCCCCAGAGGACGGCACCGGCGAGGGGCTTCGGGTGGTTTCTCATGGCTACTCCTCGAGGTTCAGCGCCGCTTCCTTGGGGAGGCGGAGCACGGTCTGCGTCCGGTCGCGCGTGCCGTCGGCGCGGATGGCCCACTCGGAGACGACGAGCTCGCCCGTTCGCACGGCCGCGACGACGCCGCCGTTCTTGCCGATACAGGCGCCGCGGCGCACGGCGTAGCCGACCCCCGTCGGCGCCTCGACCATGGCGACGGGATCCTCGAGCCCCGTCACCACGGCGACGAGCTTCATCTGGTCGAGCTCGAACTTGCCGAGCGGCGTCGCGCAGCGCGTGGCGAGGCCGCCCTGCGCCTTCTCGAGCTCGCTGAGGAAGCTGCGGAACGGGTCCCGCTTGCCCACGGACGAGTACGACCACTCCGCCGCCTCGGCCTTCCTGGGCTCCTCGGCGGGCGCCGAGGGCGCCGCCGCCGGGACCGGGGCCGGCGCCGCGGCGGGCGCGGGGGCGGGCGCGTGCGCCGGCTTCGCGTCGCCGCAGGCCGTCGCGGTCGCGGCGAGCGCCGCGAGGAGGACGGGGCGCGCGGTCATCGGGGGCTCCCGGGGGCCGGCGCGCCGCCCGCGGGGCGCGCGCCGGCGCCCTGCTTCGCGGGATCGACGAACATGAAGGCGGTCACGAGGAACTTCCCGTTCAGCATCACCTTTCCGTTCACGTCCCGCGGCGAGTCGAGCACGACCTCGCTCACGTTCACGATGCGGCGCATCCGCCCGAGCGCGTCGAAGAACGTGGCGATCTCGTGGTAGTTGCCCTTCACGCTCATCGGGATGGGGATGCGCGCGTAGAACCGCTCGGTGCTGGCCGGCTTCGGCTCGATGCTGTCGATCTTGAGCCCCGCCTTGAGCGCCCGATCCTGGAAGAGCTGGAGGAGGTCCTCGATGTTCTTGTCCTCCGGCAGCTCGTTCAGCGCCTCGCGGAGCTGCTGCTCGAGCAGCTCCTTCTCGCGCCGGAACTGGTTCAGGTTGTTCGCGATGGCGGTCTTCTCGATGTACTCCTTGTCGAGCCGCTGCTGCTCCTTCACCGCCCGGCGGATCTTCTCCTCCAGGTCGGAGATGGGCGCGCCGAAGTTCATGCCGACCACGAAGTAGTTGACGACCGTGACGAGGGCGACGATGGCCGCGACCGCGCCGATCTTCGCGCCGAGCGGGGCCTTGAGGACGCGTTCGAGGAACCTGTCCATCCCTCACCTCCCCCCCGCCGGCGCGGGCGCGCCGGGCGGCGCGCTGGCGGGCCTGGGCCCGTAGAACAGGCTCGCCGTGAGGGTGAAGTCGACGTAGTCCATCCCCTTCTCGGTCTTGGCGGTGGTCCGCTGGAGCTCGACGTTCCCGAAGTGCGGGTTCTGCTTGAGCGCGGACATGAACTCGGAGACGTCGTCGATCGTCGACGCCGAGCCGCTGTAGGCGACCACGCCGGCCCGCTCCTCCATCTTCGTGAGCCACAGCCGCTTCGGCGTGAGCGAGGCGAGCGCGTCGAGGACCCTCACCGGCCCGGAGCGGTTCGCCTTGAGCTGCTGGAGGATGTCGAGCTTCTCGCGGAGCTGGGCCTGCTGGTCCTTGATGTCCTTGACCTCGCCGATGATCCGGTCGAGCTGCGCGATCTCGTCCTTGAGCGACTTCACCTTCGCCTCGCGCGCCGCCAGCTCCGAGGCGCGCGAGCTCGCCCAGATGAAGTTGCCGACGAGGCCGAGCACGACGAGCAGCGCGAAGAGGAGCAGCTGCTGCTTGCCAGCCGTCTTCTTCTTCGAGACCCGGACGGGCAGGAGGTTGATGCGGATCATGGCTCACTTGTCCCCGGCGCTGCGGAGGGCGAGCCCGACGCCGACCGCCGCGGAGGGCGCGGCCGCCAGGATGAGCGCGGGGTCGAACTTCCTGTTGTCCACCTCGATGTTCTTGAACGGGTTCAGGATCTCGACGGGCACGCCGGCGCGGGACTCGAGCACCTTGAAGAGCGCGGGGACGCGCGCGGTGCCGCCGGAGAGGTAGGCCCGGGTGACCTTCCCGTCCGCGGCGGTGGACGCGTAGAAGTCGAGGGAGCGCTGGATCTCGCCGCCCATCTGCTCGGCGACGCCCTGGATGACGCGCTCCACCTCCTGGGGCACGACCGCGTCGGACTCGCCCTGGCCGCCGACCTTGAGCGCCTCCGCCTCGTCGTAGGAGATGTTGAGCTGCTTCTGGATCTCCTCGGTGAAGGCGTTGCCGCCCATGGTGATGTCGCGGGTGAAGGTCGTGACGCCGCGGCTGATCACGTTGATGTTGGAGACGGCCGCGCCGACGTTCACGAGCACGACCGTCTCGTCCGCCATGCCCTCGTAGTTGGCCTCGAACGCGTTCTGCACCGCGAACGCGTCCACGTCGACGACCGTGGCCACGAGCCCGGCCTCGGCGCAGACCGACGTGTAGTCGTTGATCATGTCCTTCTTCGCGGCGACGAGGAGCACGTCCATCTGGCCGGCGGCGTCGCCCTCGGGCGTGAGGATCTGCGTGTCGATGTTCACGTCCTTGACGTCGAAGGGGATGTACTGCTCCGCCTCCCACTGGATCGACTCGTCGAGCTCCTCCTGCGACATCCGCGGCATGGAGATCTTCTTGATGATGACGGAGTGGCCGCGGACGCCGATCGCGACCTCCTTCCCCTTCACCTTCTGCTGCGCGACGAGCTCCTGGATCGCCTGCACGATCGCGGCGGAGTTCATGAGCGCGCCGTCCACGATCGCCTCGGGCGGCAGCGGCGCGGCGCCGAACGCGAGCAGCTGGTGACCACCCTTCTTCTCCTTCAGCTGGACGAGCTTCACGGTCGAGGAGCCGATGTCCAGGCCGACGGCGAGCTTGCTCTTCGCCATGGTGCGCTCCTCAGAAGCCGCGCGGGCGCGCGCGCGCGGACCCGAAGACCTTCCGGCGCTCTGCGGGCGTGAGCCCGAGGGCGAGGATGATCTTGCGCTTGGTGTCGACGCGGCAGTCGAGGCCGCTCTCGATGCGCGAGACGGTGAGGGGCGAGATGCCGGCCTTGCGGGCCAGCTCCGCCTTGGTGAGGAGCTGGTCCTCGCGCAGCTTGCGCACGTTGTTGGGCGCGCGGCGCGCCTGGACCGCGCGGTTGAGCGGGCGGACGGTCATGCGATCGCCAGGCTAGGCGATCGCGCCCGCGCGGATCAAGAAAGGCGGCGCGCCTCGATATCGGTTGTTGTGGGAGAGTGATGCGTCATTATGTGCGATTGACGCGTGACTGATGCGTCTACGAGATCCCGTACTCCTTGATCTTGTAGAGGAGCGCCCGGTACGACAGCTCCAGCATCTCCGCCGCGCGCGTGCGGTTTCCGCCCGTCTTCTCCAGCGCGGCGCGGATCAGCTGCTCCTCCAGCGCGCGCGTCTCGCGCTTGATCGAGAGCGTCCCGTGAACGCGGGACGGGCCCGCCGGCGCGGGCGCGGCGCGGGCCGTCTCGGGGAGATCCGCCTCCCGGATCACGGGCCCCTCCGCGAGCACCACCGCGCGCTCCAGCGCATGCTCGAGCTCGCGGACGTTGCCCGGCCAGCGGTGGGCGCGCAGCGCCTCGACCGCGTCCGCGGAGAGCGAGAGGCGCCCGAGCTCGGGCCGGAGCCGGGCGTGCCGCCCGAGGAAGTGGTCGGCGAGCGCGGGGATGTCCTCGGGCCGCTCGCGCAGCGGCGGGATCCGCACCGCGACGACGTCGAGCCGGTAGAGGAGGTCCTCCCGGAACTGGCCGGCCGCGACGGCGCGCCGCAGGTCCCGGCCGGTCGCGGCGACGACGCGCACGTCCACCTTGCGCGCGCGGACGTCGCCGAGCGGACGGACCTCCTCGTCCTCGAGGAACCGCAGCAGCTTCGGCTGCAGCGCGAGCGGCAGCTCGCCGATCTCGTCGAGGAAGAGGGTGCCGCCGTCGGCCTCCTCGGCGAGCCCCTTGCGCGTGCGGGTCGCGTCCGTGAACGCGCCGCGCACGTGGCCGAACAGCTCGGACTCGATGAGCTCCGAAGGGATCGCGCCGCAGTTCACCGCCACGAACGGGAGGGCCGCCCGCGGCGACAGCTCGTGGAGGGCCCGCGCCACGAGCTCCTTCCCGGTCCCGGACTCGCCCTGGACGAGCACGGTCGTCTTCTGCGGCGCCACCTTGCGGAGCTGCCGCAGCACCTCCTGCATCGCGACGGAGGTCCCCACGAGGTTCTCGGGCCCGCGGCCCTCGGCGAGCTCGCTGCGCAGCCGCCGGTTCTCGCGCGCCAGCCGCTCCCGCTCCTCCGCCTTGCGGATGACGAGGACCACCTCGTCGGGCCGGAACGGCTTCGACACGTAGTCGTAGGCCCCGGCCTTCATCGCGTCGAGCGCGGAGTCGCGCGAGCCGTAGGCGCTCATCACGATGACCATCCGCTCGGGATCGGCCGCCTGGATGCGGCGCAGGAGCTCCATCCCGCCCATGCCCGGCATGCGGACGTCGGTGACGACGAGGTCGTAGTCGCGCGCGGCGAGCTCGCGGAGCGCCTCCTCCCCGGAGGAGACCGCGCGCGCCTCGTACCCGCGGTCGGCGAGGATCGTCACGAGGAGGTGGCGCATCGCCGCGTCGTCGTCGACGACCAGGACGCTGTGCAGTGACACCGGCGAACGATAGCACGGGTCGCGCCGGGCGCCCGACCGGCGCCCGCCGGGGCGGGCGCGCCCGTCGCCGTCGGCGATCAGGCCACGGGCGCGGCGCCGATGGCGGAAGGTCGACCGCTGCAGCCGCTCCGCGGCGGCCCCGCACGCGTCAGCGCCCGGGCCACGCGCGGAGCTCGACGCGGAACACGGCGCCGCCGCCGGCCGCGTTCTCCGCGGAGATGCGCCCGCCGAACGAGGTCACGATCCCCTGGCACACGGCGAGGCCGAGGCCGATCCCCCGGCCCGGCTCCTTCGTCGTGAAGAACGGCTCGAACAGGCGCGGGAGGTCCGCCGCCGGGATCCCCGGTCCGCCGTCGGCCACGCACAGCTCCACGCCCCGCTCCTCGCCCGGCGCGCCGGCCTGGCGCGCGGAGATCCGCACGCGCCCGCGCCCGCCCATGGCGTCGCCGGCGTTGACGAGCAGGTTCAGGAGCACCTGCGAGAGCCGCAGCGCCTCCGCCACGACGCGCTCCGGCGCGCCGTCGAGGTCGACCTCGACGTCCACGTCGCGGAAGCGCGCCTGCATGCGGGCGAGGCGCACCGCGTCCTCCACCGCCGCCCGCACGTCGGTCGGCCCCAGCGCGGGCGGCGCGGGCCGGGCGAGCTCGAGCAGCCCGCGGACGATCGCGTCGATCCGGGCCGCCTCCACGCCGATGCGGACGAGGAAGTCGTCCGCCTCGGCGTGCTGCCCGGCGCGCAGGCGAGCGCGCGCGAGCTCGACGTAGCCGGTGATCGCGCCGAGCGGGTTGCCGACCTCGTGCGCGATCCCGGACGCGAGCGTGCCGGCCGTCGCGAGCCGCTCGGCGTGGAGCAGCGACTCCCGCGCGCTCACCAGGGCGGCGTTCGCGCGCTCCAGCTCGTCCACCTTGTCGGCGAGCCGCCGCCGCTCCTCCGCGAGCGCCGCGGCGAGCCGCTCGAACGCGACGGCGGCGCGCGAGAGGCCGTGGCCGGACTCCTCGCCGGGGGGGCCGAGCAGCGGGAACGCGCCGCCCGTCCCGGCGCCGAGCGCCTCGGCCGCGCCCAGGATCCGGTCCACGGGCTTCCCGACGGTGCGGAGGAGCAGGAGCCCGCCCGCGAGCAGGACGCCCGCCGCGACCCCGGCCGCGATGGCGAGGAGCTGCCTGGCGCCGAGGCCGCCGCGCGCGGCGGCGGGGAGGCCCGCCGCCACGACGAGCGTCGCACCGGCCGCGGCGACCCCCGCCGCGTCGAGGATGAGCAGGAGGCGGAGCCGGCCGGGGCGCACGCGTTCCTCCTACTCGAAGGCCCCGAGCGCGGGGACGAGGTCCGACAGCCACCCCGAGAGGTAGAGCCACTCGAGCGCGCCCGCGACCAGGAACGGGCCGAACGGGACGGCGTGGCGCGGCGGCACCCAGTCGTCCTCCGCGTCCGCCGCGCGAGGCGCGTCGTCGCCCGCGGCCTCGGCGGGAGCGGCGGGGCGCTCGTCGCCGCCCTCGCGCTCGGACGCCGCGGGCTCGCCGGTCGCACCGCCGGCGCCGCCCGCGGGCGCGGGGCCGGGCTCGCTCCGCCCGAGCGCGAGCAGGGCGAGGCCGTAGACGCTCCCCTGCACGGAGGCGAGCAGCACCACCGGCAGGAGCGCGCCCACGCCTTGCCATGCGCCGATCCCGGCGACGAGCCAGACGTCCCCGGCGCCCATCGCCTCCTTGCGCGCGACGAGCCGTCCGATCCAGGCGACGAGCGCGAAGGCCGCGAACCCGACGGCCGCCCCGAGCGCGGAGGAGCGGAGCGCCGGCGCAGGGGCCGCGCCCGCCGCGGCGGCGAGGACCCCCGTGACGACGAGGGGGCGCGTGAGCGCGGCCGGCAGGAGCCACGTCGCGAGGTCGATGAAGGCGAGCGCGACGAGGAGGTCCACCATGACGAGCTCGGCGAGCGCCGGGAGCGCGAGGCCGTGGCGGCGCCAGGCGAGCCACGCCGCCGCCGCCCCGAGGAGCTCGACGAGCGGATAGCGCAGCGAGATCGGCGCGCCGCATCTCCGGCACCGCCCGCGCAGCGCGAGCCACGAGATCACCGGGAGGTTGTCGTACCAGGCGATCCCGGCGCGGCAGCGCGGACACCGGGAGCGGGGCCGGACGATCGACTCGCCGGCCGGGACGCGCGCGACGACCACGTTCAGGAAGCTGCCGAGGGTCGCGCCGAGGAGCGCCGCGGCGAGGCCCTGGACGGCGGCGGGCAACGTGGGCTCGAGGGGGGTCACGCCTTCACGAGCCGGTTCGCCGTTCTGCGGGCGCGCCGGGTTCCTCGCCGAGGCGGCGGACGAAGAAGTCCTCGAGCGTCTCCCGGTGCGGCGTCAGGGCGACGACGCGGCCGCCCGCGGCGAGCACCGCCCGGACCGCGGCGTCGGCGCTGGCCTCGTCCTCGAACGTGGCCGTCGCGAGCGCGCCGTCGCGCCGCAGGATCTTCCCGAGCCGGAACGGCTCCGGGTCCCCGTCCGGGAGCGACGCGGTGAGCTCGACCGCGCGGACCTTGGGCGAGAGCAGCTCGCCGAGCCGGCCCACGTCGCGGAGCACGCCTCCGACGATGATCCCGACGCGGTCGCAGAGCGTCTCCACGTCCGGGAGGATGTGCGTCGAGAAGAACACGGTCTTCCCCCGCCGCCTGAGCTCGAGGATGACGTCCCGCATCTCCTTGCGGCCGACCGGATCGAGGCCGCTCATCGGCTCGTCGAGGACGACGAACGCGGGGTCCCCCACGAGCGCCTGCGCGATCCCGAGCCGCTGCTGCATCCCCTTCGAGTACTTCCGGATCTGGCGGTCCGCCGCGTCGCCGAGGCCGACGAGCTCGAGGAGCTCGTCACAGCGGCGGCCGCGGTCGGGGGGCGGCACGCGCGCGAGCTCGGCGAAGAACCGCAGCGCCTCGCGTCCGGTCAGGAACTCGTACCAGGCCGGATGCTCCGGGAGGTAGCCGAGCCGCGCCTTCGCGCTCTGGCTCGGGATCGGCGCGTCGAAGATGAACGCCCGGCCGCGGGTCGGGTGGATGAGCCCCATCAGCATCTTGATGGTGGTGGTCTTGCCCGCCCCGTTCGGCCCCACGAACCCGAAGATCTCGCCCTCGTGGACGGTGAGGCTCACGTCGCGTACCGCGTCGACGCGGCGCCTGCCGAGGCCGACCTCGAAGGTCTTCGTGAGCCCTTCGGTCCGGAGGATCATCGGGCGCGTATCATCGGGTGGCATGGGGGATGTGTCAAAGGGGCGCGGGCCGCCGTCGGCGCGACGAAAAACGTCACCCGCCGAGACCCGCTGCCGTTTCCCGTCGGTGTCATGGCCGGGAGGCCCCCCCGTGATCGCGGGCGGTTGGGCGTCCCCGCGGGTTGGCATCAGCCGTGCTATTGGCCGACGTACCGAAGCACGCCGGCACGCGCGATGCGCGGATCGGTCACGGGGTCGGCAGGCGCCGTCTCGCCTCCGCCGACGCACACGCCGCAGGAGGTCACAATGAAGAAGGCGAAGGGCTTCACCCTCATCGAGCTCATGATCGTCGTCGCGATCATCGGCATCCTCGCCGCGATCGCGATTCCGAATTTCCTCCGGTACCAGCTCCGCGCGAAGTTCAGCGAGCTGAAGGAGAACGTGAACGCGGTGTTCAAGTCGGAGGAGGCGCTGCGGCAGGGCGAGTCGTCGAGCGGCCAGTACAAGGCGCTCGGGCAGCTCCCCGGCACCTGCACCCCCGGCCCGTCGAAGAACGCCTGGGCCAACACCGACATGACGGCGGCCGCGACCATCGACTGGCAGGTCGAGGGTCACACCTACGGCTGCTATCACATCGGAACGTCGGACTTCACCGCGAACACGCTCGGGCCGCATCTCACGGTCTACGCGCTCTCGGACATCGACAACAACGGCGCGCAGGGGTGCGTGTACCTCTTCAAGCCGACGCTCGGCAGCGACGGGAACCCCGCCGCCGGCACGAGGTCGAGCGCCGCCTGCCCGACCGCGGTGACCTTCCCGGCCTCGACCGGGGCCGTCCCGTGGGGCCAGCCGATCGCCGTCGAGGGGACGTTCTAGCCGACGCTTGCGCAGGGCAGCGCTCCCATGGTTCATCGGGAGCGCTGCCCTTCTTCTTTTTTTTTTCGTACCCGGAGATGGCCCCCGCGCGTCGCTCCCTCGCGTTCGGCACGACGGCGATCGCGCTGGGCGCCCTCACCGTCTCCGCCGCGTCCCGCCTCTCCGTCGCGCAGGAGCGCCCCTACGATCTCGCGTTCGTGCCGACCCCCAGCGCGACCCGCTGGGCGTCCGCCGGGCACCCCACGCTCGTCGCGAACCTGTGGTGGCTCCGCGCGGTGCAGTACATGGGCGAGCCGCGCGCCGACGAGCGCGGGTGGGAGAGGCTCTTCCCCGCGGTCGACCTCGTCACCGACCTCGACCCGCGGCACGGGTACGCGTACCAGGTCGCGGGCAACGTGCTCGGGAGCGCGCGGCGGGTCGAGGAGTCGAACCTCCTCCTCGAGAAGGGGTACCGCAACGTCCCGGACCGCTACATCCTCCCCTTCCACCGGGCCGTGAACGCCTTCCTCTACGAGGGCGACTACGCGCTCGCCGGCGAGTGGTTCGAGAAGGCCTCGCGCGTCCCCGGCGCTCCCCCGCGCGTCCGCGACTACGCGATCGCGATGTACGTGAAGGGAAGGGCGGCGGAGACCGCGATCTCGTTCCTCGGCCACCTCTACACGCAGGCCGAGGATCCCGAGTCGCGCAAGGCGATCCGCAAGCAGCTCGACCGGGCGATCCTCGAGCGGGACGCCGCGATGCTCGAAGACGCGGTCCGGCGCTATGCGCAGGTCCGGGGCACCCCCCCGGTGGCCCTCTCGCAGCTCGTCCTCGAGGGCTTCGTGGCCGCGATCCCGCGGGATCCCTTCGGCGGCGAGTACGTCCTCGACGCGAGCGGGCGCGTGGTGTCGACCGCGAACCCCGACCGCTACGCCCGTCCGCTCACCGAGCGTGAGCGCGAGGGCAGGCTTCGCGCGGTCGACCGGCAGGTCGAGACGCTGCGGCAGAAGGAGCTGAGCGGGCCATGACCGTCCTCGCCATCGCCTCCGTCACGCTGCGGGAAGCGCTCCGGCGAAGGCTCCAGGTGAACCTGCTCCTGTTCGCGATCCTGCTCGTGGTCGCGAGCCTCGTCGCCTCCTCGCTGACCATCGGACACACGCACCGCATCGCGAGCGACCTCGGTCTGACCGCGATGGAGCTCATGGGGTCGCTCATCGCGGTGTTCCTCGGGGCGAGCCTCGTCTCCGGGGACATCGAGCGTCGCGTCATCTATCCGGTCGTCGCGAAGCCGGTGGCCCGCTGGCAGTACCTGCTCGGACGATATCTCGGGCTCGCCGCGACCCTCTCGCTGAACCTCCTCGCGATGGCGGCGACGCTCGCGCTCGTGCTCGTGCTCGAGGCGCGGTCGCTCGCGACGATCGACGCCGCCCTCCTGTCCGCGTTCGCCATGCTGGGCGTGCAGTTCCTCGTCGTCGCCGCCGTCGCGGTGCTCTTCTCCTCGCTCACCACCTCCACGCTCGCCGCCATCTTCTCCCTCGCGGTCGCGCTCGCGGGACACCTCTCGAACGATCTGCGCACGCTGTGGAAGGGCCCCGGCGCGGAGATCGGCCGCGTCCTCTGGTACCTGCTCCCGAACCTGTCCGCGCTCTCCCTCAACGAGCAGGTGATCTACCGGACGCCGCCGCCCGCGTCGGTGTGGCTCGCGGGGGCGTACGCGCTCCTGTACGCCGCGACGGCGCTCGCGATCGCGGCGGCGGCGTTCGAGCGCCGGGACTTCCGGTGACGGAGGCGCAGGCCGCGACGGCGGCGGACGCCCCCCGGACCGTGGCGGGCCGGGGCGCGTACGCGCTCGCGGCCCCGCTCGCCGTCGCGATGCTGGGGCTCCTCGCGTACGCGAACGCGTTCGGCGGCGCGTTCGTCTTCGACGACGTCAAGCACGTCCGCGACAACCCCCTCGTCCGCGACCTGGGCAACTACCTCGGGAGCCTCGCGGGGTACCGCGCGCTCCCCAACCGCTACGTCGGGTACCTCACGTTCGCGCTGAACCACCGGCTGGGCGGGACCTCCGTCGCGGGGTACCACGCGTTCAACGTCGCCGTGCACGTCCTGAACGCGCTGCTCGTGTACGTCCTCGTCCGCTCCACCTTCCGGTCGCCCCGCCTCGAGGGCTCCGCGCTCGCGCCGCAGGCGCGCGCCATCGCGTTCGCGGCCGCCGCGCTCTTCGTCGCCCACCCGCTCCAGACCCAGGCGGTGACGTACGTCGTCCAGCGCCTGACCTCGCTCGCGACGTTCTTCTACCTCTCCGCCGTGGTCGCGTACGCGCGCTGGCGGCTCGCCGGTCGGGACGCGGGATCCCTCCGACGCGCCGGGACCTGGGCGCTCGCGCTCGCCGCCGCCCTCCTCGCGATGCGGACGAAGGAGATCGCGTTCACGCTGCCGTTCGCGATCCTGCTCTACGAGCTCTGCTTCTTCGAGCGGGCGGGCCGCAGCGGGTGGGCGCTCGCGCCCCTCCTCGCGACCGCGGCGATCGTCCCGCTCACGCTGCTCGACCTCGGCAGGCCCGCCGCGGAGGTGCTGGCGGACGCGGGCGCCGTCACGCAGGTGCAGACGCGGCTCGGGCGGCTCGAGTACGCCACCACCCAGGCGCCGGTCGTCGTCACGTACCTGTTCCTCCTGCTCCTCCCGATCGGCCAGAACCTCGACCACGACTACCCGATCTACCGCTCCCTGCTCGCCCCCGAGGTGCTGTCCGCGATCGCCGTGCTCCTCGCCATCGCGGGCGCGGGCGCCTACCTCCACCTCCGCGCGGGCCGGGGCGGAGCGCGGCCGGTGGATCCGGCGGGGCGGCTCGCCGCGTTCGGGATCGCCTGGTGGTTCCTCGCGCTCGCGGTCGAGTCGAGCTTCGTCCCCATCGTGGACGTGATCAACGAGCACCGGGCGTACCTGCCGTCGGTGGGGTTCTTCGTCGCCGCGGCGGTCGCGATCGCCGCGGCCGCCCGGCGCGCCGGGGACGCCCGCGCGCCGCGCGCCGTGTTCGCGGCCGCCGCGGCCCTCGCGCTCCTGCTCGCCGTCGCCACCCGCGCACGGAACGAGGTCTGGCGGGGCGAGATCTCGCTCTGGTCCGACGCCGCGGCGAAGTCGCCGGGCAAGGCGCGGCCGCACCTCAACCTCGGCACCGCGCTGGTCGAGGCCGGCCGCCTTCCGGAGGCGATACGTCCGCTGCGGCGAGCCGTGGAGCTCGATCCCGAGCTCGCGTGGGCGCGCGCGCAGCTCGGCGGCGCGCTGCTCGCCCTCGGCCGACCCTCCGAGGCCGAGCCGGAGCTGCGCGCGGCGCTGCGCCTCGCGCCCGAAGACCCGGAGGCGACGTTCAACCTCGCCCAGCTCGTGTGGCAGGCGGGGAACCGCGACGAGGGGCGGCGCTGGTTCGCGCGCTTCCTCGAGATCGCCCCCGCTTCCTACGCCTCGGCTCGAGAGGTCGCCGCGCGCCGGATCGCGCCCTGACGCGCCGACGACACGGACCCACACGCGGCCGCCCGCGTCCGTCCTCGCCGCGCCGGCCGCACACCCGCGCCCACACGCAAGGAGTAGCGAGCTGCGCAACGGATGTCGAGGCGACCGGGGCGACGGCGCCGAGGCTCGCGAGATCCTTGGGCGAGTTCGCGACCGGCGCCGGCCCGCGTCTTGCTCCCGAGGACAGGCGTGCGGCGCGCTCACGGCTTCACCCTCCTCGAGCTGGCGGTCACGATGGCGATCGTCGTCGTCGTGGCGACGATCGCCTACGGCGTCTCCCGGGCCAGCTACCAGAACGCCAGCCTGGGATCGATCACGTTCGACCTGGGAGCCCGCCTCTCGGGCCTCCGGTTCGCGGCGCTCTCGGAGCAGGAGGACTACGTCTTCGTCGTCATCGACGCGCCGAACGCCTCCGCGTGCAGGCCGACGTCCCCGTCGAGCTGCGGCAAGTGGTTCCTGCTCCGCGCACCCGACGCGGGCTTCTCGCTGTCCGGGTTCCTCCCCGGGAGCCCGGGGCAGCACGCGACGCTGATCGACAGCGGCGACTTCCCGCGGCGCGTGAAGCTACACCTCTCGCCGTCGGGCTCGCCGCCGGCGCCGTTCTCGACGATCGCGTTCTTCGGCTCCGACCTCACCGCGACGGTCGACGGCCTGAAGCGGTTCGCCATCCGGTTCGTCCGCGACGGATCGGTCACGGGCGAGAAGTCGGGCTCGGCCAGCGGCCCGTGGGCCGGCTATGCCTTCGCGCTCACGACCGACCAGCACGGGGAGACGGCCGCGGCGGAGCGCAAGGGCGTCGTGGTGGCGTTCCCCGCCGGCGTCGTCCGGACCTTCGCGATCCACTAGGAGCGATCATGCGCACGGTGCGAGAGCGGCTCCCCACGCGGCGCGGTGACCGCGGCGTCTCGATGCTCGAGGTCGTGATCGCGCTGGCGCTGCTCTCGGTCGGGCTCATCGGGATGATGCGCCTCCAGATCTTCGGGATCACGGCGAACGGCGGGGCGCGGGCGACGACGGCGGCGGCCCAGCTCGCGTCCGAGCTGGCCGCGGCGCTCGAGCGCCTGGAGTTCGACGACCTTCGGCTCACGGGCGCGGGCGGGAACTCGCCCCCGACGCCCTTCGGGCGGCTGATCGGGACGGACCTCACGCGGTCGCACGTCCACGCCTGGAGCGACGGGGCGGCGATGCTCGGCGTGCGGCTCGACTCGGCGCTCCCGCCCGACCCCGCCGACGTGTCGAAGCCTCAGTACCGCCGGCGCTGGTCGGTGTGGGACTACGAGACGAACACGCCGACGGGACAGGCCGCCTCGAAGGTCATCGCGGTCTCGGTGATCTACCGGGAGCGCGGCAACCCGGTCGAGCGCGAGCTGGTGGTCCTCACGCACAAGCCCAACGCCGGCCTCGCCGTCTCGTACGTGGCCGGCTACCGGTGACCGTCATGCGCACGCCCTCGCGCCACGCCGGCGTCACGCTCGTCGAGCTGCTCGTCGCGCTCGCGGTGAGCTCCGCGGTCCTCGTCGGCGTCGTCGCCGTCGCCCGCTCGCAGCAGCAGGCGTACTACGACGGGGCGCGCGTCCGCGCCGCGCAGGCCTCCGCCCGGAACGCGCTCCTGTTCTTCGAGCAGAAGGTCGCGCAGGCGGGGTTCGGGATGGCGCCGTCGCTCGCGTTCGACTTCGATCGGTCCGGCGGGCCCTGCCCCGCCGAGCTCTCCACGGGCGGCACGCCGGACTGCGTCCGCGACCGCACCAACGACTCGGACGAGCTCGTGTTCTACGCGCGCAACCCGGTCTACTGGGTCCCGCAGAGCTCCGCCGCCGAGCCGAGCGGGCGGGCGTGGCGGGTCACCGCGCTCTCCTCGACCGAGCTCACCGTGAATGCGCGAGAGGGCCAGACGTTCCGCAAGGGCCAGGTGCTGCTGGTGGTGTGCGACGGCGCGACCCAGTACGCCTACCTCACGGTCTCCACGACGACGGCGGCGCCGAGCGGCGGCGGCTCGGTGGACCTCCCGCTCGTGACCGCGTCGTCCACGCACCCGTTCCTCGGACAGGACACCGCCACGAACGCCTGCTTCAACCAGGGCACGGCGCGCGCGTTCCAGATCGATCGCTACCGGATCCACGTGCGGCCGGTGGACGTCGGCGGCGGGCGGCGCGACCCGTACCTCGTCCTCGACCAGGGCGTGGACATGGGCGGGAGCACCGCGATCGACGAGGCCGACGAGCAGTTCATCGCGGAGGGGATCGAGTCCATCCAGGTCGCGTACGTCCTCGCGAACGGGACTCAGGTCGGCACCGCCGCCGCGGTCACGCTCGCGGCGGGCGCGCCCGGTGACTCCGTGGCGAACAAGCTCACGACGCTCTCGTTCCCGGGCGCGGCGCCGGTCGGCTCGGAGTCCGTGTACTCGCCGACCTCCTGGTACCGCTACTACATGGGGCCGCCGCCGGCCGCCGAGCGCCGCACGAACCACCAGGCGAACATCCGCGCGGTGCGGATCGCCGTCGTCGCGCGGTCGCCCGAGCCCGACCCGGCGAAGGCCTGGATCCCGCCGATCCTGAACTTCAACCAGACCGCCGCGCCCGCCTGGATCGGCGGGGGCGACGGCTACCAGCGCGTGTCGTTCGAGACCACCATCCCGCTCCCCAACATGATCACGCAGGGGATGGTCTACTTCTAGGAGGCGCGATGCGATCCCGAGTCCCGTCCGCGCGCGGGGGAATCCTCCTCATCGCCCTCATCCTGCTCGCGGTCCTCTCCGTGCTCGGCGTGGCGGCCGTCTCGCTCGGCTCGCGCGAGCGGCAGAACGCCTCCGCGAAGGCGCGCGTCGACTCGCTCCTCGCCTGCGCCCAGGCGGCGCGGGCGCAGGTCTGGGCGGAGGTGGCGCGCTACGGCCCGGGGTACTTCTCGAGCACCCGGACGCTCGACGCGCCCATCGACCTCACCGGCTACGGGCAGCTCGCCGCGCCCGCGCACTACGACAGCACGACGGCCATGCGGGTGGACCAGGTCGTCGTCGGGTTCGACGGCGGCGCGAGCGACGGCGCTCCGGCCCCGACGCGCGATCTCACGAACGCCGCCCCGGGCATGGACTCGCTCCTCGGCGGCCGCGCCTGGCGCCTCGCCGCCCGCTGCACGGACTCGCGCGGCAACAAGTTCGAGGTCGAGTTCTCGATGCGCTTCGCGCTGTTCTAGGAGGCCCTTCATGCGCACCGCGATCCTCCGCAGACTCCGCCTCCCGCTCGCGCTCGCCGCGGCGGCGCTGGCGCTCGGCGCCGCCGTGGCGGTGGCGCAGACCTGCTCGATCTCGGTCGCCGCGCGCGGCGCAGTCGCCTCGAGCTACGTCGACACGATGCTGAACGGCAGCGACCCGGAGGACGCCGGGTTCTTCACCCGGACCGGGGGCGTCCCGAACATCTTCTTCCTGCTCGACAACTCCGCCTCGATGGTGCGGCTCCCGCCGAACGGCGGCGGGTTCTACCCCGGGACGTACCCGCCGCTCCACGATCCGAACTGCCCGACCGGCGGCGACGACAAGGACCCGAGCTGCAGGTACAGGAACCTGTACGCGCCCACCCTCCACTGCCCGTCCATGGACGGATCGGACACGACGGGCTGCGCGGTCATCGGCTGCGGCGACGATCCCGTCTCGGCGTCGTTCGCCGGCGCCGGCATGGTCATCGGCTGGTTCCGCGACCGCCAGTACTTCCCGCCCTGCACCATCACCGACGGCCACTACGGCGCGAAGTACGGCTTCGGTCCGACGGGCACCTTCGTCCACGACGACGACACGAGCGTCGGCGAGAACATCGACTACGCCCAGCTCGCCTCGCCGTGCCGATACTACTCGCAGGGCTCGGACGCCGTGACGAGCGGCGCGCCGGGGTACGACCCGGACTTCTACTGCGAAAGCGACGGCAGCACGGTCTCCTGCGGCGGCCAGACGGCGAACTTCTTCGACAAGTACCCCGTGTTCCACGACGCGGTCGTGAACATCCAGACCGGCGCGCCGGGGGACGGATGGACCTACGCCGCGGCCCGTCCCTGGAAGAAGGCGGGCGGCAACAACGTCGGCACCACCGACGAGTTCTGCAACGAGATGTTCGCCGACGGCGTCTACCAGGGCAGCCAGCTGAAGCGGACCATCTGCACGCGCTGCCTAGAGCGGCGCGGCTTCTTCTTCGACGGCCGGCTCTTCCGGGCGTCGACCGCGATGGACGGCCTCGACAACGTGGGCTACCCGTCGGTGTGGTTCACGGGCAACTGGCTCAACTTCTACCCGCCCAAGTTCATCGTCGCCCGCAAGGTCCTGAAGGACGCGGTGATGGACAAGGTCAGGGTACGGATGGGCATCGCCCACTTCGGCGCGACGGGGGCCGACCACGCCAACGACGAGTGGCAGAAGCTGAAGCCCACCTGCGACATGCCCGACTCGAGCTGGACGAGCGCGCGCTCCGGGTTCATCAACCAGGTGAACGACTACGCCTTCGACCAGGGCACGCCGATCGCGCGGGCCCTCCTCGACATCGGGCAGTACTACCACTCGCCCGAGCTCCCCTGGTTCGGCATCGACGGCACGTGGAACACCACGAACAACACGAGCGGCGGCGGGAGCGAGAGCCAGCAGTCGGTCTGCTACGCGTGCCAGACGAGCACCGTGGTCCTCATCACGGACGGGATCCCGAAGTCCACGGACGGCAACGACCTCCCGGTCGGCACCGTGACCGAGACGCAGCTGGGCGCGGACTACGCCGGGGACACGGACCACGGGATCAAGCCGACGGTGTCGGGCACGACGCGGACCGGCGGGATCCCGACCGGCCTCTGCTCCGCGTGCAGCATCTTCCCGGTCGCGGACGACTGGAAGAACAACCCGATCCGCGTCGCCTGGTACCTCCACAACCTCGATCTCCGCAAGAACGACGAGGGCACGCTCGACTGCCGCACCATGAACGGCAAGCAGGTCCTCGACGTGTACACGGTCGGGTTCGCGACGAGCCAGACGTCCGGCGCCGAGACGCTGCTCTCGAACATGGCGGCGATGGGCGGCGGTCAGTACGTGAGCGCCGACAACACCGCCTCGCTCCGGTCCGGCCTGGACGCGATCCTCACCACGATCGAGGACCGGACGACGTCGTTCAGCGTCGCGTCCGTCTCGACCCTGCAGACGACCGCGGGACGGTCCGTGATCGTGCCGCGGTTCGACCCGGCCAGGGAGACCGGCCGGCTCTGGCCCGGACACCTCGTGCGGTACGAGCTCTTCAGCGAGTTCCTGAGCCCCACCTGCACCGAGACCAGCGACGGCTCGGGCGCGGGCGATCTCGACTGCGACGGGAAGTGCCTCAGCGTGTTCCTCCAGGACCGGACGGGCGACTTCATCCAGGAGGACGACAACGGCATCTTCCGCAAGAACGACCCGCCCGACGCCGCCGACTGCGACCAGGCGAGCAGGTGCACGAGCTTCAGCGGCAAGACCTGCGCCGTCGCGGGCACGCAGGAGGCGACGGAGCACTGGGACGCCGCGGAGGCGATCCGGGCCCAGACGTGGCGGACGGGGCGGCGCGTCTACACCGCGGTGGACGACTCCGGCCCGAGCGGGACGCCGGACGGGAAGATCGACCGGTTCGACACGACGTTCCGCCTCGAGGCGACCGACGCGGTCGCGGCGAAGATCATGCCCTACCTCCGCCTCGGCGGTTCCGGGTCGGGGCTGGCGTGCGAGGCCGTCGCGAACGCGATCGCGACGCGCGGCGATCCCGTCACCGCCGCGGCGGTGCGCGTGAGCAGGACCTACTGCACGAAGACGCTCATCCGGTTCGTCCTCGGCGCCGACGTGTTCAACGACAACGGGGCGAAGCCCACCGTCGGCGGCGTCTGGCCGAAGCCGGCCACCGAGGACGGGCAGAACTCGCTCCCCGACCGCAACGTCGTCCTCGGCGACATCTTCCACTCGGCGCCCGTCGTGATCGATCCGCCGCTCCCCCCGGACGGCGTGCTCTGCAAGAACGGCCTGCACAACCAGTGCCTCACGTCCCTCTGGAAGACGCCGACCCCGCACAGCCCTTCGAGCGCGAACGCCTACGACGTCTACGCGCAGGACTCGCGCTACAAGAACCGCCGCAAGATCATCCTCGTCGGCGCGAACGACGGGCTCCTCCACGCGTTCGACGCGGGGGTCTGGGAGGCGAACGCGAACGACACGCTGACCGACGGCATCGACGAGAGCCTCCCGCCCTTCAACGGCTACTACACGCGCGGGACCGGCCGGGAGGTCTGGGCGTTCCTGCCGCCGGACCTCCTCCCCAAGATCCCGATGCTCGCCACCGGCCACCAGCTCTTCGTGGACGGCTCGCCCATGATCCGGGACGTGTGGGTCGACGGGACGACGAACGCGATCTCGGGTACGGCGGCGAACGACGGGCAGAAGCAGTCGAACGAGTTCCACACGGTGGCGATCGTGGGCGAGCGGCGCGGCGGGACGCGCTACTTCGCCCTCGACGTGACCGAGGCCACGAAGATGCCGACCGAGGCCGGCCACGTCGCGCCGAAGTTCCTGTGGGTCTACCCGCAGCCGAACGACGCCGAGTCGCTGACGTTCGGGGAGACCTACAACGACTACCTGCCGGTCCGCCCGCCCGTCGGCCCGGTGCGCGTCAAGGTGGACGGGACCTCGAACGCGCTGTTCGGCACGAGCACCGCGAGCGGCACGATGGCGGTCGCCGGGGTCACCGGCGGCGTCCCGTACCACGAGCGCTGGGTCACGTTCCTCGCGGGCGGCTTCGACCCGCAGGGCATCAAGGGCCGCGGCGTGCACATGGTGGACGTCTGGACCGGGCACGAGCTGTTCGACTTCAGCCGGCCCACGAGCGGGTGCGGCTCCACCGACACCGACCCGCGCTGCCACCTGAAGGCGCCCATCGCCGCGACCGTGGCGATGCTCATGTGGGGGACGTCGGCGAGCGCGAACACCTCGTTCGGCAACGAGTTCTTCTTCGACACCGCCACGTTCGGCGACACGGCCGGCCAGCTCTGGACCCTCCGCTTCAGCGACCCGGGCACGCTCGACGGCACCTCGAAGCGCGCGACGAACTGGCACGGCGGCCGGTCGTTCCAGCTGACCGGCTGCTCGAGCGAGCCCTTCTTCTACATCACCGCCAACACGCAGGTGCCGGGCGGGTGGCTCCGGACGTACGCCGGGACGGGCGACCGCTACAACCTGCTCGACACCTTCGGCGGCCAGTGCGGGCCGGACAACCTCCGGGCCTGCGCGCAGCGCGGCTGCACGGTCACGGTCTCGTCGACGAGCGACGCGAACACCTTCGCGTGCACCGGTCTCGTGCGCGACGGCGCCGTCGCCGACCGCGAGACCTCGGGCCTCGCCCTCGCCGCGTGCAGCAGCACGGACGACACCTTCTTCTCCTCGACCTCGCGCGCGCTGTCCTCGCTCTCCACCTGCACCCTCGAGGGCAAGGCGAACGTCACGATCGACTGCGGCAACAACCGGGGAGCGACGGCGAAGAACCGTCATGTCTCGTGCGTCGACTCGGCGGACGGGGTCGCCTGCGGGTACGTGACGGACGACCGGGGCTCCACCGTCGACCTCGACGACCGGAACAACGTGATCCAGAAGCACAACTGGTACTTCTCGATCCGGGTCTTCGACACCACCACGGCGCGCGGCATCTTCCGGACGCCGGAGCAGGCGGCCGCCTACGACGCGGCCCGGCTGACGGTCTCGAGCCCGTCGACGGCGTCCAGCGGCGTCGTGGTCATCGACGGCGGCGTGGACAACCCGACGGCGCTCGCGGACGCGAGCTCGAGCGGGTGGGCGATGTACTTCAACCACGACGGCCAGCGCGAGGCGGACGACCACGTGTTCCAGGTGTCGCGCTACGACGAGCGCGTCTCCTCGACGACCGCGCTGTACGGCCTCGTCACCTGGAGCACCCTCCAGCCCGGCACCGGGACGGTGGTGCGCAGCGGGTCGAACTCGCAGCGCTGCCAGGTCGCGAAGTGCGTCGCGGAGAACCGCCGCGTGGCGTACCACTACGGGGCCGACCCGATCACGGGCGGCTCGGTGCTGCGCGACGCGAACGGCAACCTCGTCCGCTCGGTCGCCTCGACGACGCTCGTGCCGGCGATGGGCGACCAGCCCACCGTGTTCGTCAACCAGAAGGGGCAGGTGCAGGTCGCGCTCACCGCCGTCAACCCGGAGCGGGGCGCGACGAACATCACGAGCGGCGTGATGAGGGACCCGGCCCCGAGCTTCGGCGTCATCCCCATCTCGAAGGACGTCCACGCCTGCCGCCACTCGGCGGCGGAGCCCGCGGCCGGGGTCTGCCCGTGACGCGGCGGCGGGGGCGGTCCCTCAGCCCCCGCCGATCCCGTACTTCGCGAGGCGGTAGCGCAGCGACCGGAACGTGACGCTGAGCAGCCGCGCCGCCTCCGTCTTGACGCCGCCCGCGCGCTCGAGCGCCGCCTCGAGCATCTGCCGCTCGATGGCGTCGAGCTGCGCCTGGAGATCCACGCCGCCGTCGGGCAGCACCGCGCGCGGCACGCCCTGCGGCGCGCCGGGATCGCGCAGCGCGGGAGGGAGCACCTGGACGTCGATCCCGGTCTCGTCGGCGAGCGTGACGGCGCGCTCGACCACGTTCGCGAGCTCGCGGACGTTCCCGGGATAGCGGTACGAGAGGAGCAGGCGCTCCGCCGCGGGCGTGAGGGGAGGAGGGCGCCTGCCGTTCTCGCGCGCGAAGCGCGCGAGGAACCGCTCGAGGAAGAGCGGGACGTCCTCCGCGCGCTCGCGGAGCGGCGGCACCCTGATCTGGATGACGTTCAGCCGGTAGAACAGGTCCTCGCGGAAGCGCCCCGCCCGGACCTCCTGGGCGAGATCCCGGTTCGTCGCCGCGACGATCCGGGCGGCGAACGGCAGGTCCACGCTCCCCCCGACGCGCCGCAGCCGCCGCTCCTGGAGGGCCCGCAGCAGCTTCACCTGCACCGGGGGCGGCAGCTCGCCGACCTCGTCGAGGAAGAGCGTGCCCGCGCCCGCGACCTCGAACAGCCCCGGCTTCGTCGAGACGGCGCCGGTGAAGCTCCCCTTCTCGTGGCCGAAGAGCTCGCTCTCGATGAGCCCCTCGGGGATCGCGCCGCAGTTGATCGCGACGAACGGCTGGGCCGGGCAGCCGCGGCGGTGGATGGCGTGGGCGACCACCTCCTTGCCGGTGCCGCTCTCGCCCCAGACGAGCACGGTCGTGCGCGCGAGGGCGACCTTCTCGACGAGCGCCCGCACCTCCTCGATCGCCTGCGACCGCCCGATGATCTCCTCGTCGCCCTCGTCCTCCTTGCTGCCCACGCGGTGACGGAGGACGAGGTTCTCCGCGACGAGCGCGCGGTGCTCGAGCGCCTTCTCGACGACCAGCTTGATCTCGTCGACCTTGAAGGGCTTCAGGACGTAGTCGTAGGCGCCCAGCTTCATCGCGCGGACGGCGTTCTCGGTGGTGGCGAACGCGGTGACGATGACGACCTCGGTCCGCGGCGACGCGCTCTTCACCGCCTGGAGGACGTCCAGCCCCGAGTCGTTCCCGAGCCGCAGGTCCGTCACGACGAGGTCGAGGTCGCCCTCGGCGACGCGGGCGAGCGCGCCCGGCAGGTCGACCGCGGTCGCCACCGCGTGGCCGGCCTTGCGGAGCAGGATCTCGAGGAACTCCCGCATGGAGTGCTCGTCGTCCACGATCAGGATCGTCGCCATGCGAGTTCCCTAGCGCGCCGCGCGGAGCGCCACGGCGGAGGCGGCCGCCGGCGGCGGCAGGTGGACGGTGAAGGTCGTGCCGCGCGGGGTGCGCGGCTCGACGTCGATCCGGCCGCCGTGCGCGTCGACGATCCGGTGCACGGTGGAGAGGCCGAGCCCGGTCCCCTCGCGCCGCGTCGTGAAGAACGGGAGGAAGATGCGCGTCGCGTCCGCGGCCGAGATCCCCGGGCCGTCGTCGCGGACGGCGAGCCACGCGCCGCCGTCCTGGGCGGGCCCGCAGCCCGCCTCGATCACGCCGCCGCCGGCCCCCAGCTCCGCGATCGCCTGCGCCGCGTTGACGAGCAGGTTCCAGAGGACCTGCCGCAGCTGCTCCGGATCGCACTCCACCGTCGCGCTCCGGAGCGCCCGCTCGATCCGGATCGCCGTCGCCGCGGGGTCGTGGGCGAACACGTCGAGCGCCTCGCCGCAGAGCGTCGCGAGGTCCACCGTGCGCCGCTCCATCGGCCGCGGGCGCGCGAAGCCGAGGAACTCCGACACCAGGCGCTCCAGGCGCGAGCTCTCGCGCAGCACGATCCGGAGGAGCCGGCGCTGCTCGTCGTCGAGCGCCGCCTCCGCGCCGAGCAGCTCCACCGCGCCCGCCATC
Source organism: Anaeromyxobacter sp. (assembly GCA_035708485.1). GTDB lineage: Bacteria > Myxococcota > Myxococcia > Myxococcales > Anaeromyxobacteraceae > Anaeromyxobacter. The sequence continues at coordinate 48,439 of DASSSJ010000052.1, read as the reverse complement.
GCGGCGAGCGGGTTGCGGAGCTCGTGCGCGAGGCCGGCCGCGACGCGGCCGAGGTCGGCGAGGCGCTCGCTCCGCGCGACCGCCTCCTCCATCGCCCGCAGCTCCGTGAGGTCCTGGAAGATCACGGCGGTGCCGCCCGGCTGACCGCCGCCGCGGCCGCGGAGCGCGAAGGCGGAGTAGCCGAGCCGGCGCGGCTCGCCGCTCGGATGCGTCACGGTGGTCTCGGCGCGCGCGACCGACGCAGGGTGCGCGCCGAACCACGGCTCCGCCGAGCGCCCGCGGACCTCGCGGGCGGAGACGCCGAGGATCTGCGCGCCGGCGCGGTTCAGGAACGTGATCCGGCCCGCCTCGTCGAGCGTGAGGAGCCCGCTCGAGACCGACTGGACGATGGCCTCGTGAAGCGCCGTCATCGCCTCGAGCTCGAGCTCGCTCGCGGCGAGCCGCACGTCGGCCGAGCGGAGCTGCTCGGACACGTAGGACATGACCGTCGCGATCGCCGCCAGCGCGGCGACGTGGACGAACACGGTGACCACCCGCGGCGGGCCGGGCGTGAGGAGGAGGATGGTCGAGGCGTCCACCACCGCCGCGACGGCGGCCGCCGTGAACGCGCCGCGGCGGAACAGGAGGATGCCCCCGTTCACGATGGCGAGCGCGTACATGAAGACGAAGACGCTCTCCGCCGCGCCGGTGAGCGCCACCGCGACGCCCGCGAGCGCGACGTCGAGGGCCACCTGTGCGAAGGCGATGGGGACGAGCGCCCGGCGGCGGCGCAGCGCGAACGCGATCGCCGCGGAGGCGACGTACGTCGCGACGACGAGGGCGTACAGCGGCTGGGCGACGCGCACGGCGTAGAGCCCGGCGTCCCACCCGACGACCGCGGTGCCGCCGAGCAGCACGGTGATCGTCACCATGCGGAAGAGCGTCAGCCACACCAGCTTCCGGTGCAGCACCGCGTCCGCGGCGACCTTCAGGCCCGGTTCCGCCTTGCCCACGCGACTTCCGCCGCCCGACGCGACCGCTACTTGATCGCGCCCGCCATGTTGAAGATGGGGAGGTACATCGCGATCATGAAGAAGCCGACCGTCCCGCCCAGGAAGACCATCATGAGCGGCTCGAGCATGCTCGTGAGGGCGGCGACCGCGACGTCCACCTCGTCGTCGTAGAAGTCGGCGATCTTCGCGAGCATCTGATCCATGGCGCCGGTCGCCTCGCCGACGCCGATCATCTGCACCACCATGGGCGGGAACACGTTCGTCTCCGCCAGCGGGGAGGCGATGTTCTTGCCCTCCGAGATCTTGGCGCGGACGTACAGGATCGCGCGCTCGATGACGCGGTTGCCTGCGGACCTCGCGACGATCTCGAGCGCGTCGAGGATGGGGACGCCCGAGGAGATCATCGTCCCGAGCGTGCGCGTGAAGCGCGCGACGGCGATCTTGCGGGCCAGCGGGCCGAACACCGGGGTCTTCAGCAGGAACCGGTGCCACGCCTCCTGGCCCTTGCCCTTGCGGACGGCGAGCCTGAACCCGATGAACGCCGCCAGCGGGATGCCGAGGTAAAGGAACCAGTAGGATCTGAACCCGTTCGACACGTCCACCAGGAACTGCGTCGGCCCGGGCAGCGCGCCGCCGAAGTCCTTGAACATCTTCTCGAACGTGGGGACGACGAACCCGATGAGGACGAGGACGACGCCGATCGCGACCGTGAGCACGATGGCGGGGTACACCATCGCGCCCTTCACGCGGCGCTTCAGCTTCTCGTTCTTCTCGATGTAGGCGCCGAGGCGCTGGAGGATGGTGTCGAGGATGCCGCCGATCTCGCCCGCGCGGACGAGCTGGACGAAGAGCTCGTCGAAGACCTTGGGGTGGTCGGCGAGCGCGTCGGCGAAGGTGGAGCCCGCCTCCACCTTGGCCTTCACCGCGAGGAGCACCTTCTTGAACGACGGGTTGTCCGACTGCGTGCCGATGATGTCGAGGGCCTGCACGAGCGGCAGGCCGGCGTCGATCATCACCGAGAACTGGCGCGTGAAGACGAGGATGTCCTTCGTCGACACGCCGCTCAGGCCCGGCAGCCTGAGGTGGAACTCCTTCGGCTTCCTGCGCACCTTGACGGGCTCGATGCCCATCTGGCGGAGGCGCTGCTCCACCGCCGAGGCGTCCTGCGCCTCCATCTCGCCGGCGCGGACCTCGCCCGACTTGGTCTTGCCCGACCACCTGAAGACGGGCGCCTGCCTCGGCGCCGGCGCCGGCGCGGGCTTCGTCTTGACGGCTGCGGCCTGGGCCATGGTCTCCTCGCTCCGTCCCGACCCCCGATCCTAGCCGAGGGGCGGCGGGAGGTCGAAATCGCCTATCGCGGGACGGGCGCGGCGGGCGGCCTCATGCCGCCGCCGCTCGAGAGGATGTTCTTCAGCTCCTCCGGGTCGGAGGACCTCCCGAGCGCCTCCTCCAGCGTGATGAGCCGCTTCTGGAAGGCCATGGCGAGGCTCTGGTTGAACGTCTGCATGCCGAACTTCTGCTGGCCGACCTGCATCTGCGAGTAGACCTGGTGGATCTTGTCCTCGCGGATGAGGTTCCGGATGGCGGGGTTCGGGACCATGACCTCGACGATGAGGACCCGCCCCGGCCCGCCCGCCCGCGGCAGGAGGTTCTGCGTCAGCACGCCCTCGAGCACGAACGAGAGCTGGGCGCGGACCTGCGGCTGCTGGTACGGCGGGAAGACGTCGAGGATGCGGTTGATGGTCTGCACCGCGCTGTTGGTGTGGAGGGTCGCGAACGCGAGGTGGCCGGTCTCGGAGATGACGAGGGCGGCCTCGACCGTCTCGAGGTCGCGCATCTCGCCGACGAGCACGACGTCGGGGTCCTGGCGCAGGATGTACTTGAGCGCCTTCTTGAAGGACTGCGTGTCCGCCCCGACCTCGCGCTGGTTCACGAGGCAGTTCTTGTGCGGGTGCAGGTACTCGATCGGATCCTCGATCGTGATGATGTGCTCGTGGCGGTCGGTGTTGATCTTGTCGATGATCGACGCGAGCGTCGTGGACTTCCCGGAGCCGGTCGGGCCGGTGACGAGCACGAGGCCGCGCGGCTTCTTCGCGAGGTCGGCGACGATCGGCGGCAGCCCGAGCTCCTGGAACGTCAGGATCTTGAAGGGGATGGTGCGGAACGCGCCGGCCACCGCGCCGCGCTGCATGAAGATGTTCGAGCGGAAGCGCGAGAGCCCCTTCACGCCGAAGGAGAGGTCGAGCTCGCTGTCCTCCTCGAACTTGTGCTTCTGCGCGTCGGTGAGGATCGAGTAGCAGAGCTGCTTCGTGTCCACCGGCGAGAGCGGCGGCGTCTTGAGGGGGACGAGCTTGCCGTCGATGCGGAGCTGCGGCGGGGAGCCCGTCGTGACGTGGAGGTCGGAGGCCCCCTTCTCGACCATCGCCTTCAGGAGCTGGTGAAGGTTTGCCACGCGGATCCACCTTCGATCTCCCCCCTCTCCACCGCAGGTGGAGAGGGGGGCTGGGGGGTGAGGCTAGAACTTGTCCGGGGCGGTGTTGCCGACCGCCTCGGCGAGGCTGGTCATGCCCGCCTTCACCTTGGCGAGCGCGGCCATGCGCAGGGTGCGGAACCCGAGCCGGATGGCCTCCTGCTTCAGCTCCGCGGTCGAGCAGCCCTGGATGACGAGCTCCTTCAGGCCGTCCCAGAGCGGCATCACCTCGTACACGGCGACGCGCCCCTTGTAGCCGCGGTCGTTGCAGGCCTTGCAGCCGCCCGGCTCGAACGCCTGGAACGTGCCGAGCTCCTCGGCGGGGAACCCGGCGTCGAGGAGCGCCTGGTCCTCGAGCTGCGCGGGCCGCCTGCACTCCGGGCAGAGCTTCCGGCACAGGCGCTGCGCGACGATCGCGTTGAGCGAGGCGGTCACGAGGAACGGCTCGATCCCCATGTTGAGGAGGCGCGACACCGTGCCGGGCGCGTCGTTCGTGTGGAGCGTCGAGAGCACGAGGTGGCCGGTGAGCGCGGCCTTCACCCCGATCTCGGCGGTCTCGAAGTCGCGGATCTCGCCGACCATGATGATGTCGGGGTCCTGCCGCAGGAAGCTGCGGAGCGCCGCCGCGAAGTTGAGGCCGATGTCCTCGTGCATCTGCACCTGGTTGATGCCGAAGAAGTTGAACTCGACCGGGTCCTCGGCGGTGGAGATGTTCCAGGACACCTCGTTCAGCTTGGAGAGCGCGGAGTAGAGCGTCGTCGTCTTGCCCGAGCCGGTGGGACCGGTGACGAGCACCATCCCGTAGGGCCGGTCGATGGCCTCCAGGAAGTCCTTGAGCTGGCCCTCCTCGAACCCCAGCCTGGTCATGTCGAGCTGGAGGGTCGACTTGTCGAGGAGCCGCATCACGACCTTCTCGCCGAACAGCGTCGGGCAGATGGAGACGCGGAAGTCCATCTCCTTGCCCTTGCCGAGCTTCAGCTTGATGCGGCCGTCCTGCGGCAGGCGGCGCTCGCTGATGTCGAGCTCGGACATGATCTTGAGGCGCGAGATCATCGCGTTCCGCAGCTTCATCGGCGGCTTCATCACCTCGTAGAGCACGCCGTCGATGCGGAAGCGGACGCGGAAGTCCTTCTCGTAGGGCTCGATGTGGATGTCGGACGCGCCCTTCTTGATCGCGTCCAGGAGCACGAGGTTCACGAGCTTGACGACGGGCGCCTCCTCGGCGCTCTTCTCGAGGTCGACGACGTTCATGTCGTCGCCCTCGGCCTCCACGAGCGAGACCTCGGAGTCGTCGAAGCCGGACATCACCTCGTCGAGGTCCGGCCCCTTCTCCGCGTAGTACCGCTCGATGGCCTCGCGGATCGCCTGCTCGGAGGCGACGACGACCTCGACGTTGTAGCCGGTGAGGAACTTGATGTCGTCGATCGCGAAGATGTTGGACGGGTCGCTCATCGCCACGATGAGCGAGGAGCCGGCGCGGTTCACCGGCACCACCTGGTGCTTCTCCGCCGTCGCCTTCGGGATGAGCTTGAGGACGTCCTCGTCGATGTCGAAGTCCTTGAGCGAGATCGCCGGGACCCCGTACTGCTTCGAGAGGAAGTTCGTGAGGTCGTGCTCGGCGATCGCCCCCTGCCTCACGAGGAGGGAGCCGATGCGGCCGCCGCTCTTGCGCTGCTCGTCCTGGGCCTTCTGCAGCTGCTGCAGGGAGATCAGGTTCTCCCGGACAAGGAGTTCGCCGAGGCGTCCGGACATTTCTGGTTTCCCCTTCCAGTCGGCGGGACGGCGCGCGCCGAAACGCCGTCCACCCTAGCAGGCGGTTCCTTGGGGGGTCAAGGAACGCCCGGGCCCGAAGTCCCCGTCAGGACTGGAGGAAACCGGAGTCGCCGCGCCTACATGGGCGCCGCGCTCAAGACGTCCCGCGCTCGTGAGACATCGGCCGCGATCTGGGAGCGGAGCGCGTCGACCGAGGCGAAACGCCGCTCGTCCCGCAGTCGCGCGACGAACGCGATCCGGATCGGCGCGCCGTAGAGGTCCCGGCCGTCGAACTCGAAGAGGTGCGCCTCGGCGACCACGTGGCCGTCGGTCTCGACGGTGGGCTTCGTCCCGACGTTGCAGACGCCGCCGTGGACCGGGCCGCGGCCGGGCGCCGCGCCCCCCACCCACGCGCGCACGACGTACACGCCGTTCGCGGGGAGGAGCGCGCTCGTCTGCACGTTCGCGGTCGGGAAGCCGAAGCCGCGGCCGCGGCCGGCGCCGTGCGTGACGACGCCGTCGAGGTCGTAGGGCCGCGTGAGCAGCAGCGCCGCCGCCTCGACGTTCCCCTCGAGCAGGAACTCGCGGATCTTGGTGGACGACACCACGAGCCCGTCCGACGTGACGGGCTCGACGACGTGGAGGAGGACGCCGTGCGCGGCGAGGAGCGGGCGGAGCGCGTCGACGCGCGCGCGCTCGTGACCAGCCGTGAAGTCGTAGCCGACCACCACCTCGGCGGCGCCCACGCCACCCGCGACGTCGCGGCGGACGAACTCGGCGGCGGGCGTCGCCGCGTACCCGAGATCGAACGGCTGGACCACCGCCGCGTCCATGGCGTGCTGCGCGAACAGCTCGAGCTTGCGCGCGAGCGGCGTGAGGAGCGGCGGCGCGAGCTGCGGGCGCAGGACCCGCACCGGGTGGGGCTCGAAGGTGAGGACCGCGGCGCGGGCGCCCCGGGCGCGCGCGCGCTCGCGGGCCACCGCGAGGAGCCGCTGGTGGCCGAGGTGCACGCCGTCGAAGTTCCCCACCGCGACGGCGCAGCCGCGCAGCGTCCCGGCCGCGGCCGCCTCGTGGAGCGAGTGGAAGACGTCCATCCTGGCGCCGTTCATAGGGCGCGGCCGCGCCGGCGTCAAACGCGGCGCAGGAAGCGCGCGCCGAAGCCGCGGGGGAGGAGCGCCCCCAGCGTGGTCTCGACGCGGGCCCCGCGCGCGCCGGCGAGCACGACCGGCAGGTCCGGCCCGCCGAGCTCGGCGAGCGTCTGGAGGCACGCGCCGCAGGGCGGGGTCGGCTCCGCCGTGGCGGTCGCGATCGCCACGGCGTCGAGCCGGCGCGCGCCGGCCGCGACCGCCGCCGCGACGGCCGCCCGCTCCGCGCAGACGGTGAGGCCGTAGCTCGCGTTCTCGACGTTCGCGCCCACGTGGACCGCGCCGCCGGCGAGCACCGCCGCGCCGACGCGGAACCGGGAGTAGGGCGCGTACGCACGCCGCCGCACCGCGCGGGCGGCGCGCACGAGCGCGGCGACGTCGCGCCGCCCTGGCGGGCGCCGGCTCACCCCTGCTGGAGGTGGCGGGCGATCGCGAGCTCGGCGTCGAGCGGGATGTCCACGAACTTGACGTGGGCGCCGAAGCGCGGGCCCTCGCGCGTCACGCGGAGGACCTCGCCCGTGACCCGGACCTCCTCGCGCGCGCCGGGGACGAGGAAGCGCAGCTCGACGCGGCTCCCCACCGGCGGGTGGTACGCCTCGAAGTACACGCCGCCGATGCCGAGGTTGCCGACGTACGGCTCGAAGGAGCCGCCCACGCCGGCGTCGCGGACGAGCAGCTGGACGGGGACGCGCGCGCTGTCGCGGCGGTCCGCCTCGCCCTGGGCCGCCGGCGCCGCCGGCCTGTCGTTCCGGTCGCCCATCTCGCCTCCCGTGGGCCCGAACCTACCAGCGCGCCGCCGGGCCTTCAACGGAGCGCATCCGAGGACCCCGGCCGCCGCAGCAGGGCGGGGACGGGGAGCGCGCCCTACGCCGCCCGCGCGAGGAAGGCCGCCACGAGCGCGCCGAGCCGGTCCTTCGCGCGCCCCGCGGCCTCCGCCACCTCCGCGTGCGAGAGCGGCCGGCGCGCCAGCCCCGCCGCGTAGTTGGTCACCACCGAGAGGCCGGCGACCGGCACGCGCATGTGGCGCGCGGCGATCACCTCGGGGACGGTGGACATCCCGACGAGGTCGGCCCCGAGCGCGCGCAGCATCCGGACCTCGGCCGGCGTCTCGTAGGACGGGCCGGCCATGCAGGCGTACACGCCCGTCCGCAGGGGCACGCCGACGGCGGCCGCCGCCTCGTCGAGCACGGCACCGAGCCGCGGGTCGTACGCGTCGGAGAGGTCGGGGAACCGCGGCCCGAGCCGGTCGTCGTTCTCGCCGGTGAGCGGGTTCTGGCCGGAGAGGTTCAGGTGATCGGTGATCCGGACGAGGTCGCCGGGGGCGAAGGAGGGGTTCACGCCGCCGGCGGCGTTCGTGACGAGCAGCGCCTTCACCCCGAGGCTGCACAGCACGCGCGCGCCGAAGGCGACCTCCTCCGGCGTCCATCCCTCGTAACCGTGGACGCGCCCCTGCATCGTCGCGACGGCGATCGGCCCGCCGTCGGCCTCGAGCTCGCCGACGACGAGGCGCCCGGGATGGCCGGGGACGCGCGACACCGGAAAGTACGGGATCTCCTCGTACCCGATGGCGACCGGGCGCTGGAGCCGGTCGGCGAAGTCGCCGAGCCCGGACCCGAGGATGACCCCGAGCGCGGGCGCGACGTCGGTCTTCCCGCGCACCCACGCGAGCGCGTACGAGAGGCGCGTCGCCAGATCGGCGCGCTTGGTCATGGCGTCCTCCTCCCCGGGGGCCGCCGCGCGCCCCTCCGGACCGCCGCCCGCGCTCGCGAGCGTCCCTTCATGATCGCTCCAGCACGAGCGGCGCGGGCCGCGGGGCCGGCCCCACCCGCCACGCCGTCGCGAGCCGGGCGGCGACGCGGTCCCGCGGCTCGCTCCGATCGCCCTCGTGCACGGTGCAGAGCGGCTCGCCGCGCTCGACGCGGTCGCCGATCTTGCGGTGCACCACGATCCCGACGGCCGGGTCCACGCGGTCCTCGACCCGCGCGCGTCCCGCGCCGAGGGCCACCGCGGCGAGCCCGACCGCCTCGGCGTCGATCCCGACGACGTGCCCCGCCGCCGGCGCCGGCACGTCGAAGGTGCGCGGCGCGCGCGGGAGCCGGTCCGGATCGCGGATCGCGGCGGCGTCGCCCCCCTGCGCGGTCACGATCTCCTCGAGCTTGGCGAGGCCGCGCCCGTCCGCGATCGCCGCGGCGACGCGCGCGCGCGCCGCGTCGCGGTCGCCCGCCGCGCCGCCGAGCACGAGCATCTCGGCGGTGAGCTCGACCGTGACCTCGCGCAGGTCAGGCGGGCCGCCGCCTCGGAGCAGCTCGATCGTCTCCACCACCTCGAGCGCGTTTCCCACCGTGCGGCCGAGCGGCTGGTCCATCGCGGTGAGGAGCGCGGAGACGCGCTTGCCCATCCCGCGCCCGATCGCCGCGAGCGTGCGCGCGAGCGCCCGCGCGTCGTCGAGCCGCTTCATGAAGGCCCCCCGCCCGACCTTCACGTCGAGGACGAGGGCGTCGATCCCCTCGGCGAGCTTCTTCGACATGATCGACGACGCGATGAGCGGGATCGACTCCACCGTCGCGGTGACGTCGCGGAGCGCGTAGAGCCTCCGGTCCGCCGGCGCGAGCCGCGCCGTCTGCCCGACGAGGCACGCGCCCACGTCCCGGACGAGCGCGCGGAACCGGTCCACCGGGAGGTCGACGCGGAAGCCCGGGATCGCCTCGAGCTTGTCGAGCGTCCCGCCGGTGTGCCCGAGCCCGCGCCCGGAGATCATCGGCACCTTGACGCCGCAGGCCGCCGCGAGCGGCGCGAGCGCGAGCGACACCTTGTCGCCGACGCCGCCGGTCGAGTGCTTGTCGACCTTGGCGCCCGGGACGTCGGAGAGGTCGAGGACGTCGCCCGACCGCAGCATCGCCTCGGTGAGGGCCCGCACCTCGGCGTCGTCCATCCCGCGGAAGAAGACCGCCATGCAGAAGGCGGCCATCTGGTAGTCGGGGATCTCTCCCTTCGTGAACCCGTCCACGAGCGCGCGGATCTCCTCCGCGGGGACGGGCTTCCCGTCCCGCTTCGCGTGGATGATCTCGTAGGCGCGCACCGGGCGTGGATCCTAGACCATCTCCCCGCCGCGCTCCCTTTCGATCTCGCGAGACGCCCCGCCCGGTGGGCGCCCGGTTTCCCTCCCCCTTCCCTCCCGCTCCGCGTCCTCCCTGGCGTGCGTGCTGGATCCACGCCCCCGCGCCCCGTTCCTGCGGATCCCCGTGCTCCGCTCGCCGATCCACGCCGCCGGCGCCCGGCCCCGCCGCGCCGTGGCCGGTCGCTCTGCGGCTTCGGTCCATGAGCGGGTGACCAGGGAGCACCGCGAAGCGGTGCGAGAGGGTCCAACCGCCGATCGCCCACTGCACCGGCGAAGCGGCCGGGGCACGCCCTTTTCGCGGCGGCGCGGAGCGCCCCCTCGGCCACGTCGCAGCCACGGACCGCCCTGCAATCGGCGGTACGCCGCCGAGAGATCGGTCTCTGCAATCGGAGGCGGCGGGCCGCCCGGGATTGCAGGCGGCCCCCGAGCATGCGCCGCCGGCGCCAGCACGGGGCACCTCCGGGCGGCGCGGAGCGACGCCGAGACAAAGGGCGTGCCCCGGCGCCCGCGGAGCCGGCCGCCCACTCCACGTGAATAGGCGGGCCCCGCTCTCTTCGGCGCTCAGCCCCTCTCCGCGGGGGAGAGGGAGCGACGAGGTCGAGGGAGGACGCCGGGAACTACCAGAGGATCGAGTCGACCATCTCGTCGACCATGTCCCCGAGCTTCTCGATCCCGTGCGACTTCGAGAGGAAGCCGTCCGCCCCGGCCTGCTCCGCGATGGCCGCGAGCTCCTCGTCGCCCTTCGAGCTGAAGAGGATGATCGGGATCTTCTCGGTGTGGAAGTCCTGCTTGAGGACGCGGACGATGTCCTTCCCCGAGATGTCCGGCATCATGAGGTCCGTCAGGATGATCTCGGGCTGGAACGCGTCGAGCTCCTTCTGGAACTCGAGCAGGTTCGAGGCGATCGCGACCTTGTAGCCGCGGTCCTCGAGGACGGCCTTCTCCATCTCGAGCGTGATGGTCGAGTCGTCGAGGAGGAGGATGCGCTTCTTCTCGGCCATCGTCGTCACCTAGAGGGCGGCGAGCGCGTACTCCGCGGCGCGGGCGAACGCGGCCCCGTCCTCGGGGATGTCGGGATAGTACCCCAGGAAGGCCTGCCGCTTGCCGGCCGGCCGCCGCTTGTACGCGTCGAGGGCGTTCCTGTAGGCGAGGCGCGCACGCCCGACGTCGCGCTGCGCCTCGCGGCAGCGGCCCAGGTAGTAGTGCGCGAGCGTGAGGTCGGGGTCGAGGAAGAGCGCGCGAGAGAGCTCCAGGGCGGCGCCCTCCGTGTCGGCGGCGGAGAGGAGGTGGATGCCGTAGAACAGGTGCGCCTCGGCGGAGAGCGGCTCGATCTGGAGCGCCGCCTCGTAGCAGCCGCGCGCCTTGTCCGGCTGGCGCAGCGTGCCGTAGAGGTTCGCGAGCGTGAGCCGGACGGAGAGGTCCTCGCCGCGGGTCTCGAGCGAGCGCTCGAGCAGCTCGCGCGCGGCGCCGAACCGCCCCTCCGAGAACAGGGCCACCGCGCCGTCCATGAACTCCTGCGGCGCGAGCGGGGGCGAGTCCGTCGGCGAGGGCGTCGGGAGGCGGCCGTGCCGGTCCACGGCCCCGCGGGTCGGCTCGGGCGGGAACAGCGGGCGCCACGGCGGCCGCACGTCGAGGTGGCGCACCGGGGGCGGCGAAGAGGGGACGGCGCGGGGCCGCGTCGGCGGCGGCGTCATCCGGAGCGGCTGCTCCGGGCGCCGGTAGAGGAACGCCCCCGCGACCTCCGTCAGCTCGAACCCCTCGAACAGCCGGAAGAGCGACTCGGAGTACCCGAGGAACAGGTAGCCCCCCGGCGTGAGCGCGTTGTGGAACTGCGTGAGCACTCCCTGGGTCGTGGGCGTGTCGAAGTAGATGATGACATTGCGGCAGAAGATGACGTCCCACCCGCCGTCGGTCGGGCGGGGGAACACCGTCGAGACGAGGTTGTGGGTCCGGATCGCCGCGATGAGCTGGCGCAGGTGCGTCCGCACGTGGAACTGCTCGCCGTCGCGGTCGAAGTGGCGCTCGAGGAGCGGCGGCGGCACGTCGCGCACCCGGCGCGTGTCGTAGCCGCCCCGCGCGGCGTGCGCGACCGCCTCCGGGTTCACGTCGGTCGCCAGGATCTCGAGCTCCTCGCCGTCCGCGCCGGCCTCCGCGGCGGTCATCGCGATCGAGTACGGCTCCTCGCCCGTCGCGCAGCCGGCCGACCAGACCGAGACGCGGCGGCCGCCCGCGCGCGGCCGCTGGAGCATCCCGGGGAGCAGCGCCTCGAGGGCGCGGAACTGCCGCTCGTCCCGGAAGAAGCTCGTCTTGCCCACCGTGACGAGGGGCAGGAGCCGCCGCAGCTCCTCGTCGCCGTTCGCGGACCGCAGCACGCGCAGGTACGCCGCGGCGTCCGGGACGACCGCCTTCAGCTCCTCGAGCCGGGCGGCGAGCGCGATCTTGAGCGCGGAGTGGCCGTCCTTGCGGATGTGGAGCCCGACCCGCTCCTTCAGGAGCGCGGCGAGATCGACGAGGAGCTCGGTCGCGACGGCGATCATCGGACGAGCTCCAGGAGCGCCCGGGGGATGTCGTCGATCGCGAGGACGCGATCCACCGCCCCCATCTCGATCGCGGCGCGCGGCATCCCGAACACCGCGCTCGTCCCCTCGTCCTGCGCGATCGTCTGGCCGCCCGCCTCCTTGATGGCCCGCAGCCCTTCGGCGCCGTCCCGCCCCATGCCGGTGAGGAGCACGCCGCACACGCGCGCGCCGTACGCGCGCGCGGCGGAGAGGAACAGCGGGGTGACCGACGGCTTGAACGTGTCCACCGGCGGCGCGTCGGACAGCCGGACCACCCCGTCGCCCACGAGGAGGTGGCGCCCGCTGGGGGCGAGGAGGACGCGCCCGGGCCGCAGCGGCGCCCCGTCCATCGCCTCGAGGACCACCAGGCGCGACTCGGTGCCGAGCCAGCTCGCGAGCCCCTCGGTGAACCCGTCGGCGATGTGCTGCACGACCGCGATCGGGACGGGGAAGTTCCCGGGGAGCCCGCGCAGCAGCGTGGCGAGCGCGCGCGGCCCGCCGAGCGAGGCCCCGATGACGACGAGGTCCGGCCGGGCGGCGGCGGGCGCGGGGGCGGCGCGCCGCTCGCGGAGCCCCCGCAGGTGCCGGATCACCTTCACGCCGGCCAGGAGGCGGAGGCGCGAGCGCAGCAGGTGGCCGTACTCGTCGAGATCGGTGGTCGCCTGGGGCTTCTCCAGGATGTCGAGGGCGCCGAGCGAGAGCGCGCGGAAGCCGACCGCCTCCTCGGGGTTCGCGGTGAGGACGAGGATCGGCGTGGGCGTCTCCGCCATGATCCGCGCGATGCCCGAGAAGCCGTCCGTGTCGGGCATGTTGAGGTCCATGGTGATGACGTCCGGCCGGACCGAGCGCGCCAGCGCCGCCGCCGCGTTCCCGTCGGCGGCCACCGCGACGACCTCGAAGCCGGGATCGGCGACGATCACCCGGACGAGCAGCTCGCGGAACAGCTCGGAGTCGTCCGCGACGAGCACGCGGATCGGCCCGTCGTGCCCGAGCGTCACGCGCCGACCCCGGTGAGCCGCTCGAGCGTGGCGGCGAAGCTCTCCGCCTCCAGCTCGCCCTTCACGAGGTACGCGTCCGCCCCGGCGTCCACGCCCCGCCGCCGCTCCTCGGGCGCCGAGAGCGAGGAGAGGATCACGATCGGGAGCCTGAGGAACCGCGGCGTCGCCTTGACGCGCCGGGTGAGGTCGATGCCGTCCAGCACCGGCATCTGCACGTCCGTCACGAGCAGGTGGTAGGCGCCGAGCTGCAGCTTCGACCAGCCGTCCTCCCCGTCCACCGCCTCCTCGACCTCGTGGCCGAGCGAGCGGAGCAGGGCGGCCTCGGCCTCGCGCGCGATGGCGCTGTCGTCCACGAGGAGGATCCGCAGCCGCCGCCGGTCGCGGCCGCGGGAGAGCGCGGGCGAGGCGAGGCGGCGGGCCGCGGAGACGATGTCCGGCGTGGAGAGGAGCAGGGCGACGCGCCCGTCCTCGAGCGCCGCCGCCCCCGTCACGAAGCGCATGCCCTTCACGAACGCGCCGGGAGCCTTCACCGCGACCTCGCGCTCGCCGAAGAGCCCGTCCACCACCACCGCCGCCCCCTCCGCGCCGTGGGAGACGTAGGCGACGTGCGGCCGCTTCGAGCGCGGGCCGCCGTTCAGGGACAGGAGCGGCCCCAGCGCGACGACGGGCATGAGCCGGTTCCGGTACCGCACCGCCCGGATCCCGGCCACCTCGGTGATGGTCGCCGGATCGAGCCGACCCACGCTGTCCACGTCCACCGCCGGGATCCCGTAGACGTCCTCGTCGATGCGGACGAGCAGCACCTTCATGAGCGAGAGCGACTGCGGCATCCGCAGCGTGAACCTCGCGCCCTTGCCCGGCTCGGACTCGACGATCACCGAGCCGCCGAGCGAGGTGACGCGCCGGCGCACGACGTCGAGGCCCACGCCGCGGCCGCTCGTCTCGCCCGCCTCCTCCCGCGTCGAGAACCCGGCCATGAAGATGAGGTCGAGCGCGGCGCGCGCGGAGAGGCTGGCGGCCTGCTGCTCGCCGATGATCCCCTTCTTGAGCGCGGAGGCCCGGACCTTCTGCGGGCTGATGCCGCGGCCGTCGTCCTCGACGGTCACCGCGAGCAGGTCGCCGTCGGTCCGCGCGGAGAGGACGATCTTCCCGATGCGCGGCTTGCCGGCCGAGACGCGCTCGTCGGGCGTCTCGATGGCGTGGTCCACGCAGTTGCGCACGAGGTGCACGAGCGGGTCGTTCAGCGAGAGCAGGATCGCCTTGTCGACGCCGGTCTCGCCGCCCCGGACCACGCACTCGACCTCCTTCCCCTGCTCGCGCGCCATGTCGCGCGCGGCGCGGGGGAAGCCGGCGAGCACGCCGGAGAGCGGGATGAGCCGCGCGTTCCCGATCCGCTCGGCGAGCAGCCCGAACTGCGCCTGCGCCGACGACGCGGCCTCGGTCTGCGCGCGCGCGAACCGGAAGGTGTCGGAGCGCAGCAGGTGGACGTCGCCCTCGATCTGCTCGACGAGCTTCGCGATGCGCTCGTCCCGGACCCGCTCCGCGAGCGTGATCACCCGGTCGGAGAGGCGCGCCCAGCGCGCGAACAGGCCGTTCAGGTCGCGCGAGCGCCGCAGCGACCGCGCGCCCTCCACCAGCATGTCGCCGGAGAGCGCGGCGATCTCGTCCAGCCGGTCCACGTCCACCCGGATCGAGCCGGTCGGCTTCGCGCCGAGCTCGGGCTTCACCGCGGGCGCGTCCGGCCTCACCGCCTCGTGCTCGCCCGTGATCGTCGGCCGCTCGCCGCCGGCGCCGTCCCCGGGCGCCGGGGCCGCGGCGATGAGCGATCGCAGCCGGTCGGCCGTCGTCTTCGCCGCGACGCCGCCGTCGTGCGGGGCGTCCAGCATCGGCACGATGCCGTCGCACGCCTTGAGGAGCGCGTCGAGCCGGTCGCCGGGGCTCTCGGGGACGAGGACCTTGAGGAGGTCCTCGGCCGCGTGCACGACCGTCGAGATCCCGACGAAGCCCATCATGCGGGCCTCGCCCTTCAGCGTGTGGAGCTCGCGGGCGAGCTCCTGCACGACGTCCTGCGTCCCCGCGCCGCGCTCCAGCTCGAGGAGCGCGGACGAGATCTTCTCCACGCGGTCCGCGGTGGTCTCGCGGAACCTCGGCAGGAGCTTCTGGCGGATCTCTTCGGAGACGCCCATGACGGTGCCGCGCCGACGCTTCCCCCCCCCCGAGGCGTCAGTCGACCTTGAACCGCTTCACCAGCTCCGCGAGGCGCTCGGCGAGCTTCGTCAGCTCCGAGGCGGCGCCGGTGGCCTGCTTCGACCCGGACTGCGCCTGGCGCGTGACCTCCTCGATCTCGCCCATCGACTGCACGACCTGCTCCGTCGCGGTCCGCTGCTGCTGGGTGGCGAGGTGGATCACCCGCGCGGCGTCGCTCGTCTCCTGGATGCCGGAGAGGATGCCCGTCACGCTCGTCATCGCGTTCGAGCCGAGCTTCTCGCCCTCGCCCGCCATCCGCTTGTTGCCGTCGGACGCCTCCTTGGCGGCGTGCGTCGCCTCGCGGATCTCGGTGATGAGGTTCTTGATCTCCTTGGTGGACTCCATGACGTTCTCGGCGAGGCGGCGCATCTCGGCCGCCACGATCGAGAACCCGCGCCCCGCCTCGCCCGCCTTGGCGCCCTCCAGCGCCGCGTTGAGGGCGAGGAGGTCGGACCGGTCGGCGATCTCGTCGATCACCTCGACCACCGTCCCGATCCGCTCGACGCGCTTGGAGAGCTTCGCGATGGCGTCGTCCACCTCGACGGCGTTGTGGCGGACCTTCTCCATCGACCGCATGAACTCCTTGATGGCCCCCTCGCCGGTGCGCGCGCCGGAGAGCGTCTGCTCCGCGATGGCGGCGACCATCTGGGCGTTCTCGGCGATCTGGTGCGAGGCGCCCTTCAGCTCCTCCATCGTGGCGGTCGTCTCGTGGATCGCCGACGCCTGCGCCGAGGTCGAGGACTCGTTCTGCGTCGCGGCGGCGAGCACCTCCGCCGAGGAGGTGGAGAGCTGGAGCGCCGCCTCCCGGATCTCGGTCACGAACTTCTTCAGCGTCTCCATCACCTGGCCGACGCCCGCGATGAGCGGCGTGAGCGCCGCGTCGGCGACGCCGAGCCGGAGCGTGCCGGAGAGATCGCCCTGGATGACGAGCCGCACCATCGCGTCGATCGCCTCGTCCACGCCCGACGAGACGGTGTCGATCCGCTGGCGCGCCTCGCGGATCTCCGCCTCGACGTGGTCCGCCGTGGCGTTCACCGCCCGCGCGACCTCCTGGAGCCGCGTGCCCTCGAACTTCGCGAGGTCGACGCGACCGCCGTACTGGCCGACCGAGAACGCCCGCAGCACCGCCACGATCTCGTCGGGGCTCGGCGCGGCCTTCTTCCCCGCCGTCCGGGGGGCCTTCCGCTTCAGATCCTGGGGTTCGCGCATGGCAATGCCTCTCTCACGCGGCCCGCTCTCGGGCGGGGCCGGGGTGCTCGCGCACCAGGGTGGGCAGGTCGACGAGGAGCACGGGCGCCTCGTCCACGATGACGAAGCCGGTCACCGCCCCGGACGCGAGGCAGGCGGCGGCGAACGCGGGGAGCGGCTGGAGGTCGGCGTCCGTGACGGCGCGGACGCCGATCACCTGGTCGACGACGAGGGTCCGCTCGCCGTCCTCGTGCCCCGCGACGACGATGCCGCGCTCGCGCGCGAACGGCATCCCCAGGGCGCTGCCGACGACGAGCGCGCTCGCCGGGACGTCGCGGACCGTGCCGATCCGGACGGCGTCGTAGACGACGCTCGCGAACACGCGCGCGCCGACCTGGAACAGGAGGATGTCGGTCGTGTCGCCGCTCACGCGTGGGCGCTCCCGGCCGGCACGGCGCGCGCCCGCGCCGTCTCGACCAGACGCGGGAGGTCGAGGATCGCGATGGCGCCCAGCCGGTCGCGGCCGATCCCGGAGAGGAACTCGGCGACGCCGGTGGACTCCGCCGGAGGCGGCTCGAGGCTCCGCCGCGGGATGGCGACGAGCCCCTCGACGGACTCGCTCACCACCGCCACCTTCCAGGGCCCGCAGTGGACGAGCGCGGCCCGCGTGCTCGAGCGGATGGGGACGGCGGCCTGCCCGACGAGCTGGCCGATGTCGAGGACCGGCAGCACCTCGCCACGATGCGTGAAGACGCCCGGGAGGAACGCCGGCGCGGCCGGGAGGCGCGTCAGCGGGCCGACGCGGACGACCTCCGTCACGAGCGGCGCCTCGAACGCGTAGCGCCCGCCGAGCAGCCGCAGGCAGAAGAACCACGCCTCCGGTCCGCTCGGCTGCGCCGCCGGATCGCCGTGCCCTGGCGCTATCGGGTCGCCCATTCCCACTCGGGATTATCGTCTCGCCTGGGACGGAGGGGCAAGTCGGTGCTATTGTCGCGCGCGCGAGGGACGCGGCCTTGAAGGTCCTGATCTGCTGCGACAGCGAGATCGTGCTCCAGATGGCGGGGATGGCGCTCGAGGCCGCCGGGCACCAGGTGGTGCTCGACCGCGAGCCGTCGCGCCTCGTGCCGCAGGCCGGCAACGCGCTGGCCCTCCTCGTCGACGCGACGCGCGCCAAGCAGGCGCCGGCGCTGCTGCGCGACCGCGGCTTCTCCGGGCGGGCCCTGCTCATCGGCGACGCCCCTGCGGAGGAGCTCGGGAAGCAGGCCCGCGACCTCGGCCTGGACGGCGCGGTGGCGATCGCCCCGCCCGACGAGATCGCGAAGCGGCTGGCCTCCGCGCTCGGCTCGCGCCGCCGCGTGCTCATCGTGGACGACTCCGAGATCGTGGCGCGCCTCCTGAAGGACGAGCTCGAGGCGAAGGGGTTCGAGATCCAGTACGCCCCCGACGCCGAGAGGGCGACCTCGATCATCCTGAAGCGGCAGACCCGCCCCGACCTCATCCTCCTCGACATCAACATGCCGAAGGTGGACGGCGCCCAGTTCTGCCGCTTCGTGAAGAAGAACGACATGTTCAAGTCGATCAAGGTCATCTTCTGCTCCGGCGAGGAGCGCGAGAAGGTGAAGCGGCTCGCCGCCGAGTGCGGCGCGGACGGCTTCATCCTGAAGGACGAGTTCCTCGGGAAGTGGATCGTCGACCAGGGGTGAGCGGCGCGCCGCTCGGCTCAGGGCGGCAGCCGGCCCGGCGTCCCTTCGGTGCAGGCGAGGTTCCCGGGCGCGTCGGGCCCGGCCGGATCGATCCGCTCGAGCGCCGCGGGGCAGCTCGGGGCGCCGCCCTCGCCCAGCGTCGCGCGCACCGTGCCGCCCGGGTCGGCGAGGAGGAGCGCGGGCGCGCGGTCGTTCGCGATCCCCCCGAGGAGCGCCGCCGCCCCGCAGGCGAGCACCGGGACGTCCGCCGGGACCGCGTACCGGCCGTCCCACGCGCCGCCCGCGACGAGGGCGACCGCGCCCGGCGCGATGGGCGCGGCCGCGGGCGGGGCGGAGATCGCGCACGACGAGAGCGCGCCGGTCGCGGTCCGCTTCGCGAGCCGCCAGCCGGCGAGATCGAGCGGCGCGGCGCCCAGGTTCGCCACCTCCACGTACTCGCCGCCCGCCTCCGGCGTCTCGGCGTCGGCGCGGACCTCGGTGAGCGCCGGCGCGGGCGGCGGGCCATCCGGCGCGCCGGTCGCGAACGAGGCCACGAACGTGCGGCGGCGCCCCTCCGGATCGAGCACGGGCCGGCCGTCCGCCGCCCGCACGCCCGACCCGAGCACGAGCGCGTACGCGCTGAAGCCCCGCAGCGGCGCGCGCGGCCGGAGCACGACCTGCGCGCCGCCGTCGGCGAGCGCCGCCTCGACCGCGACGGCGCCCGCGAGCCCCGCCGCGCCGCCCTCCGCCTCGACCGCCGCCATCGCGGCGCGCAGCGCGTCGGCGCCGACGAGGACGAGACGGCGGCCGTCGAGGAGACCGTCGGGGTCGACGGGCACCTCGAAGCGCACCTCGGCGGAGGCGAGCGTCGAGGCGCCCTCCCCCTGCGGAGACGCGCCGAGGATGCGCGGGAGGCGCTCCGGCGCGGGGAGCCCGCACGCGAGGGCGGCGGCGATCGCCGCGGCCGCGCCGGCGGCGGGACGCGCCGGCGGCGGCGCCGGTCGCCGCGTCACCGGCGCCCCCGCGAGAGGAGGCCGCCCGTCAGGACGTCGAGCTCGGCCTTGAGCCGGTCGAGCGCGAGCTCCGCCTCGGCGCGCGCCAGCGGCGAGGCGGGCGGGTCGAGGAGGAGCGCGAGCTGCGCGCGCCTGCGCTCGAAGAAGAGCGCCGTCGCGCGGCGCACCGCGGCGTCCCGGCGGCGGGCGCTCGCGGCGGCGACCGCGGCGGCGGCGAGCTCGCCCCGCGCCGCGACGAGCTCGCCGAGGTCCCAGGTCGCGCGCAGCGCGACCGTCGTCCCGGGCGAGCGCCGCTGGTAGTCCACCTCGCCCGAGCCTTGCAGGCCGACGACGCGGTAGCTCTGCTCGTCCACGCGGAGCTCGGCGGTGAGGCGCGGGAGGAGCGCGGAGAGCCGCGCGCGCGTCGCCCAGCGCTCCGCACCCGCGGCGCCGCGCTCGGCCTCCCGGGCGGTCGCGTCGGCGGCCGCCGCGACCTCCGCCACCGTCGGGTCGCCGGCCGAGAGCGCGGCGATGGCGCGAAGCGCGTCCGGCGCGTCGCCGGCGTCGTCTCGTGCGGGCGCGGGCGCCGCCGCGAGCGCGGCGGCCAGGATCGGGATCGCGAGCATGCGGCGCGCACGGGCAAGCCGCGCACCAGCGGCCGCCTCCTGATCCCGCGCGGTTCGCCGCCCGGCACCGTCCGGCAGCGCGACCGCGGGCCGCCGGTCGGCCCGGACCCGCAGTCGACGCGGCCGGGCGACCCCGAGTCGCGGTCGACCCTGCGGCCGCACGTCTGCGACGCCGGCGGGGACGCCTGGGGCCGGCCGCGCGCCCGACCTCGCCGCACATGTCGGCCCGCGCCGCGGCCCCGAGATCCGGGGGAAAACTCCGGAGCGTCTCCGCCGCCCGCGCCGGTCGTCCGGCGGAGCCGCCGGGCGGCGATCCTGGTGCCGGCCTTGCACCCGCGGGACCCGGAGGCCGCCATGGACCGGAAGAAGATCCTGCTCGTGGACGACTCGTCCACGGTGCTCCTCATGGAGCGGATGATCCTCTCGAAGAGCCAGTACGACGTCGTGACGGCCAAGGACGGGCAGGAGGGCGTGGAGAAGGCGCTCGCGGAGAGGCCGGACCTCATCCTGATGGACGTCGTGATGCCGCGGATGGACGGCTACGAGGCGTGCCGCCGGATCCGCGAGCAGGAGGACACGAAGGCCATCCCCGTCATCATGGTGACCACCCGCGGCGAGCTCCAGAGCGTGGAGACCGGGTACGCGAGCGGCTGCACGGACTACGTCACCAAGCCCATCAACGGCCTCGAGCTGCTCGCGAAGGTGAAGAGCTGCCTCGGGCAGTGAGGCGAGGACCCCATGTCGGACCCGCGCAAGCCCGCCGTCGAGCCCGCCCCCGAGCGCGGCCGGGACCTCCGCGAGGTGAACGAGCGGCTGAAGGAGCTCGTCGCCTCGCTGCGGAGCGAGAAGGAGCGGCTCGCCGAGCCGCGGCCGCCGATCGTGCCCGCGCCGGCGGCGGCGCTCGCGGACACGGTCGATCTCGAGAAGAAGCGGCTCTCCGCCGAGCTCGCCTCCGCCCGCGAGGAGACGGCGCAGGCGGCGGCGGAGCGCGACGAGCTGCGCGAGAAGCTGGCGGCGCTCGAGGCGGAGCACCAGCGGATCACCGACGACTACGTCGCGGTCCAGGAGAAGAGCACCGACCTCGCCCAGCTCTACGTCGCGCTCGAGCGGCTGCACGGCGGCCTCTCGCGCGCGGACACGCTCGCCGCCATCCAGGAGATCGTGATCAACCTCGTCGGCTCGGAGGAGCTCGCGGTGTTCGAGCGGCGCGCCGGCGCGCTCACGCTCGTGCACGCCTTCGGCGTCGCGCCTCGCGTCCTCGACGCGCTCCCGCTCGACGACGGCGCCATCGCCCGCGCCGTCGAGGGCGGCCGGCCGTGGTTCGCCGGGCGCGACGAGCGGTCCGCCCCCGGCGAGGAGGACCTCACGGCGGCGATCCCGCTCCGCGCCGGCGACGCGGTGGCGGGCGTCCTCGCGATCTTCCGCCTCCTCGGGCACAAGCCGGTGCTCGCGGACGCGGACCACGCCGTCTTCGACCTGCTCGGGACGCACGCGGCGCTCGCGCTCCGCCTGCGCGACCCGCGCGGGTCCGCCGCGGCCGGGTGAGCGTCGCGTTGTCGCGCACTCCCGCCACCGCCGCGCCCGGCGCGGAGACCCCGCTCCGCGCGCCCGACCTCGGCGCGCGGCCCCAGGTGTATTTGCACGCGGGCCAGCTCGCGGTCGCGGCGGAGCCCACCGCGATCGTGACGGTGCTCGGCTCGTGCGTGGCGGTGTGCCTCTGGGACCCGGCGTCGCGCGTCGGCGGCGTGAACCACTTCCTCCTCCCGCACCACGTCGAGCGCGAGCGGTCGCCGCGGTTCGGGAACGTCGCCGTCCCGCAGCTCGTCGACGCCGTCGTCCGCGCCGGCGCGTCGCGCGGCGGGCTCGTCGCGAAGGTGTTCGGCGGCGCGTGCGTGCTCGGGTCGATCCGGCAGGCGCGGCGGCTGGGGGCCGAGAACGCCGCCCTCGCGCTGCACCTGCTCGAGGCCGCCGGCATCCCCATCCTCGACCGGGACGTCGGCGGCGACCGCGGCCGCAAGCTGGTCTTCGTCTCCGACGAGGGGACGGCCTGGGTGAAGCTGCTCTAGGAGAACCCGATGGACGAGCTCGAGATCGATCGCGAGGCCCTCCTGCAGACCTTCCGCGTGGAGGCGGAAGAGATCTTCGGCCGCATGGAGCAGGCGCTCGTCGCGCTCGAGGCGCGCCCCGGGGACGAGGAGCTGCTCCACGCCCTGTTCCGCGACGCCCACACGCTGAAGGGCTCGGCGGGGCTCGTCTCGTTCGACGCCGTGCGCGACCTCGCCCACGACCTCGAGGGCGTGCTCGAGCGGCTCCGGAAGCGGACCCTCGCCGTGTCGGACCGGCTCGTGACGCTGCTCCTCCGCTCGGTGGACGTCCTGCGCGGCGCGGTGGCCGACGCGGCGGCGGGCGGCGAGGCGCCGTCGGAGGCGGTGACCGGGTTCCGGCGGCGGCTCGCCGAGGCCGCCGCGGCGGAGCCGGCCGCGCCCGTCCCCGCCTCGCCCCACGAGGCGGCGCAGGAGGCGGCGCCGGCGGCGCCGCTCCATGGCGGGCGCACGCTGCGCGTGGACGTCTCGAGGCTCGACCGGATGCTCGACCTCTCCGGCGAGATCGCGATCTCGCGCGGCCGGCTCGGCGAGATGCTGGAGCGGCGGATCGCCTCGCCGGAGGAGCTGCTCGAGGCGCACCGCGAGGCCGACCGGCTCTACCTCGACCTGCAGGAGCTCATCATGAAGGCCCGGATGGTGCCGATCGGGCCGTCCTTCCACCAGCACGTGCGGACCGTCCGCGACGTGGCGACCGCGCAGGGGAAGCAGGCGCGCCTGGTCGTGGAGGGCGAGGACGTCGAGGTGGACACCGCGGTCGTCGAGTACGTCCGCGATCCGCTCACGCACATGGTCCGCAACGCCATCGACCACGGGGTCGAGCCCTCCGAGGCGCGGCGCGCGGCGGGGAAGGACCCCGTCGGGCGCGTGGTGCTCCGCGCGTTCCACGAGGCGGGGGCGATGGTGATCCAGGTCGCGGACGACGGCGCCGGGCTCGACCGGCAGCGGATCGCCCGAAAGGCGGCGGCGCTCGGGCTCGCCGATCCCGCGCGCATGACCGACGAGGACCTCGCGCGCGTGGTGTTCGAGCCGGGCTTCTCGACCGCGGAGGAGGTCACCGAGATCTCCGGGCGCGGCGTCGGGATGGACGTGGTGCGCCGGAACGTCGAGGCGCTGCGCGGGTCCGTCTCGATCGAGAGCGAGGAGGGGCGAGGCACGACCGTGACGATCCGCGTGCCGCTCACCCTCGCGATCATCCAGGGCTTCAAGGTGGGCGTCGCCGGCGAGGCCTACATCCTGCCGCTCGACGCCGTGGTGGAGTGCATCGAGCTGCCGCGCGAGGAGACGGCGGCCGGCGCGCCGTTCGGGGTGGTGAGCCTGCGCGGGAAGCCGCTCCCCTACCTGCGCCTGCGCCGGCTGTTCGGGACGGAGGGCGAGCCGCCCGCCCGCGAGAACGTGGTGGTCGTGCAGCACGGGACGGGCGTCGCCGGGATCGCGGTGGACGCGCTCCACGGCGAGAGCTCGACCGTGATCAAGCCGCTCGGCACGATGTTCAAGGGGCTGCCGGGCGTCGCCGGCTCGTCGATCCTCGGGAACGGCAGGGTCGCGCTCATCCTCGACGTGCCGGGGCTGCTGCGCGAGACGCTGCGCCGGGCGGCGCGCGACGCTGCGGCGTAGCGGGGGACGCGGTGACGGCGACGCGGCCGAGGCGCAGGCGCAGCGCGGCGGAGGCGCCAGCCCCGCCGGCGCTGCCCGTCTCCGACGAGGAGTTCGCGCGCTACCAGGCCCTCATCAACCGCGAGGCGGGGATCTGGCTCGCGCCGGTGAAGAAGGCGCTCCTCGTCGGTCGGCTCGCGCGCCGCCTGCGGGAGCTCGGGCTGACCTCGTACGGCGCCTACTACGCGCGCGTCGAGGCGGACGAGGTGGAGCGGATCCGGATGCTCGACGCGATCTGCACGAACGAGACCCACTTCTTCCGCGAGCCGCGCCACTTCGAGTTCCTCGCCGAGCGCGTCTACCCGGCGTGGCGCGCGGAGGCCGACGACGGCCGGCGTCCCCGCCGCGTCCGCGCCTGGAGCGCGGCGTGCTCGACGGGCGAGGAGCCCTACACGCTCGCCATGTCGCTCCTCGGCGCGTTCCCGTCCGGGTGGGAGCTCGAGGTGGTCGCGAGCGACCTCTCCACGAAGGTGCTCGACCGCGCGAGCGCCGGCCTCTGGCCCATCGAGAAGGCGAAGGAGATCCCCGAGGCGCACCTCAAGGCCTTCATGCTGAAGGGCTACGGCGCGCAGGAAGGGCTCATGAAGGCGGGGCCGGAGATCCGGGGGATCGTGCGCTTCTCCCGCGTGAACCTGGTCGGGGACGCCTGGCCCGGCGGGCCCTTCGACCTCGTCTTCTGCCGCAACGTCCTCATCTACTTCGACCGCGCCACGAAGATCCGCGTCGTCGAGCGGCTCGTCGAGCGGCTCGACGCCCGCGGCTTCCTGTTCCTCGGCCACGCGGAGAGCCTGGGCGGGTTCACCACCTGCGCCCGCTCCGTGCTGCCCACCGTCTACGCCCGGGCGACGGCGGCCTGACGATGCCCCTGCGCGTCCTCGCCATCGACGACTCGGCGGTGGTCCGCCAGGCGCTCACCCAGATCCTGGGTCGCGCCGGGATGCTCGTCGCCACGGCGAACGACCCGATCATCGCGATGGACAAGATGCGCCGCGAGCGTCCGGACGTGATCGTGCTCGACATCGAGATGCCGCGGATGGACGGGCTCACCTTCCTCCACAAGCTCATGGCGGAGGACCCGCTGCCGGTGGTCGTCTGCTCGGGCCTCGCCTACCCCGGCTCGGAGGTGGCGGTGCAGGCGCTCGAGCAGGGCGCGCTCGACGTCGTCGCGAAGCCGCGCCTCGGGGTGAAGGGCTTCCTCGAGGACTCGGCCGAGCGGATCGTCCACGTCGTCCGCGCCGCCGCGCAGGCGCGGGTGCGGCGGCGCACGCCGCGGAGGTCCGCGGAGCTCCGCCCCTCGGCCGCCGCCGAGCGAGTCCGGCCGGCGCCGGTCATCCAGCGGACGACGCACAAGGTGATCGTGGTCGGCGCCTCGACCGGCGGCACGGAGGCGCTGCGCGAGCTCCTCGGGGCGATGCCGCCCGACGCGCCCGGCATCGCCGTCGTGCAGCACATGCCGGAGGTCTTCACCGGGCAGTTCGCGAAGCGGCTCGACCAGGTGTGCCGGATCGAGGTGAAGGAGGCGGAGCAGGACGACCGGCTCGTCCCCGGCCGCGCCCTCGTCGCCCCGGGCAACCGCCACCTCGCGGTGCGCCGCTCGGGCGCGCTCTACTTCGTGGACGTCCTCGACGGCCCGCCCGTGTCGCTCCACCGGCCGAGCGTGGACGTGCTGTTCCGCTCGGCCGCGCGCGCCGCCGGCGAGAACGCGGTGGGCGTCCTCCTCACCGGGATGGGCTCGGACGGCGCGGAGGGCATGGCGGAGCTCCGGGCGGCGGGCGCCCGGACGATCGCGCAGGACGAGGCGACCTCGGTGGTGTTCGGCATGCCCAAGGAGGCGATCGCGCGCGGCGCCGTCGACGAGGTGCTGCCGCTGCCGGAGATCGCCGCCGCGGTCCTGAAGTGGACCGCGTGACGGGCCGGCGCCCTTCCATCGAGCCGACGACCGACGTGAGCGTCGATTCACCGCGGCGTGAGGACGTAGTAGCGAATCGAGGAACTGATCAGGAACTGCCCGCGATCGTTCACGTCGCGCACCGCGATTGTGGTCGGCGCGCCTTGCACGCCGACGTACGTCGAGAAGTCGTACAGGTGGCCGTCCGCCCATACGACGGACCGTGCCTGCTCGCGGTTCCCGCTCCCTCCCACGGCGAGCGTTCCCGATCGGTTCACGTCCACGAGCGTGACCGTCACGTCGCCTGGAAGCGGGGCGACCTCCGTGACGGATCCGGTGCGAAGGTCGTACACGAACGCCAATGGCGGCCACTTCTGGTCGAGCCCCTGTCCGGCGCTTCCGACGACGACTCCGGTGTCGCTCACGTCGTACGCGACCGCGCGGCTCGGGATGGGGAGCAGGATCGTCGGGGACTCGAAGACCGCTGCCTCCTGCCCCTTGATGCCGACGATTTCGCCGGCGCCACTCACCGCGTTGGCGAAGCCCTCGCCGAGGTCCTTCATCGTCGTCCCGTCGTGCAGGAACGCGTGCGGCGTTCCGTTGCCTGAGGCGAGATCCGCCCACCCGACCACCCAGCCTGCCGCGTTCATGGCGGTCGCGTAGGTGCGCTGACCCCCGAGCGACCCGATGCTCTCGAGCACGCCGTCCTTCCAGCGATAGCTCCGCCTCCAGAAGTTCAGGTCGCGGACCAGGATCGTTCCGTCCGAGGCTGCGGAGATCGCCTCCGCGTCGTCCTCCGGCAGCGGCGTGAGGATGGAGTACGAGCCGCTGGCGGCGTCGTACCGTGCCGGCCGCGTCCCGCAGTTCATGACCCCGCCGAGAACGTCGCCGTCTTCGTCGAGCGCGCGCGGCAAGAAGAGCCCGTACGGCGAGTGCGTGATCTCGGTGATCGCGTAGCCCGGCACTTCGAAGGGCGGCGGCGGGCTATCGCGAAGCGGAGCCGGCGGCGCGCTCCACTCTCCTCCGCTCGGCTCGGTCGTGAAGATCGCCGTCGTCTCTCCGCCGCCCGAGAGCGTGCACACGACGTGTCCCTCGCACGCGCCCGTCCAGCCCACGAACTCGAAGCACGCGTTCGGGCGGGGCCAGATCGTGATCGCCTGCCCGGGCGGGATCGTCAGCTCGCACGTCCCGTAGCAGCCGTTCGCGTACGAGCCGTCGATCGCGACGTATCCCCGGCCGCGCGTCTGGAGGACGAGCGTTCCGCCCCGCCCGTCCTGCCGCGGCGGCGGTCGCGTCGGCCTCTCGGTACCGCAGGCGATCCCGATGGCGACCAGCAGGGCCGCAGACGCGTGCGTCCCTCTCCGGGCCCAGCGAGTCTCGCGACCGCGTCCATTCACGCCACGAAAGATGCCGCGGGTGCGACCCCGAGGCGCGTCCCGCGGGGGAACGCCCCCCCGGGGACTGCTGCGCGTCCGCGGGCTAGGACCAGCGCCTACGCGCAGTGAACCAACCGGGCCAGCCCTTCCCGCCGACCCCCTCCCAGCAGGAATCGAGGGCAGCCCCTTCCGGCATCGGCCGCCCGCAGCCGCGACATGGTGGAAGTGCGATCGAGCGCTCGGTCGCTCGCATCGTCAGGAGGCCGCCATGCCGCCACGGACCGCAACGGCGTCATTCAACGCGTTGCTCCTCGCGTCGGCTCTGCTCCCGTGGAACGCCCGGGCGCAGGCTCTGGACTGCGACGGGGATCGCGCAGAACACCATCCGCTGGACGGACGGAAGGTCGAGGGACAACGAGACGTCGTTCGGCGGCATCGTCGTAGGCGCGCCGGACGCACCCGCGGCGGGCACGAACCACGTCCGCAACAACATCGTCCAGGAGCCCGTCGTGGACCGAGCGCTGAGCTGGCCGCTGGCAGGGACGCCGTCGTGCCCAAGCGGCTGCCAGTGGGCCATCCGGAACAACATCTTCACGGCGAAGCCGGCTACCGTCGACGCGTCGAACCTGCAGGGCGATCCGTGGCTCGTCGGACCGGTCCTGCCGCTCGACGCCACGGACGAGGGCGGGTACAGGCTGGCACCGGGATCTCTCGCGATCTCGGCGGGGGCATCGGTGCTCACGGGAGCAGGGCCCAACGACAATTCCGGCAAGCTCGACTACTTCGGGACCGCGCGCTGCCTCTCGACGCCCTCGATCGGGATCCACGAGGCCCCGTCTCCTTGCGTGTGCGGCCTCACGAACTGCTCGGGATCGTGCCGGAATCTCGCGAGCGATCGGTACAACTGCGGCCGCTGTGGCAACACCTGTCCATCGACCCAGCCGACCTGCGTCTCCGGCGTATGCACCGGGACCAGCGTCACGCCAAGGCCGCCGGCCCAATGCTCCTCGGGCCGCAAGTGCTGCGAGCCGGCCGACGACGGCGGCTGCGCTCTCTGCTGGCCCTCGGCGAGCCCATGCCCCTAGCCTTTCCCTCGAGGCGCGTGGTCAGTCCCGCTCGTCCAGCCACGTCATCTGGATCGCCTCGAGGATCTTCTCGTTCGACCGCGAGGGATCGTCGGAGAAGCCGGGCAGCTCGCGGATCCAGCGGTGAAGGTCCGTGAAGCGGACCGTGAGCGGATCGACCTCCGGGTACCGGTCCGCGAGCGCGATGGCGATCTCCCTCACGTCGGTCCAGCGCATGGCGCCCTCCTCAATGAGCGGCGACCCGGTTTCCCGGGATCCGCACCACCACGTCCGCGCCGCCGACCTTCGCCTGGCAGCCGAGCCGCGACCGCGGGGACAGGCCGGCGGCCTCCTGCAGCCGGTCGTCCTCGCGCTCCTCGATCCCGGACAGCGAGGCGAGCCCCTCCTCGACCCACACGTGGCAGGTCGTGCACGCGCACACGCCGCCGCAGTTCGAGGGGAGGTCCACGCCGGCCGCCTCCGCCGCGTCGAGGATCGACGTGCCGCGCGGCACCTCGGCGCTCCTCCCCGCGGGCTGGAACGTCACCCTCGGCATCGGCGGCTCACCGCTCCGGGTTCTCGAGGTCCTCTTCCTTGGACCCCGTGACCCGCGGCTGCGCCGCGAGCGACGTCGCGAGGTCCTCGACGCGGTGCCCGGCCATCGCCTGCGCCACGTGCTTGTTCATCCGCCGCTCGGCGAACTCCTTCGAGGCGGCGTCCACCGACTCGATCCACGCCTTCACCGCGAGGTGGTCGGTGCCGTCCATCGCCTGGCGGAGCCCGCGCATCCGGTCCTCGATCTTCGCGCGCTCCTCGGGCCCGAGCAGCTCGCCGTCGATCCGGAACGCCGACTCGAGCGACGCGAGGATCCGGTCGCCCTCGACGCGCCACTCGCGGACGAACCGCTCGGTGACGTCCTCCTCGGCGTGCTCGATGCTCTCGACGAGCATCTTCTCGATCTCCTCCTCGCCGAGGCCGTAGGTGGGCTTCACCTGGATCTGCTGCTCGATCCCGGTCGTCAGCTCGCGCGCGGAGACCCGGAGGAGCCCGTCCGCGTCCACCGCGTAGGTGATCTCGACGCGCGCGATGCCGGCGGGCATCGGCGGGATCCCCTTCAGCGTGAACCGCGCGAGCGACCGGCAGTCGCGGGCGAGCTCGCGCTCGCCCTGCGCGACGTGGATCACCATGCCGGTCTGCCCGTCGGCGTAGGTCGTGAACTGCTGCGTCGCGGAGGCGGGGATGGTCGAGTTCCGGAGGATGATCTTCTCGACGACGCCGCCCATCATCTCGACGCCGAGCGAGAGCGGGATCACGTCGAGGAGGAGCACGTCCTCGCGCCCGCCCCGGTCGAGGGCGTCGGCCTGGACGGCCGCCCCGAGCGCCACGACCGTGTCCGGGTCGAGGTCGGTGAGCGGCTCCTGGCCGAAGAGGGCGCGCACGTGGCGGCGCACCAGCGGCGTGCGGGTCGCGCCGCCGACGAGGACCACGCCGTCCACCTTCGCGACACCCGCGCTCCGCAGCGCGTCGCGGCACGCGGCGCTCGTCCGCTCGACGACGGGCTGGATGAGCGCCTCCAGCTCGGCGCGGCCGAGCCGGGCCCGGAGCCGGTGCCCCTCCGGCAGGTCGACCTCGACCTCGACGACCTCCTCGTCGGTGAGGGCCTCGCGGATCCGCTGGGCGGCGGCGACGGCGCCGCGCAGGACGGCGGGCGACGGCTCCGCGTGGCGCGGCTCGAGCCCGCGCTCCATGAGCGTGCGCGCCACGACGCGGTCGAAGTCGTCGCCGCCGAGGTGCGTGTCGCCGCCGGTCGCGAGCACCTCGAAGACGCCGGCGTCGAGCCGCAGGATCGACACGTCGAACGTGCCGCCGCCGAGGTCGTAGACCGCGAACGTCCCCTGGGCGCGCTTGTCGAGGCCGTAGGCGAGGGCCGCGGCGGTCGGCTCGTTGAGGAGCCGCAGCACGTCGAGGCCCGCGAGCCGCCCCGCGTCCTTGGTCGCCTGCCGCTGCGCGTCGTCGAAGTACGCGGGGACCGTGATCACGCAGCCGCCCGGCGGGCCGCCGAGCGCCTCCTGCGCCCTCCGCCGCAGCACCCGCAGGATCTCCGCGGAGACCTCGATCGGCGTGACGGCGCGGGTCCCGCCCGCCACGGCGAGCTTCACGACCGCGCCGGACTCCTCGAACGCGTAGATGCCGCGGTCCTCCGGCTTCACGTCGCCCGGGCCGCGCCCCATGAACCGCTTCACCGAGAGGACCGTGTCCACCGGCCGCTCCGGCGCGCGCCGCTTCGCCGCCGCGCCGACCTCGACCGCGCCGTCCGGGCCGTAGAAGACGGCCGAGGGCAGCAGGGGCCGCCCCTCCTCCGCGTCGACGACGCGGGGCCGGTTCCGCTCGTCCACGTGGGCCACGAGGGAGTTGGTGGTGCCGAGGTCGATCCCGATCGCCCGCGCCATGGGCCTCCTCTACGGGTGGGCGGCCACGCCGCTCGCGCGCTCGGCGTCGGCCACGATGTTGTCGTAGTAGCGCGCGCGGGAGAGGCGCCGCGCGATGTCCACGGGGAAGTCCGAGTACCAGCGCTCGTCGGCGAAGCGGCGCGCCACCTCGTCCTCGAGCCGCCCGAGCCGCTCGCGGGCGTCCGTCGCGATCCGGCGCAGCCGCTCGGCGTCGCCGTCCGCCTGCGCGAGCGCCAGCTCCTCGCGCCACTCGAGCTGCTCCTCGAGGAAGTCCGGATCGGCGTACGTCCGCCCCTCGACGAACACGTCGGTCCCCGCGAGCCTGAGGAGGTAGCCGGCGCGCAGGCGCCAGTCCTTCAGGTAACGGTACGCGTCGTTGAGCCGCGTCGCGCGCTCGAGCGAGAGGCGCCGCTCGCGCGGCTCGGCGCGCGCGAAGCGATCGGGGTGGAGGAGCCGCGAGCGCTCGCGAAACCGCCGCTCCAGGTCGGACACGTCGAGCGCGAACTCGCGCGGCAGGCCGAGCAGCGAGAAGTAGTCCTCGCCGCGGCCGACGGGCTGGAGCTTGCGACACGACGGGCAGGAGGCGGTCCCCTCCGACACGTCGGCCTGGCAGCTCCAGCAGGTCACTCCGTCTCCCGTGGACGCGCCCGGCGAGGCCGCTCCCGGCGACGTCGGCGGCAGTCCCCGGCGCGCGGAACGGGTACCACGGCCGGTCGTCAGATGGTGAACGATTCCCCGCAGCCGCAGGCGCTCTTCACGTTGGGGTTCCGGAACACGAACCCGGTCTGCATCAGCGTCTGCTGCCAGTCGACGGTGGTGCCCTGCAGGAACACCGCGCTCTTCGGGTCCACGAACACGCGGGCGCCGTCGCGCTCGATCACCTGGTCGAACTTCGAGGGCGCGGCCGCCCAGTCGATGAAGTAGCTGAGGCCCGAGCAGCCGCCCCCCTTCACGCCGAGCCGGAGGCCGCCCTGGGGCGTCCCCTTCTCGGCGGAGAGCGCGCGGATCCGCGCGGCGGCCTTCTCGCTGATCTCGATCGTCTCCATGCCCCGTTCAGATCCCCGACTCGAGCGCGCTCTTCTTCGCCGCGACCGGCCGCTCGCCCGCCGGCCTCGCCACCGCGCCGCGCTTCTTCTGGTAATCGGCGACCGCGGCCCGGATCGCGTCCTCGGCGAGGACGGAGCAGTGGATCTTCACGGGCGGCAGGTTGAGCTCGTTCGCGACGTCGGTGTTCTTGATGGTGAGCGCCTCGTCCACCGTCTTGCCCTTCACCCACTCGGTGACGAGCGAGGAGGACGCGATGGCGGAGCCGCAGCCGAAGGTCTTGAACTTGGCGTCCTCGATGATCCCCTGCTCGTTCACCCGGATCTGGAGCTTCATCACGTCGCCGCACGCGGGCGCGCCGACGAGCCCGGTGCCGACGTCGGGCGCGTCCTTGTCGAGCGACCCCACGTTGCGCGGGTTCTCGTAGTGGTCGACGAGCTTCTCGGAGTACGCCATCCTGACCTTCCTTCCTCGTGCTCCGTCGGATCCGCGGAGACCCGGATCCGGTTCAGCTAGTGCGGGCTCGCCCACTCGACGCGCGAGAGGTCCACGCCCTCCTTCACCATCTCGTACAGCGGCGACATGTCGCGGAGCTTCTTCACCTTCTCCACGAGCAGCTTCGTCACCCAGTCGATCTCCTCCTCCGTCGTGAAGCGGCCGAGGCCGAAGCGGATCGAGGAGTGGGCGAGGTCGTCGGAGACGCCCATCGCGCGCAGCACGTAGGAGGGCTCGAGCGAGGCGGAGGTGCAGGCGGAGCCGGAGGAGACCGCGACGTCCTTGATGGCCATCATGAGCGCCTCGCCCTCGACGTAGGCGAACGAGACGTTGAGGTTGCCGGGGAGGCGGTGCTCGACGCTGCCGTTCACGGTCACGAGGTCGAGGCCGGCGAGGAGCCCCTGGCGCAGCTTCTCGCGCAGCGCCAGCAGGCGCGCCGCCTCGCCGTCGCGCTCGGCGAGCGCGAGCGCCGCCGCCTTCCCGAACCCGACGACGCCGGGGACGTTGAGCGTCCCGGAGCGGAAGCCGCGCTCGTGGCCGCCCCCGTCCATCTGGGCGACGAGCCGCACCCGCGGCTTGCGCCGGACGTAGAGCGCCCCGACGCCCTTCGGCCCGTACATCTTGTGGGCGGAGAACGAGGCGAGGTCCACGTTCGCGCGCTCGACGTCGAACGGGATCTTCCCGATCGACTGGACCGCGTCGCAGTGGAAGAGGACGCCCCCGGCGCGGGTGATCCGCCCGATCTCCTCGATCGGGTGGACGACGCCCGTCTCGTTGTTCGCGTGCATCACCGAGACGAGCAGCGTGTCCTTGCGGAGCGCCGCGCGGAGCCGCTCCGGATCGAGGCGGCCGTCCCGCTCCACGTCGAGGAAGGGGACCTCGAAGCCCAGCCGCTCGAGCGCGTGCATCGAGTCGAGCACGGCCTTGTGCTCGGTCCTCACGGTGACGAGGTGCCTGCCCCTCGTCTCGCCGTAGAACTGGGCGGCGCCCTTGATCGCGAGGTTGTCGGACTCGGTCGCGCCGCTCGTCCAGACGATCTCCTTCGCGGCGGCGCCGACGAGCGCGGCCAGCTCGCCGCGGGCCGCCTCGACGGCCTCCTCCGCCTTCCAGCCGAACGAGTGGCTCTTCGACGCGGCGTTCCCGAACTGCTCCGTGAAGTACGGGAGCATCGCCTCCAGCACGCGGGGATCCACGGGCGTCGTGGCGTGATAATCCAAATAGACCGGAATCCTCATCGCGTCCCGGAACGTCTAAAATGGAGAGGTCCACCCCGGAAAACGTGGACGGCGGGAGTCGAGTATAAGGAAATCGGCTACCCGGTCAAGCGCTGCCCGATTACAACTCACGGGCGGCACAGCGGAAATTGACGTACCGCAGGATCCCCGAACCATGAGTCTCACGAGCAGGCTCCTCCTCGCCGCGCTGGCCTTCGCGGCCGTCGCCTTCGTCCCCGACCTCGTCTCCCTCGGGCCGACGGGGGCGTCGTCGGATCTGGGGCTCGGGGCGCTGCTCGCGGGAGGCTCGGTCCTCGCGTTCGCGGTCGCGTTCGCGGGGGGGGTCGCGACGAGCCTGACTCCTTGTGTCTACCCTCTCATCCCGATCACGGTCTCCATCTTCGGGGCCCGGAAGGCGGCCTCGCGCGGGGAGGCGATGACCCTCTCCGGGCTGTACGTCCTCGGGATCGCCGCCATGTACTCGGCGCTCGGCGTCGGCGCGGCGCTCACCGGGCGCGCGTTCGGCAGCGTCATGCAGAACCCGTGGGTGATCGGCGGGGTCGCGCTCGTCCTCGCCGCGATGGCGGCGTCGATGTTCGGCGCGTTCGAGCTCCGCCTGCCCGCGGCGTGGCAGGCGCGGCTCAACACCGTGGGCGGCGCCGGGCGCGCCGGCGCGTTCGCGATGGGGCTCGTCTCCGGGATCATCGCCGCCCCCTGCACGGGCCCGGTGCTCGCCGCCGCCCTGACCTTCGTCGCGGCGAAGGGCTCCGTCGCCTTCGGCCTCGGGATCATGTTCACGTACGCCCTCGGCATGGGGCTGCTCTTCTTCCTCATCGGGGCGTTCTCGATCGGGCTGCCGAAGAGCGGTCCCTGGATGGACGCCGTGAAGTCGGTGTTCGGCGTCGCCCTCCTCGCCGCCGCGGGCGTGTTCCTGAAGGACGCGGTCCCGGCGGCGAAGCCGCTCTTCAGCGCCGCGCGCGCCGCCGCGTACGCCGCCGCCGCGGCCGCGGCGGCCGGCGTCCTGCTCGGCGCGCTGCACGGGAGCTTCTCGACGCCGGGCTGGCGGCGCGCGGCGAAGGCGCTCGGGGTCGCGCTGCTCGTCGGCGGGATCGTCTACGCGGCGGGCTCCTCGGCCGCGCGCGACCGCCGCCGCGCCGCCGAGGGCTTCGCGTGGGTGCACGACGAGGCGGAGGCGCTCGCGCTCGCCCGGCGCGAGGGGCGCCCGGTGATCATCGACTTCTGGGCCGAGTGGTGCACCGCCTGCAAGGAGCTCGATCGGATCGCCTGGGCCGATCCGCGCGTCCGCGAGGAGGCGTCGCGGTTCGTGGCGGTGAAGCTCGACGGCACCGAGGGGTCCGAGCCCTTCCAGGCCGCCGCGGACAAGTACGGCATCGTCGGCATGCCGACGGTCGTGTTCATCGACCCGCGCGGCCGCGAGGTGCCGGAGCGGGTGACGGCGGCCATCGGGGCGCCGGAGATGCTGCGGGTGCTCCGCGCGGTGGACCGCGCGTGCGACGCGCCGGCGGCGAGCGCGCCCGCCGCGCTCGCCGGCGCGCCCGTGGTGGCCTGCGCCGCGCGGTGGTGAGTCGGTCCGCGCGGGTCGGGCGCGGGGAGCGGGGCGGCACCCGGCACGCCGCGAGGAGCGGGCCGGCACGTCTCGCCGCGCGAGGAACGCCTGGCCCGGAGATCGAGGCGGCGTCGCCTCACGCCGGCGCCGCCGGCGTCGGGGGGCTGGGCGCGAGCCGCCGCGTCACGGCCCGCACCCGGAGCACGCTCCCCTCCACGTCGGCGGAGACGTCGCAGCCGCCTTCGTGCGCCGCGCGGGCGAGCCCGAGGCACGCGGGCTTGCCGAGCGCGACCGCGCGGACCGCCTTCGTGTAGGCCTGCTCCGGCGACGGCGCGGCGGCGATCCGGGCGAGCTCGGCCCGCAGCCGCTCGACGTTGTCGTCGCGGTCCCGCACCGGGCTCGACACCTCGATCTCGACCCGGTCCTCGTGGCCGTCCACGCGCAGCCCGAAGAACACGCCGCGCCCGTCGTCCCAGCGGCCGAACTTGACCGCGTTCTCGAGCAGCTCCGCCGTCACGAGCGCGATCGACGGCGCGAGGTCGGGGCGCGGAAACACCGCCTTCACGCAGGCGAGCACCGAGGCGCGGAGCGGCTCGATGGCCTCCCACCCGGGTCGAAGGGGCAGCTCGATCTGGAAGAGGCGGTGCTGCATGGGGTCCGGAGGGCCTCCTCCCCGATCGGCGAGGTTAGCAGCGCCCGGCCCCGCCGCGGCGCCCGCCAGGGTCCCTTGGTCGAGGGACGGAACGCGCGCTCACCGTGGGCGCGGCGCGGCCGCGCGGCCGGATCAGAGCAGCTGGTACGTCGCGACGACGAGGAAGAGGAACTCCGCCTTCCCCTCCTTCAGCGGCGCGTCGCCGGAGCCGGCGCGGTAACCGAGGCCGAGCCTGGCGCCGAGCGTCACCTCCGGGTAGAGCGGCGCCTCGTACGCGACCGAGAACCGCGGGGAGAAGAGGAGCCCCGAGCCGTACTTCGTGGTGATCGTGAGCGGCGCATCGGCGATCAACGAGAGGACGCCGCCGGACTGGCGCTTGGAGAGGGACAGCCCCGGCGCGAACTCGACGCCGCGGTCCGAGTGGTTCTCGTCGTACACCCACGTCGCCGCGAAGTTCTGGTACCACGCGACCGCGAGGCGCGCGGCCATGTCGAACACGCCCGCCTGTCCGAGGGGACGGCGGTACATCGCGCCCAGCCGGAGCTCCGCGGTGGACCAGTCGAGGTCCAGGAAGGCCCCGAGGTCGTCCTGCTTGGTGATCCCCTGGGCGTAGGCGATCCCGAGCGACCTCCAGCCCGCCCACGCCATCGCGGTCGAGCCTCCGCCGAGCGACTCCGCGGAGAGGAGCGACAGCTGGCGCGGCCGCGCGGCCGCCGCGGGCGCCGCGGGCGCGGACGCGGCCGGCGAGGGCTTCTCCGGGAGCGGCGGGTTCTCCGCGGGGGCGCTCTCGCCGGGGCTCTCGTCCGGCGTGACCTCCTTCGGAGGCGGGGCGACCTGGGACAGCAGGACGAGCTGGAGCGCGGCGAGCGTGGCGATCATGAGGTTCCTCCGGGCGGGCGATTCTAGCCGCGCTCCGGCGCGGCAGAGCGGAAAGGTTGGGCCCGGCGGCGGCGGCGTCCACGCACACACCTGGCGACCCGCTCCCCCCGTCCCGCGCGCGCCTCGCGCCGGGGCGGCCGCCTTGACACCTCCGGGAGGCGCGGCTACAGAGGAGCCCCCATCGCCCAGGTGGCGGAACTGGTAGACGCACCAGATTCAGGGTCTGGCGGCCTCAAAACCGTGGAGGTTCGAATCCTCTCCTGGGCAATTCCGCGCGAGGCCGGCGCCCCCGCCGGCCTCCCACCGCGCGCGCCGGCCGCTCCTCTCCCCGCCGGCCGCCGCCCCGGCGGCGGAGCGCGCCGTTGACATCCGCGGCCGATCGCATATTCATGCACTGTCATGAATATGCATTCGGCCGCGATCGTCGGCGCCTCCGGGTACACGGGGCTCGAGCTGACGCGCCTCCTCGCCCGGCACCCGCGCCTGCGGATCGAGGCGCTGTACTCGGACCGCTGGGCGGACGAGCTCGCCGGGTCGCGGCTCCCGCTCGCCGCCCCCGCCGCGGCGCTCCGCTACCGGCCGCTCGCCGAGGGCGCGCAGGCCGACGCGGAGATCGTGTTCCTCGCCACGCCGGCGGACGTCTCCGCGGAGCTCGCGCCGAAGCTGCTCGCGCGCGGCGCGCGGGTCGTCGATCTCTCGGGCGCGTTCCGGCTCGAGCACCCCGCCCTCTACCCGGAGTGGTACGGCTTCGTGCACCCCGCCCCCGCGCTCCTCGCGGAGGCGCGCTACGGCCTGCCGGAGCTCGCGCGCGCCCGGCTCGCCGGCGCGCGCCTCGTGACGAACCCCGGCTGCTACGCGACCGCCATCGCGCTCGCGGTGGCGCCGCTCGCGAAGGCGGGGCTCGGCCTCCGGGGCGGGGTCGCCGTCACCGGCATGAGCGGCGTCTCGGGCGCGGGCCGCAAGGCGAGCGAGGACTACAGCTTCGTCGAGGTCGCGGACGACCTGCGCGCCTACCGGATCGGCAAGCACCAGCACGTCCCCGAGATCGAGCAGACCGTCGCGCGCTACGCGGGCGCCTGCGGCCCCATCTCCTTCACGCCGGTGCTGACCCCCGTCCGCCGCGGGATCCTCGCGACGGTCACGATCCGCGCCGACGCGGCCGTCCCGAAGGACCTCCCCGACGCGGTGCGGGCGGCCTACCGCGACGAGCCGTTCGTCCAGGTGCTCCCGCCGGACCGGGTGATGGTGAAGGACGTGCTCCACACGAACCGCTGCCACCTCGGGGTCGCGGTGGACGCGCGGGCGGGCGCGGTCGTGGCGGTGTCCGCCATCGACAACCTCGTGAAGGGCGCGGCCGGGCAGGCGGTGCAGGCGCTCGACGCCGCCATGGCCTGGCCCGAGACGATGGGCCTCGACCTCGTGGGAGGCTGAGCGGTGAAGATCCCGAAGGGCTTCCGGTTCGGCGGCGTCGCCTGCGGGCTGAAGCCCAGCCGGCGCGACCTCGCGCTCGTGGTGTCGGACCACCCCGCCGCCGCGGCGGGCGTGTTCACGCGCAACAAGGCGGCGGCCGCCCCGGTCCAGGACGCGCGGACGCGCGTGCCGGCGGAGGGCATCCGCGCGATCGTCGCGAACTCCGGGAACGCGAACGCCCTCACCGGGCCGGCCGGGCTCGACGACGTCGCGGTGATCCGCGGCGCCGTCGCCGACGCGCTCGGGATCCAGAAGCGCGCGGTGCTCTCCGCCTCCACCGGCGTCATCGGCGCGCGGCTCCCCGCCATGAAGATCGTGACGGCGCTCCCCGCGCTCGTCGAGCAGCTCGGCGACCACCCCGACCTCGCCGCCGAGGCCATCATGACGACCGACACGCGCCCGAAGATGGCGGCGCGCGAGGTCACCCTCGGCGGGAAGCCCGCGATCGTCTCCGCGATCTGCAAGGGATCCGGGATGCTCGCGCCGCAGCTCGCCACCACGATGTGCCTCGTGACGACGGACGCCGCGGTGACGCCGAAGGCGCTGCAGGACGCCGTCGGGCGCGCCGTCGAGCGCACGCTCAACATGGTGAGCGTGGACGGCGAGATGTCCACGAACGACTGCGTCCTCGCGCTCGCGAACGGGCTCGCCGGGAACCCGCGGATCGCCGAGCCCGGCCCCGACCTCGACGTCCTCGAGAACGCGCTCGCCGACCTGTTCGGCGAGATGGCGCGCGCCATGGCCGCGGACGGCGAGGGCGCGACCAAGATGATGGAGGTGGTGGTCACCGGCGCGCCGACCGACGCCATCGCCCGCGAGTGCGCCCTCGCGATCTCCGCCTCCCCGCTCGTGAAGGCGGCGGTGTTCGGCGCGGACCCGAACTGGGGCCGGATCCTCGCCACCGTCGGCGCGCGAGCCGGGGCCCAGGGCTGGCCGGTGGACCCGTTCAAGGCCCGCGTCGTCCTGCAGGGCGTGACCGTGTTCGCGAGCGCCGCGCCGGTCGAGTTCGACCGCGAGGCGCTCCGGGCCCGGATGCGCGAGACGCGCGTGGACGTGCTCGTGGATCTCGCCCAGGGGGCCGAGCGCGCCGTCGCGTGGGGGTGCGACCTCTCCTACGACTACGTGAAGATCAACGCGGACTACACCTCGCTCATCTACCAGAAGGCGGACGGCGGCGTCGCCAAGGACGACCGCGTCTCGCACTACACGCCCGCGCTCAAGAAGGCGCTCCTCGCGGAGGCGCTCAAGTACATCGCCGCCTTCTCCGGCCAGATCGCCGTGATCAAGTACGGCGGCGCCGCGATGGTCCGCGAGGGGCTCAAGGAGGCGTTCGCGGAGGACGTCACGCTCCTCAAGAAGGTGGGGCTGAAGCCCGTCGTCGTGCACGGCGGCGCGCCCGAGATCACCCGCACGCTCGAGAAGCTCGGCGAGCGGAGCGAGTTCGTGGACGGGATGCGGGTGACCGACGCGCAGAGCCTGCCCGTCGTGGAGATGGTCCTCTCCGGAAAGGTGAACCAGGAGCTCGTCGCGCTGCTCAACGCGCGGAACGCCGGCGCGGTCGGGCTCTCCGGCAAGGACGGGAAGCTCCTGCGCGCGGAGAAGGCGGTGCACGAGTCGGGGCGCGATCTCGGGCAGGTCGGGCACGTCGTCGAGGTGAACCGGGACTTCCTCCGGATGTTCCTCGACGGCGGCTACGTCCCGGTGATCTCGCCCATCGGGCTCGCCGACGACGGCGGGAGCCTCTCCATCAACGCCGACGAGGTCGCCGCCGCCGTCGCCACCGCGCTCGGGGCGAAGAAGCTCATCTACCTCACCGACGTCCCCGGCGTCCTCGAGTCCGCGCCGGACGGCTCGCTCGTCCGCCAGCTCACCGCGGCGGACCTCCGGCGGCGGGTGGAGGCGGGCGGGATCACGGGCGGGATGAAGTGGAAGGCGGAGTCGATCCTCGCGGCGCTCGCCGGCGGGG
Source organism: Anaeromyxobacter sp. (assembly GCA_035708485.1). Classification (GTDB taxonomy): domain Bacteria; phylum Myxococcota; class Myxococcia; order Myxococcales; family Anaeromyxobacteraceae; genus Anaeromyxobacter. Next base: position 8,848 of record DASSSJ010000052.1, on the reverse strand, counting down.
TGGAGCGGGTGCACGTCCTCGACGGGCGGCAGCCCCACAGCGTGATCGCCGAGCTGTTCACCGATCTCGGCGTCGGGTCGCTCGTGCAGCGGGGCTCGTCCTCCGGAGCGGATGCGAGGGAGGAAAACGGATCGTGAGGACCGCCGACCGCCGCCGTGGCGCCGTCGCGCGCATCATCCGGAGCCGCCCGATCGGCACGCAGGAGGAGCTCCTCGAGGCGATCGCCGAGGCGGGGTACCGCGCGACGCAGGCGACGCTCTCCCGCGACCTCGCCCGCCTGGGCGCCCGCCGCGTCTCGCGCCCCGAGGGGGGGACGGTGTACGAGCTCGACGGCGCCGCCGAGGGCAACGGGCTCGGCGCGCTGCGCGGGCTCGTGCAGGGGATCACCGCCAACGGCTCCCTCGTCGTCGTCCGGACGCACCCGGGGAGCGCCCCCGCCATCGCGCGCGCCATCGACCTCGGCGAGGTGCCGGAGGTGCTCGGGACCATCGCGGGCGACGACACCATCTTCGTCGCGCCCGCCCCCGAGATCCGGCCGAGGCGGCTCGCGACCCGGCTGGCCGAGCTCCTCGGCACGCCGCGCGCGCTCCGGTCCCGCTCCAGCTCCCCCCTCTCCCCTCCATGGAGAGGGGGGCGCGGCGGGGCGCGGCGGGCCCACTGAAGGCCGCCCGTGCGCGTGCGCCGCAAGGACAAGGAGGTCCTGGACCCCGGCGCGGTGCTGGACGTGCTCGTGCGCGGCGAGGTCGCGCGGGTGGCGATGATCGACGCGGACGGCGGGCCCTACGTCGTGCCGCTCTCCTACGCGGTGCTGCCGCCGGCGGACGGCGAGCCGCTCCGCATCGTCGTCCACGGCGCGCGCGAGGGGCGGAAGATCGACGCGCTCCGGAGGGACCCGCGCGTGTGCGTCGAGGTGACGGTGGCCGCGGAGACGATCCCGGCGGTGCGGGCCTGCGACGTGTCGGTCCGGTTCCGGTCCGTGGTCGCGTTCGGGCGGGCCGCGTTCCTCGAGGAGCCGGCCGCGCGCGCGAGGGCGCTCGCCGCGATCGCCGCGCGGTACGCGCCGGGCTCGCCGCCGATCGACGAGGGCGAGGCGCGCAAGGTCGCGATCGTCGAGATCCGGATCGACGCCGCGACGTGCAAGCAGTCCCCGCCGCCGCGCGCCGGGAGCGGCGCGTGAGGCGTCACCTCCGCTACGTCCGCTTCCGCTCCAGCACGAACCGGTTGGCGCCGGTCTGCTTCCCGCCGCCCCAGACCGACCACTCCGCCTCGAGCGCGTCGGGCCCGACGAGCTTCAGGCGGCCCGAGTGGACGTGGACGTCCCTCGCCGGATCGAGGTTCGTCCCGCCGGCGAAGTCGAACACGAGCTCGCGGTCGGTGGACGCCGGCGAGAGCCTCATCCGCGGCTGGTTCCCCATCGCGCAGTAGTGGGTGAGCACGAGGTCGCCGCCGTCCAGGAAGTAGACCGAGCGCATCTCGTGGTCGGTCCCGGGGAAGAGCGTCTCCATCACGGCGGTCCCGGCGGAGATCGTCTCCCAGCGGGCCGCGGCGGGACCGAGCTTCTCGCCGTGGCCCGCCTTCCCCTCCCACGATCCGGAGAGCGCCTTCAGCTTCTCGAAGGCGGCCTTCGCGCCCGCGGGAGCGGCCCGCGCCTGCGGGGCGGGGTCGGCCGCGGCGCGCGGGGGCGGCGTCGGATCCGCGGCGATGGCGCTCGACGCGAGCGCGGCGGCGGCGGCCGCCAGGGAGCGGCTGGGCGAGATCATGTCGTCCTCCTCGTCGCCCTCACTTCGCGCACCGCCGCCGGGCGCGCAACCCCCTCGGGCGGGGCCCCTCACCGCACCGCCGCGAGCCGCAGGTCGCCCTCGTCCCACCCGACGTGGACGCCCGAGGGCGGCGCGCCCGCGAGCGAGAGCCCGTCGAGGAACCGGTCGATCTCCGCCCCGGTCCGCGCGAACCAGGCCTCGCCCATCTCCGGCAGCTCGGGGAAGGCGGCCACCGCGTGGACGCGGGCGCGCGGCGAGACGCCGAACCGCTCCACGACCACGTAGCGCGCGCCCCGGTCCTCGCCGGTGGAGACCACGGTGCGCCACGCGCCCTCGAGCCGCTCCTCGACGACGCGCCTCGGCGCGGCGACCGCGAGCCGGCGGCGCGTCCACGCGGCGAGGTCCACGCCGTCCACGTTGGGCTCCGCGAGCAGGTTCGCGTTCGCGCTGTGCGGGGTCGCGTCGAGCGGCGGGCACGGGATGTAGACGGCGAGCCCCTCGCACGCGCGGTCCGCGAGCACCGCCTGGACCGTCCAGCCGTACGGGAGCTCCCAGCCGACCGCGCCGGAGACGAACGTGCCCGCCGCGGCGGCCGGGCGCGGCGGCGCGGGGGCCGGCGCGAGGGCGAGCCGCGCCGCGGCCGCGAGCGCCGCGGCGGCGAGCAGCGCGATCGCTCCGCCGGGAACGGCTCGGCGCGCGTGGACCATCGCACCTCCGGAAGCCCCCGCGACCCTAGCAGCCTGGCGCGCGCGGCCGCGTGCGGCGGAATGCCTCGCGACCGTGGGACGAGCGGCGTTCCCCGGTCGCGTCACGCCGCGTCACGCGGCGGCGCGCGGCTCGGACACCGCCGACCCGCCCCGCCCACATTGACGCGGATCTCCGCGATTGGATACGAGGGATGGGTTCACCGCCCGACAGAGGAGCACCCATGGCACCGCTCGCCAGCCCCGTCCAGCCGAACGCCACGCAGGACCTCCCGGTCGAGCCGGCCACGCTCTACCCCGAGCCGGACGGCTTCTTCGGCCGGCGCGCGATGAAGCGGCGCGCGAAGCTCCTCGAGCGCATCGCGCCGGCCCTCCGGAGGGCGCTCGCGCCGGGCGAGACGATCCGGTTCGCGACGCGGGGAACGCGCGTCTTCCCGGGCGAGTACATGTTCGCGGGGGCCGCCGCGCAGTACCACAACATGTCCGCGGGGCTCCAGGCGCTCGTGAAGGGAGACCGCGCCGCCGCCGGGCCGCCCTCGACCGCGCGCTGGCGGTCTTCCACCGCGTGAAGCGCCCGCACCTCCCCGCCTCGCGGCCCGAGGTGGACGCGCACCTCGCGATGGACCTCCTGGCGGAGCCGCTCGAGCCCGGCGCGCTCGCGGCCGCGGCGCCCCTCGTCGAGAGCATGGCCGGCGCGCCGGCGGCCGAGGCCGCCATCGTCCGCGCCGCGTACGACTCGGCGCGGGGGGAGCAGGCGTCGGCCCGCGCCGCGCTCGCGAGCGCGGACCCGGCCGCGGCGCCTCCCGGGTTCCGGCTCCTCGCGCTCGAGGCCCGCGCGCGGCTCGCGCAGGACGCGGCGGCGCGCGAGGAGGTGCGGACCGCGGCGCGCGCGCTCCCGCGCGACGCGCTCGGGGAGCAGGACGCCGCCCGCCTGGACGCCCTGCTCGCCCCGGAGCGGTAGGCGTCCGGGGACGGCGTCAGCCCGCGATCCGGGCCCACTCCGCGAAGGAGCGGCCGACGCAGTCCTCGATGGCGAGCCCCGCGAAGTAGTTCCCGGTGACGGCGAGCCGGCCGCCGGCGAGGCACGCGTCCACCTCGCGGACGATCTCGGCGTGGCCGAGCGCGGGCGCCGGCAGCGTCCGCCGCTCCTCGACCGGCGTCCCGAGGTCCTCGCGGGAGACGCGCAGCACCTCGGCCACCCGCCGGAGCTTGTCCTCCCGCGACACGCCGGGCCGGAAGTGGAAGGCGAACCCGCGGCGCTCGGGGTCCGGGAAGGCGTCGCGGGTGACGCACGAGTAGAAGACGTCGTCCACCGGGACCACGAACGCGCACTCGCGCATCCAGCACTTCTTCCGCGGGAGCACGACGCCGACGGTCTCGACCGTCACCGTGCTCACCCGCGCGATCGCGCTCGACACCTCGTGGAAGCCGTCGCGGAGCACCGCCGCGGCGGCGTCCGGCGGCGCCGCCACCGCGACGCGCGGCGCCTCGAGCGTCCGCCCGTCCGACGTCGTGACGGCGAACCCGCCGCCCCGCGGCGCGACGGCCTTCACCGCGACGCCGGTCTCGACCGCGACGCCGGGGACCTTCGCCGCCGCCTCGCAGACGGTCTGGAGGCCGCCCTGGATCCCGAAGCTGCGCGGGAACTCCTTCCGGCGCGCGCGCTTCTTGAAGAGCGATCCCGGGCCCTCGACGGGGAACCCGTCCGCCTTCTGCGAGGGGACCGCCGCGAAGAACGCGGAGAGCAGCCGATCGTAGTTCCGGCGCCCGACGAGGTGCGCGTAGTAGGAGTAGACGGTCTCGCCCTCCTTCCTGCGCAGGATCCCGAGCGGGAAGTGGACCGCGGCCTCGAGCCAGGAGAGCCGCGCCAGCACCTTGTACGGCGTCAGCCAGTCCACCTCGCCGTCGCGGAGCAGGCCGAAGGTCGCGCGCGCCGGGCCGCGCTCGACGATCCGGCCGGCGAGGTCGGAGCCGACGACGACGTCCAGGAAGCTGCCGTAGCTGTTGTACGTCGTGTGCGCGCCCATCTCGAACCAGAAGCCGTCGGGCGTCCGGTGCGAGTGGAAGCAGCCTCCGATCCGCGCGCCCCGCTCGAGCACCACGACCTTGCGGCCCTCGCGGGCGGCCCTCCACGCGAGCGAGAGGCCGCTGATGCCCGCCCCGACCACGATCACGTCCGCCGTCATGGCGCGGAAGCCTCGCAGAGAAGCGCCCGGCGCGCCAGGGGCGAGCGACCGCACGGGCCCGGCTCATGGGCGCTTTTCCGACGCGCGCTTCCGCGCTAGTAGTACCGCCATGCGCATGCGGATCGGCTTCCTCGGCCTCGGCACCGTCGGCGAGCCCGTCGCGAACAACCTCCGGAAGGCGGGCCACGAGCTCACCGTCTGGAACCGGACCCCGTCGAAGGCCGATCACATCGTCTCGAAGGGCGGCAAGCTGGCGCGGACGCCGAAGGAGTGCGCCGGGGGAAAGGACCTCGTCTTCACCTGCCTGTCCGACGAGAAGGCGCTCGACGCGGTGCTGGAGGGACCGGACGGCGTGCTGGCGGGGCTCCGGCAGGGCGACGCGCTCGTGGACATGTCCACCGCCGGGGTCCGCTCGGCGCGCTCGGTCGGCGCGCGCGCGCAGAAGGCGGGCGCCGTCTTCGTCTCGGCCCCGATCCTGGGCTCGAAGGCCGCGGCGGAGCAGGCGCAGATCGTGCTCGTGGTGGGCGGCCCGCCCGCCGCGCGGGAGCGCGCGCGCCCGGCGCTGCGGGCGGTGTCGGCGCGCATGTTCGAGCTCGAGGACCCGGTGCACGCGGCGCTCATGAAGCTCTGCGTGAACGCGGTCGGCGGCGCGATGATCGCCGGGTTCGGCGAGGCGCTCGGCCTCGGCGCCGCCGGCGGGCTGCCCATCGGGCAGATCGTCGAGGTGATCCAGGCATCGTCCTTCCACTCGCCGCTCTTCCTCGTGAAGGGCGAGCTCGTCGAGAAGAAGGACTTCGCGCCGCGGTTCGCGGTGTCGCTCGCGGAGAAGGACCAGCGCCTCGCCCAGGAGGCCGCCGTGGACCTCGGCGCCAAGGTCCCGATCAACGAGGCGGTGCGCCGGCTGTTCGCCGAGGCGGTCGAGAGCGGCCGGGGCGACCGGGACATCGCCGCGGTCGCCGACCTCTTCTCCGAGTGGGCGAGGAAGAAGTAGGCGCCGCGCTCCTCACGCCGCCCTGAGCGCCTCGTCCACGACCCGCATCAGGTCGTCGAGGTGGAAGGGCTTCTTCACGTACCCCGCCGGGCGCCCGATCGGCTCGACGCTCCGCGCCACCAGCTCGGGCGGCGAGGCCGAGACGAAGAGCACCTTCGGGCAGCGGTCCCCGAGCGAGGCGCGCAGCTCCTCGAACAGCGTCGCGCCGTCCATCCGCGGCATCCGGTAGTCCACGAGCGCCAGGTCCGGCGGGTCCTTCACCGCGATCGCGAGCGCCTCGACCGAGTCGGACGTGGACACCGCCGAGTGGCCCATCCTCCGGACCGCCTTCTCGAGCGCCTTCCGCACGATGTCGGTGTCGTCCACGATCAAGACGCGCGCCACGGCCGCCTCCGTTCCCGACGACCTCCTTGCGCCGCGCGTGCCGGGCGGAACCGGCCAGTTTCCGGGCGTCGCGTGCGCCGGCGGACCACCCTGGGTCGGGGACACCTGGATCCCGGTGACCCGTGTCCGCGGGACGTCCCGAAGGGGGAGCGCATGCGCGCGTACCCCGCCGCGCCCGAGCTACGCGTACCGCGCCAGGGTCCGCCGCACCGCCTCGGCGAAGTGCCGCCGCGCCGCGGGCGGCGCGATCACCTCGGCGTCGCCGACGAGCCAGAGCGCGAACCGGGTCGCGGTCTCCGCCGACGCGCCCGGCAGCTCCACGATGGCGGCCCCCCGCTCCTTCTTCACGAGCCGGACGCCGGGGCGCGACACCGCCCACGCCACGGCGCCGGCGGCGACCCGCACGCGCGGGGGCTCGCCGTCCGCCTGCGAGAAGAGCCGCGCCCGCGCCAGCTCGGCCTCGCCGGGCGGGTCGAAGCGCTGATCGGTCGGCGCGCAGTCGCGCATCCGGTCGAGCCGGAACGCGAGCGCCTTCCCGCGCGCGGGATCGTGGCCGTACAGGTACCAGTGGCCGAAGCGCTGGGCGAGCGTGTACGGGTGGACGATCCGATCGGTCTCGGCGGCGCGCGACGCCGAGTGGTAGGCGAGCCGCACCGCCCGGCGCTCGGCGATGGCGCGCTGCAGCCGCCCGAGCACCGAGTCCTTCGCGGGCGGCGCGCCGGCGTAGATGCGGCCGACGAGCTCGTCGAAGCTCGCGCGCCGGTCCCTCGGCACGGCGTCGCGCAGCGCCTTCACCGCGCGCTCGCTCCCCTCGCCGCCGAGCGCCCGCGCCGCGGCGGAGAGCGCGGCTGCCTCGCTCTCCGTGAACCGCGGCGGGCGCGAGAAGCTCTGGTGGAGCGCGACGTGGACCCGGTCGCCCTCGACGTAGAGGTCGAGGAAGTCGTCCGGGGCGAACGGGGGCGAGCCGACGCCGAGGAGGAAGTCGAGATCCTCGAGCAGCTCCTTCTCGGAGCAGCCGCACCTGCGCGCGAGGTCCCGCACCGGGATCCCGGGGTGCCGCACGGCGTAGGGCACGAGGAAGAGGATCCGGCGCAGCCGATCGCGCGGGTCGGCCTTCGCGGGCCGGGCCGCCGGCCGCCGCCGGCGGACGCGCTTGCGCGCAGCGGCGGTCACCCCTGCCCCCGCGCCAGCCGGGCGAGCACCTCGCGCGCGCGCTCGCGGACCTTTCGCGGCGCGAGCACCTCGGCGACGTCCCCGAGCCCGAGCACGTGCCGGACGAGCCCCTCCGTGTTCGTCGCCTCCACCTCCACGACGCACCCGTTGCCCTCGTCCTCGATCCGCGCCCGCGGCCCGAACGAGGCGAGCGCCTCGGCCGGCGCGGCCGCGTCCAGCCGCACCCGGCAGCGGACCGCGGAGTGCTCGTGGAACTCCCAGGGCTCGCGCGTCGCGTGCTCGGCGAGCGAGAAGTCCTCGCGCGGCTCGAAGTCGGGCGTGCGCGGCGCGGAGGCGTTCACCGCGAGCGACTCGATCCGCGCGACGTGGAAGGTCCGGATCGCGGCGCGGAGCCGGCACCAGCCGACGAGGTACCACGCGCCGCCCTGCTGGAAGAGCCCGTACGGCTCGACGTCCCGCTCGGTGCGCTCGCCGCGCTCGGCGCCGAGGTAGGCGAGGTGGACCACCTTCTCGTGCGCGATCGCGCGCGAGAGCTCCTCGAGCCGCCCCGCGATCCCGCCGTCCTCGCCGTCGTCCGCGGCGCTGAGCGCGCGCGCGGCGACCGCCGCCACCTCCGACGCGCCGGGCGCGCGCGCGGCGAAGGAGAGCTTGTTGAGCGCGTGGGCGAGGTCCCGCGCGTACGGGAAGTTCGCGAGGGCGGCCGAGCCTGCGAGGTAGACGAGCGCGAGGTCCTCGGGCGGGAGCTTCAGGTCGGGGAGGTAGAACTCGTCCTTGTCGAGCACGTATCCGGCGGGCAGGTCCTCGTCGCCCGCGACCCAGCGCACCGGGATTCCGAGCTCGAGCAGATCCGCCTTGTCGCGCTCGAACTTGCGGATGGCGGCCTCGCCGCTGCCGCCGTAGTCGTCCGGGAACTGCTCCTGGATCTCGCGCCACGAGACCGGCTCCGCGGCCTTGAGCAGGAGCGCCGCGAGATCGAGAAGCCGTTGATCCTTCTGCATGCGGTCCGAGGAAGTTGGCAGAGGCGCGGGAGCCCGTCAACGTGTGCTAGGATGCAGCCTTCCGAAGCGGCGCCCGTGGAGAAGCTCTCGCCGAGAGAGGTCACCGCATGGCCGGGCTGGGGATCGATCCATCCGACTTCGCGCTGTTCGAGATCGAGGATCCGGACGACCGCGCCGAGGCGCTCGAGACGGCCCTCCAGCCGAAGCTCGTGACGATCGCCGACCAGTGCCGCTCGGGGCTCGCCCGCGTCGCGGGCAAGGAGCTGTTCGCGCACCCTGGCAAGATCGCCCGGCGCAAGGGGGTCGCGCCGGAGGAGCTGCTCGTCGCGTTCAGCGACAGCGCCAAGGGGTTCCGGGGGATCCCCTTCCTCGCCGTCGCGATCACGCGCTTCCACCTCCACGCCCGGGTGGGCGTGCGGGGCGAGTCGCCGCGGCGCGCGGGCATGCGCGTCGCGATCGAGCGCGAGGCGGGCAACCTCGCGAAGAAGGGGAAGCCGTTCCGCAAGCTGCGGCACTTCCTCGAGTGGAACCACGAGGAGCTGCCCGAGCTCGCGCCCGCCCATTCGGCCGCGTTCTGGCTCGAGCTCGGCGAGGACCTCGGGCCGGGCGGCCCGGGCGTCGACGTCGGGATCGCGTGGACGCGCGAGGAGGC
>DASSSJ010000051.1:0-20499 GCA_035708485.1 Anaeromyxobacter sp. | reverse complement strand
GCGATGCCCCGCGCAGCGAGCTGCCGGCAGGTCTCCAGCCCCAGCCCCCGGTTGCCGCCGGTCACGACCGCCACGGGTCGGCGCGTCGGGCCTGCCTCGCGCTCCATGCCGGGGAGTATGGCGCGCGGCTCGGACTCGTGCACGGGCGCCGGAGGGTGAACCCCCCGTGGTACGCTCGGCCCAGTGCTCCGACCCAGGCATGGTGACGTGACGAGAGCGCCGAGACCGAAGCGAGGCGGGCGCCCGAGGAGGGAGCAGCGCAGGCGCAGCATCCAGCCGCCGCTGTGCGCGGCTCGGAGGGATGAGTCGAGCAGCGCACCGACGAGGCCGCCCGCCGCAGCGAGAGTATCGGCGCTCGCAGTAGGCATCATGCCTGGGGCGGGGCACTAGCTGGCGGCGCCCGACGTGAGCCGCGCCTCGGCCTCCGCGTGCGCGCCGGCGTGGGCCGCGTGGCCCTCGGTCTTCGGCTCGATGCCGAGCACGCGGTCGAACACCCACAGGATCAGGAACGGCGCGAGGAAGAGCAGGACGGCGATGACGATCCCCTCGCGGTCGAACCGGCCCTCGGGCGACATGAGGAGGTTCGGCGTGTAGCCGGAGCGCAGCCCGCGGAGCGACTTCGAGAGGAGCTGGCCGCCGATCACCACGTTCCAGCGCATCGAGAAGACCTGGAGGAGCAGGAGGAACGAGGCGGCGAACGCGAGGGTGTTCCGGACGCGCTCGTGGAGGTACCGGTTCATCATCACGATGATCATGAGGAGGATGAAGGGGATGAGGCTCCCGACGATCATCTGCATCGAGATGAACGAGAACTGGAGCCGCGTGGTGAGCAGCGGCGAGATGATCGCCCACTCCTCCGAGCGCTCGTAGGCGAGCATGATGATCTCGAGCAGCTCCAGCGTCACGGTGAGGATGAGGAAGAACCAGAGCCAGCGCACGAGCCCCTGGACCGTCTCGCCCTCGATCGGGCGCCGCTGCAGCCGCGCCGTCACCTGGTAGAGGATGACGAGCAGCGCGATGCCGGAGACCGCCGCGGAGAGCAGGAAGATGACGGGCATGAGCGGCGTGGACCACCAGGGGTTCGCCTTGATGCCGCCGAAGATGAACCCGACGTAGCCGTGCAGCATGCAGGCGGAGGGGAGGCCGATGCCGGTGAGGATCTTCACGGCCCGGTGGTCGATCTCCTGCGCCTCCGGCGAGGTGTCGTAGGTCCACAGCGCGAGCGCCGCGTAGAGCCTGCGCTTGAGCCCCCGGCTCCGCCGCGCGATCTGGATGATCTCGACCCGGTACACGAACCAGACCTCGAGCGCGACGATCATCAGGTAGAAGTTGAACAGGATCCCGAACCCCGCCATCGCGGACGTGAAGTTCGGGGTCACCAGCACGTTCATCGCCCGGAGCGGCTGCCCGAGGTGGAGCAGGAGCGGCAGGAACGCGACCATGAGGAAGCTGAAGGACGCGCCCAGCGCGAGGCGCGCCACCGGCTCGAACTCCTTCTTGCCGAAGAGGTGGCTGAGGGAGGTCACGATGAACGAGCCCGCCACGAACCCGGTGATGTACGGGTACATGACGATCATCAGCGACCAGTGGACGTGGATGTCGTTCGGGAAGGCGTAGCCGCTGATCTCCGGCATCACCGGACCTCCTTGTCGAGACCGATGTAGAAGCACTGGGGCTCGGTGAGCAGGTGCGGCTGCATCACCGCGACGCGCTCGTGCTCGATGGCCTTCCGCACGGGGTCGTCCTCGCGCAGCATGTCTCCGAACTGGCGCGTGCCGGTCGGGCAGACGGTGACGCACGCCGGCATCAGCCCCTTCGTGACCCGGTGGTAGCACCAGGTGCACTTGTCGGCGGTGTGCGTGGCCGGGTTGAGGAAGCGGCTGCCGAACGGGCACGCCTGGACGCAGTAGCCGCACCCGATGCAGCGGTCGCCGTCCACCATCACCACCCCGTCCTTCGTCCGGTACGACGCGCCGACGGGGCAGACCTGGATGCAGGGCGTCTCCTTGCAGTGGTTGCACATCTTCGGCACGAAGAACGACTTCGTCGGGTGGAACCCCGGCTCGATGGGCGGGAACCCGTCCCGGCCGCCGTTGGGCGAGTCCACGTGCGAGCCCTCCGCGGAGAGCACGTACCGCTCGACCCAGGTCCGGTAGAAGCCGTCGGGGACGCCGTTCTCGGCCGCGCAGGCGCGGACGCACGAGCCGCAGCCGATGCACTTGGTGGTGTCGATGAGGTACGCGTACCGGTGCGCCTCCCAGTCGTACCGCTCGGCCGGGTGCTCCTCCGCCGCGAGCGACGTGCCCGAGAGGAACACGAGCGCGCCGCCGCCGAGCTTGATCGCCCCCTGGATGAACTCGCGCCGGGTGGAACGGGTGTCGTCCATCGTCGATGTCCTCGCTAGAGCTTGGGGGAGTGGGGGTCGTGGCACTCGAGGCAGACCTTCCCCTCGAGCGCGGAGGGGCCCATCTGCTGGACGTGCTGCTCGAGCACGACCTGCGGGAACTTCTCGGGGCGGCCGAGGATCTTGCGGTGGCAGCGCGCGCAGTTCGTGAACGAGCGGTCGATCGCCGCCTTCGCGACGACCTTCCCCTCCTTCGCGTGCCGTCCCGCCGGGCCGTGGCAGACCTCGCAGGAGACGTGCTGGTGGACGCCCGCGGCGAGCTTCTTCGCCTTCTCCTCGTGGCAGCCGGCGCACGAGGCGGCCCCGGCGTGGAGCGGCGCGCGGATCGCGGCCTGCTCGGCGACGTTGTCGAACCGGTACGGACCGTACAGGCCGTAGGACTTCGGCACGAGCCACGTCCGGCCCAGCACGAACGCCACGAGCGCGAGGAGCAGGACGAAGATGACGCGGAAGACGTGCCGGGCGTGCTCCATGCTCACCTCCTGGGCGGGTCGAGGGACTCGGGGCGCAAGAGCCAGGCGAGCCAGTGGTGCCGCGGCGGGCGCGGCGGCTCCACCGGGTCCTCGGGCAGCGGCTCGGGCACGAGCAGCGTCCGGAGGAAGCCGGGGCGGCGCGGCGGGGGCGGCTCCTCGGGATCGAGCGGCAGCTCCTCGGCGCCGGCGAGCAGGCGCAGCGCGCCGTGGCCGCGCGGGCGCGGCGGCGCCGGCGGATCCTCCGGAAGATCCTCGATCGCGAGCAGCGCGCGCGAGAGGGAGCGCGCGCGGCTCGAGCGCGGTGGCGCCTCCGGCTCGACGTCGAGCGACTCCCGCGCAAACGCACTGCGCAACGCCGAACCGAACTTGCGCAATCCGTGCGCGACCCGCATGTCGGACAGGGAATCACAGGACGCGGCGGGGACTCAACCTCCCGATGAAAAAAGGTTCGCGTTCACGCGGTGTTGCGTCCCGACCCATCCGCGACAACTTGCCGCATCCCCCTGGAACGACGGCGGTATCCGACCGCCGGTCAATCGTGGAGCTGGCCGGTCCAATACTCTTTGACATCGATCAAATCAGGGGTCCGCTCGACCGAACGAGGCACGTCCAGGCGCTACACCGCACCCGCCGACGCCACCCCCGCCGCGCGCGCGCGGGCATACGCTTCGAGTGATGCCGAACGGCGCCCGGTCCTCGACCATCCCCGCCGCCGCGGACGCGCGCGGCCCCGACGTCGAGTGGCACGCGCTCTCCGCGGCGGAGGCGCTCGTCCGGCTCGCGTCGTCGCCGTCGGGCCTCTCGTCGGAGGAGGCCGCGCGCCGCCTCGCGCGGCACGGCCCGAACGTCGTCGCCGCCGCGCCGCCCGCCCGCGCGCTCTCGATCCTCGCCGACCAGTTCCGCAACGTCCTCGTCCTCGTCCTGCTCGTCGCCATCGCGCTCTCCGCCTCGCTCGGCCACGGCGTCGAGACCGTCGTGATCGCCGTGATCGTGGTGTTCGCCGTCGGGCTCGGCTTCGTCCAGGAGTTCCGCGCCGAGCGCGCGATGGAGGCGCTCCGGCGCATGACCGCGCCGGGCGCCACCGTGCTGCGCGACGGCGGCGAGGTCCGCGTTCCCGCCCGCGACGTCGTCCCCGGCGACGTCCTCGTGCTCGGCGCCGGCGACCGGGTCGCGGCGGACGCGCGGCTCCTCGAGGCGGTGGAGCTCCACGCCGACGAGGCGCCCCTCACCGGGGAGTCGGTGCCGGTGCACAAGAGGATCGACGCGCTCCCGCCCGGCCCGCTGCCCGCCGGCGACCGGACGGACCTCGTGTTCTCCGGCACGTCGCTCACGCACGGCCGCGGCCGGGCGGTGGTCGTGGCCACGGGCGCCGCGACGGAGTTCGGGCAGATCGCGCGGCTCCTCGCCACGGTCGAGGCCGCGCGGACGCCGCTCCAGCAGAACCTCGATCGCGTCGGGAAGGCGCTCGCCCGCGCGGCCGTGGTCGTCGTCGCCGTCATCGTCGCGCTCGGCCTCGCGCGCGGCGCGCCGCTCGTGGAGATGCTCGTCTTCGGGATCGCCCTCGCGGTGGCGGTGGTCCCCGAGGCGCTGCCCGCGGTCGTCACGATCTCGCTCGCGCTCGGCGTCCAGCGGCTGGTCCGCCGGAACGCGCTCGTCCGCCGGCTCGCCGCGGCCGAGACGCTCGGCAGCACGTCGGTCATCTGCTCGGACAAGACCGGCACCCTCACGCGCGACGAGATGACCGTGCGCGCCGTGCACGCGGCCGGCCGGACCTTCGCGGTCGGCGGGGCCGGGTACGAGCCGCAGGGCGAGTTCCGGCTCGCCGGCGCGCCGGTGCCGCCGCCGCGCGCCGTCCGCGACGCGCTCGCCGCCGCGGCGCTCGCGTCCGACGCGCGCCTCGCGCGCTCGGAGGAGGGCGCGTGGCGCGTGCGCGGCGACCCGACGGAGGGCGCCCTCGTCGTCGCCGCGGCCAAGGCGGGGCTCGCGAAGGACGACCTCGACGTCCGCTGCCCGCGGATCGCGGAGGTCCCCTTCACCTCGGAGCGCAAGCGGATGACGACGCTCCACCGCGACGGCGACCGGACCGTGGCGTGCGTCAAGGGCGCGCCGGAGGTGCTCCTGCCCGCCTGCGCCCGCGTGCTCGGCGACGACGGCGAGCGGGCGCTCGACGCCGTCGAGCGCGACCGCCTCCTCGCGGTCGCCGCCGACATGGCGGCCGGGGCGCTGCGGGTGCTCGCCGTCGCGCGCAAGGAGGTCGCCGCCGTCGAGGGCGCCGAGCGGGACCTCACGCTGCTCGGGCTGGTCGGGATGATCGATCCGCCCCGCCCCGAGGCGAAGGACGCGGTGGCGCGCTGCGCCGCGGCGGGCATCCGGCCGGTGATGATCACGGGCGACCACCCCTCCACCGCGCGGGCGGTCGCCGCCGAGGTCGGGATCCTGCGCGCCGGACGGGTGGTGACCGGCGCCGAGCTCGCCCGGACGAGCGACGCGGAGCTCGCGCGCGAGGCGGAGGCGATCGAGGTCTACGCGCGCGTGTCGCCCGCGGACAAGCTCCGCATCGTGGGCGCGCTCCAGGCGCTCGGCCACGTCGTGGCGATGACCGGCGACGGCGTGAACGACGCGCCGGCGCTCAAGAAGGCCGACGTCGGCATCGCGATGGGGCTCACCGGGACCGACGTCGCGCGCGAGGCCGCGGCGATGACGCTCACCGACGACCAGTTCGCCTCGATCGTCGCCGCGGTCGAGGAGGGGCGCGCGATCTTCGCGAACATCAAGAAGTTCCTGACCTACCTGCTCTCCTCCAACGTCGGCGAGATCGCGCTCATGGCGGGCGCGAGCCTGGCCGGGCTCCCGCTCCCGCTCTCCGCCGTGCAGATCCTCTACGTGAACCTCGCCACCGACGGCCTCCCCGCGCTCGCGCTCGCGGTGGACCCGCCCGACGACGACCTCATGGCGCGCCCGCCGCGGAGCCCGCGGGTGGGCATCTTCACGCGCCCGGTGGTCGCCCTCATGCTGGCGAGCGGCCTGTGGTCCGGGCTCGCCAACCTCGCCCTCTTCGCCTGGGCGCTCGGCTCCGGCCGCGACCGGGCCGAGGCGACGACGATGACCTTCCTCGCCGTGGTCCTCGTGCAGTTCGTGAACGCGCTCGAGTTCCGCTCCGACCGCCGCTCCGTCCTGCACCGGCCCTTCGCGAACCGCTGGCTCGACCTCGCGATCTGCTGGGAGGTCGGGCTGCTGCTCCTCGTCGTGTACCTGCCTCCGCTCCAGGCGGCGTTCGGCACGTTCGCCCTGCCGGCCCGGGACTGGGCCGTCGTCGTCGGCGTCGCGCTCACGGTCGCGCCGGCGGTCGAGGCGGTGAAGGCGCTCGTCCGGCGGGGCGTCCTCGGCGCCGACGCGCCCGCCGCGGGCGCGCCCGCCTGAGCGGCCGGCGGCCTACCGCCGGCCCTGCGCGATCAGCACGAGCACGGCGAACCCGATCATCCCGACCGCCCAGCCGAGCAGGATCAGGCCGGCGCCGACGGCGCGCGCGCCCGTCACCGTCCGGCCCTGGATCACCGCCGAGCGGCGCCGGATGGCGGCGAGCCCCTTCGCGGCGGCGAACAGCCCGGGGACGGCGAGCAGGACGCAGGCGAGGAGGAGGAGGGCGCGGGCCACGGCGCCGATCCTACGCGAGGAGCCGCGCGGCGGCCGCCTCGGCGGTGACGCCCGCGATCCGGACGCGCTTGCGGCGGCCGGCCTCCCCCGCGAGGAGCGCCACGTCCGCGCGCTTCACGTCGAGGGCGTCGGCGAGGAACGCGAGGAGCGCGGCGTTCGCCTCGCCGTCCACCGGCGGCGCGGCGAGCTGGATCTTGAGGCGGCCGCCGTGCTCGCCGGCGACGCGCGTGCGCGACGCGCGCGGCTGCACGAGCACCTCCAGGACGGCGCCCCCCCCGCCGTCGCGGGCCCACGCCGGTGCGCTCACGGCCGCACCCCCAGCAGCACGATCCTCGCGCGGTCCGCCCGCTCGATCATCCGGTCGAGGTCCATGACGAGCGTCGCCCCGGCCTCCATCGCGAGCACGCGCCCGCCGGCCTCGCGGAGGACCTCGATCGTCTCCGGCCCGACCGCGGGCAGATCGAAGCGGCGGTCCTGCCCGGGCTTCACCGCCTTCGCGACGACGAACCCGCCGGACCTCGCGAGCTCGCCGCCGCGCCGGATGCACGCGTCGGTCCCCTCGAGCGCCTCGACCGCGAGGGCCACGCGGTCCTTCACCACGACCGTCTGGCCGAGGTCGAGCCGCCCGACGCCGCGGGCGAGCTCCATGCCGTAGCGCGCGTCCTCGAGCTCCTCCGCGGTCGGCGCGTGGCGGCCCAGCACGCCCTCCGGCGCGAGCCGGTCGGCGAGGAACGGCGTCGGGTCGGTGATGGGTACGCCCTCCTCCTCGAGGAAGCGCGCCATCGCGCGGAGGAGGTTGTCGTCCGAGCGGATCGCGACGCGCGCGAGCACGCGCAGGCCCGTGGCGTCGAGCATCGCGTCCTGGAAGAAGCGGCGCTTCGTGATCGCGCCGAGCATGACGGTGCGGGTCGCGCCGCCCGCCTTGAGCGCCTCGAGGATGTGGCCGATCTGGCCGAGCTTCACCCAGGTGATCGCGTCCACGCGCTCGGCGAGCCCCGCATCGGTCTCGTTCCGGTGCGCGACGGCGATCACGCGGTGGCCCGCCTTCCGCGCGCTCTCCGCGAAGAGGAGCGGGAACCGCCCGCCGCCGGCGATGAGGCCGATCGTCGACACCCGCGCCGCCTACCGCGTGATCCCGCGCTGCGACCCGCGCACGAACGCGACGAGGTGCGCGATCTCGGCGTGCTCGCCGAGCTCGGCCTCCATCTGCGCGATCGCCTCCGCGACGCCCAGGTTCGAGCGGAAGAGGATCTTGTACGCCTGCTTCACGCGCCCGATCTGCTCCTCGGTCATCCCGGCCCGCTGCATCCCCACCACGTTCAGGCCGCCGAGCTCGGCCCGCGCGCCCGACACCGTGCAGTACGGCGCGACGTCCATCGTGACGCCGGTGAGGCCCGAGACGAAGGCGAGCCGCCCGATCCGGCAGAACTGGTGCGAGGCGGCGAGGCCGCTGATGTGAACGTGGTCCTCGAGCACGACGTGGCCCGCGAGCGCGACGGAGTTGGCGACGATGGCGCCGTCGCCGATGGTGCAGTCGTGGCCGACGTGGCTGTAGGCCATGAAGAGGCAGCCGTTCCCGATGGTGGTGACGCCGCCGCCCTGCACCGTGCCGAGGTTGATCGTGACGCACTCGCGGAAGGTGTTGCGGCTGCCCACCGCGAGCCGCGTCGGCTCGCCGCGGTACTTCAGGTCCTGCGGGATCTCGCCGACCACCGCGTGCGGGAAGACGCGGTTGCCCTCGCCGAGCGTGGTGTGGCCCTTCACGATGGCGTGAGCGGAGAGGACGTTGCCGGGGCCGAGCACGACGTCCGCGCCGACCACGGCGTAAGGCCCGATCTCGCAGGAGGCGTCGATCCGGGCGCCGGGCTCGACGACGGCGGTGGGGTGGATCGCCATGGTGCCTCCCTCAGCGCTCCGGCCGCGGCTCGCGGTCCGCGAGCATCGCCATGAACTCCGCCTCGGCGACGACCTGGCCGTCCACGATCGCGCTGCCCTTCTGGCGCCAGACCGCGCCCTTGCGCTTCGTGACCTCGACGTGGAGCTCGAGCCGATCGCCCGGCACCACGGGCCGCCGGAACCGCGCGCCGTCGATCCCCATGAGGAAGGTGATCTTGTCGTTCACGTCCTCGTCGGGACCCATCGACTTCACCGCCAGCAGCGCGCAGGCCTGCGCGAGCGCCTCGAGGATGAGGACGCCCGGCATGACCGGCTTCCCGGGGAAGTGCCCCGCGAAGAAGGGCTCGTTCATCGTGACCCCCTTCAGGGCGACGAGCCGGACGCCGGGCTCGAGCGCGACGACGCGGTCCACGAGCAGGAAGGGCGGCCGGTGCGGCAGGATGCGCTGGATGGCCTCGACGTCGAGCACCGGTCCGGCCGCCGCGGGGCGTGGGGTCCGATCGTTCATGCGCTCTCCTTCTTCCCGGCCGCCTCGGCCCGGAGCCGATCGACCTCCTTGCGAAGCTCGCGGAGCTCCTTGCGCATCTCCGGCAGCTGCTCGACCACGGCCGAGCTCCTGAGCCAGCGCTGGTGCGGCTGGGAGGGGCACCCGCTCACCGTGTCGCCGGCGGAGACGTCGTTCATGACTCCCGACTGCGCGCCGATCCGCGCCCCCGCGCCGATCTCGAGGTGCCCCACGATCCCGACCTGGCCCGCGGCGATGACGCCCATGCCGAGCTTCGTCGAGCCCGCGATCCCGACCTGCGACATGAGCAGCGACAGCGGGCCGACCTGCACGTTGTGGGCGATCTGGACGAGGTTGTCGATCTTGGCGCCGCGCCCGACGCGCGTCGTCCCGAGCGTCGCCCGGTCCACGCAGGTGTTGGCGCCGATCTCCACGTCGTCCTCGACGACCACGTTGCCGATCTGCGGCACCTTGAAGTGGCGCGGCCCCTGGCCCTCGCCCTCGGGGTCGAACGCGAACCCGAAGCCGTCCGAGCCGATGACGCAGCCGGGCTGGAGGATGACGCGGTCGCCGATCACGCAGCGCTCGCGGATCACCACGTTGTGGTAGAGCACGCAGTCGTCGCCCACGCGCGCGTCGTCGCCGACGTGCGCGCCGGGGAACACGAGCGTGCGCGCCCCCACCTGCGCGCCGGGACCGACGCAGGCGAGCGGCATCACCTGCGCGCTCGGGTGCACCCTCGCCGTCGGGTGGACCGCCGCGAGCGGCGACACCTCCGGGAGCGGCTCGCGCGGCGGGTGGAACAGCGTGGAGATGCGCGCGAAGGCGAGGTAGGCGTTCGCCGCGCGCAGCACGGTGCGCCCGGCGGGCACGTCCTCGCCGGGCTCGACCACCACCGCGCCGGCGCGCGAGGCCTCGAACGCCCGCCGGTACTTCCGGTTCGAGAAGAACGAGAGCTCGGAGGGGCCCGCGTCCTCGAGCGGCGCGACCCCCGCGACGCGGACCGCGCCGTCGCCCTGCACCGTCCCGCCGACGCGGGCGGCGAGCTCGGACACCGTGAAGGCCGTCACGTCGCGCTCCTACTTCTTCGCGGCCGGCGCGTCGGCCTTCTTGGGCGCGGGCGCGTCGCCCTTCTTCGGGGCGGCCGCCTCGGTCTTCCTCGCGCCGCCGCCCGGGTACTTGGCGTTGTACTTGCGGATGAGCTCGTTGGTGAGGTCGAGCGACGCCGGGGCGTAGACGATCCCCGCCCCCTTCTCCAGCACGTACGTGAACCCGTCCGCCTCGGCGATGTCCTGCACGATCGCGTTCATCCGGTCGAAGATCCCGCGCGTCGCCTCGCGCTCGCGCTCCGAGAGGTCCTTCTGCAGGTTGACGAAGAGCGCCTGCAGCTCGCGGGCGCGGCGGTCGATGTCCTGCGCCTTGTCCTTGCGGGCCTGCTCGGACATCACCACCGCCTGCTTCTCGAAGTCCGACTGCAGCTTCTCGAACTCCGTCTTCCTGGCGTCGAGCTGCTTCTGCTTCTCCGCGAAGTCCTTCTGCAGGACGGCCTTCGCCGCCTTGCCCTCCTCGACCTCGTTCAGCGCGCGCTGCAGGTCGACGTAGCCGATCTTCTGCTGCGCGCGCGCGGCGACGGGCGCCAGCGCGAGGGCGAGGAGGAGAGAGGGGAGGAGGGGGTGTCGCATGGCATTCACCTCGGGGACGATCAGAAGAAGTTTCCGATCGTGAACTGGAAGTCCACGGAGTTGTCGATCACGACGCCGTTCGCGTCCTTGCGCCGGTTGAGCGGGAAGCCCCACTCGAAGCGCAGCGGGCCGATGGGGCTGATCCACCGGAACCCGAACCCGGCCGCCTTGTAGACGGAGTACGGCACGGTGGGGTCGTGGTACTTGCCGGGCGAGAAGGCGTTCCCCACGTCGTAGAACACCACGCCGCGCACCCCGACGCTCTGGAACAGGGGGAACTCGAGCTCGAGGTTCAGGACCGCCTGCTTGTCGCCGCCCTGCACCACCGACTGGATGGCCGAGTCGGGGGTGTCGAGCGCCCGCTGCCGCTGGGTCGGCGCGATGGACAGGTAGCGGTAGCCGCGCACGGAGTTGATGCCGCCCACGTAGTAGAGCTCGGAGACGGGGACCTGGTGGTCCTGGTCCCAGCCCTCGATGAGGCCGAGCGCGAGCTTCGCGCGCGCGACGAACCCGAACCAGAGCGGGCGGTAGGCGCGGAGATCGATGGTGTAGCGCCGGAACAGGTTCACCGACTCGCCGAAGATGCTCTCCGGCGCGAGGTAGGGGGGCGCCGCCTCGACCGACGTCGAGGCGTAGAACCCCCGCGTCGGGAAGAGCCGGTTGTCGCGCTTGTCCCACTGCAGCGCGAGCCGGACGGAGCTCGTCGTGCCCGCCTTGAGCGCCTTCTGGTTGGTGGTCGAGACGGTCGAGGTGGTCACGTCCACGCGCTCGTTCGTGTACGTCGCGAACAGCCGCATGTCCTCGAGGTGCCGCGCGAAGTCCCACCACGGCGCGAGCCCGGAGAGCTCGTAGCCCCACGTCATCGAGCCGCCGGCCGACCTGCGCGTGAACGTCGTGTAGATCCCCTCGGTGATGTAGAGGTCGAACGCGAACGTCCAGCGCGTGTCGAGGAAGTGCGGCTCGACGAACTGGATCTGCCCGAGCTGGCGGATCGAGGACCACTGGATCTGGAGCGAGAGCGTCTGCCCCCACCCGAAGAAGTTCTGCTGCGAGATCTGGCCGGTGAGGATGAAGTTCTCGTAAGAGGAGAACCCCGCGCCGACCTGGAACGTGCCGGTGGGCCGCTCCTTCACCTCGACCGTCGCGACGATCCGGTCGTCGGCGGAGCCGCGCTTCGTCGAGATCTCCACCGTCTCGAAGAACCCCAGCGCGGTCACGCGCATCTTCGACTCGCGCACCCGCGTGCCGCTGTAGCGCTCCCCCTCGTAGATCCGCAGCTCGCGGCGGATCACCTTGTCGCGGGTCTTGTCGTTGCCGACGACCTCGATGCGCTCGAACGTCGCGAGGTGCCCCGGCTGCACCTCGAAGACGAGGTCCACGATCCGGGTCTGCGCGTTCGTCTCGGTGAGCGGCGTGACGTTCGTGTACGCGTAGCCGAGGTCCTTGAAGTCGTCGCCGATCGCGAACAGGTCCCGCGCCACCGTCTCGCGCGAGAACCAGTCGCCCGCGCGCGTGCGCACGATCTGCCTGAGGCGCGGCTCCTGGTCGAGGAGCTGTCCGGTGAACTTCACCTCGCCGATGCGGTACCGCTCGCCCTCCTCGATCGGGATGGTGACGTGGACCCAGCGCCGGTCGGGCGAGAGGGCGACGGACGGGTGCCCGACCTTCACCGTGACGTAGCCGCGGTCGAGGTAGGTGGCCTGCAGGCTCTGGAGGTCGCGCTGGAGGGCCTCCTCCTTGAAGGTGCCGCCCGAGGTGAGGAAGGCGAGGTAGCCGCCGGGGCGCGTCTGCATCACCGCGAGGAGGTCGTCCGCCGGGACGTTCACGTTCCCGATGAACCGGACCTCGCGCACCTCCACCTTGGCCCGCTCGTCGATCACGTAGACGACGTCCACCTGGTTGTCCGGCCGGTCGTCCACCCGGTGGCGGACCTCGGCCAGGAAGTACCCCTTCTCGACGTACTTCTCCTGGATCTTCTTCACGTCGCGCTGCACCGCGGCGAGGTCGAGAAACCCCCCTTGCTTCAGGGAGATCGTGTCCTTCAGGTCGTCCCGCGAGAGCCCCTTGTTGCCGGAGAGGCGCACCTCGCGGACGGACGGCCGCTCCGTCACGCGGTAGACGAGGACCGGGTGGTCGAGGTCGCCCTCCGCCTCGACGATCACGTCCGAGAAGAAGCCCAGCTTCATGAGGGCCTTCACGTCGGCGGTCACCCGGCGCGGGTCGAACGGCGCGCCCTTCCTGGCGGCGATCGCGGCGAGGACCGCGTCCTTCTCGACCCGCCGGTTCCCCTCGACGCGGACGTCCTTCACGACCGGGTCCGCCGGGGCCGCCACGGCCGGCGCCGCCGCCACGAGGACCGCCGCGAGGACGCCCAGGGCGCTGGTCGGGAGACGGGTCACGCGAGCGGCGGAATCTAAACCGTCGTCCGGAAAACCTCAAACATCATCTTGCGGTGGACGCGATCCGCGGCGCGGCCTCGCGGCCCCGGGACTCGCCCCGGTCACCGCGCGGCGGCGCCGAAGGTAGTGGGCGCGCGCGGGGCGGTTCGGGGATAGACTCCGGGTCCCCGGCTCCCGGCCGGAGCCTCCCCGAAAGGACATCGACATGATCCTGCGCCCGCTCGCCCTCGCCGCCGCCGCCGCCCTCGCGCTCGCCCCCGCCGCCCGCGCCGCCGATCCCGGCGCCGACTTCGCCGAGAAGGCGGCGAAGGAGAAGGGCGCCGTGAAGACGCCGTCCGGCCTCGTCTACAAGGCGATCGCGGAGGGCACCGGCGCGAAGCCCACCGCGGCGAGCACGGTGAAGGTCCTCTACAAGGGCACGTTCCCGGACGGGAAGGTGTTCGACGAGTCGAAGTCCCCCATCACCTTCCCGCTGAACGCCGTCATCAAGTGCTGGACCGAGGGCCTGCAGCTCATGAAGGTCGGCGGGAAGGCGCAGATCGTCTGCCCGCCGTCGATCGCCTACGGGTCGCGCGGCGCCGGCAGCGCCGTCCCGCCGAACGCGACGCTCGTGTTCCAGGTCGAGCTGCTCGCGATCCAATAGCCTCCTCACACCGCTGCTCCTCTCCCCCCGCGCCGCCTAGACCAGCCGCCCCTCGAGGATCCTCAGCCGCCGCGGCAGCGCCTGCGCGAGCCGCTCGTTGTGGGTGACGACCACGGCGGTGATGCCGAGCCGCGCGTTCAGGTCGGACAGCAGCGCGTGGATCCCCTCGGCGGTCTGCGGATCGAGGTTGCCGGTGGGCTCGTCGGCGAGCAGCAGGCGCGGGCCGAGGCACAGCGCGCGGGCGAGCGCGACGCGCTGCTGCTCGCCGCCCGACAGCTCGCCGGGGCGGTGGTCCATCCGATCGCCGAGCCCCACGGTGCCGAGCATCTCCGCCGCGCGGCGGCGCGCCTCCGCGCGCGACACGCGCCGGATGAGCGCGGGCATCATCGTGTTCTCGAGGGCGCTGAACTCCGGGAGCAGGTGGTGGCTCTGGAACACGAAGCCGATCGTCAGGTTCCGGAACGACGCGAGCCCCTCCTCGCCGCGCTCGAAGACGTCCTCGCCCTCGAACAGCACGCGGCCGCGGGTGGGCACGTCGAGCGTGCCCACGAGGTGCAGGAACGTGCTCTTCCCCGCGCCGGACGGCCCGGTGAGCGCGACGAGGTCGCCCTCGGAGATGTCGAGGTCGATCCCGCGGAGCACCTCGAGCCTCCGGTCGCCCATGAGGTAGGTCTTGGCGAGCCCCTCGATCCGGACGAACGGGCTGCGGGCGGCGGCGCTCACTCGGACCTCAGGCCGTCCACCGGGCGCAGGCGCGCGGCCTTGGTGGCGGGGTAGATGGTGGCGAGGTACGAGAGCGCCAGCGCCGCGAGCGTCACGAGCGCGAACTGCGCCGGCTCGATGAGCACCGGCAGGTTGGAGATGTAGTAGACCTCCGGGTCGAGCGGGATCCCCACCCGGTCGATGAGCAGGCACGACCCGTAGCCGAGGATGAGGCCGAAGGCGGTCCCGACGGCGCCGATGATGACCCCCTCGGCGACGAAGATCTTCATGACGCTCGGCACCCCGGCGCCCATCGACTTGAGGACGGCGATCTCCCTCGTCTTCTCGAGGACGAGCATGATGAGCGTCGCGATGATGATGAAGCTCGCGACGAGCACGATGAACCCGAGGATCACCGCCATCACCACCTTCTCCATCTGCAGGGCGGAGAAGAGGCTCCGGTTGAGCTCGCCCCAGTCCTTCGCGCGGAACGGCCACCCGCCGAGCGCGAACACCACGCGCCCCATCACCGCGCGCGCGGCGTCCACGTCCTGCACCTTGAGCTCGAGGCCGGTCACGGTGTCGCCGGTGCCGAAGAACCGCTGCGCCTCGGCGAGGTCCATGTACGCGAACTTGGAGTCGTACTCGTACATGCCGCTGTAGAAGATCGCCGCGACCCGGAACGGCCGCGCCTTCGGCTGCGGGCCGGCGGGCCCGAGGTCGCCGAACGGCGACACGACGTTCACCTGGTCGCCGACGAACACGCGGAGCGACCGGGCGAGCTCGCGGCCGAGGACGAGCCCCGGCAGCGGGCGCGCGCCGGCCGGCGGCGCCCCGGCCCGGGGCGCCTCGTCCTCCGGGAGCCGGGCGCCGTGCGGGATCCGGTCCGGCTTCGGCAGCCACCCCAGCTCGCCGTCCTCCACGTTCCGCGGGAGGTCGGTCACGGAGCCGACCGTCTCGACGTCGATGCCCTTCAGGATCGCGCCGGTCAGGTTCTGCCCGGCGGAGAGCATCACCTCGTTGTAGAGGAACGGCGTCGCCCCGGCGACGCCCTTCACGCCGAGGACCTGCTCGCGGATCCCGCGCCAGTCGTCGAACTCGTTCTGGCCGTAGGTCAGCACCATGCCGTGGGCGTTGTGGCCGAGGATCTTGCGCTTCAGGTCCGCCTCGAAGCCGCTCATCACCGAGAGGACGACCGTGAGCGCCCACACCCCGAGGGCGACGCCGCCGATCGAGATGAGGGTCATGAGCAGCGTCGCGGGCATCCGGCGCCGCGCGTAGAGCTCGCCGCGGCGGTAGGCCCGCCGCTCCTTCGCGTCGCGCACGAGCGACCAGGCGAGGGCGACGAGGAGCCCGGGGACGAGGCCGGTGACGACCAGCGCGAAGAGGCCCCCGATGGTCCTCGGCGACAGGCGCAGGTGGCTGCGGGCGACGAAGAGCTCGTACGAGAGCGAGAGGTCGAGCCGGCCCGTGCCCGCGGCGAGGTACGCGAGCGTCGCGCCGACGAAGACGCTCGTCGCGGCGAGCGCCCCCGCCCCGAGCAGCCCGAGCACGACGACGAGCGTCCCCTGCGACTCGAGCGGCTGGAGGACCGCGCTGCCGCGCGCGGCGGGGACCACCGTGACGACGGCGACCGCCCCGGCCCAGAGGAGCGCCGCCGCGGCGATCTCGTAGAACGCGAGCCGCCTCGCGACCACGGCGGCGGCGGCGCCGAGGGCCGCGCCGAAGGCCGCCGCGGAGAGCGCCGCGAGGCCGGTGGCGAGCGCGCCGGGCAGGGCGAGCCGGTCGCCGAAGAACGTGGAGGCGAGCGGCGCGACGGCCGCCGCCCCGAACGTGCCCAGCAGCACGAGCGCGAACGCGCGCTTCGAGAAGACCGGGGGCGCGGGGTGCCCGGCGTGCGCGGCGGCGGGCGCCGGGACGGCAGCCGGCGTCGACGTCGGGGTCGAGGTCGGGGTCGGGCCCGAGGTGGCGCCGGTCGTGAAGGTGTCGCGCCGCTCGCGCATCGTCAGCTTCGCGTCTTGAGGAGCGGGAACAGGATCACGTCGCGGATCGAGGGCGAGTCCGTGAGGAGCATCGTGACGCGGTCGATGCCGATGCCTTCCCCGGCGGTCGGCGGCATCCCGTGCTCGAGCGCGCGCACGAAGTCCTCGTCGTACGGCATCGCCTCCTCGTCCCCGGCCGCCTTCGCCTTCGTCTGCGCCTCGAACCGGGCCCGCTGGTCGGCCGGGTCGTTCAGCTCGGAGAACGCGTTCGCGACCTCCATGCCCGCCGCGAACAGCTCGAAGCGATCCACCAGCCGCGGGTCGGCGTCGCGGCGGCGCGAGAGCGGCGAGGTCTCGATGGGCCAGTCCACCACGAAGGCGGGCCGGTCCCTCGGCAGCTTCGCCTCGCAGAACACCTCGAAGGCGGCGGCGACCGCCTCGCCGGGCGACCTCTTCGCGGCCTGCTCGAGCTTCCAGGCGTCCTCCGACTCGTTCTCCCGCGCGGCGGCCCGAGCGAGCGCCTCCCCGAGCCCCCTCCCCGCGAGGGCGTCCTCGGCGGCGAGGCCGAGCGCCCTCGCCCCCTCCTGCACGAGCGAGACGCGCGGGTACGGCGGCGTGAGGTCGATCTCCTGCCCCTGGAAGGTCACCTTCGCGGAGCCCGCCACCTCGACGGCGAGGCGGTGGAAGAGCTCCTCGGTGAGCCTCATCAGGTCCTCGTGCGTCGCGTACGCCTGGTAGAACTCGATGGACGTGAACTCCGGGTTGTGGCGGCGCGAGATCCCCTCGTTCCGGAAGATCCGGCCGATCTCGTAGACCCGCTCGAAGCCCCCGACGACGAGCCGCTTGAGGTGCAGCTCCGTCGCGATGCGGAGCTTGAGCGGCATCTCGAGCGCGTTGTGGAACGTCTCGAAGGGGCGCGCCGCCGCCCCGCCCGCCTCCTCGGGCTTGTGGAGCGTGGGCGTCTCGACCTCGAGGTAGCCGCGGTCGTCGAGGAAGCGGCGGATCGTGGTGATCACCTTCGTGCGCTTGCGGAACACGTCGCGCACGCCCTGCGTGACGATGAGGTCCACGTAGCGTTGGCGGTAGCGCTGCTCGACGTCCGTGAGCCCGTGCCACTTCTCCGGCAGGGGGCGGAGCGCCTTCGTCAGGATCGTGAAGCGCGTCGCCTCGAGCGTCAGCTCGCCCGTCTTCGTGCGCGTCGCCGGCCCCTCGGCCGCGACGACGTCGCCGACGTCGAGGAGCCTGTGGATCTCGAAGTCGCGCCCGGAGACCTTGTCCTTCTTGACCCACACCTGGAGCTCGCCGGCGGCGTCGCGCACCCGGAGGAACGCGGCCTTGCCGAAGGACCGCACCGCGAGGACGCGCCCGGCGATCGACCAGGCGCCGGGGTCCTTCGCGATCTCCTCGGCCGGAGCGTCGCCGTAGCGGCGCACGAGGTCGGCGGTCGAGTGGGCGGGGCGGTGGCCGTTGCCGAACGGGTTCACGCCGAGCGCGCGCAGCGCCTCGGCCTTCCGGGCGCGCTGCGCGATGATCTCGCGCTCGGTCGCGCCGAGGTCGTCGCCGCCGGCCTCGCGACCGCCTCCGCTGCCGTTCTCGTCTGCCATGTGTCGGTGGACTCTCGGAAATTCGGGGTCGGGCGAGGCTAGTCGGGCGGCGAGGGGGCGTCAACGCGAAGGTGGGCGCGGGACGCCCCGCCACGGTGCACGGCCGGGAGGCGACGAACCGCCCGGATCGGCCTAGGATCGGCCCCGATGACGCCCACCTGCGAACGGTGCGGCCGTGCACTCGCCGTCCCGCCGTCGGCCGCACCGGGGACGCACGCGCGGGTGACGTGCTCCTGCGGGCACACCGGGACGATCCCCGTGCCGTGGCTCGCGGCGCCGCCGCGGGCGCGCGAGACCGAGCCGCTCCCGTCGCCCCGCGAGGGCAACCTCGAGGTGGACCCCTGGTCGCTCCCTCCGCCCGAGGACGGGTACGAGAACCTGGTGCTCGACGACGGGCCCGCCGCCGCCGGCATCGGCGCGGCGGCCGAGCCCGCGGTCGGACCGGACGAGCCCTCGGACCCCGCGGTCGGGTCGGGGCCGGAGCGCGCCGCCGCGCCCGACATCGCGTCCTCCGTCGCGGCCGAGGCGGAGGCGACCGGCGAGCACCCCGCTCCGGTCGCGCGCCCGCGGTCGCGCGGCGCGATCCTCGCCGCCGCGGTCGCGGCCGTCGCCGCCGTCGCGGCCGGGGCGTGGCTCGTCGCGGGCCGCGCCAGGCCCGGGCCGCCGGCGGGCGCGGTGCGCGTCACGGTCGAGCAGGACGTCTCATGGGCCGCGGCGCCTCCGCTCGCGCCGGTGGACCCGTCGTACGTGGAGCGCAGGCGGCCGAGCGCGTCGTCCCAGCGCGCGCCGTCGCCCTCGCCGCCTCCTCGCGCGCCGGCCGCGCCGCCTCGCTCCCGCGCGGCGGTCGCGCCGCCTCCCGCCGAGGTCGCCGCGGCTCCCGTGCCCGCGCCGGCAGCCGAGGCCGAGCCGCCCCCGCCACCGCCGGAGGCCTCGCCGCCGCCCCCGGAGCCGGCGCCCGTCGTCGTGCCGGCGGCGAGCGTCGAGATCCCGCTCCCGCCGCCGCCCGTCGCCGCGACGCCCCGGCAGGTCCCGGCGGGGAGGGCCCGCGCGCCGGTGCTGGAGACCCGCTCGTGCGTCGAGGACGCGCTGCGGGTTCCGCGCGCGCTCGAGGGGCGGCTGCCGCGGGAGCTCGTCATGCAGGTGCAGGTCGGCGAGGACGGCCGGCCCGCGAACGTCGCCTTCCCGGGCGCGGTGGACCCCTCGCTGAGGGCGGCCCTCTCCAGCGCCGTCCGGACGTGCCGCTTCGCGCCGGGCGCGGGCGCCGACGGCCGTCCCGCGGCGGCGGCGACGACGATGCGGGTGCGGTTCGAGTAGGCCGGTCCGCTCCTCGCGGCGCGTTCGCGGCCGCGCGGTGGCCGGCGACGCGGCGCCGCCGGAGGCCTCACGCGGAGGAGCGATGGAGAGGAAGCGTCACTTCTCGGGCGCGCAGTGGGAGCCGGAGGTCGGGTACTGCCGCGCGGTGCGCGCGGGGGATCTCGTGTTCGTCTCGGGCTGCGCGCCCGTCGCGCGCGGCGGCGGCGTCGAGGCGCCGGGCGACGGCTACCGCCAGGCGCGGCGCTGCTGCGAGATCGTCGAGGAGGCGCTCGCCGCGCTCGGCGCGCGGCTCGCGGACGTCGTGCGCACGCGCATGTTCGTCACCGACGTCGCCCGCTGGCCGGAGTTCGGCCGCGCGCACCGCGAGGCGTTCGGGGCGCACCCGCCCGCCACCTCCATGATCGAGGTGAAGGCGCTCATCGACCCCGCGATGATCGTCGAGATCGAGGCCGACGCGGTCGTGCCGCGCGCGCGCCGGGCGGCGCGGGCGCGCGCGGCGCGCACGCCGCGCCGCCCGCGGCGGTAGCGGCCGGGGGCGGCGCCCGCCCGGCTTCGCTCGCCTTCACGGCGGCGCCGGCGCGAGCAGCGCGACGGCGCGCGGCTCCCCGTCCGGCGCGACGACGAACTGCACGAGCGCGCCGGACGCGTCGCGCACGACCTGCAGGAACTCGCCGCCCGCGGCGGGCTGCTGCGAGATCACGCGCAGCCGCCCGAGCGAGCCGACCGTCCGGCAGGACAGGACGGTTCCCGCCGCGTTCACCTCGTGCTCGACGATCTCCCCGGAGGGCTCGATCAGCCGCTCGAGGGCGCGGCCGCCGGGGCGGGCCACGCGGGAGAGGAGCACGGGTCCCGCATCGGCGAGCGGCGGTCCGGCCGGCGCGGCGGTGAGCGCGGACGGGTCGGCCGGAGCGTCCGCGGGTGGAGCGCTCGCGCTCGCCGCCGGGGCGGAGGTCGCGGGCGGGGCTGCGGTCGGGGTCGGGGTCGGGGTCGCGGTGGGGGTCGCGGTCGCGGTCGGGGTCGGGGTCGCGGTCGGGGTCGGGGTCGGGGTCGGGGTCGCGGTCGGGGTCGGGGTCGCGGTCGCGGTCGGGGACGGGGCCGCGGTCGGGGTCGCAGCCGCGGTCGGGGTCGCAGCCGCGGTCGGGCTCGCAGCCGCGGTCGGGGTCGCGCTCGCCCGCGCGGCGGGCGGGGCCGCGCCCTGCGCCACCGCGGCCCGGGGCGCCGGGATGAGCTCCCACTCCGCC
>DASSSJ010000050.1:0-16085 GCA_035708485.1 Anaeromyxobacter sp. | reverse complement strand
AGATCCACGTCCTCCGGGATGGGCGGCTCCTCGCTGCGCGCGCCGCCGCCCAGCGTCGCGACGACGAGGTCGACCAGCGCGCGGCTCTCCGGCGTGAGCTCGGTGAACTTGACGCCCATCCCCGGCTCGTGCGCCGGCTCGCCGGGGGCGGAGGGCGGGGTCGTCCAGCGCACGATCCCCCGGCCCCGGATCACCTCGTCGCCACGCTCGAGCGCGATGTCGATGCGAAGCTCGGTCCCGGGGGGGCTCGGATCCCGCGTCCGGACGAAGATGCCGCCGCGCGACACGTTGGTCGCGTATCGCTCGATGAACTCGTCCACCGACTCGTACGCGAGGCGTAGCCTGAGCTCGGCTCCGACGCGCCGATCGCTTCGCTTCTCGTCCTCCATCGCGATTCATCGTACCTTTCGGGGCTCGGGGCCGCCAATTCGCCTGACCTTCGTCCGCGGGCCCCTTGCCGCGACGCAGGCGGCCCCAAGGTTGTGGGTTGCTCGAACGGAGGGTCCAACGTGAAGAAGCCTCGTAGCATCGCGCCCGCCGAGGGCCGTCTCGCGGTCCTCCTCCCCGGCCTCGGCGCCGTCGCGACGACGCTCATCGCCGGCGTCGAGGCGGTACGGCGCGGGATGGCGAAGCCGATCGGATCGCTGACCCAGCTCGCGTCCGTCCGGCTCGGCAAGCGGACGGAGAAGCGTTCGCCGAGGATCAAGGAGCTCGTCCCGCTCGCGAGCCTCGACGATCTGCGCTTCGGCGCGTGGGACGTGTTCCCGGACGACGCGTACGCGTCCGCGTGCCACGCGAAGGTGCTCGATCAGGACCTCGTCGATCGGCTGCGCGAGCCGCTCCAGGCGGTGAAGCCGATGCCGGCGGTCTTCTCGCCCGAGCACGTGCGGCGGCTCGACGGGCCGAACGTGAAGAAGGCGCCGACGAAGCGCGACCTCGGCGAGGCGCTGCGGGACGACATCCGGCGCTTCCTGAAGGAGAACGGCTGCGCGCGCGGCGTGATGGTGTGGTGCGCGTCGACGGAGGTCTACCTCCAGCCGTCCGCCGTCCACGCCGAGATCCGCAAGTTCGAGGCGGCGATGGCGGCGAACGACCCCGCGATCGCGCCCTCGATGGTCTACGCCTGGGCCGCCCTCCAGGAGGGGATCCCGTTCGCGAACGGCGCGCCGAACCTGACGGTGGACGTGCCGGCCCTGGAGGAGCTCGCGCGGAAGCGCGGCGTCGCCGTCGCCGGCAAGGACTTCAAGACCGGCCAGACGCTCATGAAGACCGTGCTCGCGCCGATGCTCAAGGCGCGCATGCTCGGCCTCGACGGCTGGTTCTCCACCAACATCCTCGGGAACCGCGACGGCGAGGTGCTCGACGATCCGGGGAGCTTCAAGACGAAGGAGGTCTCCAAGCTCTCGGTGCTCGAGCACATCCTGCAGCCGGACCTCTACCCCGACCTGTACGGCCGCATCGACCACAAGGTGCAGATCAACTACTACCGGCCGCGCGGCGACAACAAGGAGGGGTGGGACGCGATCGACATCGTCGGCTGGCTCGGCTACCCGATGCAGATCAAGGTGAACTTCCTCTGCCGGGACTCGATCCTCGCCGCTCCGGTCGCGCTCGACGTCGCGCTCTTCCTCGACCTCGCGCAGCGCGCCGGGCTCTCCGGCATCCAGGAGTGGCTGTCCTTCTACTTCAAGAGCCCGATGGTCGGAGAGGGGCTCTACCCGGAGCACGACCTCTTCATCCAGCTCACGAAGCTCAAGAACACGCTGCGCCACGTCGCGGGCGAGGAGCTCATCACGCACCTCGGGCTCGACTACTACGAGAAGTGAACGTCTCGCGAGGGGCGTTGCGGAGCGCTCGGCGCGCCGCCACGTCTGCGCTGCGCGAGGGCGCCCGGAGGAGCCATGGCCTACGTCGTCGCCGACCCCTGCATCAAGTGCAAGTACACCGACTGCGTCGAGGTGTGTCCGGTGGACTGCTTCTACGAGGGCCCCAACTTCCTCGTGATCCACCCCGACGAGTGCATCGACTGCGGCGCCTGCGAGCCGGCCTGCCCCACGAAGGCGATCTTCCCGGAGGAGAGCCTGCCGGCCAAGTGGACCGAGTACGTGCAGATCAACAAGGACCTCTCCACCCGGTGGCCGAACATCACGGAGAAGAAGGACCCCCTCCCCGACGCGGACGCCTGGAAGGACAAGGAGGAGAAGCGCGCGCTGCTCGAGGGGGCGTGAGGCCGCCCGAAACGCGAGACGGGGACCCGGCCGCGCCGGATCCCCGTCTCGAAGTGCCCAGGGCGAGATTCG
This sequence comes from Anaeromyxobacter sp., assembly GCA_035708485.1. Classification (GTDB taxonomy): domain Bacteria; phylum Myxococcota; class Myxococcia; order Myxococcales; family Anaeromyxobacteraceae; genus Anaeromyxobacter. The sequence goes on along the minus strand of DASSSJ010000050.1, from coordinate 13,785 downwards.
AACTCGCACGCCTTACGGCGCCACCCCCTCAAGATGGTGTGTCTACCAGTTCCACCACCTGGGCGAAGCGGGGACGGGTTCTAGCAAAGCACCGACGCTGGCGCAAGCCGGCCGCGGCGGCCGCGCGGCTACCGGGCGGGCGCGGGGTGCGCCGGCTGCGGCGCCCCGGGCGCCTGCGGCGCCGGCGCGGGCGTCTGCTGCGGGGCGCCGAAGCCCTGCTGCGGCGGCGCGGGGCTCTCCGCGGGCCCCGGCGCGCCGGGCGGCGGGCCGCCGGGCGGAGGCACCGCCGGGGCGGCCGCCTCGCGCTCGATCTCGGACGTGGACCGCGACGCCTGGTAGGCGAGCGTGAGCGACGTGAGCATGAAGATCGCCGCCGCGCCGGCCGTGACCTTGCCGAGGAACGTCGTGGCGCCGCGGCCACCGAACACGGTCTGCGCGCCGCCGCCGCCGAAGGCCGCGCCCATCCCGCCGCCCTTACCGGCCTGGAGCAGGATCACGAGGATGAGGAAGATGCAGACGACGACGTGGACGACGGTGACGAGCGTGATCAACGGGGTGCACCTTTCATGACGGCGGCGAGGAAGTCCCTGGCCGTGGGTTGCGGTCCCGCCGCGGCGCGCGCGGGCGGCGGGGGTGCCTCTAGCCGAGCGCGCCTTTCACGATCGCGAGGAAGTCCCCCGCCTTGAGGCTGGCGCCGCCGACGAGCGCGCCGTCGACGTCGGGCTGGGCCATGAGGGCGGCGGCGTTGTCCGGCTTCACCGAGCCGCCGTACTGGATGCGGATCGCCTCCCCGGCGTCCGCGCCGCCCAGGTCGCGCAGGATCTTCCGGATCGCGGCGTGGACCTCCTGCGCCTGCCCCGCGGTCGCGGTCTTGCCGGTGCCGATCGCCCAGACCGGCTCGTAGGCGACGGTGAGGGCCGCGAGCGCCGACGCCGGGATCCCCGCGAGCGCGCCGCGCACCTGGCGCTCGACGACGGCGAGGGTCTTCCCCGCCTCGCGCTCCTGGAGCGTCTCGCCGACGCAGAGGATCGGCAGCACGTTCGCCGCGAGGAGCGCACCCACCTTCTTCCGGACGCCCTCGTCGGTCTCGCCGAGGAGCTGGCGCCGCTCGCTGTGGCCCACGATGCCGTGCCGGCAGCCGGCCTCGGCGAGCATCGCCGCGGAGATCTCGCCGGTGAAGGCGCCCTGCGCCTCCCAGTGGACGTCCTGCGCGGCGACCTCGAGCCCGGTCCCGGCGACCGCGCCGGCGACGGCGTGGATCGCGGTGAACGGCGGGGCGATCGCGACCTGCACCTTCCCGCCGGACGCCTGGGCGAGCCCGCCGGCCACCTCGCGCGCCAGCGCGACCGCCTCGGCGACGGTCCGGTGCATCTTCCAGTTGCCGCACACGAACTTGCGCCGGGCCACGCCTACTCCTCCAGGACCTGCACGCCGGGCAGCGTCCGGCCCTCGATGAACTCGAGCGAGGCCCCGCCGCCGGTCGAGACGTGCTTCATCTTCGAGACGAGCCCCGCCTCCTCGACCGCCGCCGCGCTGTCGCCGCCGCCGACGACCGTGACCGCCTGGCTCTCCGCCATCGCGCGGGCGACGCCGAAGGTCCCCTCCGCCCACGGCTTCTGCTCGAACAGGCCCATCGGGCCGTTCCAGAAGACCGTCTTCGCCGCGAGGATCCGCTGGCGGTAGCGGTCGAGCGTCTTCGGCCCGATGTCGAGCCCCATGAGGTCGGCCGGGACGGCGCGATCGTTCACGACGACGCGCTTCGCCGTCTCCGCCGGCTCCGCGCCGCAGACGTGGTCGACCGGCAGGAGCAGGTCGACCTTCCGCGCCGCCGCGCGGTCCAGGATCTGGCGGGCGAGATCGAGCTTGTCCCTCTCGACGAGGCTCTTGCCGACCGGGACGTCCTGGGCCGCGAGGAACGTGTAGGCCATCGCGCCGCCGATGCAGACCGCGTCCGCCTTCGCGAGGAGGTTCTCGAGGACCTTGATCTTGTCCGAGACCTTGGCGCCGCCGACGACCGCCACGAAGGGGCGCGCCGGGTTCCCGAGCGCCTTGCCGAGGTACTCGACCTCCTTCTGGATGAGGAAGCCGGCCGCCTTCTCCCCGACGAACCTCGCCATCCCCGCGGTGGAGGCGTGGGCGCGGTGCGCGGTGCCGAACGCGTCGTTCACCCACACGTCGGCGAGGCTGGCGAGCTCCTTCGCGAAGGCCTCGTCGTTCTTCTCCTCCTCCGGGTGGAAGCGGAGGTTCTCGAGGAGGAGGACCTGGCCCTCCTTCATGTCCTTCACGGCCTTCCGTACGCCGTCGCCCACGCAGTCGTCGGCGAGGATGACGTCCTGCCCGAGCAATTTCTGAAGTTGCTCCGCGGCGGGCTCCAGGGTGAGCTTCTGGCGGTCCTCGGGCTTCCCCTTGGGGCGGCCGAGGTGGGAGGCGAGGATCACCTTCGCCTTCGCCCGGATCGCGTGCTGGATCGTCGGGAGCGCGGCGCGGATGCGCGCGTCGTCGGTGACGCGCCCCTGCGCGTCGAGCGGGACGTTGAAGTCCACGCGGATGAAGACGCGCTTCCCCGCGAGGTCCAGGGCGTCGATGGTCTTCAGGGCCATGGCTACTTCGTGAGGAACGTCGCGACGTCGACCATGCGGTTCGAGAAGCCCCACTCGTTGTCGTACCAGGCGAAGACCTTCGCGAAGTTGCCGTCGATGACGAAGGTGCTCGTGGCGTCGAAGATCGACGAGGCGGGGTCGTGGTTGTAGTCGATCGAGACGGTCGGCGCGTCGGAGTACTTGAGCACGCCCTTCAGGGCGCCCTCGGCGGCCTTCTTGAACGCGGCGTTGATCTCCTCGGCGGTGGCGCTCCTCTCCATCTCGACGGTGAGATCGACGAGCGACACGTTCGGGGTCGGGACGCGCACCGCCGTGCCGTGGAGCTTCCCCTTCAGGGCCGGGATCACCTCGGCCACCGCCTTCGCGGCGCCGGTGGTGGACGGGATCATCGAGAGCGCGGCCGCGCGGGCGCGGCGCAGGTCCTTGTGCGGCAGGTCGAGCAGGTTCTGGTCGTTCGTGTAGGAGTGGATCGTCGTCATCAGGCCGCGCTTGATGCCGAACGACTCGAGCAGGACCTTCGCGACGGGCGTGAGGCAGTTCGTCGTGCAGGACGCGTTCGAGATGATCTTGTGCTTCGCCTTGTCGAGCTGCTGGTGGTTGATCCCGTAGGCGACGGTGATGTCCGCCCCCTTCGCCGGCGCGGAGATGAGGACGCGCGGCGCGCCCGCCTTCAGGTGGCCCTCCGCCTTCTCGCGCTCGGTGAAGAGGCCGGTGCACTCGAGGACGAGGTCCACCTTGTTCGCGGCGTGCGGCAGGTCCGCCGGCGACCTGACCGCCGTCACCGGGATCTCCCTGCCGTCCACGACGATCCCCTTCTCGGTCGCCTTCACCTCCGCCGCGAGGGTCCCGTGGACGGAGTCGTACTTCAGGAGGTGCGCGAGGGTCTTCGTGTCGGTGATGTCGTTGATCGAGACGAACTCGAGGTCCTTCGCCCCGCGCTCGACGGCCGACCGCACGATGCAGCGACCGATCCGCCCGAAGCCGTTGATTGCGATCCGCGCCATCCTGAGAATCCTCCAAGAATCGAGAAAGAGGGGCGAAAAGAGGCGGCTACCCTACCCGCCGAAGGATGGAGCGTCAACGGAAACCACGGAGCGAAACGAAAAGGGGACGACGCCTGGCGGCGCCGTCCCCGTGCTGCGCTCGAAGGCTGGCGGTGCGACTACATCGCGGCGCGCTGCGCGACGCCCGACGGCTCGTTGGCCGCCGCGGCCGCGGCCTCGGCCGCCTGGGCGTGCTCGTCCTTCAGGTCCTGCGTCACGAGATCGATGAGCTCCGTGGAGAGGCTCAGGATCTGGTTCGTCGAGTACCCGTTGCCGCGCAGCTCCTTGAACAGGGACTTCGCGAGGATCTTCGTTCCCTTGTTGTCGAGAATGCTCGGCACCATTGCGTTCTCTCCGGCGCGAGGCTACGAACCGACACCTGTCGCGGTGACGTCCTCCCCGAGCAAAGCGCGGGCCAGGGGCTGGACCTGCGAGTCCTATGAATGATCTCCGGCGTTTGCACGCGGCGAGGCCTCGCTCGGTCCTCACCCGAGGTGCGTAGCGCCGTTCGCATTCCCTGGCCGGGCCCCCCGCGTCCCGCGTAGCCTCCTTCGCAGGACCGCCGCTTGCGCTACCGGGTCACGAACCTGCCGCTCTGGCTCGACGAGGACGAGGGCCTGCTCCTCCGGCGAGCCGCCGAGCGGCTCCGCCTCGCGCCCGACCACGTGCGCGATCCGCTCGTCGTGCGGCGGTCGCTCGACGCGCGCAAGAAGGGGCACGTCCGCTGGCTCGTGAACCTGGAGGTCACGGTCGACGGCGACGTCACCGGCGCGCCGGCGGACGTGACGGTGGTCCCCGCGCCGGCGCCGCCGCCGCCGCGCGTCCGGGCGCCCGCGGTGCGGCCGATCATCCTCGGCGCCGGGCCCGCCGGGCTCTTCTGCGCCTGGGCGCTGCTCGAGCGCGGCGTGCCGTCCACGGTGGTGGACCGGGGCAAGCGCGTCGCGCCGCGGCGGCGAGACGTCGCAGCGCTCATGCGGGAGGGCGCCCTCGACCCCGAGTCGAACATGAACTTCGGCGAGGGCGGCGCCGGCGCCTACACGGACGGGAAGCTCGGCACCCGGATCCACCACCCCGCGGTGCGCACGGTCGTGGAGCTCTTCGCGCGTTTCGGGAACGCGTCGCGGATCCTCGCCGAGGGGAAGCCGCACGTCGGCTCGGACGTCCTCCCCGGCGCGATCTCGGCGATGGTGTCGGAGCTCGAGCGCGGCGGCTGCACGTTCGTGTGGAGCGCGCGGGCGCAGGACCTCGAGCTCGCGGGGGGCCGGTTCCGCGGGCTGCGGCTCGCGGACGGGCGGACGCTCGAGTCGGACCGGCTCGTGCTCGCGCCGGGCAACAGCGCGCGCGAGCTGTTCGAGCTCTTCGCCGCCCGCGGCTGGCCGATCGAGGCGAAGGCCTTCGCCGCGGGGTTCCGCGCGGAGCACCCGCAGGCCCTCATCGACCGGATCCAGTACGGCGGCGAGCGCCGGCACCCGGGGCTTCCGCCCGCCGACTACCGGCTCGCCGACAACCCGAGGGTGGCGGGCGAGGCGCGCGGCGTGTTCTCGTTCTGCATGTGCCCGGGCGGCGTCGTCGTGCCGACCCCGACGGAGCCCGAGCTGCTCTGCACGAACGGGATGTCCAACTCGCACCGCTCGTCCCCGCTCGCGAACGCCGGCATCGTCGTCGCGGTGTCTCCCGGGGACTACGCGGCGGAGGGGTTCGAGGGGCCGCTCGCCGGCCTCGCCTGGCAGCGGAAGTGGGAGCGCGCCGCGTTCCGGCTCGGCGGCGGCGGCTATCGCGCGCCGGCGCAGCGGCTCGCGGCGTACCTCGCGCGACGCCCGGGCGCACCCCCGGCGAAGACGTCCTACCGCCCCGGCGTGACGCCCGCGGACCTGTCGGAGCTCTACCCGGAGCGCGTCCAGGAGGCCGTCCGCGCGGGGCTGAGGACCTTCGGGCGGCGCATGCGCGGGTTCGTGACGGACGAGGCGGTGCTCGTCGGCGTCGAGACGCGCACGAGCTCGCCATGCCGGCTCGTCCGGGGCGAGGACCTCCAGTCGCCCGCGCTCCGCGGCGTGTACCCGGCCGGCGAGGGCGCGGGCTACGCCGGCGGGATCGTGTCCTCGGCGGTGGACGGGCTCCGCGTCGCCGAGGCCATCTGCGCGGAGCTGGGGCCGCCGTGATGCGCTACCACGTTCGGAACGCGCGGGGCGAGGAGCTGGTCGTGCCGACCCTGCGCGACCTCCACCACCTGTACACGCACGGGTTCCTCTCGGACGACGACCTCGTCCGTTCCGACCGTGCGACCGTGTGGGTGCGCGTGGGCGCGATGCCCGCGCTGCGGGGCGTCCGCGAGCTGAAGGCCGACCCGAGGAAGATGGCGCTCCTCCTCGCCGCGGCGATCGCGGTCGCCGCCGGGATCGCGATCCTGCTCGCCCGGTGACGCGGTGCGTCCGCCCCGGGGCGGGTGCGAAGGGCTTTTCACACTTCGTGAGAAAGTGGGAACCGCGCTTCTCGCGCCTGGGCGGGACCTCGATCGGTGGCCCGGAGGGGGAGCGGCCTAGCGGCCGTAGTCGTCCTCGAGCCGGACGACGTCCTCGACCTCGGGAGTCGAGACCTCGAGCACGTCGCAGTCCGTGATCGCGCGCATCCGGTGCACCGTCCCGGGCCGCACGTGGTAGCTGTCGCCGGGCCGCATGGCGTGCTCGACGAGGCTCGCCCCCGCGCCGCCGAGGACGAGCACCATCTCGCCGCTCCAGAGGTGGATCGTCTCGTCCTTCTTCACGTGGTACTGCAGCGAGAGCTGCGCCCCGGCCTTCACGTGGAGGAGCTTGCCCACGTACCGATCGGTGCGCGCCCACCAGAGCTCGTACCCCCACGGCTTCTCGACACGCGTCGGCTTCTCGAACGAGCTCATGCAGGAACCCTAAGGTCAACGCGACGGGGTGACGAACCCCCTCGCTCCGGTCTCGCGCCCGACGTCGCGCAGGTACCGCTCGGCAGCCTCCCGCGTCTCGAACGCGCCGACCCGGACCCGCCAGAAGCGCCCCTTGCCCGGGACGTCCGCCTGCTCGATGCGCGGGTTCAGGGCCGCGAACCTCGCCGCGGTCCGCTCGGCCTCCGCCCGGTCCTGGGCCGCCGCCAGCTGGACCGTCCAGGGGCGGTCCGGCGGCGGCTCCGCGGGCGGGGCGGATTCCACGGGCCCGGGCGCCGGTGCCGGCGTCGGGGCTTCGGCGGGCGGGGTCGCGGCCGGGGGCGGGGTCGCGGCCGCGGCCGGGGGCGGGGTCGGCGGCGGGGCCGGCGGCGGGGCGGCGGGCGCCTCCTTCGTGAGCCGGTCGTGGAACGTGAGCGGCTCCTTCGCGGCGGGCGGCGCCGCCGGCGCGCGATCGAGCGCGTCGAGGTCGCCCGGCGCGACGGCGAGCTCGGCCTGCCGCATCCCGATCTGCTTGCCGACGTTGAGCCCGAGCACGAACACCACGCCCAGGATCACGAGCGCGCCGACCACGATGGACGCGACCTGCCTCCCGTCGAGGGAGATCTCGAACCGCTCGCGGCTGCGGATGCGTGGGTTCGGATCTCGCATGGCGCCCGATCCTACGCGTCCTCGCCGAGGTCGCGAGTTTCCGGACTCTCCATGCGGTCCGGCGCCGAGACGCCCAGCACCGCGAGGCCGTTCGCGAGCACCTGCTTCAGGGCGCGGCACAGGAGGAGCCGCGCGGCGGTCTTGCGGGGATCGCTGCCGACGACGCGCTCGCCCGCCTTCTTCCCCTGCGTGTAGTACGAGTGGAAGGCCGCGATCGTCTCCTGGAGCCAGAAGGCGATCCGGTGCGGCTCGTACGAGAGCGCGGCCGCGGAGAGGACGTCCGGGAACGCCGCGATCCGCCGCACGAGGTCCTGCTCCTCCGGGAGCGCGAGCGCCCGCGCCGCGTCGAGATCGAACGCCGGCTCCGGGACGCCCGCCTCCGCCGCCTTCCGGGCGATCGCGGCGAGCCGGGCGTGGCCGTACTGGACGTAGAAGACGGGGTTGTCGAGCGTCTGCCTCTTGGCGAGCTCCACGTCGAAGTCGAGCTGCGCGTCCGAGCGGCGGGTGAGGAACACGAACCGGGCGGCGTCGCGCCCGACCTCGCCGACGAGCTCGCGCAGCGTCACGACCGTGCCGGCGCGCTTCGACATCTTCACCGCCTCGCCGCCGCGGGTGAGGTTCACCATCTGGATGAGGACGACGTGGAGATCGTCCTTCGCGTATCCGAGCGCCTGGAGCGCCGCGTGGAGCCGCGGCACGTAGCCGCCGTGATCCGCGCCGAGGACGTCCACGAGCGCGTCCGCCCGCTGCCGCTTCGCCCAGTGGTAGGCGATGTCCGCGCAGAAGTAGGTGGGCGTGCCGTCCGGCTTCTTCACCGGCCGGTCCACCTCGTCGCCGAACTGGGAGGAGCGAAAGAGCGTGAGGTCGTCGGACCAGGAGACGCCGGCCTCGCCGGTGTCCGGCGGATCTTCCTCGGGGGGCCTCACGGGATCGCGCTGCTGCGGAACGGGCTGCGCGCCCTTCTTCGACTTCGGCGGCGGCAGCTTCCCGACGTAGACGAGCCCCTTCTCCTCGAGCGTGCGGAGGAAGCGCTGCACCGTGCCGCTCTCGTACAGCTCCTTCTCCGACGACCACACGTCGAACGAGACGTTGATCCCCGCGAGGTCCTGCCGGATCAGGCCGAGCACGTACCGCACCGCGGTGTCGCGGAAGAGCGCGAGCCACTCTTGCTCGGGCGCGTCGAGGAAGCGATCGCCGTGCGCGTCCCGGATCAGGGCGGCGACGTCCTTCACGTACTCGCCCGGATAGCTCTTCGGCGGCATCGTGATCGCGCGCCCGAACAGCTCCTGGTAGCGGAGGTGAACGGAGCGCGCGAGCGTCTGCACCTGGGCGCCGTAGTCGTTGACGTAGTACTCGCGGGTGACGTCGAACCCCGCCCAGCGGAGGAGGCTCTGGACGCCGTCGCCGACGACCGCGTTCCGCCCGTGGCCGACGTGCATGGGGCCCGTCGGGTTCGCCGAGACGTACTCGACGATGACCTTCTTCCCCTTCCCCACCGAGGTCCGGCCGTAGTCCGCGCCCACCGCGAGCGCCCGCTCGAGCGCGCGCAGCCAGACGTCGGGCGCGAGCCGCACGTTGACGAACCCCGGCCCGGCGATCTCGAGCGACGCGACGTCGCGTCCGGCGTCCACGCCGCGGACCGCGTCGACGATCGCCGCGGCGAGCTCGCGCGGCGGCTTCCCCGCCGCCCGGGCGAGGACCATCGCCGCGTTCACGGCGAAGTCGCCGTGCTTCGGGTCGCGCGGCGACTCGACCGTGAAGGCGACGTCCGCGGCGGGCCAGCGCCCCTCCGCGGCTCCCTTCGCGAGCGCCTGCCGGAAGAGCTCGATGACGCGATCTCGGACCATGGGTGCCGCGTCATACCGGTCCGCACGGCGGCGCGCAAGCGGGCGGCCGGGCGGGTGGGTCGGACTTGCGGTCGCGGTCGGGGTCGCGGGGCCGGGGTGGAGGTCGAGGTCGGGGGCGAGGTCGGCGTCGAGGTCGAGGTCGGGGTCGGGGTCGAGGCCGGGGTCGGGACCGGGAAGGCCGGCGCGCTCACGGATACGGATCGAACGCCCCGCACCTGCGGCACCGCCACGCCCTCGCCGCGACGTCCGCGCCGCACCGGCCGCACCGCAGCGGTCGCGCCCGTCGTAACAGCGCCGTCACGAGCAGGTCGTGCCGCGCCGCGAGGTCGTCCGGCCCCGGCGCCTCCGCCTCGCGGAGGAGCTCGCGCATCGCGACCGTCACCTCCCCGGTCGCGTCGCGCTCGAGCGCCAGCCGGAGCGCCGCGAGCGCGTCCGGCGTGCGGCCGAGCCGGTGCAGCGCCCGGCCGTGGAGCAGGTGGAGCGCGGCGTCCTCCGGGCGCGCCGCGAGCCGGGCGCGCAGGAACGCCTCGACGGCGGCCGCGTCGCGCACCGCCGCGAGCGCCGGCCACGCGAGCGTCGCGGCCCGCGCGTCGCCGTCGAGCGCCTGCTCGACCGCCTCGAGCGCGCCGCCGACGTCGCCCTGCGTCCCCGCCACCTCCGCCGCGGCGAGGCGCGCGTCCGGGCTCGCCGGGTCCACCTCCATCGCCTCGGCGGCGAGCGCGGCCGCGCGAACGGGATCCGCGGCGGCGGCCGCCCGCGCGCCCGCGGCGAGCAGGTGCGCCAGCACCGGGTCCGGGCGCGGCGCCCCCATCCGGCGCTGCACCTCGATCGCCGCCGCCACGTCCCCCTGGTCGAGGCGCACGTCCCGGAGCCCCTCCGCCGCGGCCGGGTCCTGCGCGGCGAGCCGCTCGTAGATCTCCGCGGCCTCGGCGAGCATGCCGCTGCGGCGGTAATCCTCCGCCAGCTCGCGCTCCACCTCGGCCCGCCGCGCCGGGTCGAGCGCCGGGCCGAGCAGCATGTTGCGGTGGAGCCGGACCGCCCGGGAGAGATCGCCGGTGCGCCGGAAGAGCGCGCCGAGCGCGAGGTAGGTCTCGACCGCCTGCGGCGTGCCGAGCCGGGCCGCGTCCGAGAGCGCCTCGATGGCGGCGTCCGGATCGCCGGAGATCACCGAGCGGAACGAGCGGAGGTAGGCCTGCGCCTCGTCGCGCCGCCTGCGGAGTCGGTCGGCGATCAGCACGCCGACGAACCCCGCGAACGACGCGGCGGCGATCGCGATCCAGAGGCCCGTCACGGCGCGGCGGCCTGGAACCCGGCGCGGAGCTTCTCCCAGGCGGCGTCGAGCGCCTCCGGGACGACGCGCCGGTCGGCGATCACCGGCATGAAGTTGTTGTCCCCGACCCAGCGCGGGACGACGTGCCAGTGGAGGTGCGGCTCGATGCCGGCGCCCGCCGCCTTGCCGAGGTTCATGCCCACGTTCAGCCCCTCGGGCCGGTACGTCGCCTGGAGGACGGCGATCGCGCGGCGGAGCTCGTCCTGCAGGTCGGCCCAGGCGTCGCGGGCGAGCGCGGCCGGGTCGGACACGTGCGCGTAGGGGATCACCATCACGTGGCCCGAGTTGTACGGGTACCGGTTCAGGCAGGTGAAGGAGTGCGCGGAGCGGTGCACGACGAGGTTGGCGCGGTCGCTCGCCTCCGGCGCGGCCGGGAACTCGCAGAAGATGCAGCCGGGCGGCTTCGGCCCCGCGATGTACTCCATCCGCCAGGGCGCCCAGATCGGCCGCTCCACGGTGCCCTCCCTTCACTGCGCGAGGAAGTAGACGCCCGGCGCCTGCGCCGCGCGCGCCTCGCGCGCGAGCCGGGCCGAGACCGCGTCGGCCACCGCGCCCGCCGCGCTCCCCATGAGGTCCTCGAGGAACCGGGCGCGGTCGTCGGGCGGGTACACGAGGTGCGGCTCGCCGGAGAGCTTCGCCTCGGCCTTCGCGGCGTCGACCGCGTCGTAGAAGTTCCCGAGCGCGTCCACGAGCCCGAGGTCCTTCGCCTCCGCGCCCGTGATCACGCGCCCGTCGGCGATCTTGCGGACCTCCTCCTCGTCGAGCCCGCGCCCCTCCGCGACGGCTGCGAGGAACTGGCCGTAGACGCGGTCGACGAGGGCCTGCCAGTAGGCGCGATCCTCCGGCGTCATGTCGCGGAACGGGTTGCCGGCGTCCTTGAGCTTGCCGCTCTTGATGGTCTCCATCTTCACGCTGAATCGCTCGACGAGCCCCTTCACGTTGGCGAACTGCGAGACCACGCCGATCGAGCCGGTGAGCGTCCCCGGCGCGGCGACGATCTTGGGGCACGCGACGGCGACGTAGAAGCCGCCGGACGCCGCGACGTCCCCGAGCGAGCAGACCACCGGCTTCTTCTTCGCGAGCTTCGCGACCTCGTCGTGGATCTCCTGGCTCGGCCCGACCGAGCCGCCCGGCGACTCGATCCGGACCACCACCGCCTTGATGCCGTCGTCGTCGGCGAACTTCTTCAGGTGCTTGAGCACGGTCTCGCCGTCGGCCCCGCCGTCGCCCATGCCGATCCCGCCCTTCACCCGGACGACGCCGATGCGCGGCCCGCCGAGGTGGGGCGACTCGCCGCGCACGACGCTGTAGGCGAGGAGCAGGAAGCCGAAGAACGCGAGGAACAGCCCCCCGAAGATGAAGAGGACGATCCCGATCGCGAGCCGGTCGCGCCTCGGCGGCGCCGGCGGCGGGAACGAGGGCGGCGGCGCGCCCCAGGTCCCCCACCCCGGCGGCGCCCCCCACGCCGGCGCGCTCCACGCCGGCGGCGGCGCCGCGGCCCGCGGCGGCTCGCCCGCGCCGGGGGCCGGCTGCGGCTGGCCCTCGCCGACGGGCGTCGTGGGAAGGGGCTCGTTGGGATCGCTGGGGTTCATGGTGCGGTCAGGTAAGCACGCGCTGCGGGGGCCCGCAACGGACAACGGGGAGAGCCGACGAGGAAACGGGCGGCCCGCGTGGAGCGGACCGCCCGTCGGAACTTCGGGAGAGGCGCACGAGACCGGAGCCGAGGCGGGCAACCGCAGCGAGGCGCGCCGAGGCGTACTGCTTCCGTACGCCGCAGGCGCAACGAGCGAGGACGCGCGCCGCAGGCCCGGTATCGTGCGCCGTGCTCTACTTGCGCCGGTTGAACTTCTCCATCAGGTCGCCGAGCCGCGCGCGCCCGTCGCCCTGGCGGCGCAGGTACTCGCGGTAGTCGTCCTCGCCGCCGTCGCGGTTGAGGGCCTTGATCGAGAGCGCGACCTTGCGGTCCTGGAGGTCCATGTCGATGACCTTCACCTCGATCTCGTCCGTCTCCTTCACGACGTCGCGGGGGTTCTCGACGCGCTCGTCGCGCATCTCGGAGACGTGCACGAGCCCCTCGATGCCGGGCTCGATCTCGACGAAGGCGCCGAAGTCGGTGACCTTCGTCACCTTGCCCTTCACGCGCGAGCCGACCGGGTGGCGCTCGGACAGCGTCGTCCACGGATCCGGCTGGGCCTGCTTGATGCCGAGGCTGAACCGCTCGTTCTCGACGTCGATGTTGAGCACCACCGCCTCGACCACGTCGCCCTTCTTGAACTTCTCGCCCGGGTGCTTGATCCGCTCCGTCCACGAGATGTCGGAGACGTGCACGAGGCCGTCGATGCCCTCCTCGACGCCGACGAAGACGCCGAAGTCGGTGACGTTGCGGACCTCGCCGCGGATGACCGAGCCGATGGGGTACTTGTCCTCGAGCAGCGTCCAGGGGTTCGCCTCGATCTGCTTCATGCCGAGGCTGATCCGCTTCGCCTTCGGGTCGATGTCGAGGACGACCGCCTCGACCTTGTCGCCCACGTTGACGAGCTTCGAGGGGTGCTTCACCCGCTTCGTCCAGCTCATCTCGGACACGTGGACGAGGCCCTCGATGCCGGGCTCGATCTCCACGAAGGCGCCGAAGTCGGTGACCTTCGTGACCTTGCCCTTCACGCGCGAGCCCACCGGGTGGCGCTCGGCGAGCGTCGTCCAGGGATCGGGCTGGATCTGCTTGATGCCGAGGCTGAAGCGCTCGTTCTCGACGTCGATGTTGAGCACCACCGCCTCGACCACGTCACCCTTCTTGAACTTCTCGCCGGGGTGCTTGATGCGCTCGGTCCACGAGATGTCCGAGACGTGCACGAGGCCGTCGATGCCCTCCTCGACGCCGACGAAGACGCCGAAGTCGGTGACGTTGCGGACCTCGCCGCGGATGACCGAGCCGATGGGGTACTTGTCCTCGAGGAGCGTCCAGGGGTTCGCCTCGATCTGCTTCATGCCGAGGCTGATCCGCTTGGCGCGCGGGTCGATGTCGAGCACCACCGCCTCGACCTGCTGGCCCACCTCGACGAGCTTCGAGGGGTGCTTCACGCGCTTCGTCCAGCTCATCTCGGAGACGTGGACGAGCCCCTCGACGCCCTGCTCGAGCTCGATGAACGCGCCGTAGTCGGTGAGCGAGACGACCTTGCCCTTCACGCGCGTGCCGACCGGATACTTCTCGTCGGCGCGGTGCCACGGGTCCTCCTGGATCTGCTTGAGGCCGAGGCTGACGCGCTCCGAGGCGGGGTCGAACTTGAGGACGACGACGCGGACCTCCTGGCCGACCTCGAACATCTCCGACGGGTGCCCGATGCGGCCCCAGCTCATGTCCGTGACGTGGAGCAGGCCGTCGATGCCGCCGAGGTCGATGAAGGCGCCG
>DASSSJ010000049.1:0-2401 GCA_035708485.1 Anaeromyxobacter sp. | reverse complement strand
GCGCGCGGGAACGCGGCCTGCAGGGTGTCCCAGACGGTCTCGGTCGGGTCGAGGAGCTCCATCGCGTGCTGGGCGAAGTAGCCCATCTTCACGCTCCCGCCGACGGTCACCGTGCCCGCGTCCGGCCTCGACTCGCCCGCGACGAGCCGGAGGAGCGTGGACTTCCCCGCGCCGTTCGCGCCGAGCACGCACCAGCGCTCGCCGCGGCGCACGAGCAGGTCGAGCCGCTCGTGGACGGCGCGGCCGCCGAAGCGCTTGGAGACGCCGGCCAGCCTCGCCACGTCCTCGCCGGAGCGTGGCGCGCCGCGGAACTCGAAGTCCACGGTGCGGCGGACCTTGGGCGGCTCGACCTTCTCGATCTTCTCGAGCTTCTTCACGCGCGACTGGACCTGGGCGGCGTGCGAGGCGCGCGCCTTGAAGCGCTCGATGAAGGCGAGCTCCTTCTTGAGCATCGCCTGCTGGCGGTCGAAGCGGGCCTGCTGGTGGGCGTCGGCGATCGCCCGCTCGCGCTCGTAGAAGTCCCAGTCGCCCGAGTACGTGGTCAGCTCGCCGCCGTCGATCTCGACGATCTTGCGCACGACGCGGTTCATGAACTCCTTGTCGTGCGAGGTCATCAGGATCGCGCCGTCGTAGGAGCGCAGGAACTCCTCGAGCCAGATGATCGACTCGAGGTCGAGGTGGTTCGACGGCTCGTCGAGGAGCATCGCGTCCGGCCGCATGAGCAGGATGCGCGCGAGCGCGACGCGCATCTTCCACCCGCCGGAGAGGGCGCCGACGTCGCCGTCCATCATCTCCTGCGTGAAGCCGAGCCCGGCGAGGATCTCGCGGGCGCGCGCCTCGAGCGCGTAGCCGCCCAGCTCGTCGAAGCGGGCCTGGACGTGCCCGAACCGCTCGACGAGGGTCTCCAGCTCGCCCGCGCGGGCGGGGTCGGCGAGGGCGTGCTCGAGCTCGTGCAGCTCGGCCGCGACCGCCGAGACCGGACCCGCCCCGTCCATCGTCTCCGCGAGCGCGCTCCGGCCGGACATCTCGCCGACGTCCTGCGAGAAGTGGCCGATCGTGACGCCGCGGTCGATCGAGACCTGCCCCTCGTCGGGCTCCTCCTCGCGCGTGACGAGCCGGAAGAGGGTGGACTTGCCCGCGCCGTTCGGGCCGACGAGCCCGACCTTCTCGCCGCGGTGGACCACGGCGGAGGCCTCGACGAAGAGGATCTGCCGGCCGTGCTGCTTGGAGATGGCGTCGAAGCGGATCACGAGTGCGGCGTTCTCGCACGTTCGCGCGGGCCGCGACAAGCGGGGCGGTCGCCGGTCGGCGCGCGCCCCTGCGGCCGCGCGGCGGTGGGCGGGCGCGCCTGGAGCGGCTACCATCCGCTCGCGTGTGGACGCTGGAGCCCAGGGGCGCTACGGGCCGGCTGCTCGCCGGGGCGGCGTACCTCGCCGCGGTGGTGGCGTTCCTGCTGGTGCAGGAGCTCGGGCTGCGGCTCCGGCGCGAGGAGCACCGCGCCTGGTGGGCGGGGACCGGACGGGACCTCCTCAACGTGGCCGGGCTCGTCGCCATCGCGGGCGCGCTGCGGCTCGTGGGGCTCTCCGCCGGCGCGGCGCTGCTCGTCGGCGGGACGCTCACGCTCCTCATGTTCGGGGCGTCGGTGCTCGTCGCGACGCAGCTCGACACCCGCCACCCGCGCCTGTGGGCGTTCGCGGCGGGGCTCGCCCTCGCCCTGCCGGTGCTGGCGTTCCCGGGCGAGGTGGTCGCCGCGGTCGCGCGCCTCGTCGAGGCGCTCTTCCCCGCCGCGGGCTGACGGACCCGGGAAGAGAGAAGGGCCGCCGGGGATCGCCCGGCGGCCCGTTCACGCGAGGAGCGTGGGGACGGCTACATCATCCCGCCCATGCCGCCCATCCCGCCCATGCCGCCGCCGGCGCCGCCGACCGGAGCCTCCTCCTTCGGCTTCTCCGCGACGAGGGCCATGGTGGTGAGCATGAGGGACGCGACCGAGGACGCGTTCTGGAGCGCCGTGCGCGAGACCTTGGTCGGGTCGATCACGCCGGCCTTCACGAGGTCCTCGTACTCGCCGCTCTGGGCGTTGAAGCCGAAGGGGACCTCCTTCGACTCCTTCACCTTGTTCACGACGATCGACGCCTCGTAGCCGCCGTTGCCGGCGATCTGGCGGAGCGGCTCCTCGAGCGATCGGCGCACGATGTCCACGCCGAACTTCTCGCCCTCCTCCACCTGGACCTTCTCCACCGCCTTGAGGCAGCGCAGGTACGCGACGCCGCCGCCGGGGACGATGCCCTCCTCGACGGCCGCGCGGGTCGCGTGGAGCGCGTCCTCGACCCGGGCCTTCTTTTCCTTCATCTCGGTCTCGGTCGCCGCGCCGACGTTGATGACGGCCACGCCGCCGACCAGC